>UQCC01000005.1 GCA_900539325.1 uncultured Eubacterium sp.
GACGACTTGTACATCTTACCACCTCATTACCCAATTGTCAACACTTTTTTTGAAAAAACTTTGATTTTTTTCAGATTACAACAAAATATACACAAAGATTGTTATATTCATAAAGTTTTTGTATAAATTTTCCCATAATATATATAATGTATATAATATATAATATACTTGAAATAATAAACTAAATTTGATATAATATTAAAACAATTTTAAAGGAGGTTGAGTTATGCCAATCAGAATTGATAATGAATTGCCTGCAAAGCAGCGACTTGAAATTGAGAATATATTTGTGATGAGCAATATGCGTGCAGACACGCAAGATATTCGCCCACTTAAAATATTGATACTCAACCTGATGCCTACAAAGTTGGAAACCGAAACTCAGCTGCTTCGGCTTTTGAGTAACTCTCCGCTTCAGGTTGATGTTGAATTTTTACAAGTTGCAACTCACGAAGCAAAAAATGTTTCTAAAAGTCATATGGACAAGTTTTACGAAACATATGATGATGTTAAAAACAAAAAATATGACGGAATGATTATTACAGGTGCTCCCGTTGAGCAAATGGAATTTGAAGAAGTTGACTATTGGGACGAGCTTTGCAAAATAATGGAATGGAGCAAAACAAATGTTTACTCCACATTTCATATTTGCTGGGGTGCCCAAGCCGGACTTTACTATCATTACGGTATAAAGAAATATCCAACAAAGAAAAAGATTTTTGGCATTTTCCCTCACCAATGCCTTGATGAAACTCATCCTTTGATGAGAGGTCTTGATGATATTTACTATGCACCTCATTCCCGCCACACTGAAATAAAAACACAAGACATTGCACAGGTTAAGGATTTGCAAATTCTATCCTACAGCGACCTTGCCGGAATTCACATTGTTGCTGATATGGAATGCAGGAAGTTTTTTGTGACCGGTCACAGCGAATACGACAGAGATACTCTTGCAAGAGAATACTTCCGCGACAAGGAAAAAGGTCTTGATATTGATATTCCTTACAATTATTTTCCAAATGACGATGTAAATGCCACTCCTCAGATGGAATGGAAGAGCACGGCGAATATATTGTTTAATAATTGGTTGAACTACTTTGTTTACCAAAAGACACCTTATGATTTGAATACTTTATAAAGAAACCTCTTGATGAAGCACAATTCATCAAGAGGTATTTTTTATTCATAAAGTTTTGCGATTTGCTGTGCACGCTCTTTGACGGCATCGGCAAGATATTGCGGTTCGAGAACTCTAACTTTTTTGCCGAAAGACATAAGCCATGCAATTAATCCGTCGGACACAGCGACATCAACGGTTGTTTCAAAATGAGAACTGTCGTATGCCGAGAGCGGAACTTTTGCTCCGAAGCGGTCCATAATTTGCTCACGGAGTTCAAGTTCGCAGGCAATTCTGATTTTATCCGACTTGCCGCTGTACATATTGAACATCTTTTTTGAATAATCGGCAACATCAAAAGAATTCTTATACTCACTTACCTCGCCGACCGGTCTGGCAGGTTCATCAAGAGTATTAACCTTTCTGATACGGTCAACACGCAAGTTCATTATATTATTGTACTTTTGATTGTTGCAAATTAAATAGTAATGGTCATCCTTCCAAATGAGTGCATAAGGCGAAACAGTAAATGTTTTTTCGGTATAATTCTTTTTATTCTCAACATCGATATTACGGCGTTTATATATAAATTTAACTTTTTTACGGTCTTGAATAGCCTTATGGAGTGCATCAATGATATAATAAATTTCCTCATTATCACATTTTGTGCTTGGGTCGATATATACCTGTGTTACAATAGAATTCGCTTGATTTTTTGACACAAGCGATTCGAGTTTCTCAACAAGGCTTTGAGTTTTTTTAGGCGTGATAAATCCGGCTGAAGTAACAGCGTCAATAAGCAAGCGAACTTCGGGTATTTCAAATTTACGGCTTGCCATAAAAAAGCCGCCGTTTATCGGAGATTTTATAGAAACAATATCATATCCGATTTCTTTTAAAGTTTTAACATCGGCATAAATCGACTTGCGTTCACACTTAATTCCCTCATTTGCAAGCATTTCAATAATTTGACTTGTTGAAAGCGGATGTGCCTCGTCTGAAAATTCATCAATATATTTAAAAACAAGCAATGTTTTCAGTTTCTTTTCTGCCATAAATATTCCCCTTACATTTTCTATGGCATAATTATATCACATTTTACCAAGCTGTTCAACTATGGTACTGAAAATCGGACAACAATCTCCTGCACCTGACTTTCCGTCTTCTGTCATAATCACAATTGCATACTTTGGTTTGTCATATGGATACAACCCGACAAACCAAGTGTTTAATTTTTCAACGCCATTATAATACTGCCCTGTCTGAGCAGTCGCAGTTTTACCTGCCGACTTTTTGTCACCGTACATAACAATACGGGCTGTTCCGTCGGTAACAACATAACGCATATACTCAATAAGTTTTTTGCAAGTATTTGTTTTCAAAACTTTTTCTTTTGAAGGATAAACAATATCAGTTTGCACATTTTGATTGTTTACATTTGAAAGGACAAGTTTAGGTTGTGAATAATATCCGTCATTTGCAATTGTGCAAAGCACAGAAGCGATTTGAAGCGGTGAAGCGGTTAACTTACCTTGACCGAAGCCGAAAAGAGAAAGTTCACCTTTTGAGAGCAAATCAGATTTTGTAGGCAAATATGAATTAACAATATTCCATCCGTCAA
Source organism: uncultured Eubacterium sp. (assembly GCA_900539325.1). GTDB lineage: Bacteria > Bacillota > Clostridia > Oscillospirales > Acutalibacteraceae > Eubacterium_R. The sequence goes on from UQCC01000005.1 coordinate 2,742, forward strand.
ATAATTCAGTATAATCATTAAAGCCCAATTTATCGCAAGTTTCAAGCAATTTGTCACTACCCAAAGTATTTGCTAAATTCACAAAATAGCAGTTACACGAATTGGCGAGTGCCTGCTTGAGTGTTTGATTTGAATGAATATGATTGTTTTGGCAGGAAAATTCGGTATCACCAACCTTAATTTTACCGGTGCAATTATATTTAATATTCACATCATTTTCAAGAGCACAGGCGGCAACGACTATTTTAAACACAGAGCCCACCGAATACTGACCGAATGCTTTGATTAAATAATTATCAAACGGCTTATTTACGCACGCAAGGATTGAAGAGTCCTCGGTATTCATTACAATTACGCATCCACTTTTCATTTTTGAAGAAGCAGAAACAGTTATATCCTGAATTTTTTTATCAACAGAAAGACGATAACCTTCTTTTGAATCATAATTTATCTGTTCAAGAGTGCCCTCATCACCGTCAAGAATTCTTCCGTTTGCGTCTATACCGAACATAACCGTGCTTTTGCCTATTTCTTCGCCTGTATGATTAAGCAACCCGTTTGATTGCTTTGCAATAATTTGATGAAGTTCGTTTTCTGAAGAATATCGTTTGTAAATCTTGATTGATTTTAACGAAGCACTCGGAAAATCGTCAATATCAACCAAAACAGGTTTACCGGATTTTAGCTGTTCTATAATTCTCTTTTGCTCTTTTTCGGTAAATAATTTATTCAATTCGGATACCGAACGAGGTGTCGGTTTTATAACGGCAACATATTTGCGTGAGTTATTTGTTGCGGCTATACCGGTACGATAATAAAGTGTAGGTTGCTTTTTGTCTATATTTAATGAATACGAATTTTTACCGCCCGAAACCACATAGTTTTTGCTGAATATAATATAACCTATTCTTCCGCAAATTCCACAAAACAGCAAGGTTATTGCGAGCGAAAACGACAAAATTCTTTTATACATAAAAATACCCCTTTGTACTGATTATGTACAAAAGGGATTAATTTTATTTACGCTCTACTCTGAAAATAGCATCGGGTGATATTTCTTTGTCACACTTAAAAGAATACACATCGGTTGCTTTGTTTGCAACATCGACAAATTCTTCGTCTTTTTCATTATACAGTTCTTCAACAGTAATTTGATACGGTTGCTTAAACGGCTCAACCACCTCAAGGGTGTCGCCTTGATAAAATCTGTTACGCTGTGTAACAGTTAGGCGTCCGTTTTGTTGGCTCTTGTAAAGTGCACACACATCCCAATTACGGATATATCCGCCCGTATCAAGCACTTGACCGTTTTTAATCGGTCCGAAATTAAAGCCTGTTGTGTATTCACGGTGGCTCATTTTTTCCATTTCGTCAAGAATCCACTGTGACGGAACAAAATCTTCTTTTCTGCCCGAAGCAAGATATTCGTCAATAGCATGACGATAAGCATAAGTTACAATAGCGGTGTAATACTCGCTCTTTGCTCTGCCCTCAATCTTAAATGAATCAATACCGGCACGGTCAAGTTCCGGAATATGATCTATCATACACAAATCACGAGAGTTGAAAATATAAGTACCGTTTTCGTCCTGATTAATCGGGAAATACTGACCCGGACGAGTTTCCTCAACAAGATGATATTTCCACCTGCAAGGCTGAGCACAATCGCCTCTGTTGGCATCTCTGCCTACCATATAATCCGACAAAATACATCTTCCGCTAAATGACATGCACATTGCACCGTGAACAAAGACCTCAATTTCCAAATTAGGATTTGTTTTGTCACGAATAGTTTTAATTTCATCAAGCGAAAGTTCTCTTGCGGTAACTATACGCTTTGCACCCATATCATAAAGAGCATTAGCCGCCGCATAATTGACGATACCAACTTGAGTTGACATATGAATTTCAGTATCGGGTGCATACTTTTTTGCTAATGAAAGCACACCCATATCTGCAATGATAAGAGCATCTACACCGATTTCGGCAACATATTTAAGATAATCGGGCAATGCACCGAGTTCATTATTCCTTGGCAAAGTGTTGCATGTTAAATAAAGTCTTTTACCCGCCGAGTGAACAATATTCACCGCTTCTTTTAATTGATCTGCATTGAAATTTGACGGATTTGTTCGCATACCGAACATTTCACCGCCAACATAAACGGCATCGGCACCGAACTTTACCGCTAATTTTAATCTGTCTATATCTCCCGACGGAGAAAGTAATTCTAATTTTTGATTCATATATTAATATTCCAAATAAGGTGCGTAAGTTTGTACCTTTTGTTTAAATTCACTGTATGTTTTTGCTGTATACATATTGCCTTTTGTATCGTGGAAAAAGAACTTTGCGGATGTTTCTTTTGGATACAAAGCGGCACGAATAGCATTTATACCCGGATTACAAATCGGACCTGCCGGTAAACCGACAACAGTTGATGACAAATTGGTGTTGTAATATGTCATATAGTATTCCGAAGTATGAGATGAAGTTGACGATAAATTAGGAGCAACCTTGTTTGTAATATAGTCGGAAGTGGACTGACAACCCAAGGTCGGGAAGTTAACGGTATCCTCCAAACGATTGTAAAGTATACCTGCAATCGTTTTCATCTGGTCATCGTTTGCGGCTTCTTTTTGAATAATAGAAGCAACGGTTATGATTTGATAGGTAGAATATCCCATCTTTTCAGCTTTTTGCTTATATTTTTCCGTGAACTTTGAATCGCCGTTTTCAAGGAATTTACGAACGGTACTTGCGGCACTCTCATTAATAAAGAACTCATAAGTATCAGGGAACATAAAGCCCTCAAGTCTATACGGAACAGAATCACTCGCTTTAAGATTAGTTACAAGCGAATAGGTAAAATCGGTTGACTGAATAACAGAAAGAAGTGCTGTTTTGTCGCAAACATCATTCTCCGACAGTTTATTAACGATTTCGGGAACTGTAAGACCTTCAGGGAAAGTTAAAGTAACCGTTTCGCTTGATGATGTGTCACCGTGCATTGTTACAAGCATACCCTCAAGTCCCATTTTACCGTTGAGATAATATACGCCTGCCTCATACGGTCCGCCAAGGCGAGAAGTTTTAATCATTTTATCCCTGAACTTAACAAAGAACTTACAAAAATTTTTGCATCTTATAAGACCTTTATCGGCAAGCATATCAACGGCATCATCCGATGTTTCAACCGCTTGCGAATAAGAGAGAGTTACATTTGATTTTGTCTTTGTAATTGCAAAAATATCATTCATACAAAAAATTGCATAAATCGATATAACAACCGATACGGCAATAACAATTATGAAGAAAAGATAGGTTGAACCTACACCGCTTGAAGGCTTTTTCTTCATTTTTGTTTTGGTATTGGTTGTGGTGTTGTTTTTATGATTAACAGGAGGAGTTACCTCGCTGTTTGAAAAATAGAAATCCGGATTATTTTTATTTCCGTTATTGAAACCGTACTTATCCATTTTTCCCTCCGTTAACATTGACAACACCGTTTTCCGAAACAATGAGGTCAACTTTTTTATCATATGTATCTGTCGGAACATTTTTTACAATAAGGCTATTATAACACAAACCGACAGAAATTAAAGAGTGAATTTGCAAAAATCTGTCATAATACCCTTTTCCGTAGCCAAGGCGATTGCCGTTTGAATCAAAGCAAAGCCCAGGCAAGATGATGATTGTATTGTCAAAAGAAGTAACCTTTTTACATTTTTCAATAACAGGTTCACGAACACCGAATGATTGAATTTTTAAATCATCAAAATCGGTTATGTAATAAAAATCCATATTGCCGTTGTTATCTACACAATAAGGTGCACCGACTCTTTTGCCTAAATCAAGCAAAGCACTGACTATCTCATCTGTGCAAATCTCATCATCAAGAGAAATATAGCACAAAACAGTATCGGCTTTTTTTATTTCATCAAGTGACAAGAGATTTTGTGCAATAAGGATATCTTTTTCAACTTTATTTTCAATAGATTTTCGCTTCGCTTTTATGTATGAGCGAAGTTCTTTTTTATCTGCACTGAATTTGGCTTCTGATTTCATTTGAAAGTTCCTCGCCTCGAAGTTGTTTTATAATTTCAAGACCAAAGTCAACAGAAACGCCTGCACCTCTTGCGGTAATAACTTTACCGTCGGTAACAACATATTTATCGGAAAGCGTTGCACCCTCAAGAGCGTTTTCAAATCCGGGGAAGCAAGTAGCCTCTTTAGCGTTTAGCAATCCCTTATGACCGAGAATAGACGGTGCGGCACAAATCGCACAAATAAAAGCGTTCGTATTACTTGCGTTGTCGATAATTTTTTGAACCGTTTGATTGTTTTCAAGATTGAGAGTACCCGGCATTCCACCCGGCAATACAACAGCCTCTACATCATAAAAATCGAATTCATCAATTTGCATATCGGTTTTTACGGCAACGCCGCAGGACGAAGTAACAATTTCTCCCGTTACGCCGACAAGCTTTGTTTCTACCTTTGCACGACGAAGCATATCAACCGGTGACAATGCCTCGATAATTTCAAAGCCGTCTGCCAAAAATACATAAACCATAATTATTCCCCTTTGTTTGAAAGCACAACAGGAGTTTTAAGTGAGCAACCCGCATAGAGATACTCATCAATCAATTCCCTGCACTCATCAAATTTTAATTTATCAACAGAATATTCAAAAGTCAGATTTTGTCTTTTATAATATTCAATTAAATCTTCGTTAGCCGGAATAAGGCACACTTCATCAAATTCAGCAACACAATGCTTAATGAGAGCACTCATATATCCCTTTTTTCTGTAACTCTGTGTTGTACAAGCCGCATAAATATAATGCGACTGTTTACCGTCAAGAACACAATCAACAAGATAAAGCATACTGACTGCTTTGTTGTTTTCAAAATATGCAAAGCAACTTGCATTTTTAATATTTTCTATAAAGAAAACAATGTCTTCCCTGCTGTCGCCAAACGCTTCAGACCAAAGCGGCACAATATCATCTACACTTTTTGTTATCTTAATCATTATATACCGCCGTACATTTTTCAAGCCAAATTTCGGGATGATAAGACTGCTTCGCCTTACGAAGTCCCTCAATTCCGAGGTCTTCCTCTCTATTGACATACTCGTATTCCATAAGACAATTTTTGGTGAATTCCTGATTAATAATCGCATATGCACCGATTACATCGGCAGGTGCTTTTTCAAAATGAGAAACAAAGCAATGGCCGCTCATTTGCGGTTCACCGAGAGTGTAAGCAATAACTTCGCCGTTAACTCTGATAAGTCCGCCTACAAAATCAAGCTCATCAAAATGCTCAAATGCAGAAAGTACCGCCTCGAATTCAAATGAATAATCCTCATCGTCAGGATCTTTATTCTCAATCCATTTAGAATGAAGTTCGATACATTCAGGAATATTATCTTTTGACAGTTTTTCAAATGACCAATCGGGATTGTTCTTTTTAAAATTAGTTATATGATTGCGTTTACCATGATATTTTTTACCTGAAAGCGAAGCCATTTTTTCGGTTGAATAAATATAATCGTTATTGCCGTCATCATATTTATATGTGAATTTTCCGGTAAAAGCCTCTTGCATAAGGCCTAAATAGCCGTCGGTGATACCGTAAATAACAGGTGTTTCACCAAGTGATTTTGCATAATCTATTATTGCATCTACGGCATCGGTAAAATCACCTTCACCGAGCGGCATAGAATAGGTGGTAGTACCGTCGTCATTCCATTTGCAAATCAAAAAATCTTTATACTTACAAATTTCGGTGGAATATGATTTTTGCCATATAAACAAATTGCCGAAAGTATACTCACAGTTCATACTGTTTGCATGTGCAAGGCATTTGTTTGCCCATTCTTTATCGGATATTTCAGGCTTTTTAAATTCAAGCATTGTTAAGTTCCTTTTCTACAATCTGAATGATTTTGTTATGAATTACATCTATCGGCAAAGGATTTTTTCCGTCAGAACACTCGACAATCGCCCAGCCCTGTTTTTTTGCGGCATAAAGTGCCGATTTTCTACAAGCATTTAGAAATGCGACATTTGCCTCGTGAACATCCTTTTTATTCTCATCACCATTGTAGCGTGAGGTCATAAGCTTTTGAGAAATCTCAACGGGCATATCAAGAAAAATTACAAGGTCAGGACGGGGAATTCCGATTTTGTTATATTCAAAATCCTCCGACCACTCGATATATTCATCCCACTTGCTTTCATCAACCTTTTCTGTTTGATAAATAAGATTTGATGTTGCATATCTGTCGGCAAGAATAAGTTTTCCGTTTTCATAATCCTCTTTCCACTTCAATTTGAAAGATGCAAAACGGTCAACGGCATAAAATGCAGATGCTGCATAAGCATTTACATCTGTTGCATCTGTGCCGAACTCTCCGCCAAGATACATATTTACAAGTGTGCTTGACGGACTGTCATAATCCGGAAGTTTAATCTTTTTGTATTCAATGTTATTTTGAACAATATACTTTTCAAGGAGGTCGGTTTGAGTAGACTTTCCGCTACCGTCCAAACCCTCCATAATAATTAAATTTCCCATTTTTTATTTTTTCTTTCAAGGTGTTCTTTTGTTCCGTCAGGACGAACAATATATGTGTTTTCAAGCTGACCGATGAGGCTCGCCTTATATGAATTGATATATTCCTGTCTGAGTATAGCCTGTTCTTCCTTTTCAGCCTCGGTAAGTCCTTCGGCTGTTTTTGATTTATGAGCAAGCTCGTTAATTCTTTTAATTTTTTCTTCTGTCATTAGTCTAAAAAGTCCTTTAATTTCTTACTTCTTGTTGGATGGCGAAGCTTGCGAAGTGCTTTTGCCTCGATTTGACGAATACGCTCACGGGTTACATTAAATTCTTTACCGACTTCTTCAAGAGTTTTCGGATTTCCGTCCTCAAGACCAAAACGGAGCTTGAGCACCTTTTCTTCTCTCGGAGTGAGAGTTTTAAGTACCTCTGCAAGTTGTTCCTTAAGGAGGCTCATAGATGCGGCATCGGCAGGTGCGAGAGCATCGTCATCAGGAATGAAGTCACCGAGATGTGAATCCTCTTCCTCACCGATAGGAGTTTCGAGTGATACAGGTTCTTGTGAAACACGAATAATCTCTCTTACCTTATCAACAGGGAGTTCAAGATAATCTGCGATTTCTTCTGGTGTTGCTTCGTGACCGTTGAGGTGAAGAAGCTGTGATTGTGCTTTCTTTACCTTGTTGATGGTTTCTACCATATGAACCGGAATACGAATTGTTCTTGCCTGATCTGCAATGGCTCTTGTGATAGCTTGTCTAATCCACCATGTTGCATATGTTGAGAACTTAAAGCCTTTTGTATAATCAAACTTATCAACAGCCTTTATAAGACCGAGGTTGCCCTCTTGAATAAGGTCAAGGAATTGCATTCCTCTGCCGACATATCTTTTTGCAATACTTACAACCAAACGAAGATTGGCCTCGGCAAGACGCTTCTTTGCATTTTCGTCATCATCTGCTATCTTCATGGCAAGTTCAATTTCTTCTTCTGCTGTCAAAAGCGGAATTCTGCCGATTTCTTTAAGATAAACCTTAACAGGATCATCCATTTGTGCGTTATCATTAACTGCCACAGAATCTGCGGCATCTGTTTCCTTCGGAAGGTCAACTTCAAGAGAAATACCATCAAGTGCTTCTGATGAGAAGTCATCAATAATACTGATATTATTTGAATCAATTTGGTCGTTGAGCTTTTCAAGTTCGTCAACATCAAGGTCAAGTTCAACAATAAGATTATCAATCTCCTGTGCGGTAAGGTGACCTGCTTGCTTACCCTTTTCGATTATTTTTTTAAATGCGTTTTCTTTCTTTTCCGCTTCTGTTACGGGTGCTTGCTTTTTTTCCATAATAATCTCCTCGTTTATGTATTCTTTTTGCTAAAAAAGTTTCTGAAGTCATCATCATTCATTTCAGAAGTATTTTTTAAATTTTGTTTTTTATATTCATTATCAATTACATTAATGCAATCGGTAAATTCCTTTTTAGGATTGGAACTGTTCTGCGAAACCGAAACAAGTTGTGTAAACTTGCCCATTTCTTCATCGGTAAATCCCTCATTGAACATTATCAATTCAAGTGATAAGTTATCCTTGATTCGTTGTGTTACGGCTTCATAAGCCTTTCTGTAAAAACCTGCCGTAAATTCATCAGGACTTAAATCCTTGCACAACAAATAGCAATCGGGATAAGTCATAAGCAATCCGATAACTCTTGCCTGTGCCTTGAGCGACACAGTTGAAGTATCGGCTTCAAAGCTTTCCTTACGGGTTCTACGCAAATCGTCATCAATGATCTTGTTATACTCTCGCTTTTTTTGACCTTTTGCCATGCGACTGCGGTATTCAGCAAGCTGTGCTTGAAATGCTCTTTTTTCTATTCCGAGTTCATCGGCAAGACGGGACAAATACAAATCCCGTTCAATCGGCGTTGCATTTGCAAGAATTTTTACTGCCTCGCTCGCAAACTGACTTTTACCTTGAGTTGTCTGAAGATTGAAACCTCTGCGAAGTTTCATAATCGCAAACTCGACCTCATTTGACGAATTTTCGAGCATATCGGCAAATCGTGCCCGTCCGAGATTTTTTATAATCTCATCAGGGTCTTTGCCTCCGCTGAGGGTCGGAATACTGATTTTAACATCAACCTGATCAAACAGCGAAATAGCTTTGTTAAGTGCTTTTTGACCAGCCTCGTCATTATCATAAACTAATATTATTTCCTTTGCGTATCGAGAAAGAAGTCTAACCTGTTCATTGGTCAAAGCAGTGCCGCAGCCTGCCACAGCGTTTGTAAAGCCTGCTTGGTGCATTGCAATGACATCCATATATCCCTCACACAAAATCAGGCTGTCTTTTCCGCTGTCCTTTGCATAATTAAGACCGAAAACTTCATTTGTTTTCTTATATACCAGTGTATCGGAAGTATTGATATACTTAGGCTTTGAATCGTCAAGAACACGACCGCCGAAAGCAATAAAATTGCCCCGAACATCAATAATCGGTGTCATAACACGATTTCTGAAATAATCGTAATATCCTTTTTCGCCTTTTCTGACAACACCCGCAGTGAGCATATCCGAAACATCATATCCCTTTGATTTGAGGTGCTTAAACAGCTCGTCCCAATTGTTAGGAGCGTACCCCAAACCGAAATGACGAATAGTCTTTTGAGAAAGTCCACGATTTAAGAAATACTGCAAACCGACTTTTCCCCGCTCACTCATCATATAGTTGTGATAAAACCTTGCGGTTTCACGATTTATCTGCAATATAACTCTTCGCTTTTTTGAAAGCGAATCGTCATATCCTTCGTCGGGCATTTGCATACCTGCCCTTTGGGCAAGCACCTTAACGGCATCGATATAATCGAGATTTTCTATTTTACGCATAAAACTTACGCCGTCGCCGCCTGCTCCGCAACCGAAGCAGTAGAAACTCTGCGTGTTTTCATAAACAGTAAATGACGGAGTTTTTTCATTATGAAACGGGCACAAACCGACATAGGTATTGCCTCGTTTTTTGAGAGAAACATAGCTTGAAATCAAATCAACGACATCTGTTTTAAGCCGAAGTTCCTGCAAGAAGCTATCTGAAAGTGACGGCATAATCAAAACTCCTTTCCGTAAATTAACACATATAAATTATTCTATCCAAAATTTAGGAACATATAACTGATTGAACACTTTAACAGAATAATTATCACTCATACCTGCTATGTAATCGCACACTGCACGGTCAACGCCCTCTTTTTCGGCGATGCCGACATACTGCTCCGGCATTTCTTCGGGTTGCTTTGAATAATGATCATAAATCTGCTCAAGCATTGCAACGGCTTTAACTTCTTCGCCTTTGCAAACAGGATTTTTGTAAACTGCAACAAACATAAAATCGTGCAAATCGTTAAACAATTCCCAAAAGTCATCGCTCATAAGAATTTTTTTGTCATTGCTGTTTTCAATAACATTGAGCACCATATTATTTATACGCTCACTTTTTGTCATACCGAGGTCCATTCTTATATCAAGAGGAATGTCCTCCTCGTTCATAACTCCTGCTCTTATTGCATCATCTATATCATGATTGATGTACGCAATTTTGTCCGCAATACGAATAATTTGACCTTCAAGAGTAAAGGCATCCTCACCTATTGTATGGCACAAAATACCATTTCTGACTTCTTCGGTGAGATTCAATCCTTTGCCGTCTTTTTCCAAAATATCAACAACACGAACGCTCTGCTCATAATGTTTGAAGCCGTTTGGCGAAAGCTGTGCAAGTGCTCTTTCGCCTGCATGTCCGAAAGGTGTATGACCCAAATCGTGACCAAGTGCGATTGCCTCGGTTAAATCCTCGTTGAGTTGAAGTGCTCTTGCTATTGTTCTTGCAATTTGCGAAACTTCAAGGGTATGGGTAAGTCGGGTTCTGTAATGGTCACCCGACGGAGCAAGAAACACCTGTGTTTTATGCTTCAAGCGTCTGAATGACTGTGAATGAATAATTCTGTCACGGTCACGCTGAAATGCAGTTCTGATATCACATTCGGTTTCTTCCCTTAATCTGCCTTTACTTTGCGATGAAAGACAAGCAAGCGGTGACAAAATTTTCTTTTCGTTTTCCTCGGAAATTTGACGAATACACTTATCCGTTTTTGCCCACTCCTTTCGTCAAAATATTATTAAAAATTTCTATCCATAAATACTATACTCAAAAAATATCAAAAATCCTTTATTTTTTTATCTTGACGGGCAAAAAATAAAAATGTATCATATTTAAGAGGTGTTTTATGGAATATATCTTGATTACGGCAATCGCATTAATTGTCCTTGCAGGCATAATTATATTTTTATATCTGCAAAACAACATATTAGACATAACTCAATATAATATAAAATCCAACGACTGCGGAAGTCTGAAAATAGTTCAGTTAAGCGACCTGCACTCAAAACCTTTTAACAAAGTGCTGAAAAAAACACAAGAGCTTAATCCTGATATAATTTGCATAACGGGTGACTACATCAATGACAAATGCAAAAACAAGGACAAAATGCTCAACTTTGGCAAAGAACTTGTTAAAATTGCAAAAGTCTACTACATCACAGGCAACCATGAAAGACGGCTTGAAAATTTTGATAGCATAATGCAAGAACTGTCGGACATCGGATTTATCGTTTTGCTCAACAGAATTTCTGTTTATAACGATAAAGGATTTGATGTGAACATTTTGGGACTTGATGAAAATCAAGCAGACTTTAAAGACTACAAGGCACGAAAGAACGGAACTTTTGTTTACAAGGATATGTCGCCGTATTTTGCCGAATTAGAAAACAACAGCGGATTTAAAATTGTACTTTCACATTTCCCGGAAAATTTTGAAAATGTGAAAGATATGAATTACAGTCAATATGATTTTGACATACAACTGTCAGGGCACGCACACGGCGGACAATTTTGCCTGCCGTTTATCGGTCCTGTGTTTTCACCGGGACAAGGCTTATTTCCAAAATACGCAAAAGGCTCATTCGGTGACAGACCGAAGTTGATTGTTTCACGAGGGCTCGGAAACGCAGAATTCCCTTTCAGGCTGTTTAACCATCCCGAAATAAATGTAATTAATATCAACCAATAAAGCAGAGAAAACAGGAAGCAGATAAGCCTCCTGTTTTTATTATACCTGTGCAAACTCAGAACCGATATATTCAAAACTATATTTTCCGTTGCTGACATCGGTGAGTTTTGCCTGCAAAGCCTCTACCCTGTCTTTCTTTATTGAAAAAGTGATTTTCACATTATCGGCAAAAACGCTGTTCTTAATATTTGCCGAAAAGTCGGACAAAAGGATATTCATCCTCTCATAAAACGAATAATCAACCGCAACGCTCATTACATCACATTCTGCCATTGTAATGATATGTGCAGCCTCGACGGCGATTTTTGAAGTATGGCTGTATGCACGAACCAAACCGCCTGCACCAAGGAGAGTACCACCAAAATATCTTGTACCGACAACGCAAACATCAACAAGATTTTCTTTGAGCAAAACATCAAGCATAGGAACACCCGCTGTTCCGCCCGGTTCTCCGTCATCACTGTATCGCTGTGTGTTGTTTTCACGCAAAACATAGGCATAAACATTGTGAGTTGCATCCCAATGCTTTGATCTGATTTGTGAAATAAATTCCGTTGCTTCCTCGACGGTTTTAACCGGTTTTGCATAGCCGATAAATTTTGACTTTTTTTCAATAAAAAAATCATCAGCAGATATTTCCACGGTTCTGTACTCTTCCATACATCCTCCAAAAGAAAAAACAAGGCAACAGAGGTTATACCAACTGTTGCCGTTATTTTTTGATTAGCCCTTCTTAGCAAATCTCTTGTTGAATCTCTCAACTCGTCCACCTGTGTCTACAAGCTTTTGCTTACCTGTATAGAATGGGTGACACTTTGAGCAAATATCAACTTTCATATCGCCTTTAGTGCTCTTTGTTTCAAATGTTGCACCGCAAGCACACTTAACTGTGCATGTCTGATATTCTGGATGAATTCCGTCTTTCATTACTTTCACCTCGCTTAAATTGCCGATAGTCGAAAGAATATAGCTGTTTTCAACTAAATCTTATAACGCAAGAATTATAACAAAGTTTAACACAAAATGCAAGTGTTTTTTTCAATTTATTTGTAAATACACACTTTATTTAGTGAAAACGAGTACAATACCGCTTCTTTTACCGGCTTCATTAATGTTTTTGCCACCGCTTTTTTATAAAAAGCAATTTGATTTTTATATTTGTCAATCAGTTCTTCCTCGCTGTCTGCTCTGTCGGTTTTATAATCAACAAGCACAAGTTCTCCGTTTTCTTCAAACACGCAATCGGCTATACCCTGAATCAAAACTTCATCGGTATAATCGGTTTTCTCAATTTCATTAACAGGAACAAAAGAAGAAACCTTAATTTCCCTGTAAATACGAGCACTGCCAAACATTCTCTCGGCAAAAGTTCCGTTAAAAAATGCCGAAAGTTTTTTTCTGTCAAGGCTCTTCGCCTGTTCTTCGGTCAAAAATGACATTGAAACCAATCGTTCAATTTCATTTTCAAGGTCATTCTTTGATGCAGAATAATCACAAAACTGCATAAATGTGTGCATAGCCGTTCCCTTTTGAGCCGATGTCATATTAGCTTTGCTCAAAAATGCAGGTTTTGATGATGTGAGATACTTGAAATCCTGTTCTGCAACATCAAGCGATGAAGCAGTGCGTTTTGATGTAAATGCAGACAATCCAAGCCTGTCATACTTAAACTGAAGTTTATCCTTTAATTCGGCAAGAAGTTCTGCATTGGACGAAGCCGGTTGTTCTTCCTGCTGTTCAGGCTTTTTATTTTCATCAAGGATTTCAATATCAAGCTTGAAATCTGCATACGGTTCAAAGCCTATATCGTCTTTTGAGCACATTTCACGCAGAATTTTTCCGTCTTTGTGAATAAGAGCACAGAGAGTAAGCAATTCCGCATCGGTATTCGCTTTTTTTACAACATACGGAGAAATGACCGACGCCGAAGAGGAACTTGACGATATTAATTTTTTTGAAACAGAATCGACATAATGCTCTACGCCTTTTGATGAAACGGAAATAAAGGTTACAAACTGTTCCTTCGCTCTTGTCATCGCAACATAAAGTACTCGCAGATTTTCGCTCATCATATCATAGTTATTAATATCTTTTAAAACGCTGAACTGAAGCGAATCGTATCTGCAAAGTCTTGAGGCGTCATAAACCTTTAATCCGACACCGTGTTTGGGATTAAGTTGAATTATTCCTCTATTTATATCGTCTTTATTATATTTGCCGCTTGCTCCTGCAAGAATACATACAGGGAATTCAAGACCTTTTGAACGATGAACGGTCATAACGGCAACTGCGTCCTTGCCTGCATCGTTTACAGAAGCACTTTCCACATTAAACTTATTTTCAATAATTGAATCAACATATCTGATAAATGCTGTCAATCCGACATTTTCGCCATTATCAAATCTTTTGGCAATATCGATAAGGAGTTTAACATTTTGTACCCGTTGTTCGTGATTGCCCATTGCAGAAATCACCGACAAATACGAAGTGTCGCCTATAATCTGCCTAACAAGATTTTCAACGCTCATTGAAGAAGCATATTCCCTATACTTTTTTAAATCATCAACAAAGTTTGAAAAAATATCTGATTTTGAAACAGCGGAATACAAATTACCGTAAGGACAATCTACTCTTGCCTGCGAAATATCATCAGCGGTATATCCATAAAAAACAGACATAAGAGTTGCAAGGAGAGAAATATCCTGCGTCGGATTATCAATTACACGCAAGAAATTCAGCAAAATAACAACTTCTTTATTTTCAAAAAGATTGAGTTTGTTATTTGCAACTGTCGGAATACCGTATTGACCAAGGATATCGGTTACGGCATTTATTTTTGTCTTTGCACTTCTCAAAAGAATTGCAAAATCGCAATAACGAATTTCTCTGTATGTATCTCCGTCTTTGATTTGTTCCTTGCTTGCTACTTTGTTTAATATGTAATTTGCAATTTGCCGTGCTTCGTATTCAATAGTATTTTCACCATCGGGAGTGGATACATATTTGATTTGAGCAGACGGCACATCAGAAGCCTTAAAGTCATCATTAGAATTAAGCATTTCCTCTTCGTTATAATCAATGCCGCCCACTTTTTTTGACATAATATGTGAGCAAACAAAGTTTACATAATCGCAGACACCCTTACGGGAACGGAAGTTTTTGCTCAAAATAATTTTTTGATTGATATTGTCACTGCCTTCTTCATAATGTGCAAAGCTATCCTTTTTTTCAGTGAAAATAAAAGGCATTGCAAGGCGGAACTTATAGATACTCTGCTTAACATCCCCGACCATAAATCGGTTTTTACCATTTGATAAAATCTTAAACAGCTTATCCTGTGCAGAGTTTGTGTCCTGATACTCATCTACAAGAATCTCATAGAAAGAATCTTCAAGTTCATATGCAAGAGGTGTTTTAACTATTTCGCCCGACTCATCAAGATAAAACAAAAGGTTAATTGCAAAATGTTCTATATCGGAAAAAGTGAATGAATTAAGTTCCTTTTTCATTTCAAGTTGCTTTTGGTTATACAGCTTGACCGTTTCTGTCAACTGCTTAATTACAGGATAAAGCACCTTACAGTCATTTATGTAATCATCGCTGTTCACAGAATACATTGGTGCTATTGATTTTGTAATAATATCTTTGTACAAATCTCTGTTTGATTTTACAAAATCTTTTTCATCACATTTAACTGACGGGAATCTGCCGAACGAAAGATTATTTATTACATCAAGCATTTCATCCCATTTGTCCGTTTCGGCATTATCAATCAACCTATCAATTATCAAACGGTCATCGCTGAGTGCATCAATCAGTTTTTTGTGTTTTTCGTCGGCAACATTCAGAACTGCTACGGACTGTTTGAACAAATCATCAACAATATTCAAAAGTGACTTTGTTTCTTCAACAACATATTCCGAGCAAAACGAATCCTCAAATTTTATATCGGGATTATATATCTCGCAAATTTTGTCAAGCCAGACATCGGGGAAATCCTGTGAAGAAATAAAATGACTTATTCTGTTTACAACCTCTGCAAAGCCCTTATCATCTTTAGTTGAAGAAAACATATTGACAAGAGATTTAAAGTCATCTCCGCCGTTTTCATAAAGAAAATCAAGCACTTCATCCATAGCCGTTTTCTCCAAAACGGCATTTTCGGAATTATCAAGAATCTTGAAATCCTGTTCAATATCAAGTTTAAAGAAGTTTTCTCTGACAAGACCGATACAAAATGAATCAATTGTTGATACCTTTGCATTTGGCAAAAGAGCAAGCTGTCTGTGTGCATTTGTGTTATTTTGGTCTTTATTTATAATTTCAAGCAATTTTTTTGCAATTCTGCTTTTCATTTCGGCTGCGGCTGCATTGGTAAAGGTTACGATAAGGAGTTTGTCAACATCTACATCGAGGTTAACATCTGTAATGAGTTTTATTACACGCTCAACCAAAACTGCGGTTTTGCCCGACCCTGCCGCGGCACTTACGAGGATGTTACTGTTACGAGCATCAATGGCATTTTGTTGCGGTGTTGTCCATTTAGTCATTTACATCATCCTCCTTTAATTTTTCAATGGTGTCGGAAAACGAAAGTTCTTCAATTTCCTTCAGTTCAATTTCCTTTCTGTTTGCACAAACAGAGGAATAATCGCAGAATTCACAAGTATTGTTATGATTTGTTGAATTAACAGGGTTTTGCATAATTTTACCCATATGAAGTTCAACACCCATCTGCTCAATTAAACTATCAATCTTGCGTGAAATTCTGCCCATATCCTCAAGGCTGACAATACTTCCGCTGACGCCGCTTTTTGCTGAGCATTTTACATCAATAAACTCGCCTTTTAAATCGTGTTCCATATGTTCTGCAATCGGATTTTCTTCGTCATTCAGAACAACTCCGACCATCTTATAAGCATCGCTGTCTTCCTTTAAAACGCTTAAGTCAATATCATTTCTTGAAACGTTATATATTTTTCTTGAAGAATGGAGATAAAGCACTCCTGCCTCCTTGCCTGCAAGTTCATTGTCGCTTTTGCAAAGAGTGAACAGATACACAAACATTTGAAGATTAAGTCCATAGAGAATATCACTCAACTTAAACTTCTTTATTCCGCTTTTGTAATCAACAACACGAACATATTGTTCGCCGTTTTCGGTGTATGTATCAACACGGTCAATTGAACCACGGATTTGAATTGTACCGCCGTCAGGCAGATTAATAGCCTGCGATTTTACGCTTTCGCCGTTTTCACCGTTGCCGATTGAAAGTTCAAATGCTTTAGGTTCAAAATCGCAGTTTTCGAATTCTTCACGAAGCCTCAAAACAACACACGAAATGAGCTTTGAAAGATACATAAAGCGATATTTAAATCTAACCGTAAATTCGCTGTAATCGCCCATTTTGCTTTCAAGATATTGTTTAAGGTACTTCTTCACCTCTGTTTGAATTTGCCTTGAATCAAGCTCAATAAGTCCTTTTGAACCATAATCTCTGACAATACATTCCAAAACATAGTGAATTACAGAACCTGTTTCCATAGGATTCATTTCAGCCTTAATTCTTGGGCGTGCATTAAGACCGAATTTGCAATAATACTTAAAAGCACATTTATAGTAATCCTCAATTTTTGACACCGACAAATACATATCGTTTTTAAAAAGTTTTCGTGCCAAATCGGGATTTTTGATAATTATATCTTCATTTTTTGAAAGACGCTCAACTGCTGAAAGTCGACTTTCAAATTCGGGTTTATCGGCAAAATACTCTTTCAATGTTGCGATAAACTCTGTGTTATCATCAAAATTTGAAGCGAGAATTTCAAAAGTATTGGCATCAGTTTCCGCAGCCGAAACGGAATATTCGGCTTCGGCAGAATGAACCTCCAAATTAGGAAAAATATTCTTCAGTTCGCTGACAATAATGCTCTCGGAACCATCGGCAGAGCCGTTTCTGAACGAAACAAACAATTTGTCGCTCGGAGCGGAAAGAGCCATATAAGCAAAATACTTTTCCTGTGCATTAAGAGTTTCGCCGTAAGCGTAGAGTTTGAATTTGTTTTCAATAAGAATATTTCTGTCACTTTCGGACAACAAGCCGGACGAAGAGAAGCTCTGAGGGAATTCGCCCTCATTTGCACCCACAACAAAAACAGCATAAGGATTGTTGCATCTTATTCTGTCTGCCGAACCGATTTGAACATTGTCAAGGCCTGACGGTATATTTCCTAAATCCTCGTTCATAATCATAAGATTGAACAGCTTATAAAATTCCTTAACAGTAATATTTTCGTCATCGGAAATTGTGGCAAGCTTGTCAAGAATATCCATAAGCAAATCCCACACTCTGCCCTGTTCAAAGGCAAGGACTGACTTACCGTTGTCGTTAAGCGATTGTGCAAGCCCACGAAGTTTATCATCAACAGAAAAATCAATAAGTGTAAAATAAATTGCCCTGCAAATATCGGCAGAATTTTTCTTTTTGCATGCCGAATTAAATTTTTGAAGTCTGTCAACAACATACTCACGGCTTTTGTTAATTGCTTCAAGTTTTTTCAAATCATTATCGGACATTTCCTCGGAAAAGCCTTTTGGAGAATTTGAAAATTCCTTTTTCCACTTCGAGCCTTTGATATTCCAAATAAAAGCATAGTTTTCAAGTTCGTTGACAGCCTCGTCATCAAGAGCAGTCAACCCTGTTTTAAGCATAGAAAAGATGTCGTTTGACGACAAAGAATATATACTGCACCTCATCAAGAAGTTTACAAACATAATGAGTGGCTCGGATGAAATATTCTGCCTTTCGTCATTGAAATAAGGAATGTTATATTTTGAAAAAGAAAACTGAAGTTCCTTTTGATATTTATCCAAATCTCTGCAAATAACCGCTATATCAGACGCTTTGACGCCCGAACGAAGCAATTTTGAAATCCTGTCGGACACAAAATCACATTCATCTGTAACCGACTTTGCACCATAAAGCTCAATGTTTTGCGGAATATCACCGGAAGTATTTTTCACATTTGAAAACACAAATTTTTCAGAAAGTATAAGTTCATCATTATTAAATCTGTGATTTTCTTTAAGATAAATAGGTTCAAGCATTGAAGTGCCTGCATTTTCAGCCGCTTCTCTCAAATAATTGATGTTGTTATTTACATAGGAAAACAAATTAAATTTATCATTATTAATATGCGAATCGGTACAAAAAGTCACATAAACAGCCTTTGCCTGCGACAAAATCACCTCAAGAATTTTGTATTCCTGTGCAACAAAGCCGTTAAAACCGTCTATAAAAACAGTTCTGCCTACAAAATAATCAAGGTCAACAAGTTTTGTATAAAGTCGGGTTAACTCACTTGCACCGTCAAGAAATTTGCCGTCAATATACAAATCATATGCAGACATAATAAGAGAAATGTCGTGAAGTTTTTGCGACAAAGTTTCTTTTTCGGTATTGACAGAAGCCTGCATAATATCTTTAGCACCGACACGACAAGACTTCATTTCATCATAAATATTGATTGCCGAATTGATAAAAGCAACATTATCAATATTTTTACCGAACAGTTTGAGTTCGTCTTTTATATTCTCACAAGCCTTTTTGAAAACAACAGCCTTTGCACCTTTGGTGAGAATGGGAAGAGGAGCAGAACCGTATCTGCGTGAGATTTCATTTGACAAACGGGAAAAAGAGCCGTTTTCTACCGAATTGACCCTACTTTCTCCCAAATCTTTCAGGAGTCGCCTTTCACTGATAAACGAATATTGCTCCGGAGTAAGCAAAAGGATATTTTGTTCTCCGTTTTCAACAAGTTTCTTTATCTGCGAAAAGACATATTCAGTTTTACCACTGCCGGAACGGCCGAGTATAAGCTGTAACATATCAATTATTCCTCCGGCTTAATCAAACCTTCAAGCATCATTTTTTCGTGTGCTTCAATCATAAACTCGTACATAGGACGAGCAATATCAAAAGCGAGTCTCATCTCGTCAATAATTGCGCTTGACGCTATTCTGCTCATATCAACACTGTTATATGTGAACGAAAAGTTTTTCGCAAGCAAATAAGGTTTTAAATCCTTTGGAGCATCGGGATAAACTTCTTTTTTATAAAAATCTTTTGTTTCAAAGGTAAAACCTGCATCTTCACACGCCTTCAGTGCTTTTCTGAATCTTTTTGGCTGTTCAACAATCATTTGATGAACAAGCCTGAAATCACTTGCTTTCCAAGTCCAAAAAACAAGACCGTAGCCGTAACAATTCGGATAGAATTCAAAATAATAAAAAGGTGCAGACGGATATTCTTTTTTATATCTTCTGAAGAACACCCACATATTTTCTCTGTACTTGATTTTAGAGCGATTGCCCCTTGTATCTCTGTGAATACGGGAATGAACTCTGACAGGGTCAAGATACATTTTGTCATCAATATCAAACAGCACATCAGACATATCAAGAACCATTTGGCGAAGCGGAACGGTAATACCCTGTTTAAGTTCTTCCTTATGTTCCTCATAAAACGGTTTTGAATCGTTAAAACGATTGAGACAAAGAAGCTCAATACTTTCGGGTTTTATTCCTTTATAATTATATTCCACCTTTTAACAACCCCTTATTAAGCATAGATTGTGCTGCAAGTTTGGCACAAATTTTTGCCGAATGAAAATTAAGTCCACCCTGAATCCAAGCGTAAAACGGCTCTCGAATAGGAGCATCGGCAGACAATTCGATTGATGAGCCTAATGTAAAGGCACCTGCTGCCATAACAACCTTGCTGTCATAGCCCGGCATATCCCACGGCTCCGGCAAAACAAAACTGTCAATCGGACTGCCGCTTTGAACGCCCTGACAAAAAGCAACAAGACTTTCTTCGTTTTCAAGACCGAGGCACTGAACAATATCGCCTCTTTTTTCGTTATACTTTGGTGTTACATCATAACCGAAACCCTCAAAAAGAGCTGAGATATAAACAGCACTTTTAAGAGCTTCACCAACAGTGTGCGGAGCAAAGAACAAGCCCATATAAAGTTCTCTGTTCATACCGATTGTGCAACCAACCTCTTTGCCAAGTCCCGGAGTAGTAAGCCTATAAGCACATTTTTCGACCAAATCGTGTCTACCTGCAATGTAACCGCCTGTACTTGCAATACCGCCGCCTGCATTTTTGATGAGTGAGCCTGCAATTAAATCCGCACCGACCTCGCAAGGTTCAAGTTTTTGAGTAAACTCACCGTAGCAGTTATCAACCATAACTATAACATTTGGATTTTTAGCCTTTACTGTTTTAACAATATCGGCAATCACCTCAACGGTGAGCGACGGACGAAGTTCATAGCCTCTGCTTCGTTGAATATAAACCATAGTCACGCTGTCATCAACAGCATTTTTGATAGCTTCCAAATCAGGCACATTATCCTTCAAAGCGACCTCATCATATTCAACTCCGAATTCTTTTAATGAACCCATTCCCTCGCCTGAAATACCGATTACATTATGTATGGTATCATACGGTGTGCCGGTTACGCAAAGCATTTTGTTGCCCGGACGAAGCACGCCGAAAAGTGCAGTTGCAAGGGTGTGAGTTCCGCAAGTGAAGTTATGACGAACAAGAGCGTCCTCTGCACCGAAAACCTGTGCCCATACTTTATCAAGAGTTTCTCTGCCACGGTCACCGTAACCGTAGCCTGTTGATGATGCAAAATGACTTTCGGATATACCATTATCAATAAAAGCCTTTTGCACCTTGAGTTGATTATATTCTGTTATTTCATCAATATATTTAAAGGCATCTTTGCACTTTTCAAGTGCTTCCTGAGAATTTGCCTCTATTTTTTCATCAATATTAAAAAAAGGATTCATCTGTACATTCTCCATACACCAATATTTTCAAATCCGAGTTCATTGTAAAAATGCTCGTTTAAATTCTGCTCACGCATAATATAGACAGCGTTCTTCACATCAGAGCATATATATTTTACAAGCTGGCCGCCATATCCCATACGCCTGAATTCATCTGCCGTTCTTACGGCTGTAAGCACACCGTAGCCGTCATAAATTGATGACAAAATACCGCTTGAAATGATATTTCCGTCAAAATTCAAGGTATATGCCTTGGCTGTGTTATGCCTAATTCTATGGCTGACATCAACATACCAAGCCTTGAAATCCTGACCGTCATAATCCACAAAATTGAAGAGGTCCATAAGTTTTGGGTATTCATCAATTTCTGCTCCGTGAACAATGCTTTCCAGCTTGTGCTCACACGACATAATTACGCCCTCATCATACTTTGCACCGAATTCAAAAGCAGGGTCGCACAAAATAGCACCGTGACCGGTTATGCAAAAAAATCTTACAAATTCCGCATTGTCAAAGCCGTCATCAAGTGCAAGGGTTATGTCGTTGTCAAGCCGTGAGAGAATCGCCGTAATTTTGCCGTCAATAATTTGACGATAAAACGTTGCAAAGTGATATTTTGTTCCATAGGACTCAAGCAGTGACAACACCCTGATTGAGTAGATGTCACGCTTTGTCCATTCGTTAAATTGTTCTGCTGAGTCTATTATTTCTATCATAAATTTATTAAGGCATACCTATTTGATTAATCGGTCAATTTAGGTAACAATGCCTTTAGTAATCTCCTTGTTTCATCTATGTCGGATGCTTTAACTACGCTTGCGCCCGAATGAATATAGCGAGTTGGAAGCGAAATTGCCATAACTCTTGCTCCGTCACCGCTTGTTTGAATTGCACCTGCGTCATTGCCGCCTGCAACAGCTGTTTTTGTTTGAGCAGGAATATTGTTTTCCTTTGCAACGGTAAAACCGAGTTCAAACAGTTCTCGGTCATAAATCGTACGGTTATCCATAAACGAAATTACAGGACCGTCACCGAGGACACAAACTCTGTTTGCACCGGATACCCCGTCCAAATCCGCCGCAGTTGTGGATTCGAGCACTATTGAAATATCTGCATCAACAGCATATGAAGTGCATTTTGAGCCACGAAGTCCGACTTCTTCCTGAACATTAAAGCAAAATACCGTATCATATTCAAGTTCACTTTTTATAAGTTCAATCATCAGCATACAGCCGATACGGTCATCGAGTGCCTTTGCCTTGATATATCCGTTTCCGAGTTCAACATAATCGCAGTCAAAATATGCAAAATCGCCGAGTGACACATATTGCTCCGCCTCGTCTTTTGAAGTTGCACCGATGTCGATAAGCAAATCATCAAAACTCGGGCAACTGTCCTTTTCATCAGAAGAAAGAAGATGAAAAGCCTTATCGCCGATTACGCCTTTAACAGCTTTTTTGCCAACTGTAACAATTCGGTCAAGGCAAACTCTGCTGTCTATACCGCCGACAGAAGTAAAACGCAAATAGCCGTCATCGGTTATGCCTGTTACAATAAATCCGACCTCGTCCATATGGGCGTTGATACTAATCTTTTGCTTGGGTGCTTTTTTGCCCTTTTTATAAGCAATAATCGACCCCATATTATCAACCGAATATTCACAATAATCCTTAATTTGAGTGATAATATAATCTCGTACCTTGCCCTCGTCACCCGAAGTGCCGTTAATAAGACACAATTCCTTAAGCATTTACATCACCCACGCTTTCCTTGATATATTCGCATATCAAATCGGCTGTTGCTTCAACATCCTTTGTATCAACAATTTCAATCGGTGAGTGCATATATTTTTCAGGGATTGAAAGAAGCGAAGTTTTTATTCCGCACTGATTGATAGTGATCACATCGGCATTTGTGCCTGTGTGACCTCCGCCCATAACCTCTATTTGATAAGGAATATTCTTAGTCTTTGCAATCTCTTGCATTTTGTTTGACATAGTGTTATCCAAAATCGGAGAAACACCAACCATAACGCCCTTGCCGATTTCGCCACAGTCTGATTTTTTACATTTTGGAGTGTAGCCGAAAGACACATCAACAACAATCGCTTCATCAACATCTTTGCCGTAAGCAACAGTCTTTGCACCTCTTGTGCCGACTTCCTCCTGTGAAGAAAAGCAAACGGTTATCTTTGCATCAACATTTTTTAGTTTTTCAACTGCAAGTAAGATTGAAGCAACACCGCTTCTGTCGTCAAGAACATTTGAGCAAACCTGTGTGCCGACAAGTTCATTGAAATTACGCTTGAATGTTACACGGTCACCGAGAGAAATAACTTTCTCCGCTTCAGCCTTTGTCATACCGACATCAATTGCGATTTCGTCAATCTTTGGCGGTTTTTTCTCACCTGATTTTTGGAGATGAGGAGGCAAGTTTGAAATAACTCCCCTGACCTCTTTTTTGCCCCACACGGAAACTTCGCTTGCAAGGAGCATACGCTCATCAATTCCGCCGCATTTGTCAACCTTGATGAAGCCGTCATCGGTAATTGATTTAACGATAAATCCGATTTCGTCAAGATGAGCATCAAGCAAAAAATGCTTACCTTTGCCGAAGGTACAAACAACATTGTTCATATCGTCAACCGTAACTTCACCGTACTGCCTGAGCATATCGGCAAGCAAGGCTGACACATTATTTTCCATACCGCTGACACCGACTGCTGATGTCAGTTTTTTCAATAGTTCAGTAGTATTCATATCAAAACTCATTAACCAATCTTTTAAATTCTCTGCCTCTGTATTCAAATGTTTTGAACTGGTCAAAAGCCGGACACGCAGGACAGAGCGAAACTATGTCGCCCGGCTGTGCCTTGGACTTGGCAACCTCAAGAGCCTCTGCCATTGTAGGCACTTTTTCAATTACGATACCGCTATCCTTATAATTCGGGTCGGCAATAATTGTATCGTAAATCTTGTCTGCGGTTGCACCATTGAGAACAAGAAGTTTTACATATTTAAGGATATACGGCACCATTTCGAACATATCGTTACCCTTGTCGCTTCCGCCCATAAGGACAATGATTTTTGTACCGAATGCCTTTAATCCGCTGATTACACGGCTTGGTGAAGTTGCGATAGAATCGTTATAATACTTTACTCCGTCAAACTCTCTGACAAACTCGATTCTATGCTCAACACCGCCAAAGGTCTGTGCAATTTTTTTGATTGTGTCAACACCGACCATTCCCCAAACGGCAGAAATTGCAGTGCAATAATTTTCAACATTGTGCATGCCCGGAATGATGATATCCGACTTGTTCATAACAAGAGTTTTCTTACCGTTTTCTACATAATAAATATTGCCGTTTTCGTCCATATAAGTGCCGTTTTCAACAGGATGCTTGATTGAAAATTCAAAGAGCTGTCCTCTTACATCATATCTCATATCGTGATAAACGCTGTTGCCGATTGAATAATCGCAATCCGCATTGAGCACGGTGCGTTGTGAAGCGTTTTGATAAATCAAGACATTACGCTTTGCGTCAACATATTCATCAAGGCTGATGTGATGGTCTTGGTGTGTACATTCAATATTTGTCACAACCGCAACATCGGGCTTGTTTTTCATATTACCCATTGTAAGAAGTTGGAACGATGAAAGCTCAACAACAGCTATATCGTCTTTGGTTATTTCATCAAGGCACGGCATAAGAGCTTTGCCGATATTTCCGCCGAGGAACACCTTGTAGCCCTCTGCTTCAAGCATTTTTGAAATGAGTGTTGTTGTGGTAGTTTTTCCATTTGAGCCTGTAACCGCAAAAATCTTTGACGGGCAGTATTTGAAAAACACTTCCATTTCTGTTGTGACAGTTTGTCCTCTTTTGATACATTCGCCAATCCAAGGATTTTGAAACGGCAGAATTCCGTGAGAACGAAAAACAATATCCATCTGCGGCAAAACATCAAGATAATGCTCGCCGAGTGAGAAATTAACGCCCAAACTTTCAAGACGCTTGCAAACATCCTCACCGATATACTTTTTATCTCGCATATCGCAAGCATAGGTTTCTATCCCGTTTTTTGCCAAAAATTCGGCACACGGAGTGTTTGCAACCCCCATACCCACAAATGCAACTTTTTTGCCTTTTATTGAATTTATATATTCTTCAGCCGGTGTCATAAAACCGCCTCCTTAAAATTATCAATGTGCATAAAATGTTCCTGCTTTAAAGTCTTTTATGTTAAATTCTTTCATATGTTCTTCAAGTTCAGCCTGAAACGGTAATTGCTCATTACCCTTGAATTCGTCCTTGATTGGAACTTCAACATTCATAGCATAATTTGCAATCAACTGTTGACACTTCGTTGCTTTATTTCCAAGGAAATAACAGCGTGAAGTTGAAACCTCAACAACGGCATTTGCAATCTTTATTTGCTCTTTTCTGCCAAGCGGAGTAATCATTTTTGACAGCGAAACAGCACCATCATCAGCACGGTCGCAAATATAAAGCATAACAACATCCGCCTTGCGTTTTAGGTTGATTGATGTCAAATCATAAATTGCCGACTCTTGATAAGCAATCAAATCGTTTTTATCAACTTCATCCTCTTTAAGAATGTAGATTACACTCTTGCCCTTTGTTGCACGGGCGGTGAACTCAAAATCATCAACAACAACTTTTTCGTCAACCGAAAAAGAATTGAGTCGCAAATTCTCAACAACAGCGTTGTAATAGCTGTCTATATCTTTTTCCTGCCTTGCGGTGAAATAATAACCGGTGTCGGACAATTCATTTTCAACAGATTCAAGAAATTTATCGCTCTTGCCGTATTTTGAAAAATACAGGAACAGAACAGCCATACTCGCAACAACAAGAATATCGCTTAAATAAGCGGCTATCATAGTCACCGTTGCACCGAGTGATTTGGCCAAAACAGGCTCAACGCCGATATAAACAAAAAGGTAAACGGCTGTTACAATAACAACTGAGTTCATTATTTTTTTTAATCGTTTTTGTTTTTTTCTAAATTCTCTCATATCACTTAATCATTTCGTTAAATTCATTTTCATCAATCACAGGCACGCCGAGAGCCGCAGCTTTATCAAGTTTTGAGCCTCCTACCTCACCTGCAAGGACATAGGTTGTTTTTTTGCTGACGGATGATGAAGTTTTGCCGCCAAAGGATTCAATAATCTTTGACGCTTCCGAGCGTTTATAGGTTGGCAATGTGCCTGTCAAAACAAAGGTCATACCGTCAAATCTTTTGTCAACAACAACGGTTTTGCTCTGCATATTCACACCAACCGCCTTTAGCTCATTAACAAGTTCAATCGCGTTTTCGGTATGAAAAAAGTCATACACGGCATCCGCCATAATATCGCCGTATCCGTCTATATCAAGGATTGCTTCTCTTGAAGCGTTGATGATATTGTCGATGTTTTTAAATTCATCAGCCAACAATTTTCCTGCTTTTGCGCCGATATGGCGAATACCAAAAGCGAAAATCAGTTTGCCTAAATCGTTATTCTTGCTGTTTTCAACAGAAGCGATGATGTTGTTTGCGCTTGTTTCCTTAAATCCGTCCAACGAAGCGATTTTGTCTTTGTCGAGATGATAAATATCGGTCACCTTGTTTATCATACCCTCATTTACAAAGGTTTCAATAATACTCGGACCGAGCCCCTCAATATCCATTGCATCACGGGAACAGAAGTGAATCAAATTGCGAAGAAGCTGTGCCGGACATTCGGGATTGATACATCTGATGTCAACCTCGCCGTTTTCTCTGATAACCTTTTCGTGGCAAGACGGGCAAGTATCGGGATAAACAAAACTGCCGTCACTGTGCTTTTCATTCACACAAAGGACTTCCGGAATGATGTCGCCTGCTTTTCTGACGGTGACAACATCGCCGATATTAACGCCCTTTTCGTTGATGAAATCCTGATTATGGAGCGTAGCCCTCGAAACTGTTGTTCCTGCAAGGTGAACAGGCTCAAGAACTGCTGTCGGAGTGAGTTTGCCTGTTCTGCCGACAGTAATTTCTATATCAATAATTTTTGTCTGCTTCTCCTCGGGCGGATATTTGAAAGCAACCGCCCATTTTGGGAACTTTGCGGTTGAACCCAAAATTTCTCTTTGAGCAAAATCGTCAACCTTGATTACCGCACCATCAATGTCAAATTCGAGGCTTCCTCGTCTTTCGCCGATTTCCTCTACCTTTGAAAATGCAGTTTGAATATCGTCAACTCTCTCATAATAAGGAATTGTGTTGAAGCCGAGTTTTTTGAGATAATCAAGGCTTTCCTTATGAGAATTAAGGGTTACACCCTCAATTTGCTGAATATTGAAAACGAAAATATCAAGTCCACGCTCGGCGGCAACCCTGCTGTCCTTTTGACGGAGAGAACCTGCGGCAGCGTTTCGAGGATTTTTGAACGGCTTTTCGTCATTGATAAGCTGGCGGTCAACAACTCGTTCAAAACTCTTTTTAGGCATATAGACCTCGCCTCTGACCTCAATAAAAGGAACGGCAACATTGAGTTTGAGCGGAATGTTATGGATTACACGCAAATTGCCCGAAACATCCTCGCCGACATTTCCGTCACCACGGGTTGAACCTCTTACAAACTCGCCGTTGACATATTCAAGGCTTACGGAAAGGCCGTCAATTTTCGGTTCAACAACATAGTGAACATCCGAAACACTTTCCTTTACTCTACGGTCAAAATCAAAGATTTCTTCTTTAGAAAAAGCGTCCTGCAAACTTTCCATTCTGACAGTATGTTCAACGCTTTCAAAGGAATTATCCGCCTTGCCTCCGACTCTTTTTGTAGGAGAATCAACAGCGTCATACTGCGGATATTTTTCTTCTAATTCCTTGAGTTCACGCATCATCATATCGTACTCGTAGTCCTCAATTTCAGGTGCGTCATCGTTATAATAACGGTCGGAATGATAACGAAGAGTTTTCCTTAATTCATCAATTTTTTGCTTGATATTTTCCATACAATCACCTTTAAGCAATAATTATAATTATTATAACATTATAAGGACATTTTATCAACCTACACGGCATAAAAAATACCACTTCATTTCTGAAATGGTATTTAAAAAATATTATATTTACAAGACATTAATATCCATATTCATCATTGATATGTTTTTCATAATCGGAAACGTCATTGCCTTTCAGTCTTTCAACCAAATAATCCGCAAAATCATATTTAACGGGAGAAACGATAATTTTTCCTTTAATTCCATCCCTTGTTCGGTAATTAAAGTAATATCCGCTTACACCGTTTGAAGTATGCATTTGATGAATCCAAGCATCCTCAACTTCACAATCATTAACAGTTATCTTTTTAAACGGTGACATAACATGAACAAAATAATTATCATAAATATAAATTTTGTTAAATAATGTTCTATAAATGCTCACAAGTAATACAACGGTAACAAAACAACCCAAAGCACCAACTGCGATAAACGCACCGTTATTTTTAAGATACATAAAAATTGCAAGACCGTCAAAAAGCAAAGTGGCTAAAATAATTACAATATTGTCCTTAAAGCCAAAAGAGATAGTATATTTGTAATCATGTTCCATCATAGTATACTCCTTGTGAATTATGCAAGTGTGAACTTATGGAATACTTTTTTGCCTTTCTTAACAACGATACCGTTTGCGAGGTCATCCTTTGATACAGCAGTGAAAACATCGGTGATTTTTTCATCATTTACGCTGATACCGCCCTGCTGAATGAGGCGTCTGCCCTCGCCGTTTGACTTAATCATACCTGCCTTAATCATAAGAGAAAGAACAGTTACTTTGCCGTCCTCGAAATCTGCATCTTCAACAGTTGTTGTAGGCATATTGCTGTCATCTGAACCGCCTGCAAAAAGAGCCTTTGCCGCTGCTTGAGCCTTGTCTGCCTCTTCCTTGCCGTGAACAAGTTCCGTAAGAGAATAAGCAAGTACCTCTTTTGCCTTGTTAAGCTCCGCACCCTCAAGTTTTGCATATTCGTTAATCTCGCTCATAGGGATAAATGTGAGGAGTTTCATACACTTGATAACATCACCGTCATCAACATTTCTCCAATACTGATAGAACTCATAAGGAGTTGTTTTTTCCGCATCAAGCCAAACAGCGCCCTTTTGAGTTTTGCCCATCTTCTTACCCTCGGAGTTGGTGAGAAGTGTGATAGTCATGGCATTTGCTTCTTTACCGAGTTTTCTGCGGATAAGTTCCATACCGCCAATCATATTGCTCCACTGGTCGTCACCGCCGAATTGGAGATTACAACCGTACTTTTGGTACAAAGCATAGAAGTCGTATGACTGCATAATCATATAGTTGAATTCAAGGAATGAAAGTCCCTTTTCCATTCTTTGCTTATAGCACTCTGCGTTCAACATTCTGTTTACACTGAAGCAAGCACCAACCTCACGAAGCACCTCGATATAATTAAGGTCAAGAAGCCAATCGGCATTGTTAACCATCATAGCCTTGCCTTCGCCGAAGTCGATAAATCTTGACATCTGCTTTTTGAAACATTCGCAGTTGTGATTGATAGTTTCCTTTGTCATCATTTGACGCATATCGGTTCTGCCTGACGGGTCACCGATCATTGCAGTACCGCCACCGATAAGAGCGATAGGCTTGTTGCCTGCTTGTTGAAGTCGCTTCATAAGTGTAAGTGCCATAAAGTGGCCGACATGAAGTGAATCTGCAGTTGGGTCAAAGCCGATATAGAATACTGCCTTACCGTTATTTACAAGCTCTCTGATATGTTCTTCATCTGTTACCTGAGCGATAAGTCCACGCTCAACGAGTTCTTCATAAACTCCCATTTATATATCCTCCAAAAAAATAAATATTATCTATTATAAATCAAGCCGGCAAAACAACACATGTGCCGTTTTTTACCTTTTGCTCCACATTAATTCCCATAATTATTAAGCAATTCCTCTGCTGATTTCAGCAATGATTCGGTGGCATTGATACCGCCCATAATTCTTGCAAGTTCATTCTTTCTGCCGTCATAATCAAGAACGGTGACATTGGTATATGTCCTATCGTTTTCTACATTCTTTTCAATAAGAAAATGACTGTCGGCAACAGAAGCAATCTGTGCGGAATGAGTGACGCAAATAACCTGTGTAAATGCACCGAGCTCTTTTAATTTCAAGCCGATTTTTCTGCTTGCCTTGCCGCTGACGCCTGTATCAATCTCATCAAAAATCAGAGTGTCGATGCTGTCTTTTTGAGCAATAATACTCTTTATAGCAAGCATAATTCTTGAAAGCTCACCGCCCGAAGCGATTTTTGCAAGGGGCTTTGCCGTTTCGCCGACATTGGTTGCAATAAGGAATTCAATCTTATCCCAACCGTTAGCCGACAAATTGCCCTTTTCAAACGAAGTTGTAAACTTGATTTTAGGCATATCCAAAAATTCAAGTTGTTTGCAAATTTCGTTTCCAAGCTTTTCAACCGTCAATTTTCTCAAATCGGTAAGTTTTTGTGCAAGTGCAACGGTTTGATTAAAAATCTCGTCATACCGAACATTAAGTTTTTCAAGTTCTTCTTCCGAATTTTCAAATGCGGCACGCTTTTTAACAGCTTCATCAAGATAGTATAGCATATCTTGTTCGGTTTCGCCATACTTATTTGAAAAAGTATAATATAAATTAAGCCGTTCTTCAATCCTGTCAAGTTCTTCAGGTTCAAATTCAATGCTGTTAATCTTATCAAGCAGGGCATCTTTTACAACTTCAACGCTGTCGTTGAGCGCTTCCGCCTTGTCGTAAACAGCCTTTATATCGCTGTCAACATCCGACACCGTACCGAGTTCCTTAACAGCTGTTGAAAGCAAGGTTGAAATGCCGGAATAATCATCACTGCCGTTAAATGCCGCCAAAGCGGAATTGAGCGATTGCAAGAGATTTTGCGAATTCAAAATAAGATTTTTGCGTTTTTTGAGTTCGTCCCATTCGCCGACCTTGATTTCGGCATCGGTAAGTTCCTTGATTTGATAATCAAGAAGTTCAATCTGTCTGTCACGCTCATCGGCGTCCAATGTTAAAGCCTTCAACTGCTTTCTGACCGACAAAAGCTGTTTGAACGATTGCTTATATTCATCAAGAACGCCGTCAAGAGAGCCGTACATATCGACAAATTTATAGTGATAATCGGCATTGAGCAGGGTTTGACTGTCGTGCTGACCGTGGATATTGACAAGAAGATTGCCTACCTCCTTGAGCATTGAAACAGTGCAAACACTGCCGTTAATTCTGCAAGTCGACTTGCCCTGTGCAGAAATTTTTCTTGAAAGCATAAGAGTTCCGTCATCTTCGCACGGGAGGTCAAATTCATTAAGTTTTTGTTTTACTTCGCTGTTTATATCTTCAAAATACGCTGTTACAAAGGCATTTTCACTGCCGGCACGGACAAGTTCCTTTGAAGTGCGTTCACCCAAAATTGCATTAATCGAATCAACAACGATGGATTTACCTGCACCCGTTTCACCTGTAAGGACATTGAAGCCTTTTGAAAATTCTATATCCGCTTTTTCTATAACAGCTATATTTTCAATACACAAAGTTTTAAGCATTTAACATAGTCCTCAATTTATTTGTAAAATAAGAAGCGGTTTCCTCACTTCTGCAAAGAATAAAGATAGTATCGTCACCTGCGATTGTGCCGAGAATTTCATCAAGATTCATGGAATCGATAGCGGCACAAGCGGCATTTGCCATACCCGGAAAGCACTTGATTACAACGGTGTTAAGTGCATAATCAATGCTTATAATGGTTTCGTTGAATATTCCGCCGGCTCTGTGATTGATATTTTCAATACTCTTTTTACCGGTTGAATAAACATATCTGCCCTTAGTGGACAAATCCTTTACAAGTCTGAGTTCCTTTATATCACGGGAAATGGTTGCCTGTGTAACCTCAAAACCGTAGCTGTTGAGCATATCCTGAAGTTCTTCCTGTGTTTCAACATCATTTTGGGAAATAAGCTCTATAATTTTTGCCTGTCTTCTTTTTTTCAAGGTAAAATTCTCCTTTCAAGCAATTTTTTATTGAGAATTTCGTAAAAATTATCGGGTTTAATCTTAATAAGTTTTGCAGAATACCGTGATTTTGAAATAGTTATTTTTGTTTCCTCGTCAACCGGTATGGATTCCTTGCCGTCGATAGAAAGATACGCATTATTGTTTCTGTCGTTCACAACGGAAATATCAAGAGTTTTATCCGGAGAAAAAACAATACTTCTGTTTATTAGCGAATGAGGACAAATAGGGGTTGCCACAACACAATAATTATCCGGACTGACAACAGGACCGCCTGCCGCCATTGAATAAGCGGTTGAGCCTGTCGGAGTAGAAAAAATCATACCGTCTGCTCTGTTATCGGACACAGGTCTGCCCTCACACATAACGTAAATATCAATAAGTCTTGCCAAATCGCCTCTTGAAATAACGGCATCGTTAAGGCATTGATATTCCTTTTGCTCACCGTTTTTATCGGTAACGACTGCTGTTATCATCATACGCTCTTCAACCTCGTATTCACCGGTTGAAAGGCATTTTAAAAGAGCGAGTTCATCTCGTTCAAGTCCGCTCATAAAGCCGAGTCTGCCTGCGTTTATGCCGAGCGTGAGTTTGTCATAAACTGCGGCGGATTTTGCAATGTTCAAAGTTGTTCCGTCACCGCCTACGGCTATCATAACATCATTTCGTTTGATAAGCTCCTGCTGTTCGGCAAAAAGCGGCTTTGAAATATCTTCAATATCCTTATTACATTTTGCAACTTCAACTTCAAAGCCGAGTTCAAAAAGTACGGCAACTATTTGTTCGGTAAGCTTGCCGACATCCTTATTATATATATTCGGAAAAACCGCTATTTTCATATTCTCACCTACTTATCAAGTTCTGTATGTGACATATTTACAAGTTCTTTGGCGTTTACATTTTCGCTGACAATCGGATTTGCCGACTTATTGAGATAAATCAAATATTCAATATTACCCTCAGGGCCTTTAATAGGAGAAAATTGAAGCCCCATAACGCTGAAACCGTTTTCAACGGCAAGATTTATTACATTTTCGACAACTTCCAAATGGACATTCAAATCTCTTACAACGCCTTTTTTGCCTACCTTTTCCTTGCCTGCTTCAAACTGAGGTTTGATAAGGCAAACTGCCTGTCCATCGGGAGCGAGGAGCGTATTCAAATTAGGCAAAATATGCTTGAGAGAAATAAACGAAACATCAACGGAAGCGAAATCTATCTCATCGGGAATTTGCTCACGGGTTGCGTATCTGAAATTTGTGCGTTCCAAATTAACAACTCTTTCATCTATTCTCAACTTCCACGCAAGCTGACCGTAGCCTACATCAACGGAATACACCTTAACCGCACCGTTTTGGAGCATACAATCGGTAAAACCGCCCGTTGAAGCACCTACATCCATACAAATCTTGCCCTCAAGAGTTATAGGAAATTCCTGCATAGCCTTTTCAAGTTTTAATCCTCCACGGGAAACATACTTAAGTGTTTTGCCTCTTACTTCAAGCACATCTCCCTCTTTGAGTTCAAAACCCGCTTTGTCAACTTTTTGATTGTTTACATATACTATACCTGCCATAATTAAAGCCTTGGCTTTTTCCCTGCTTGGGGCATAGCCCTGCTCAAATACGGCAACATCAAGTCTTGTTTTCTTTTGCATAATTAATCCTGATTTACTGTATTAATAATTGAATCTTTATCGAGTTTATATTTTTTCAACTGACTTTCAACACTTGCCTGCTTGATAAATTCGTCCTCAACGCATATATGGCGGTATTTTGCCGACACATCGCTTTCGGCAAGCATTGAACCAAAGCAGTCACCTACTCCGCCCGACTTTATTCCCTCTTCAAAGAAATAAACATACTTTGTATTTTTAAGAAGTTCCGTTATATTCGGATTGATAGGTTTAATTTTATTAAGCTTTATCGCAAAGGTATTGTCAAGTTCACCGAGAGCTTCATAAACATTAAAAAATTCTCTGCCAAAGCCGACAATACATTTTTCTGCCGAAGCGTCACCGAACACATCATAATCGGCACGCTCATATGTATAGCCGTCAATGATTTTACCCTCGCCTCCTCGCGGATAACGAATTGCAACGGCATGCTGTTCTCTGTACGCGGCTTGGTACATCATATCCCTGAGTTCGGCATATGATGACGGAGCAAATACGGTAAGATTAGGCACACTCATAAGATAAGCCGTATCAAATACGCCTTGATGGCTTTCGCCGTCCTCACCGACAAAGCCTGCACGGTCTATGCCGAAAATAACCTTTAAATCCTGCATTGCAACATCATGTACAAGCTGATCGTACGACCTTTGAAGAAATGTTGAATACACGGCAAAGAACGGAATCATACCGTTTTTTGCAAGGCCGGAAGAAAAGGTAACGGCGTGTTCCTCTGCAATGCCGACATCAAAAAATCTTTCCGGGAACTTTTGAGAAAAATCCACAAGTCCGGTACCGGTGCTCATAGCCGCAGTGATTGCACAAATACGCTTGTCCTTGTTTGCAAGTTCACACAGATAATCACCGAACACGGCAGAATAGTTTGTACCTGATGAAAGCGGTTCGCCCGTTTCAATATTAAACTTACCGATACCGTGGAATTTTGACGGATTCTTTTCGGCAAATTCATATCCCTTACCTTTAAGTGTATTGATATGAATAAGGACGCTGTGATTATGTGCCTTTGCAACGGTTAAAACATCAATAAGGCTTTCCATATCGTGACCGTCGATAGGTCCGTAATATCTGAATCCCAAATCCTCAAACATTGTTGAGTGATAAAGCTTTTTTCTGATTTTTGAATTGGTCAAGGTAATAAACCTTTGAACCTGTGCACCGATTTTAGGCATTTTTGCAAGTGCACGCTGAACCTTTGACTTAAATGTGAAATATTTTGGTGAAATGCGGATATGGTTAAGATTTTTTGCCATAGAACCGACATTGTCACTTATAGACATATTATTATCATTTAATATTACTACAAGATTATTATGCTCATTGCCGGCATTATTAAGTGCCTCGTAAGCAAGTCCGCCTGTTAACGCACCGTCACCGATAACGGCAATAACCTTGCCTTTGTCACCGTTCAATGTTTTAGCTTTTGCAAGACCGATAGCGGCAGAAATAGATGTAGAAGAATGTCCCGAAGAAAAAATATCGTGCTTACTTTCACACGGACGGGTAAATCCGCTTATTCCGCCCTCGGTACGAAGTGTGGAAAATTTTTCTTTTCTGCCTGTAAGTAATTTATGTGTATAGCACTGATGACCGACATCAAATACAATCTGGTCACTCGGTGAATTAAAGACTTTGTGAAGTGCAACCGTAAGTTCAACTGCGCCCAAATTGGAAGCAAGGTGGCCGCCGTTTTTGGATACGGTATCTATCATAATCTCCCTGATTTCACCGCACAGTGCATCAAGTTCGTCTATATTAAGTTTTTTTATATCTTTAGGGGAATTGATATTCTCAAGATATGACATAAACTCAACTCTTTTCTGTCAGCGTAACGCTCAATTTTCTCTGGTGGTGAGATAATTTGACAGTGCCACCATAAATTCGTTATTATCAAACTTTTGAAGGATTTCAACTGCGGAAGCGGTAAGCGTTTCCACATCCTGCTGTGCTTTTTCGGCTCCGACAAGGGTAACATAAGTTGTCTTGTCGTTATCGGCATCGGAGCCGACATGCTTGCCGAGTTTTGCTTCATCTCCGTAAATATCGAGCAAATCATCCTTGATTTGAAATGCCGTACCGATAAGATAAGCATACTTTGAAGCAAGTGCTATTTTTTCTTCGTCTGCACCTGCGGCAATACAG
Organism: uncultured Eubacterium sp.; assembly: GCA_900539325.1. Lineage (GTDB taxonomy): Bacteria > Bacillota > Clostridia > Oscillospirales > Acutalibacteraceae > Eubacterium_R. The sequence continues at coordinate 39,216 of UQCC01000005.1, forward strand.
CCGAGCAAGCAAGCCGCAGAAATGAGAGCACCTGTTTTAAGCTTATGAACAGTCAAAATCTCCGACACGGTAGGGTCGCACGATTCGTACTTCAAATCTATAACCTGACCGCCGATCATACCGCCGACACCGGCATTTTGTGCCAAAAGGCTGACAGCCGTGGCATTTTTTGTATCGTCAAAATCCGCACCCGAACAAATTTCAAATGCGTGAGTGAGAAGTGCGTCACCTGCCAAAAGTGCAGTAGCCTCGCCGTACATTTTATGACAGGACGGATTGCCTCTGCGCATATCGTCATCATCCATACAAGGCAAATCATCGTGAATGAGCGAATAAGTATGTATATATTCGATTGCACAGGCGTAAGCCATTGCCTTTTCGGCATCTCCGCCGCACATTTTACAAAATTCAAGAACAAATACGGGTCTTAATCTTTTGCCGCCGTTGAGAAGCGAATATCTCATAGCTTTTACAACCTGAGCCTGACCGTCATTTGCCTTTGGTAAATATTCGGTTAAATGCTTTGAGACATCTTCGCTGTATTCTTCAAGTCTTTTCTTAACATCAACAGTAAACATTTTTACTCCTTATTAATCTCTGTAATCTTTGCTTTTGCATTTTTAAGCTTATCAGCACAAAATGAAGTAAGCTTTGTGCCCTCTTCAAAAAGTGCCAACGCTTCATCAAGAGAAACTTCGTTTTTTTCAAGAATGCCGACAATTTCTTCAAGTCGGGAAATTGCCTGCTCATATGTGAGTTCTTTTTTAGTTGCCATTATTTTTAACCTCTGTAATTTCGGACACAAGCGTGCCGTTTTTAAATTTTGTTACAATACTGTCGCCGACATTTGCATTTGATACATCTGTCAAAACAGCGCCGTCTTTTTCCGTTATAGTGTAACCTCTGCCTATAACGGCAAGAGGACTGAGTGCATCAAGCATAGCGGCATTCTTCTTTAAATCATATGCCTTGCTTTTTAGTATGGTTTCGTAATGCAATCTTATATTTTTTGCATAACTTTCGATAACCGAAGTTTGAAAATCAAACAGCTTGTCTATATCGGCGAGCGGAGATTTGTTCATAATATAATCAAGCCTTGCTTCCTCGCCCTGAACGATGTTTTCTATATTTTTATCAAGCATCAGTTCGAGTCCCTGAAGATTGATATATTCGTTATTAATATCGGGAACCGCAAGTTCTGCGGCGGCACTCGGAGTAGGTGCTCGCAAATCTGCAACAAAGTCGCAGATTGTAAAATCCGTTTCGTGGCCGACAGCGGAAATAATCGGGGTTTTGCAATTATATACGGCATCGGCAACCTCCTCGGTATTAAACGCCCACAAATCTTCGATTGAGCCACCGCCCCTGCCGACAATAATTGTGTCAACGCCGAGTTTATCCAAAAATTTAACGGAAGAAGCAATGTCCTTTGATGCAGCTTCACCCTGAACGACAGTAGGAACAATGATTATTTCACACAGCGGATAACGGCGTGAAATGACATTTTTTATATCCTCGACAGCCGCACCCATATTTGATGTGGCAACACCGATTTTTTGCGGATACATCGGAATAGGCTTTTTAAGTTCTTCGTCAAAATAGCCTTTTTGTGCAAGCTTTGCTTTGAGTTGTTCAAACGCAACAGCCAAATCACCTGCGCCCTTAGGCTGAATATCACGAACATAAAGCTGGTAAACACCGTCACGCTCGTACACTCCGATTTGACCGAAGCACACAACATTCATACCGTCTTTGGGAATAAATTTCAATTTATAGTTATCGGTTGCAAACATAACGCATTTTAGCTGTGATGAGCTGTCTTTGAGCGTAAAATACATATGACCGCTTTGACGATAATGCTTAAAATTGGAAATTTCGCCCATAACATAGATGTTTTGTATAGGCGGAATTTCGTCAAAAAGCGACTTGATATATCTGTTGATTTGTGAAACGGTAAGAGTAGTCATTATCTGTTATCTTTCAAATACGCATAAATTGCCGTGCCTGCCGCATTGTCGAGAGAAAATTCACTTTCGGCAAAATATGCGTTATATCTTTCGTTAATAATTTTGCGAAGCAAGGAATTTGACGCAACACCGCCCGAAAACACAACAGGCAAATCGCCGTACTTTTGCACGACTCCGCCGAGCATTGACGACACGGTTTCGGCAATGTAAGTAAGTACAAACTTGGCAACATTCTGTGCCGACTCGCCCTTGTCAATCATATTTCTTGCTTTATTTTCAACACCGCTCAACGAGCAATCGCCGTTAAGCATAGTGGGTTTAATCTTATAATTCTTTTTGCTTTTTTGTGAAAGAGCGTCAAGTTCTTTGCCGCACGGAAAAGTCATACCGAGCATTACGCCTGTTCTGTCAACAGCCTGTCCTGCTTTTAAATCCGTGCTTTGAGCAACAACGGTTGCCTTGATTATTTCTTCATCATCAGGTTCAACAATAAGAGCCTCGGTTGTGCCGCCGCTCAAATGAAACGCAATGAACCTTTGGTTAATCAGTTTAAGCATACCAGCCGAATAAAGTGCGGCAAGAATATGACCGATTTGGTGTGAAGTTTTGTACATAGGCACATCATTCACACTTGAAAGCACGGTTGCAACATTTTCGCCAACCAAAAAGCACGGCATATAGCTGCCGTCAACATTTCGAGGTCGGGTACTTACGCCTACGGCTTGCAGCACTTCAAACTCAAGTTCTTTGCACAGTTTCGGCATATTGACTGTATGCTGAAACACGGCATCGCTTTGACGAAGCCCTCTTTCACCCGGTTTTACGGTAAGCACCTGCTTAGCCTGACAAACGGTTTTGCCGTCATATGTTGCAACAGAAGTTGTATAATTGCTTGTATCAAAGCCGATATACATTACTCTTCTCCCTTTGCAACTGAGCCTAAAATACCGTTGACGAACGAATAATCGCCCTCGCCCGAATATTTCTTTGCAAGTTCAACAGCCTCGTTGATTGCAACGCTTGCGGGAACATCATCAACATATTTGATTTCGTAAATTGCAAGACGAAGAATAGCAAGGTTAACCTTTGGAAGACGGTTTGTTTTCCATCCCTTTGAATAGGTATTGATTACCTCATCAAGTTCTTCGGTCTTTGAGTCAACTCCGTCAAAAAGTGCCTTGGCGTACTTGCCGACCTTTGCCACATTTTCTTCATAGATGGCAAGAGTTTCCTCATTATTAAAAAGATTTTGAAACACAAGGCAAAAAGCCTGTTCTCTTTGTTCTGTTCTGCTCATATATTCTCCTACAAAAAAAGCCGACTCAAATAAAACAATATTGAGTCGGCAGCTTAATTATTTTTCACTTGTTAAAGGTGCATTTGAGTCGCCGCTCTCCGGAAAATCAATACCGGCAATAATTACATTAACCTTGGAAACTTCCTTGCCGGTCATATTAAGGACTGCCTCATGTACATTACGCTGTACATTTTCGGACACAGCCTTGATTTTTTTGTTTGGAAGGAGATTGATATAGATGCTTATATCCATATCGTCGCCGTCCTGAGTGATACGCACGGGGCTCATAACCTTAAGGCTTCCTTTTTTAATTGTGCCGACAACATCCATCGGCTTACTTGAAAAAGAACTTACGCCGTCAACATCCTTTGCGGCATTGATTGCGATTGATGAAATTGCTTCTTCGTTGATAATAAGGTTACCTTTTTCGTTTGATCGTGTAATTTCCATATACATAACTCCTTTGGTGTTGATTATTATAACACATAAGGAATAAATATACAAGAGAATAATTTATTTATTATTAGACTGAATAATCGAAACATCCTCAAAACCGCATTGAAGCTGTGACATTGCAATATCTTTGATTTGAAGAATAGTGGTATCGTCAAGCGTTTCGCAATCAACCACAATATCCACACCTGAGCCGTCATCTTTAATAACCGCAATGCAATTATCAATTCCTTTTGCACAAACAAGAGTTTCTATTTTGTTTTCGATTGTAATAAAATTGGATATTCTTGCAATATTTTCTGCGGCGGCTGTGCGTGCGGCTTCGGTTTCGGAGGTATTGGAAATGACTGTTTGCAGCTTTTCAAGTGCCGTATCCCGTGCGGTGTTACGCTCCATACGAGCCTTTGTGAAATATGTATTTTCTTCACTGACATCAGTTGTGGTTGCATCCACAAGTTCTGCTTTGCCGAGCGTTTTTTCCGTTGCCGAATCAATAAGCGGCTGAATGGTGGAGCTTACATCGGTGTTTTGATAATACCAATTACCTACAACACCGACACCCAAAATAAGCACAAAAGCGGCTACGGCGGATATGTATTTTTTACGCTTTTTACGCTCTTTTTTATCCTCGGGATTGACAAGTTCAGGAGGCTTTTCGACAGAATTGTTTTCGTTAAATTCCTCTTCAAACTCCGCAAATTGTTCTTCTTCGGTTTTTACGCTTTGTTCTTCCGGATTGGTTTGTTCGTTTTTTCTTTTCATATAATCACCTGTTAATTTTTGATACGCTGATTTTTGCCGACGATATACCAAAAAGCGACGACACGGCAGAAATTACCTTTTCTTTTACATTTGCATTGTCACCGCCCTGACAAACAACCGCAACGCCCATAACCTTTGGGAACGACTGTTTGATAAGAACGGGAGAATCGTTGTTGTTATCCTCATACAATACATATTCGCTCCTTTTGGAAATAGAACCGCTGTCGGTATTTTCATCCGTATTTTGAGCATAAAAATTTTCGTCTGTTTCCTGCAAGGTAATCATAACTTTGCATTTGCCGACGCCGTCAATAGAAGAAATAATATTTTCCGTTTTTTCTTCAAGAGAAGAAATATACTGCCGGTAATCCGTGCTTTCAGACTTTTTTGCCGAAGTGCCCGACGGTACAACCTCAGACAAAAGAATAAGCACAACTCCGAATATGCAGGCAAAAACAAGAAGTTTTTCCTTATGCTTCATTTTTTTGAAATTTGAAAAATATTCTTTAATTTTAGTTTCCAATATGAACCACCTCGGCATTGAGCGACAGATTATCGTAAATAATTTTTTGGACATCGGAAGTATCATATTCATCGGCAACCGACACAATAATACTTTCTATCTCAATTTCATTGTTTGAATTGATTTTTGATGTACAATTTACATTTGAGCCGGTTATATTATGCTCAGTAAGGCAGGACTTGATTTGATTTTCTATCATCCCGTCATTTATACTATATGTATTTGTTTCTTCAAATTTAGGGATTTCAAAATTGATTTTTGACTGCGTAAACGGATAAAGAAACGACAGAAAAATAAAAAGCGAGATTACCATTTTATAAAACCTGCCCATACTCCCCTTTGGCGTTAAAAACGAAAAAACAACACACATCAAAACCGTTATGCAAACAAACACGGTCCACTGCTTTACAAAATTCATCCGACACCTCCCGCCGCTATCAAAATGCCAAATGATATAACGGTTGTTACCATTGACAAAATAAGAATAACATTGATTAACAAAAGAGTATTGAGAAATGCGTTAAGGACCGCAGACACGGATTTATCGCCGAAAACATCAGATACTATAATGCACAAAGTAAGCGAAATTCGCCACAGTACAACCTCAATTATAGACGGCAAAAATACCAAAACAACCGCCATAACTCCGACTATACCCACACTGCTTTTTATAAGCGAAGAATAAGCCTGAATTGAGAGAAGTCCCTCGCTGATTGACGAACCGATAACAGGCACAACGGAATTAATCGCAAAGCGAATTGAACGAAGTCCGAGCATATCCGCCCTGCCGGCAACCGCTGTTTTTACCGACAACACCGAAACAAAAACGCCCGACGCAAACGATATACAAGTTGTAATAATTTTTTTGAGAGAAGAAAGCAGCTTGTCTAAATTCAATTCGTACCTGAGTGAAGATATTACACCGAGTGCAAGATAGCAATTAACAATCGGCATAAAAACATTTGATGAGATAAACGAAAGCCCCTGTGCAAGAATAAGAAGCGTTGTATTTGTTGAAAACCCTGTTGTTATGCCGCCCGACGCAACAACTATACTGCAAAAAACGGGTATAAACGCATAAACAAAATTTGAAGCGACGGATATAGCCATTGAGGCAAGGGACACGGTTGAAGTGAGTTTTACAAGAACAACGGTGGCAACAAGAAGTGCCGTTGCAGTTGAATAAATCATATTTACAGAATCGTCCGATTCAGCCTTTAAACTTTGAAGAAATGCTGAAAGCAATATAAAAATCAAAACGGTAACGCTTGATTTTATCGGAAGTTCAGCTTTTTTTTGCAAAAGTGATTTGAGCAAACCTACTATATCGTTAAAAGAAAGCCCGGTTATACTTTCATACGAAAAGTCAAGAACTCCGAGTTCATCAAGCATTTTGTATGTATCGGCGTCAAGTTCTTTTTCAAAAGACGACAAATCATAAGACGAAAGCGTTTTGTTATATTCTCCCTCGCTGTAATCCATTGAATAGGACGATATGGGAATAAGCAAAAACAATAACAAAGCACACAAAAAAATAGCTGTCTTTTTCATTTAACAAGTCCCACAACCATAGAAATTACCGTTTCAAAAAGAGGCATAACAAGCGACAAAACAAGCACCTTTGCCGACACCTCGGTGAACGAGGCAAGTGCGTTTTCGCCGTTATCTCTGCATATATCAACCGTAAACTGCGTAATGATGACAATACAAAGAACCTTGAGCATAAGTTTTACATACATAACGCCTGACGGTACAGACTCCGAAAGGCTCATAAGAGAGGAAAAAAGCTCGCCGACCTTGTCCGATATTGTAAGAAACGAAAGTATGCCTCCTGCTACGGATAGAATAAGAGCAAAGCTTTTGTTATGCTCCCTGACAACAAGACTGCACATCAAAACGCAAAACGATATTCCGAGTACCTTTGCCATAACTACAAATTAAAAAGAGATTTAACGGTTGAAAAAAGCTCTTTTATCTGCGGTATAAGCATCATAAGCACCACTATAACCCCTGCAAGGGTTGTAAGCATAGCTTGGTCATCACGCCCGGAACGCACCAGTAAGGTATTGAGCACGGCAACAATTATACCGATTGCCGCAATTTTGAATATAAAATTGACTTCCATTTTTTACACCTCTAAATCAAAACTAAAGTAATTACAATTCCAAACGAAAAGCCGAGACTCAAATATATTTTTGCCTTTGACTTATACATCTCTTCATATTTACGCATGGAAGATGACATATATTCCTTAAAAAATTCAATTTGTTTTATTTGATTATCTACATCATACTTGCCGAGAGAATAGAAAAAACTGCCTATTGTCCTATTTTCTTCCTGTGACAACGGAGTTTTGGCAGACTGTTCTAAAAGAAGCATATCTTGTCCGACATAATCAAGATTTTTAAATTTTGACGACTCAAACAAATCAAAAGCAGATGTTTGCTTCAGTTTGATTTCGGGCAAAATATAATTTGCAAGGTCAACGAGTTCACGGCAAACCTTGATTTTGGCTTTAATGTTTTCGGTCATATATATTCCCGTCATCAATGACGAGAGAATTATTATTACTGCACCTGCGAATTTCATTGAATATCTCCCGTGCGTCAAGAATTTTTGCCGAATAATTATCATCAAGCAAAATAATTTTTTCAAATTCGCCTGTTGAAAGCAAATCAGATATAATGGGTTTTGTGTACAAATCCTGTTTTTTACCAATATGAACGGACAGCATAAATTTTACGCCGCAAGAAAAACCGAAACGAATTTCGTCAAGTTCCTTTTGAGTTGCGATTTCATCACAAACAATAACATCGGGCGACATTGTACGAATTGCATTTTCTATGCCATTTGCCTTGTTAAGACCCGTAATAACATCGGTATTGGCTCCGATTTTAAGAGTGAATTCGTTGCCGACCTTACCTGCAAGCTCATTGCGTTCGTCAACCATAACAACCTTTTTATATTCATTATAAAATCCGTCGGATATTTCCTTTGCCATATCACGAAGAAGGGTTGTTTTGCCTCCGGACGGCTTACCTGCAACTATTACGCTGCAAACACCGTCGGCGAAAACCCTGTTCAATACATCCCTGCTGCAACCCACGGCTTGTCTGGGTATGCGAATATTAACAGAAGATATGTCTTTAACCGAAACAAGACTGTTATCCTCATATACGGCTGTTGAGCACACGCCCACACGAGAACCGTTTTCAAGGGTTATGTATCCGTTTTTAAGGTTGTTCATATTGCTGTAAATCGAATATGAACAAAGACGGTTGAACATCTCGTTAAATTCTGCCGAAGAAACCGTCAGAACATTTTCATAGGGTGAAAAGCTAAGGTTGCCTGAAGAATCGACAAACCTTGTCCCATTATTTATTACAAAAGCAACGGGCATATTGCGTCTTATTCGGATTTCGGTGAGGTTTTCCTGCTGCAAATCGGAAAGATTATCAAGTGCGGTTACGACTCTCGGCGGCAAATATTTTTTTACATAATCATAAACTTTCACATCATCACCCACATAAAACTATGTGCAAATGATAAAAATTATTACAAAGAAGTTAAAAATGTGAAAAATGATTGAAGAACGCTATTTAATATGTTAATATAATAAAAAAAATAAAATTTAGGTGCTTTATGGACATTACTAAATCCGGAAATATAATAAAAACAAACAAAATATTCAATGCTCAAACCGTCGCTTTTACAACGATTTACGGCATAAGTTTTATTGTTTTTTTAATAATCAAGCAATTACTCAAGGGTGCAGTCGGTTTATCGGCAGGTGTTGCAATGCCGATTGCATTTATTGTGGTTATGCTTGGTTTATTTTTTTGCGAAAAAAAATTTGTATTTGCAAACAGTATAAAATCATCAAAATCAAAGAAAGTATTAGGCTATATATTCAGATGTGCGGTTGATTTCGGCTTTTTCAAAATTCTTGATTTTACTCTCAACGATATGCTTGGACTGAGCAAAATGTTGGTTTATATGTTTTCTGCAATTTTGATATTTGTGTTTAATCTGTACTTTGACAGACTGATTGTATTTGACAACGCAGAAAAGCCTGAAAATAACGGCAATACAAAGCTGTATAACTATTTCTTTTCAAACAGATTTATAGTATTTTCAATGAGTTTGGCACTTATCGGAATACTGTTTGTATTTATGATATTCAAGTTGTTCCCGTTTGGTGACACCACTGTATTGAGGATGGATTTGTATCACCAGTACGGTCCGCTTTTCGTTGAATTTTATGACAGAGTAACACATTTCAAGAGTTTTCTTTATTCGTGGGAATCGGGCGGCGGTTCAAGTTTTTTGGGCAACTATTTTAACTATCTTTCAAGCCCTATTTCGTTTTTGATATTCCTTTTTGACAGAAATCAGGTAGGCTACGCAATTTCAACTCTTGTAATTGTAAAAGGTGTTTTATCTGCCGGAACTTTCACATATTTTTTGAAAAAAAGTTTTAACACTCATTCTTATACTTCCGCTTGTTTCGGTGTATTTTATGCTTTTTCCGGATATTTTCTTGCATATTACTGGAACATTATGTGGATTGACGGAATGATTTGGCTTCCGCTTGTTGCACTCGGCATTGAAAAAATCATCAACAACGGCAAGTGCAAAACATACATCCTATCGCTCTCGATTTTACTTTTCAGCAGTTACTACATCGGATATATGACTTGCATTTTTTCGGTTATATATTTCTTTGTATATTACATTGCAAACAAAGAATTCTCGGACAAAGTCAACATTTACAGCGAAAAGCAAAAGCCGCTAAAAACATTTTTTAACAACAGATTTGTAAACAGTGTGGTTAAATTCGGCTTGAGTTCGCTGTTTGTAGGCGTTCTTTGTGCGTGCTTTTTGATTCCGGTTTACTTTATACTTCAATCCTGCTCCGCAACTTCGGACAGCTTTCCGTCAACAGTTGAGCAAAACTTTAACCTGATTGATATGCTTTCCTCTCACCTAGCCGGACTTGAAACCACTATCCGTTCGTCGGGCGATGATGTATTGCCTAATATTTACTGCGGTATTTTGCCGACAATACTTTTGCCTTTGTATCTCATCAACAGAAGAATCGGACTTAAAGAAAAAGCTGCTTATGTTGTAATGCTTATATTCTTTATTGTAAGCTTTGACTGCAACATTCTTGACTTTATGTGGCACGCAATGCATTTGCCGAACGACCTGCCGTTCAGATATTCTTTCCTTTATGTATTTATTCTTTTGATTATGGCATTCAGATGCTTGATGAAATATAAAGGAATTGAATACAGAGATATTATGACGACAGGCATACTGCTTATGTTTTTGGTGCTTTACTACCAAAAGAATCCGACAAACAAGATAAGCGGATTTACAATCTATGCCTCACTGATTTTCATAATGGTATGGACTCTTGTTTTGCTTGTAATAAAAAAAGAAAACTTTTCAAAATTCGTTATCGGCATAACCATTGCGTGTATGACATTTTGCGAAATAATAGTTACTGACAGCAAATCCTATCTTTTCACCCAAGAGCAAACGCCGTATGTTGAAAAAATGGACACAATGAGTGAAGCCGTAAATTATTTGAAAGAAAAGGACAACGGTTTTTACAGAACCGAATTGACCTATCTTAACACTCGTATGGACCCGTGTTTATACAACTACAACGGTATGTCAACTTTTTCTTCAATGGCATATGAAAGCTACAGCCAAACACAATACAGCCTCGGAATGTTCGGCAACAGAATTAACTCCTACACATACAACACACAAACTCCCGTGTACAATATGATGTACGGAATTAAATACTTGATTAAGGACTCAAGCAGTCTTGATTTATCAAGCGATTACTACAAAAAAATATACACTACAAGCGGAAAATTCCAAATGCCGATTTATGAAAACAAATACACGCTTCCTGTTGCATTTGTTACATCAAAAGCAGTTGAGAATTGGGACAAAAGCGAGGGCAACCCATTTGATGTTCAAGAGGATTTGATTGACAAATCAACCGGAGTAAGCAATGTTTTTGTACCGGTTGATTATGTAAGCACAGACAGCTACAATGCCGATTGCGAGGAGGTAACGCAAAACGGAACTTACTTTGTTGATTCGATAGAAGAAAATACAGGCGGAAGCATTGATATAACCTTTAAATCGGTTAAAAACGGAAATGTATATATTTACATTGACTCAAGTGAAATTGAAAATGTAAATTACTACTGGAACGACAGTATAAACACAACATATCAAAGCATCACAGAGCCATATATACTTGATCTCGGCAAGCACAATGCCGGTGATGAAATCAAGGCATCAATTGATTTAAACGGTGTTACATCGAGCAGTGCATCATTCAGCATCTATGCATACAACATCGACAACACAGTGCTTAATTCGGCATACGAAATGCTTTCACTCGGAAAAATGAATATTAAAAAGCACAGCGATACAAAAATCGAAGGCACAATAAATGCAGGATATGACGGATATTTATACACATCCATTCCGTATGATGAGGGCTGGACAATTTATATTGACAATCACGCAGTAAAAACATTTGAAATAGGCGACAGCCAGCTTGGAGCTGCAATCAAGCAAGGTGAACACGATATTAAAATGGTTTACTCACCTAAAGGCTTAACCTACGGTTTGCCTATTTCCGCCTGTGGATGGATTGGAATATTCGGCTATGGCTTACTGAAAAGAAAAAAAGCTAAAACTGCATATAAAAAATTATAATTCAACATTATTTGTTGATTATATATAAAAATTCATTGAGCCGATAAATAAATATTTATATTAAAAATTAATATTAAGTGTTTATTTTTGACGCAATATGTTGTAAAATGTAAGCATAAATTGAGAGGAGTATTTTTAAAATGCCAAGAATCACAGCAGAAGAAGTACAAACAATCCCTTACGGTCCGTTAGGTATTATCGCTTTGCCGGGCACAGAAGCACTTGCCGCAAAGATTGACAATTACCTTGTAAAATGGAGAGCGGAGCAAGCAGCCGCTCACAAAGAAAACATCGCATTTTACGGCTACCAAAGAGATACTTACCTTATTGACACAACAATCGCAAGATTCGGTTCGGGCGAAGGTAAGGCTGTAATCAATGACAGCATCAGAGGCTACGACCTTTACATTATTGTTGACTGTTTCAATTACAGCGTAAAATACAATATGTACGGAATGGAAGTTCCGAAGTCACCGGACGACCATTTTTCGGATTTAAAGAGAGTAATCTCAGCCGCTTCGAGCAAAGCAAAAAGAATCAATGTAATTATGCCTATGCTTTATGAAGGCAGACAGCACAAGCGTTCTTCCCGTGAATCACTTGATTGCGCTATGGCTTTGCAAGAGCTTACGACTCTCGGTGTTGAAAACATCATTACATTTGATGCACACGACCAAAGAGTTCAAAATTCAATTCCTCACAAATCATTTGAAAATGTTATGCCTACATACCAGATGATTAAGGCTATTGTTAACAATGTTGACGATTTGAGCGTTGACCCTGATCATCTTATGATTATCTCACCTGATGAGGGCGCAATGCACAGATGTATTTATTTTGCAACACAGCTTGGCGTTAACCTCGGTATGTTCTACAAAAGAAGAGATTACACAAGAGTTGTAAACGGCAGAAACCCTATTGTAGCACATCAATATCTTGGTGACAGCGTTGAAGGTAAGGATATTATTATTGTTGACGATATGATTTCTTCAGGCGAAAGCATGCTTGAAGTTGCAAAGAAGCTTAAAGAACTCAAAGCAAGAAGAATTTTTGTTTGCACAGCTTTCGGTCTTTTCTGCAACGGTCTTGAAATCTTTGACAAGGCACACGAGGATGGCGTATTTGAAAAAGTATTTACAACAAACGGCGTATATCAGTCACCTGAACTTCTTTCAAGAGATTGGTATCAGAGCGTTGAACTTTCAAAATATCTTGCATACTTCCTTGATACAATCAATCACGATTTGTCGGTATCATCTCTCCTTGACAATTCAAACAAAATTGACTCATTACTTAAGAAAAAGGGATTGAAATAATTATGGCAAAGAAGAAAAAAAGCGGAATTTCAAAACTTGTATTTGTAATCATTTTCAGTATATTGGTAATGACTCTTATTCCAAGCGGAATTTACTGTGCGGTTGAAAGAATCAATCCAATACAAATGGTTTCATCTGTAATTACATTTAACAATGACGATTTAATTATCGGTAAATGGCAGAATGAAGAAAGAACATCTGCATATGAATTTTTTGAGGATGGTACATACAAATCATACTTTACTCAAAAATATTCACTTGAAGGCGAATATTCAATTAAAGGAAACAAGCTTACGCTCTTAAATCCATCAACTAATCAAACAGTTGTTTATACTTTTTCGGTTAACAAAAAATCTTTGGAAATGTTGATTTATCAAGAAAACGGCTTAGATTCAAAATCAGACACCGACCAAACAGTAAAATACAACAAGGTTGACAGAATTGAACTTCGTGATCCTTTGGATGCACTCGGAATAATTGTTGACTCTTTAAAAGAAGGAACAACAGACGCATCGGAAGAATAAATAAAAAGTAATACAAAATAAAAAGCGGTCATATCATTTATTCAGAAGGAGTAAATGATATGACCAAAAATGTAGAATCAAGATGTATCGAACTTGGCGAATACATTGCACAAAACAAAACAACCGTGAGGCAAACGGCAAAAGTTTTCGGCATAAGCAAAAGCACGGTACATATGGATGTTACAAAACGACTGGGCGAGATTGCTCCACTGCTTGCCGACAAGGTAAACGATGTGCTGCAAAACAACAAATCGCAAAGGCACATACGAGGCGGCGAAGCAACAAGAGAAAAATATCGCCAAATAAAAAGAAAGAAGTAAAAATATGTCTATCGGATTTATCGGTTGCGGAAATATGGCAAGTGCCATCATCTGCGGAATCATTGACAACAAGGCTGTAAAGGCGGAGGAAGTAAATGTTTTTGATGTTTATGCTCCCGCAACAGACAGCATAAAAGCAAAGTACAACATTAATGTTTTTGACTCCGAAGAAGAAATTGTAATTAACAGCGATACAGTAGTTTTGGCTGTTAAACCGAACATTCTCTCCTCGGTTCTCAAAAAAATTGACGGAGTGCTCGGCAACAAGGACACCTTGATTATATCTATTGCCGCAGGCAAAAGCACCGAATTCATTGCAAACGAGTTGACGCACGACAACAGAATAATCCGTGTAATGCCAAACATCAACGCAAAGGTAAGCGAGGCAATTTGTGCATATACGGCAAATGCCAATGCGACCGATGATGACAAAAAACTTACGGAAAAAATCTTTTCGGCTGTCGGCAAAATCATATATTTGGAAGAAAACTACTTCCCTCTTTTCGGCGTTCTCGGCGGTTGTACTCCGGCACTTGCATATATGTTCATTGACGAACTTGCAAGAGCAGGCGTGAAAAACGGAATGAAAAAGGATGTTGCACTTAAAATATCAGCACAGGCTGTACTCGGCAGTGCCAAAATGATTCTTGAAAGTGACGAGCATCCATATGAGCTTATTGACAAGGTATGCTCACCGGGCGGCACAACTATTGAAGCTGTTACCTCTTTGCAGGAAAGCGGATTTAACTCCGCAATACACAAAGCGGTTGACAAAGCCGTTGAAAAGGACAGCAAATTATAATAACAATCAACTCAAAGCACTTGAAAGTAAAAAACTCAAGTGCTTTTTTATTTGTTTTGCTAATAGACAGGATTATATATAAATGGTAATATATTTATATATGTATATAAAAGGAGAGAATACAATGAAAAAAGTATATTCAATTTTAATCACCGTTTGCCTATTTTGCGTTTTTGCATTCGGCACATCAACTGTGTTTGCCGCACAAATTGATTCCGACACAGTCAGCGATGACGGAACAAGAATTGTTAACATTTCACCAAACGGTGAAGAGGACGACACACTTTCAATCCGCAGAGTACTTAAGGACAGTATGTGCAACAAACTTGTTGTTAACTTTGCACCCGGTGAATACACGCTGACTAATTCCCTGCCGATTTTTGACAACACAACATTTAATGCCAACGGTGCTGTATTCAATCAAAAAACAGATGGCAAAGGCTTGCTCATCAACGGATTTCATATGAACAGCTCATACGGAAAAGGTTCGGGCGGATACGGCTCACTCAAAAATGTTGTAATCAACGGCGGTACTTGGGTCGGCACAGCAGAGCCTAACACGGAAAAGACTTTGAAAGACAATGGATTTTATGTTGGCTACTCATCATTTTTGTTTATGCACGCTCAAAATATCACCATCAAAAACTGCTCATTCAAGAACAACTACAACGGACATTTCATTGAATTTGCAGGAGTTAAAAACGCAAGAATTGAAAACTGCAATATGGCTATGGGCGGAAGCAGATATGTAGGCGAAGGCTCAAACGAAGCTATCCAAATTGACAACACATATAAGCAGAGCAATTCTCCGTCAGGTGCTCCGTGGGATGACACAGCTTGCGAAAACATCACGATTTCAAACTGCAAAATCAAATTTGCAAGAGGTATCGGCACAAACAGAGTCGGCAACACATTTTTCAAGAACATTAAGGTTCAGGGTTGCACAATCACATCAACAAGTGAAGCACTCAATATGTATGATGTACTCGGTTTGAATGTCAGCAAGTGCACAATCAAAGCCACAGGAAAATTCAAGGACTATCGTTCTGTTGCAATGTATGTTGGTCTTGACAGTGTGCCAAAGGGTGGCAACGCTTCAAAGGCGAATGCAACAATCACCAACAACAAAATTTACGGCAACACAGCCGGACTTAAAATGTGGAACTTAAAGTCAAAAGCAAAGTTCAACAAAGTTACAATCAAAGGCAACAAAATCTATTGTAAAAAAGGCAAAGACAAGGCTTTGCAACACACAAAGAGCATAAAGAAACTTGTTAAATCAAAGAACACAATTAAAAAATGGTAAAAGAAAACGGCTTGAAAATTCTTTTCCGACACACAAAAAACGGCTTGAAAATTCAGTTCAAGCCGTTTTACTATTATAATGTATAAATTACATATACTTTTTGATTTCGTCAACCTTATTTGTTTGCTCCCAAGGAACATTGAGGTCTTCTCTGCCCATATGACCGTAAGCGGCAACTGCCTTGTAAATCGGTCTTCTCAAATCAAGGTTCTTGATGATTGCAGACGGACGAAGGTCAAATACCTTGTTAACGATTTCGCTGATTTCGTCATCAGACTTCTTGCCTGTACCGAAGGTGTCAACCATTACAGAAACAGGCTTTGCAACACCGATTGCATATGCAAGTTCAACCTCGCACTTATCTGCAAGACCTGCTGCAACAATATTCTTTGCTACCCATCTTGAAGCATAAGCTGCTGAACGGTCAACCTTTGTAGGGTCTTTACCGGAGAAAGCACCGCCGCCGTGACGGGCATATCCACCGTATGTATCAACAATAATCTTTCTGCCTGTAAGACCTGAGTCACCCATAGGACCGCCGATAACAAATCTGCCTGTTGGGTTTACATAAAATACGGTATCCTCATCCATAAGTTCGGCAGGAACAGTTGTTTTGATTACATTTTCAATAATATCTTCTCTGAGTTGCTCAAGAGAAACATCAGCACTGTGCTGTGAAGAAACAACGATTGTTGTAACACGAACAGGCTTGTTGTCTACATATTCAACGGTAACCTGAGTTTTGCCGTCTGCACGGAGATAAGGCAATGTGCCGTTCTTTCTTACTTCCGTGAGTTTGAGAGCAAGCTTGTGAGCAAGAGAGATAGGCATTGGCATAAGTTCCTTGGTTTCGTTGCAAGCGTAGCCGAACATCATACCCTGGTCGCCGGCACCGTTGAGGTTGTCCTCATCTTCTTCGTTGTTTTTAAGCTCAAATGACTTATCAACACCCATAGCAATATCAGGTGACTGCTTGTCAAGAGAAGTGATTACGGCACAAGTGTTGCCGTCAAATCCCTTTGCACTGTCGTCATATCCGATTTCGCAAACAGTTTTGCGAACAATAGCGTTGATGTCAACATTTGCTTTTGTTGTGATTTCGCCCATAACATGAACCTGACCTGTTGTGCAGGTTGTTTCGCAGGCAACACGGGACTGTGGGTCCTGTTCAATCATAGCGTCAAGAATTGCGTCTGAAATTTGGTCACAGATTTTGTCTGGATGTCCTTCTGTAACAGATTCACTTGTAAATAAAAAGCGTGACATATATATTACCTCTTTCTGTATAATTACTTAATTTTCGGCAAAAAGGACAAAATAAAAAGCACACGGCGGTTACCGTATGCTGATAATTCATCATTCGGTATTATCTTACCGCAGGTATTAGCACCTTACAGATTGCAGGTTGCTGTGGTGTCACAGGGCCAGTCCCTCGACCACTCTTGATAATCTCTATTCCTTTTTACTACACATATGATACTATAAAGAATATAAATTGTCAACAAAATTTTTATTGAAATAATTGTTAATTTATATTGTAATTTGTTTAGAAATAGTTTATAATTAGTATGTTAACATTTATGCTTATTGTTAATAAGTACAATTTGCTGTTTAAGGAGGAAAAATAATGGCAAAGAAAACCGTATTCGTTACCGGCGGTACCGGTAATATGGGTTGGGCTGCAGTTAAGGAAATGATTAAGCATCCAAATGAAATCAACATCAAGATGCTTGCAAGAAAAAGCCCAAAGAACGAAGAAAAATTAAAGGGTATTATGGCTAAGCCTAATGTTCAGGTTGTATGGGGCGACTTGGGCGATTACGATTCAATCCTCGAAGGCGTAACAGGCTCAGACTATGTATTACATATCGGCGGTATGGTATCTCCTACTGCTGACTGGAAGCCATACAGAACACAAAAAACAAATATCGGTGCTGCTCAGAACATCTGCAAGGCTGTTTTGGCTCAACCGAACGCTGATGATATTAAAGTATGCTACATCGGTACTGTTGCTGAAACCGGCGACAGAAACTACCCTATCCACTGGGGCAGATGCGGCGACCCTATCAAAATTTCTATCTACGACCACTATGCAATTTCAAAGACTATTGCAGAACGCACATTTGTTGAAAGCGGCATCAAGAATTGGGTTGTAATGCGTCAGAGCGGTATTCTCTATCCAAACATTCTCAAGAATATGGACCCTATTATGTTCCATGTACCGATTAACGGTGTACTTGAATGGTGTACTGTTGAGGACTCAGGCAGACTTATGTGCAACCTTGTACTTGAAGACGAAAAAGGCACACTCGGTGCAGATTTCTGGAATCACTTCTTCAACATCGGTTCAGGCGAGCAATACAGAATTTCCAACTATGAGTTTGAATGTCTCCTTCTTGGCACTCTCGGTCTTGCAGGCCCTGAAAAGCTCTTTGACCCTAACTGGTTCATCACAAAGAACTTCCACGGTCAATTCTATGCAGACGGCGACAAGCTCGAAGAATTCCTCCACTTCAGAGAGAATCTCCCTGTTAAGGATTACTTCAACAGACTTGCAGATCAGGTTGAATTCTACTTCAAAATACCAAGATATCTTCCAAAGAATCTCGTTGCAGCTTGTGCAAAGCCATTCATGAAGAAGATTGCATCTACAAAAGACTTTGGTACTCTTGACTGGGTTGCTACAAGAAATCCTGAAAGACTTTCAGCATACTACGGCACATATGAAGACTGGGCAAAGATTCCTACAAAGTGGGAAGACTTTGAAATCACAAAGTTTGCAAAGAAAACTTCTGATGCAGATGAATTCAAGCTTGACCACGGCTATGATGAAACAAAGCCTGAGTCAGAACTTGACATTGAAGATATGAAGCAAGCTGCTAAGTTCCGTGGCGGTGAATGCCTCAGCGAAACAATGAAGAAGGGCGATATGGCTACAAAGCTCAAGTGGAAGTGCGGATACTGCGGTGCAGAATTCGAAGCTTCTCCTGCTCTTATTCTTCTCGGCGGTCACTGGTGTCCTGAATGCTACATCCCTCAGAAGCAGTGGGATTACGACAACATCGCAAGAACAAACCCGTTCTTCGCACAAGTTTGGTATCCTAACCACACTAAGGAAGAAACAAACGTTTACAAGTTTGACGATTTGTTCCAAATCGACGGTGTTAAGTGGGACGATATTAAGAGATAATCAAATATCAAAAAAATTAAGGGGCGTTCGCATTGAACGCTCCTTTAATTTATCGTTTCATTTGTCAAATCGGGCGAATATTCATCGCAATATGCAAAATGAAAATCTATGCCCGTTGCGGTTGAAACCTCACTCATAAGGTTCATAAAATCATCGATACTCGTTTTATTATTGCCAATAATTTTAAGCGTCGAGTCAACAAACACATCCGTTATATCAAAATTGCTTGCACAAAGCCCTGCCAAAAATCCGTAAAGCGGAATTGCACCGACTATATCATAATCGTTTGAATTTATATATCTGATATTTCGTGGCAAAAAACATTTTAAATCATTGCTGTAATCTATAAAAATTACGGTTTTATTTTCGTCTTTTGATAAATCTGTTGCCTTTTGCAAGAGCATATTGGTTTTGCCGCAACCCTTATCCCCTGTCACATATTCCACCATAAACTGTCACCTCATATTCTCGTCATTATGAATAGAATATTCTACTTCTATTGAATCATTATGTTTTGATTTCTTTTTTATTCTTTGAGTTGTGTAAATAATCGAAACAAGCTTTTCAAATCCGATGAAAAAACAGCCGAATCCGTAAAAAATTGTTATTGCAACAGCACTTTTAAACGATTTAAACACAAGAACAAGACCGAGTGAAACGGATACTATTGAAAAAACAAGAAGCAAATACCATCGAGGAAGTCCGAAGCGTTTGGCATCTATTGACGCCTGCAAAGTAAACAGACTGTCGGCAATTATCATAATGCCTATAATTATCGGCAAAAGATTTATTATCCAATTATGATGAATAATTGTACATATACCGATTATAACTGACAAGATACCGAGTGCAAGGTCGAACTGAAACGCAATGTTATATTTATCCTGTGCAAAATAAGCACAAATTTTGATTGTGCCGAAAATAATAAGCATAATACCTATTATATAGCATACGGCGGCCATCGAAAATTCAGGAAATCCGGCAAGCATTAAACCGATAATCATAAACAAAATACATGCACAAATATATATGCCTTTGATATTTTTTAAGTATTTCACAACTTCACACCCTTTTATAGTATATTCCGGCACGAACTGCTGTAACAACAATCCGCACCGGATAACAGTCGGTTCAATTTGAGAAAAACAAACTTTTTGGAGAAACATTAAAAAGAGAACTTATAAGATGCTTGAATCCTAACTTAAGAACCGACCGATTGTTAGGCTTTCTTCCCTTTGACTACATTAAAGCATTTTTCAAACAAAAAATAAACTGTCAAAAAAAGAAAAGTACACAATATTTGTGCACTTTTCGTCTTTTGTAATACAAAAAATCAATTTATAAATTATATTTATTCGATATTTGACCCAACTTTTCCAAAAATTCTTTTGGAGGAACTTTCATTCCGTTATGAACCCATTCAAAAAATGTGCCCGTAATAGCGTGCTTATAAAATGTTGTAAAAATTTTTAAATCATAATCGTCAACAACTTTATTTTGAGCCGCAAGCTCCGCCTTTATCCTCTTATAAACAGCTTCACCGACAACATTTGTAACATAGTTCTTAATATTATCGGAATATTTTGACTTGAAAATATTTGTTATAATACTCTTTTTGATAAGAGAATTCTCCGACATTTTTTGAAAAGCCTTTTCCCAATCAAATCTTTCAGGCTTAGGCTTATTAAATTCTGCCATAGTATCGTCAAAAATATCTTTGAGCACATCGTAAATATCGTGATAATGATAATAAAATGTGTTTCGGCTGATGCCGATATCATCAATTATATCCTTGACCTTAATGCTGTCAAGAGGCTTTGACTGCAACAATCGGAGCATTGACGACTTTATTTCCTTTTTTGTAAATTGTTGCATAACACTCACGCTCCGTTAATCGAGAAGTTCAATATCCGTAGGGTCGGTATCAAGTGAGTTGACCGATTTCAAGTTCTTTTGAATAATATCGTTTCTGTGATTTGCTTCATCAATGGTTTTGCCGGCTTCGTCAATTTTTTTCTTCGCTTTTTCAAGGAGATTGCCGAACGAATCATACTGCTTTTTGGCATTGCCGAGGACTTTCCAGACTTCATTTGCACGCTTATTGATGGCGATTGAACTGAAGCCGAGCGACAATGAATTTAAAAGTGCGGTGATGGTGCTTGGACCCGCTACCAATATTCCCATTGCCTGAAGTTTTTCGGGAAGCCCTGTTTTGCTGTTCATTATCTCGGCGTAAAGCCCTTCCGTTGCAAGATACATAATTGCAAACGGCGTTGTAAACGGCTCGCTGATATAGTTCTTAATTGCCTTTGCTTCATCTCTTACTCTTGCTTCAAGAGCCTTTTGAGCAGCATTTACAGCTTCGATATTGCCCTGTTCAGCCGCTTCACTGAGGCGAACATAATCTTCCATCGGGAACTTTGAATCAATAGGAAGCCAGCAAACCTCGTCGTTTTCGGCATTTGGGATTTTAACGGCAAATTCTACCTGACCGTTATATTTAGGGTTTGTCCTTACATTTTTTTCGTACATATTAGGAATAATTTGTTCAAGAATATTACCGAGTTGAAGTTCCGCCCAAGTACCTCGTGTTTTTACATTGGTAAGAATACGGTTAAGACCGCTTACGCCGACCGACAAATCTTTCATTTCACCGAGCGACTTATAAACGGAAGTAAGCTGCTTTGACACTTGTTCAAACGATGAATCAATACGCTTATTAAGTGTTGAAGTGAGCTTTTCATCAACTGTTGCACGCATTTGTTCAAGCTTTTTTTCATTGCTTTCCTGCATAGAAGCAATAGATGTTTGAATGAGTTTTGTTTGAGTAATATTGTTATTATTCAGCGTTTCAACAACCTTGACCTGCTGCTCGTAATTCTTATTAACAAGGTCGTTCATCTGACGGGAAAGTTCCTCTATTCTTGCTGTGTTATCGTGTTTGTTAACGGTATCGATAATCTGACGGGTAAGTTCCTCTGTTTTTGCTGAATTGTTGTTTTTTCTTTGAGAAACCAAAAGAGCTATTGTAACAATCAAAAGCCCTATGCAAAGTCCCAATAAAATATATGTAAGCATAATGTCACCTCTTTTTAATATAGAATAACACAACACCTGCCAAAATTCAATGGCAGGTGTTATTTTTTGGACACTATTAATAATATGACTTGGTTGTGTAATTGCACTTACCGCCTGCATAGCGTTTCATTGTAAAATTCTTACCGCTTTTCTTTACGGTTATCTTAACTTTTTTAGGTTTAACATTTTGACTTGTAAGGAATGTACATGAAATAACGCCGTTTTTAACAGTCATTTTTATTTTAATCGGATAATTGGTATTATTCTTAAACTGCAAGTCCTGACTCGGCCAATAAATAGCCGCATCTCTGCCAAGAGGAACATACGATACTCTTTGAGAATGCTGATGTCTTTCAACTATTTTAATATTAGAAAGAAGAACGGTATTAAAAATGGTTGAGGCTACCTGGCAAACACCGCCGCCTGTACCCATTGACATTGCGTTCGGGCCGTTAAAGACATGAGCTTTTTTGTAGCCCTTTTTAGAAGTTCTCTTGCCTACAACTTTATTAAACGAAAATGTTTCGCCCGGTGCAAGAACTGTACCGTCTATTGCTTTTGAAGCAATCTTAAGATTTGTTGTTCTGTCCTTATTATTTACATAATGTGATGAATACTTTGCATAAGTTTTGGTAAAAGCACTGTTAAGTTTATTTGACCAAACGCCGCAAACCGGCTTATTATTTGCATCATAATTAATTGCTCTTACTCTGACATAATACTTTTTGTTGTTATTGGCAACGGTAACGGTTTTTGACTTAACATTTTTGCCCTTAACAGTTACATACTTTACCCCTGATTTAAAAGCACTGTCCTTAGAATACATAATTTGATACGCATTGCAAGATACAGTTGACCATTCAACAACGAGCTGTTTTTTATTCTTTGTACCGTAAACGGCAAGAAGTTTAACAGCCTTCGGAGGCGATACAGGCTTTGGTTTTGGAGTAACATCGTCATTGTCATCTTCATTTTCAACAATAGTAAATTCAACGGTTTTTGAACCTGTATAATACGGTGAATCGGCAGTTGCGGTAACAGTAAGAGAAGCAATACCGACATTAGTGTTGTTTTCAAATTTTTCTGTATAATCTACATCCTTTGTAAGCAAAACATCGCCCACCATTACGGAATAATCCGGTGTAACAGGCTTACCTGTAGCCTCATACTCTGTAATACCGTTTTCAAAGGCGATATTAGCGTCCTTTAAATCTGTTTTGCTGTCATCTGCATATACAGGCATAGCTGTGGCAATGAGCAAAACAAGCGATAGAATAACTGCAAAAATTTTGTTTGTTTTTTTCATTAATATTTGTCCTCCTATTTATTTCCCTGACCGTAATAAGCGTTTTTGCCGTGCTTACGCTCATAATGCTTGTCAAGGAGATAATCTTCTATTCCGATATTTGAATCCTTGCTTAAAGCAGCAACGGATTCCGTTCGGTATGCCATTTTGCATACTTCCTCCAAAATCAGGGCATTTTCAACTGCTTTTTCGGCATTTTTACCCCAAGTGAAAGGACCGTGGCGGTGGATAAGAACAGCCGGGCACTCCTCCGGAGAAATACCTCTTTTGGCAAATTCCTCAACTATAACTTTACCGGTATTAAGTTCATATGCCGACTCAACTTCTTCCTTAGTGAGCCCTCTTGTACAAGGAACGGCACCGTTGGCAAAATCTGCATGAGTTGTGCCGTAAGCCGGGACATCTCTGCCTGCCTGTGCCCATGAGCATCCCCAAGACGAATGAGTATGAACAACGCCGCCTATATCTTTGAAGTTTCTGTAAAGTTCCATATGCGTAGGCGTATCGGAAGACGGATTAAGTTTACCCTCAACCTTATTTCCCTCAAGGTCCATAACAACCATATCATCGGCAGTCATTTTACTATATGGTACACCCGATGGTTTTATTACAAAAAGTCCGCTTTCACGGTCAATCGCCGAAACATTGCCCCAAGTAAGTACAACCAAGCCGTACTCAACAAGTTTTAAATTTTGTTCAAATACTTCTTTTTTTAACGCTTCTAACATTTTTACTCCTTACATACCGAGTTTGTATGCAACATCGTTATAAAACAATTCTTTTCTGAATTCGTTAATCTCTGTGTCCTTATTTATATGGATAAACTCAATGCCCATAATTTCGGCAAAATCACGCATATGCTCTGCATTAAGCGAATACGAAAGAACGCTGTGATGTGCACCGCCGGCATACATCCACGCCTCTGCCGAAGTTTGAAGGCAAGGAAGCGGTTTCCACAAAACACCTGCAACAGGAAGTTTTGGCATATCATTTACCTGTTCCTTACATTCAACATCATTAACAATCATACGAAGTCTGTCGCCCATATCAACAAGAGTGACAACAATCGCATTGCCTGTTTGAGCCTTGAATACCAAACGGGCAGGGTCTTCTCTGTCGCCTATACCGAGAGGGTGAACCTGAATTTTTGCTTTTTCAGATGCAATAGTTGGGCAAACCTCAAGCATATGTGAGCCAAGGAGCATCTCGTTGCCCGGCTCAAAATGATATGTATAATCTTCCATAAAGGCTGTACCGCCCTGCATACCCTCTGCCATAAGTTTCATAACACGGGTCATAGCGGCAACTTTCCAGTCGCCCTCAGCACCGAAACCGTAGCCCTGACGCATAAGGTCCTGAGCGGCAAGACCTGGAAGCTGACGAAGTTCCTGCAAATCCTCAAAGTTTGTATGGAATGCACCAAATCCCTCTTTTTCAAGAAACTTTTTGATTGCAACTTCTTCCCTTGCCTGATACCTTACGGCATCAATGTTGTCGGTATCCATAATATAATTCTTTTCATATTCAGCCATTTGAGCATCGATTTCATCGTCGGTAACGGCATTAACGAGTTTAATAATATCGCCAACACCGTAGTGGTCAACCTGCCAACCGAGTTTAATCTGCGCTTCAATCTTATCGCCGTCGGTTACGGCTACATTACGCATATTGTCGGAAATACGGAGAACACGAAGTTTACGGCTTTCCATAGCACCGACAGCGGCTCTCATCCAAGTGCCGATTTTGTCCTGAAGTGCTTCATCCTTCCAATAGCCTGCAACCGCCTTTTGCTTTAATCTCATACGAGCGGCAATATAACCGTGCTCTCTGTCGCCGTGTGCGGACTGATTAAGATTCATAAAGTCCATATCGATATCCTGCCACGGAATATCTCGGTTATATTGAGTATTTACATGAAGAAACGGCTTTTTGAGAGCATTAAATCCAGCAATCCACATTTTAGACGGTGAAAAAGTGTGCATCCATGTGATAACACCTGCACAGTGCTCATCATTGTTTGCCGCTTGCATAACATCCAAAATTTCTTTTGAAGTTTTTACACAAGGCTTCGCAACAACTTTACAAGGGAGTTTTTTGCTCCATTCGTCTGCCATTTCTGTTGCGTGAGAATTGATAGTTTCAAAAATATCTTCGCCGTAAAGGAACTGAGTGCCTACAACGAACCAAAATTCATAATTTTTAAGTGCCATTGTTATTCTCCTTAAATATTTTCGTAAGCGGCAATTTCCGCTTTGAGTGCCGACTTATATAATTTCATATATTCGTTAAAGCCGTTTACATCGTTTTCATCAGGTGCAACGGTTTTACATTCGTTGTTTACGAATACTTTGTTATTGAGATATTCGTCAAGCGGTTCATCACCGTCAACAGCATATTTTGCAAGGACAGCCATACCCCATGCTCCGCCCTCGCCTGCCGTTTTCATAACGGCAACAGGACAATTCATTGCACCTGCCATAAGTTTTTGACCGACAAGCGGAGTTTTGAAAAGTCCGCCGTGACCCATAAGGCAGTCGATAGTGACATTTTCTTTTTCAAGAATTTCCATACCGATTTTGAGGGTTGCCATTGTTGAATAAATTTGCGAACGCATAAAGTTTGCAAGATTGAAATTTGCGCCCTGCGTTCTTACAAAAAGCGGTCTGCCGTCCTCTGTGTGAGAAACAGGTTCGCCCGAAAAATAATTTATATTAACAAGTCCGCCTGCATCAGGCTCGCCGTAAAGTGCTGCTTCATACAAAGCGTCGTAAAGCTCCGGCTTAGATATTTGCTTTCCTACAGCAGAAGCAAACTGACCGAAAACATTTACCCAATAATCAAGGTCCGTACAGCAGTTGTTGCAGTGCACCATTGCAACCGGCTTGCCCACAGGAGTTGTTACCATATCAATTTCTTCATACACCTTTGAAAGCTGATTTTCAAGAACAACCATTGAAAAAATCGAAGTACCTGCACTGACATTACCCGTTTTAACGGCTATTGCATTGGTAGCGGTCATACCCGTTCCGGCATCGCCCTCGGGAGGTGCCATAGGAACGCCCGATTTAAGAGTGCCCGACGGGTCAAGAAGCTTTGCGCCGTCTTCGGTAAGAGTACCGGCATTTTCACCTGCCACAAGAACCTTTGGCAAAATTTGAAGAATATCAATGTCAAGTTCTTTAACCTTAGGGATAGAATTGAACTTTTTTGCCATTTGGGAATTATAATCGTTAACTGTGCTGTCTATTGGAAACATACCGGACGCTTCACCGACACCGACAACCTTTTGCCCCGACAGTTTGTAGTGAACATATCCTGCAAGAGTTGTAAGAAAAGCAATATTTTTTGTATGCTCCTCGCCGTTGAGAATTGCCTGATACAAATGGGCAATGCTCCATCTTTGCGGAATGTTGAAATCAAAAAGTTCCGTAAGTTCTTTAGCCGCTACGCCTGTAATCGTATTACGCCATGTTCTGAACTCACAAAGCTGATTGCCGTCTTTATCAAACGGAAGATAGCCGTGCATCATAGCAGAAAAGCCAAGTGACGCAAGATTTGTGATTTTTGAGCCGAACTTACTTTCACAATCATAATTAAGATTTTTATAAGCATCCTGAAGCCCTGACCAAACATCATCAAGGCTGTATGTCCAAATGCCGTTTACAAGCTGATTTTCCCAGGTATGAGAGCCTGAAGCAATAGGATTAAAATCCTTGTCTATAAGCACTGCTTTTATTCGGGTTGAACCGAATTCAATACCCAAAGACTCCGTACCGTTAAGTGTGTAATTCATCCTAAACTATCCCCTAAATAATATATAAATTATTATACAAAATCATTACTTATAATTCAATAAAATATTTGATTATTTTATATATTTTTCGACTTTTTTCTTTAACTTAATTCTATACAATTTAAGAAGTAAAGTATACAACTTGTCAAAAACAGCAAAAACAAGATTTAGGCAAAGGACAAATACAACAATCCCCCACTTGCCGAGCATATCGTCAAACGGTATGCCGAATACATAAACGCATAAAACCTGAGTGAGCACCATTGCGGCGTTAAAAGTAATAAATTTCAGAAGATACGACAAAAACTTAGGTTTTATATCATTAATCTTATCTCTGATTAGTGGATAATAGCCAAAAAACAAGATATATAGGAGCACACATTCTTTATCATTCAAAAGAATAAAAGATATAATTGAAGTTGATATAAAAGTAAGCAATGCACTTTTTTGCGAAACTGAGTCTAAAAGAATAATCATAACAAGGCTTGCAACAAGAGGCATAGTGTAACCGAGCACCCAAAAAATCGAGCCTAAAAAAAGCATAACAACCGACAAAGCCGTTGCCACACCGGAATATGCTATAACCTTTGAATTTTTCAAACAATCACCTCTTTATGATGTCTGATACATATTATATCAAATAAAACTGTCGAGTTGTGAATTAATCGTAAACATTATTACCAAATTATAAATATTTGTTTTGAATTCATTGAGAGGTATTTACAAAAATGAGCAAATTAATTATAATTTAACTAAACAATTACACAAGAGGTGTTTTAATGAGAAAAGCAATAGCGGTAGTTCTTGCAACTACAATAGCGGTTTCGGTTGCAATGATAGGTTGCTCGAAATCAAAAAATAATGAAGAAACCACAACGAAAACAGTTGACGGATTAAAGAACAACGAAGACACATTCAGCATTGAAGAAGAAACTGTAACGGACAAAAACGGAGAAGCAATTACAGACAAGAACGGAAACCCTGTCACCACACAGGTAATGTACAAAGAAACGACCGACAAAAAAGGTAACAAAATAGCAGTAAAGATTGATGATAACGGCGAAGTTGTTACCGACAAAAACAAGAAGCCTGTAACTGTTCATACAACAAAGGCACCGAAAACTACTTCAACAACAGCGGTTTCTCTTCCGGACGAGTCTAGCACAATAACAACCGTTGCCCCGGACAAGGACATTGTTCCAAAAATAGATGACAGTACAAAGAGTGCATCATTTACCGAAGATGAGATAAAAGTTATTGAAGCTATGTTTGAGGTTCCGGGCATTTATGCTTCAAATTACGAAAACTCGGACGGCGTTCCGCTTGATGCGGCAAAGCATGCTGCGATTTGGATGGCTCAAAGAGAAAATCTCAACACCAAAACATATGCGTCGGGTACAATTGTTCTCGGACTATTCAAATTTTTCGGTCAAACAGTTGTTAACTTCAAAAACAACTGCGGCAAAAATGCTGAAATAACATACAATGCTTCAAATGATACATTTACTATTCCGAGTGCAGAAAGTGCCGTACAAAAGGTAAGCATTGAAAAAGTAGAAGAATACTCACAAAAAAACAACAACAATTATTACAAGATTACTGCCAAAGTTTCGGGATGTGACAAATCCAAGGTTGTTGCAGTAGTTCAAAAGAACAGACTTGAAAGCTCGCTCGGATTCAGCATCAAAGCGATGAGATGGTCATAAACTAAATAAACATATAACCCCGTAGTTTCAATGAAGCTACGGGGTTGTTTTTTATAACGAAATGCCGAAGGTTATTCCTTTTATTTTCTCAGTCGTCATAAAGTGCGACAGCTTTACTGCGTAGACGCCCCCTTTTGTCTGCGTTGCAGACATTTCCCCCGATTAACGGGGGAATCACCTTACATAAGAGGAGCTTAAAAGGTTTAAATTAATATAATTTTTCGCCGTTTTCGATAGCCGTAATTTGGTCTATTCTTGTTTGATGTCTGCCGCCCTCAAATTTTGTGTTGATAAACACATCAACGAGTTCAAGTGCTGTGCCCTCACCGATTACACGGGCACCCATGCAAAGGCAGTTTGCATCGTTGTGAAGTCGGGTATACTTTGCACTGAAATAATCGCTACAACAGCAAGCTCTGATACCCTTTACCTTATTGGCAGCCATAGAAATACCGACACCTGTGCCACAACAAAGAATTGCCATATCGGCTTCACCCGCAGACACCTTATCACAAGCGATTTGAGCCGAAACGGCATAATCAAATCTTTCGGGAGAATAACAACCTACATCGATATAGTCAATCCCCTTTTCTTCAAAATGAGCACGAACAGCCTCTTTGAGAGGAAAACCTGCGTGGTCCGAACCTAAAACTATTGTCATAATTATTCTCCTTATCTTTTTAATTTTAATTTCAATTCTCTTTCGGCTTGGCTCTGTCTTAAATAAACAGGCATAAGCGCCTTTGGAGAGATTGCATTTTTATTTTGTGCCGCCTTGGCAACGCCTACGGCATTTTGATAAATTCGGTCATCATCGGCAAGAGTGCAATTCTCAAGTTCGATATTTTGAAAACAGAGTTTTGCTCCGTCGCCGGCTATAATCACCTTGTCGTACTGTTTAAGCTCATTCCGTAAATCTTCGATAGAAATTGCCCTATCATCGCAAAGACGCTCAACCTTACCGTTTTGGACTCTGAACAAAGCATTATAGAACTGCATTCTTCTTGCGTCCATAACAGCACAAACAACAGCGTTTTTGTCAACAAAATTATACGCTATTGCCTCCAATGTTGAAACGGAATAGCACGGGATGTCATCATTGAATGCAAGTCCTTTAACCGTTGCAACGCCGATACGAACACCTGTGAATGAACCCGGACCTGCTGTAATTGCAATTCCGTCAAGTTCGCTGTATTTGCGACCGTCCATAACTCTCGTAATCATAGGAAGCAATGTTTCGCTATGAGTAAGTCCCGAATTTACAAATTCACTTTTTATAATTTCATCGCCGTCAGTCAAAGCAACGGAAGCTGTGACGGCACTTGAATCCATTGATAAAAGCATATCAATCCTCGATATAATCTGATTTTAATTTGAAAATAAACCTACGGGTATTTTCATCAATTTTTTCTATTTCAATAATAACGGCGTCATCGGGCAGAGCACCGAAAACATTTTCGCTCCACTCGGCAAGAATGTAGGCATCCGTTTCGAGATAATCGAAAAAGCCTGTAGAATAAAGGTCATCCCAACTTTCAACCCTATACATATCAAAATGATAAACCCTTGCGTTTTCGCCGATATAATCATTACATATGGCAAAAGTCGGTGAGGACACATCAGCATTGATGCCAAGTCCTTTTACAAAGCCGGTTGTAAAAGCGGTTTTGCCCATACCGAGTCCGCCGACAAAGCCAATCACACTGCCCTTTGGCAAAGTTTTGGCATAATCGCTCGCCATAGAAAGCGTTTCTTCATAGCTGTGAGTAATAACTTCTTTCATCAGAAAAGACCCACCGTATTGCCGTTTTCGTCAATATCAATTCTGTATGCGGCAGGAGATTTTGAAAGTCCCGGCATAGTCATAATTGAGCCTGTTTGACAAACAATGAAGCCGGCACCGTTTGAAAGAGAAGCCGAAGAAACAGTAATTCTGAAGTTTTCCGGCTTACCGAGAAGTTTTGGATTATCCGATAAACTGTACTGTGTTTTTGCCATACAAACAGGCATTTTATCGGCACCCAATTTTATAAATCCGTCAATAGCATTTTTTGCTTCTTTTGTAAAATCAACGCCGTCTGCACCGTAGATTTCTTTTGCGATAGTTTCGATTTTTTCATAAACAGGCATATCAAGGTCATAAAGGCAATGGAAGTTATTTTCTTTTTCGCAAGCCTCAACAACTTTTTGAGCAAGTTGGGTTCCGCCCTTGCCGCCCTCGGCAAAGCATTTGGTAACGGCAAAATCAGCGCCCTTTTCCTTGCAATACTGTTCGATATAATCAATCTCTGCCTGGGTATCGGCATAGAAATGGTTGATTGCAACAACAACGGGAACGCCGAATTTTTTAAGATTATCAATATGAGCACCGAGGTTTACACTGCCCTTTTTGAGTGCTTCAAGATTTTCTTCCTTAAGGTCATCCTTTGCAACGCCGCCGTTATATTTCATTGAACGAACGGTTGAAACCAAAACAACGCAAGACGGAGCTAAGCCGGCGAAACGGCACTTAATATCCATAAACTTTTCAGCACCGAGATCAGAACCGAAGCCCGCTTCGGTAATTGTATAATCAGCAAGTTTAAGTGCGGTCTTTGTTGCACGAACAGAGTTACAGCCGTGTGCAATATTTGCAAACGGACCGCCGTGCATAATTGCAGGAGTATTTTCAAGAGTTTGCACAAGGTTTGGCTTAATAGCTTCCTTGAGGAGAACAGTCATAGCACCGTTTGCCTTGATGTCCTTGCAATAAACAGGCTGACCGTAAAATGTGTAAGCAACAAGAATATTACCGAGTCTTTCCCTTAAATCAAACAAATCGGAGGCAAGGCAAAGAATTGCCATAACCTCGCTTGCAACGGTGATACAAAAATGGTCCTCACGAGGGATACCGTTGAGTTTGCCGCCGAGCGAATTGATAATATTGCGAAGAGCACGGTCGTTCATATCAAGGCAACGCTTAACCTGAATTCTTCTCGGGTCAATATTGAGTTCATTGCCCTGCTGAATAGAGTTGTCGAGCATTGCACACATCAAGTTATTTGCAGATGTGATTGCGTGCATATCGCCTGTGAAGTGAAGATTAATATCTTCCATAGGCACAACCTGTGAATATCCGCCGCCTGCTGCACCGCCTTTAATGCCAAAGACAGGACCGAGTGACGGCTCACGAAGTGCGATAATCGCTTTTTTGCCGATTTGGTTCATAGCTTCACCGAGACCGATAGAAACCGTTGTTTTGCCCTCACCTGCCGGTGTCGGGTTTACAGCGGTTACAAGAATGAGCTTGCCGTTCTTTTTATCTTTTAATCGTTCCATAACAGAATCGGATATTTTTGCTTTATAGTGACCGTAAGGGTCTATTTCATCAGACGAAATGCCGAGAGAAGCGGCAATTTCGTTAATATCCTTCATTTTTGCGTTTTGAGCAATTTCAATATCTGTGAGCATAGATTATCTCTCCATATTTATTAGTGCAATATATTATAACACATATTGTAAAACATTCCAACATAAAAATTTATTATTTATATTGAAAAATAGGAGAATACATAATATAATAAATATATTACTGCGAGAGGAGGAGTGCGATGGCAACCTTGGCAGTTGATTCAAACAGACTAAAACGAAAAAACTCAATATGGACGCTGATTAAAGGCACGGACTTTGTTACAATGCTCACGGCACTTTCGGCATCAATCTACGGACTTATGCTTGTGTACAGTGCATCGTATTCTTCACTTTCAGGCGGAAGAGTTATATCAAGTGATGTCAGGTCAATGCTTGTTTCGATTATAATCGGCTTTGTTATTTCTATTGCAGTTTCAAACATCGACTATGATGTTATTTCAAAGCTATGGCCGATTATCGCCGCCGGTTGTGTCGGGCTGATGATATTTACATTTTTCTTCGGTGTTGCACCCGAATCACGACCCGATTCAAAATGTTGGATTGACCTCAAAGTCTTTTATTTTCAACCGTCAGAATTATTAAAAGTAGGATTCATCATTTCGTTTTCCTACCACCTTGATTTGGTCAGAGATAAAATAAACAAGCTGAAAACGATTATTCCGCTTGTTATCCACGGTGTAATTCCTGTTGGTCTTGTTCTTCTTACGGGTGACGCAGGCTCGGCGCTTATTTTCCTCGTTATGTTCATCGGTATGCTGTTCCTGTCAAGGGTTAATATCGGCTACTTTATTGCAGGCTTTTGTGCAATATTCGTTGGTTTTGCAGTAGCTTGGAAAGCGGGTATAATTAACGGTATTCAAAGGCAAAGAATCGTTGCATTGTTCTACCCCGAACAATACGCAGACGCTATGTATCAGCAAACGAACGGCAAAATCGCAATGGGTTCGGGCGGACTTTTCGGGCAAGGCTTTTTGCACGGAAATATGACGCAGAGCGGTGCGGTTCCTGTTAACGAAAGTGATATGGTACTTACCGTTGCAGGTGAAGAATTTGGATTTGTGGGCACAATGGCTGCCTTGCTTATTTTGTTCTTCCTTGTTTTGAGAGTTATCAAAATCGCAATGAACGCAAGAGATAATGTTGGATACTTGATGTGCGGAGGCATTGCAGTTATGCTGTTTGCACAGATACTTGTAAATGTCGGCATGGAGTTGTCGCTTTTGCCGTGTATCGGTATCACGCTCCCGTTGTTCTCGGCAGGCGGTTCAAGTTCGCTGTGTATTTATTTGGCACTCGGAATTGAGTATTCGGTGTACAGATTTTCACGGACACCGAGAGAAACATTGTTCTATACAAAATAAAAATTACTCTACGATATTTCGGTATCGTAGAGTTTTTTGTTTGTGTTTGTGCGTAGGGGCGAACTGTGTTCGCCTATGGACATCAAGCATTGTTTTTTATATCCGAAACAGCCTGATGAATGAGTTTTTCTTTTGTATTACAATTAGGGTCGCCCGATACGATTTTGACAAGAGCGTCAAGCTCTTCTGCAATTTCATGGCCTTTATAGCCAAGTGCAATTAAATCCTTACCGGTAATTGCAAGGTCGCTAACCCGATACGGTTCGCCCGATGCGATAACCTGTGCGGTAATCTCTCTGATTTTGTAAAGAGTGTCAATTTCCTCCTGTGAATAAGTGAGATTATGCGTTGAAAGGTCGGCAATTTTCAAATCAATATAATCAAAAATCATATCCTCGCCGAAAACACGAAGCCATTTTTTGATATTCTTATGTTTTGTTGTGATGTGGTCATCGTGATATTTTACAAGCATAGTGACCTTGTTGAAAACATCGTTGCTGACCTTCAGCCTTTTGAGAACCGTTGCGGTTATTTTTTCACCCTCAAAACCGTGAAATTTGAAATGGTCGTTGCCGTTTTCGTCCGTTGTTTTGGTTTGCGGCTTTGCAATATCGTGGAAAAGAAGTGCAAGACGGATATAATCCTTTTTCGGTGCAACCGCAACCGATTTTGCAATGTGAGTATAAACATCATAAATATGCCATTTGCTGACCTGCCGGCAATCGAAAGTCGGCACAAGTTCGGGAATAATCACACCGATTACATCCTTATACTCAAGCAAAACCCGTTCACAATTTTTGCCCATCAGAAGTTTGATAAGTTCAACATAAATTCGTTCAACAGCAATATTTTTCAGTAAGTCTTTATTGTCATGCACGGCTCTTGAAGTGTGTTTTTCAACATCAAAACCGAGAACAGAAGCAAAGCGAATACAACGCATAATGCGAAGTGCATCTTCTTCAAACCTTTTATCCGAGTCACCTACGGCACGGATAATTTTATTTTTTATATCATTGACACCGCCGAAACAATCAACAAAACCGACCGTGTCGTTATACGCAATTGCGTTCATAGTGAAGTCACGGCGTGCAAGGTCAAGTGTTACATCATCAACGAAGTTAACGCTGTCGGGATGACGATTATCGGCATACTTGCCCTCTGTACGAAATGTGGTTATCTCATACGGAATATGATTGACAAGTGCCGTAACTGTGCCGTGCTTTATACCTGTTTCTATAAACTTTATACCGTTGTTTGCCAAAATCTGCTCTGTCTGCTCAGGAGTGGCAGATGTGGTTATGTCAATATCTTTTTCGGCAACGCCCATAAGAGCATCACGGACACAACCGCCCACAGCGTAGGAAGAGTGACCGTTTTGCTCAAACAGAGATATTAACATTTTTGCATCATTTGGCAAATTCATATCATTTTGTGTCCTGTAAATATATTTTTACCGGAGAATGCTTGTTGTATTTTTCAAGCTCCTCAAGTGCTGTTTGCACTTCTTCATCGGTAAAAGGCGGTTGTTCTTCGGGATAATCCCATTTATCAAACGGATTTGCCTTTGTGCAAAGCATTTTGCCGTCTATAAGTACCCACGGATACGCAAGAATTTTACGCTTATTTTTTACATAAATCAGCGTTCCTTTTGTGCCGTTTGAAATATTTTTAAAATAGTGCAGTTTGTTGGCACTTTTCATAATTATTCTGATCTGCTGGTCATAAGGCATATTTTTCAGTTGATGCTTATTGACAATCGGGAATACTACTACTCCGAGAACAATAATTGCGGCAACAACAATGCCTACTATTAACGAAGTCGGCATAATCAAACTCCCAATGTTATAATTTCAAACGGTGAATACTTGATTGTATCGGTTTCGCCGATTTCCTCTTCAAGCATATTGAGAAGTTTAACGGTTCTGTCAAGTTTAATTTCGCCTCTTGTACCGTTTTGCTCGGACAATCTGACAACTGTCATATCGCTGTCCTCAGACTTTTTGACAGCCTGAAGATAAAGCGGTTCAAATGTAGGCAAATCCCATTCGACATCAGCCTTAACAAGCGGCACATTATACTGAAGTGCAATCTTGTTTATATCGGCAGAAACAGCGTCACCGCTATGAGGCATAATCATATAGCAAAAATCATGCTCGCCCATATCGGAAGTGACATCCGGGCGGATTGTTGCACGAAGAAGTGAAAGACTCATTGTATTTTCATCAAGTCCAACGCCGTACTTACCCTCATTGATGAGAGAAATACCTCCGCCTGTTTCGGACATATCACACCACTTGTGATGGCAAGTTTCAAACCTTGCCTGCTGCCACGAAGTGTTTTTGTTGGTTTCTCTCTCGATAAAGCCTGCCGATGTGTCACAAAGTGCCTTACGGGTGAGAATATTTGAAGTGAATTCAACCTTTGCAAGTCTGTGCTTTTCGTGCCATGAAACCTGATTTTCAACCTCTATTCCTCTGCTTTGACGGAAGAAACGAACGAGCATTGTCCACTTTGACTTTTCCGTTGACAAAACGGTTTTGAAAGTTACACTTTCGCCGTCCTGCTCACAAATTGCAAGCGGTTCGTCAACCTTAATTTCGATTTGCTTATCCTTATAGTTAGGGAGAATATCCCAAGCGTCATAGTTGCCCGGATTGTCGGTATAAATCTTTAGTTTGTTGAAGTCGCCGTCTGTCCATTCTCTACAAAGTTTGTTGTCAAAAAGTGATGAGAACGAGCCGTCAGAATTGAGTTTTGCGGTATAAAACGGTGTGGTGATTGTGCCGTTTTCATAAGCAAACCAATCATTGTTGTACTTTGTGGCACGCAAAGTCTTTGACGAAAGTGCAGGAATTGACGGAATGAGCCAATTTCCCTTTACTCCGTGACGGGTTGCAGAGCCATTTTTATTTGGCACAAAAGCAAGTGCATTTCTCTCAAAATTAAGGGTGTTGAAATACTTTGAGCCTGTGCCTATAATCTCATCAAGAGCAGTTTCAATTTCGGCATAATCAGCCATTGCATCCTCATAAACAGGGTGAATATGAGAGCCCGGAAGAATGTCGTGGAACTGATTGACAAGGAACTTTTTGTAAAGTTCGGTGATTTGACTTTGATTATCCTCACCTCGAAGAACGGAAAGCATTTCGGCAGTTCTGAATTTGAATTCAAGCTGTCTGTTTTTTTGCTTCAGGTTACTTTTTGTGGTGAAAGTGCCACGGTGCATTTCAAGGTACAGTTCGCCATCCCAAGTTTGGAGATTTTTATTATCTTTAAGGTTCTTTTCAAGGAATTCCGCACCGCCCATATGCTCACATTTTGGCATAACGGAAAGTTTGTCAAAGCGGTGCATAAGTTCAATCATTTCTTCGGTGCAGCCCGAACCGCCGTCACCGTAACCGAACATATTCATAGTTTGACCGCCTTGGTCCTTATCTATATAAGCCTCCCAATTTTCCTGAATTTGAGAAGGAGCATTCCAAGTGATGAAATGAGTAGGCGGAACACAGGCATAAACACTGCTACCGTCAATACCTTTCCATATAAAATTATTATGAGGAAAACGGTTTGTATCGTTCCAAGTTGACATTTTGTTTGAAACAAAATAATCAACACCGCTCTTTTTGAGGATTTGCGGCATAATCCAACTGTTGCCGAATACATCAGGCAGCCAAGCATTATTGACATATTTGCCGAACATACGCTTATATGTTTTTTGACCGTAAAGGCACTGACGAATAAGACTTTCGGCAGACGGAATGTTGCAGTCAGGTTCAACATACATTGCACCGACAGGCTCAAACTGACCGTTTTTAACCTTTTGCCGAAGTTCCTTAAACACATCGGGATAATACTTTTCAAGTGTTTCGTACACATATGGTTGAGTGTGAGTGTACTTGAAATCGGGATACTTATCCATAAGGCGAAGCTGAATAAGCACGGTACGCAAATTCTTTTGAACAGCGTGAATTCTACGCCAATAATATGCAATGTCAAGGTGAGAGTGTGCGATAAGTGCTACATCACCAGTGCCCTTATATGTGTCATTTGCGTAGATAACCTCGTCTACATATTTCTTAGCTTCCGCAACGCCTGTAAGCTCATCACTGTCAAAATCAATGAAGTTCATTGCGTTGTTAAGTTCACGATTAAGAAAATCACGGTAATCCTCATTGAACAAATCGGATTTTGCAATATCAAGCAGAAGTTCAAAATCCCATACCAAGTCCTGAACCTCGTGATTAACCGTGCAAATATATGCACCCTCAAAAATCTGACGACAACCACGAACCGAAAGGCTTTCGGGGTTACGCTCGTCATCGGGCTTTGAGCGGTTATAGCCCATCATATCAAAATGAAGGGTTTTTGCATCGTCAACATAAGGAGAAAGGAGCATTCTCTCTCTGTTAGGGTCTACACCGCCGACATATTTGCCGTTGACCTTAACACAGATTTCCGCAGCGGTTTTGAGCGAAAACCAAAGTTCTTTGCCCTGAAGTTCCTTTGGAATATCAACATCAGCCTTGATAAACGCCGTGCCGTCAGGGGTAAAATACATATCGCCCTTTTGGAGTGGTCTGTATTCATCGCTGTAATATTCAAACTCCATTTCGGACACCTGACGGGCATCCTTAATCATCAAATTTGTTATTTCCCACTTTGAGGAATAAATATGTCTTTTGAGCCAACCAAAGCGTAAATCAGTCCACTCTTCGGGACGCATAGAGCGTCGAACAACCTTTATATGTGCCATACTGCGTCCTCCTTACACATCCTGAAAATACGGTTTTTTGCGAATTGCGGTAATGTTAACCGTCTTTTTGCAATCTCTTTTGATTTCTTCCTTTATCCAAGCAACGCATCTGTCAAGGATGAGGCATTTTGAACATTCGCCTCTGAATATAACGGTAAGTTCGTTGCCGTCAAGAGAAACAAACTCTATCCAGCCGCCGTCACCCTGAATTTTAGGTTGAAGGACATTTTCTATATATTTCTGTACTCTATCCATAGTTACCTCTACGCATTTATAATTGATGAAATTGTTTGTCTTATTTCTTCAAGGCGAGCCTTTGCTTTGCTCTTATCGGGGTCAACGATTGAATAGTAAACCTTGATTTTTGGCTCTGTACCGCTTGGGCGAACTGCCATCCACGAACCGTCATTGAAAATATACTTGAGCACATTTTCCTTTGGCAAATCTCGGACACCGTCCTTGAAGTCAACTATCTCCTTAATATCAGGCAAAAGTGCTGTGCCTTTATTTCTAAATTCGACCATAAGGTTTTGAATTTTTTCGGCACCGTCTTTGCCATTTAAGACAAAGCTGTCGAGGAAATCAAGATAATAGCCGTATTCGTCACAAATATCATCAAGGCCGTCAACAAGGGTTTTGCCTTGATTTTTGTACCAAGCCGCCATTTCGCAAACAAGCATTGAAGAAACAACGCCGTCTTTGTCCCTTGCGTGAGTACCGACAAGATAGCCGTATGATTCCTCATAGCCGATAACGAATTCCTTATCGCCCGATTCCTCATACTTATTGATTTTATCACCGATATACTTAAAGCCGGTTAAGGTTTCATCAACCTGCAAGCCGAACTTTCTGCCGATATTTGCTCCGAGTTCGGAAGTTACAATTGTTTTTACAAGTGTAGATTTTTGATTAAGACTGTCCTTTTTCATAGTTAACACAAAGTTGACGAGAAGCGCACCCGTTTGGTTACCTGTTAAAAGAACATACTCGCCGTTGTGTTTTACGGCAACGCCGACCCTGTCGCAATCCGGGTCTGTGCCGAGAACGATGTCGGCATCCTTTTCTTTGGCAAGTTCAATGCCGAGAGTCAATGCCTTTCTGTCCTCAGGATTCGGTGAAAATACTGTTGGGAAATTGCCGTCCGGTTTTTCCTGTTCGGAAACGATATAAACCGTTTTACCCTCGAGCACCTTACGAACGGGAAGATTGCCGGTGCCGTGAAGCGGAGTGTAAACAATCTTCAATTCGCTTTGCTCATTATAAAGCGACTGAGTTTTTACAGCCTTGATGAACTCATCGAAAAGTTCGTCATAAACGCCCACAATCATACCGTCGGCAACATATTCGTCAACGGTTTTTACTTCATTATACACAGATGAATAATCATCAACAGCGTTTATATATGAAAGCACTTCTTTTGCATCATCGGTGCAAAGCTGACAGCCGGTATTGTCATAAGCTTTATAACCGTTATATTCCTTTGGATTATGAGAAGCAGTAATCATTACACCTGCGTTGCAATGCAAATATCTTGTTGCAAACGAAAGCATAGGAACAGGAACTATTTTGGTATAAGCATAGACCTTGATGCCCTGAGAAGCAAAAACTCTTGCACTGTCCCACTCAAACGCACTTGAATTAAGACGGGAATCACATGCAATGGCTACGCTGATTTCACCGTTATACTTATCTTTCAAATATTTTGCAAATCCGAGTGAAGCTCTGCCTACGGTATACGAATTCATTCGGTTTGTTCCTGCGCCCATAATACCACGAAGTCCGCC
Organism: uncultured Eubacterium sp.; assembly: GCA_900539325.1. Taxonomy (GTDB): domain Bacteria; phylum Bacillota; class Clostridia; order Oscillospirales; family Acutalibacteraceae; genus Eubacterium_R. The sequence continues at coordinate 79,618 of UQCC01000005.1, forward strand.
CGTACCGAACGCCAAATCCTTATAAAATCTATCCTCGATTTCTTTTTTATCGGTGACAGATTCAAGTTCTTTTTTTGTATTTTCATCAAAAGTAAGCCACAAATTATATTTTTCTTTAATATTCATAAATTCCTCCGTACCTGTTTACTTTTAAATCTGCATTTTATATTAAGCAAATGCAAACTCAGCAGGCTTATTATACAACAAAAGAGGTAGACAGGTCTACCTCTTTTTTGTATTAATAATAAATTATTTATTTTTTTTAGCAGATTTCTTAGCAGCCTTTTCTGCCTTGCGGCGTTCAAGTTCTGCCTTTTCTTCTTCCATACGCTTTGCTTCTTCTTCAGCTTCTGCCTTTTCTGCAATCGCTACATTTTTCTTAGCGATATCATACTGAGCAGCGATTTCGTCAAAGTGAGAGAAGTTTTCCTGCTGAGTCAAGCACTTTTTAGCATCAACATACGGTTTTGCGGCACGGTTAAACTGTGCGTGCTTATCCATTTCTGCCTTTGAAAGTTTACGAACTTCCTTACGCTCTTCGGAATACTTTTTAATTTCTGCTTTAAGTCTTGAAACTTCTGCAGAGTCCTTATCTTTTCTTGCAATATGGCTGAGTTTTGCAAGTTCTTCAATCTTTTCGTCAAGCTCGTCTTCCTTATTGAAATACTGTTCAATAGTTTCAAAGCCGAGTTCCTTGAATTCGTTAACAAAACCAAAGTACTTGTTATAAGCCTTAACAGCCGAAATTTGAGTTTTTGCAAGTTCGATATAGAACTTTCTGATTTCTTTTTCTTCTTCGGTGTTCTTTGGCATAGCCTTTGCCTGTGCAAGCTTTGACTTTGCTTCTTCAAGAGAAGTATTTTTGATACCGTCAAGACCTGCTTCATAAATCTTATTGTAAGCTTCAAGCTTATGCTTACCGAGTTCGGAATTAAACTTGTTAAGTTCATCTACAACGAACTTTGAAACTTCAATTTCTTCGTTAAATTCAAGGGCTTCTCTGTATGCTTTTTTAGCTGCTTTACGCTCTGCCTTGTCGGATATGCCTTTATATGATGACTTGTCAACAACCTTTGGTGTTGCAACTGCCATTTCCTTGGCATTGTTAACAAGGTCAATCATTTCAACAATGTCTTTATCCTTCATAGCGTTGTTGCCATAGTCCTCGAATACGGCACGAACCTTAAGAACGCGAACATATGACTTTTGCTTCTTTTCTGTTAAATCATAGAAGAAGAACGGAATAACATTGAGTGTTGCACCTACAGCGGCAACAAGAACCAAAACACGAAGAAGCGGCAACAAAATACCGTCTACATTATAAAGAGCCGATGATGGGTTTGTGAAATTGTTTTGACCGCTTGCAAGTTGGTCTGAAAGCATTTGACCGATTGTTTGCTGTGAACCCGGAAGAATTCTTGACATAAGTCCGGAATCGCCTGTAACTTTTTGTGCCATAGCGGCAGTCATACCGTATTTTTCCTGAAGTGCAGGAAGAACACCGGCAGTAATAAGAGTGATAACACTGCCGATAGCGGCAACTGCTGCAAACATACCATCGATACGCTCGCCTGTCTTGTACTGCTGATAGTCACGAATATCGGCTTGAATTGATGGGTTGAGAATATGAGCAAACGCACCGACAATACCGTTGAGGTAAAGGCATGCAAGAACTGCCCAAATTACATAGTTTCTTATGTTACCGTCCGGAGCGGCAGAGCTGTGGAAGAACGGATACATACAAAGAATGAACATAATGTTGAAAAGATTTGTAACAATCTGAACCTTTTTCTTACCCCATTTTCTGATACAAAGCGGAGCAAGGAGCATACCCCAAAGGGAGGCGTTGCCGTAGACGGCGGTTATGATTGCATATGTAGGCTGCGAGCAGGCACCGCCGTAGTTACAAAGCCAATAAAGAATGTTGGAATACGCTGTTTCAAGGAAGCCGATCCATGTAGCAAGCGAAATAATCCAGAAATACTTGTTCTTTGCAACTTCACGAAGTGCATCTGTAAATTTAATCTGAATAACGTGAGTTTTAGCCTGAATAATCTTTTCCTGAGTATTTGCATAAACAACAAATACAAGAAGTGTACCTATAACACCGATAACAGGGAAAGCAATTCTGTAAACCTTAATATCTGTTTGGTTTGTCTTAAGCATTGCTGCAATAAGAGGAATGATAAGGTTATATACGGTTGGACCGAATGAATAAATTACACTCTTAATTGATGCTACATCGGCACGCTCCTGTGAGTTTGGAGAAAGTACGTGAATAAGGTTTTCATAAGCATCATAGAAGAAGTTGTAGAAAAACTGAAGTGCAATGTTAAATGCAAGAATAACCGCACACTTTGCGATATATTCACTGCTTTTACCAAACATCTGACCGTCACCGACGATAAGATGAAGTTTGTCATACGGGAACCATACCATTGCTACAAATATAATTGAACAAGGAATACCCATTCTTAAAAGATAAGGTCGATACTTACCTGCTTTGTTACGGGTATTATCTACAATATTGGCACGAAGGCCCGTAAGCGGAATACCCGACAAAATTGCGATAACATACATAATGTACATATCGGTAAGACCGATACCGATTGTACCGGACAAGAATACGTTTGTAGCACCCAAAATACATGGATAGCTCATACAAACAATTAAATAAGCACCTATACCGCCAAAGGCGTATGAGGCAATTTCCTTAAAGGACATATATCTGCCCTTTGCAGGCTTTTTCCAGTAATATTTAACTTGATCAAGCAAGCCTTTAACCTTACCGGAAAGCTGTGTTTTTTCAGCCATATAAATTTACTCCTTTACAAATACTTCCAATATGATAACACATCTTGTAAATAAATACAAGAAAATAAAATAAAAAGTAAAAAAATTATACAAGTTGAATATTTTATGTAAAAAATGAGAAATCAAAGTCGATTAAACATTGATTGCAGATAAAACCTTGCCAACCTTATCGTGAATAACCAAATCAGCCATTGAATCGGCAGGAGTCGGGTCACGATTGATGAGAACAAAATATTTGCCGCAAAAATATCTGATAAATCCTGCAGCCGGATAAACATTCAGAGAAGTGCCGGCAACAATCAGGCAATCAGCATTTTTGATAGCATTAATTGCTCCGCTGACGGTATTATCATCAAGACCTTCCTCATAAAGCACAACATCGGGTTTAATAATTCCACCGCAATTACATCTCGGAACACCCTTACTGCTTTTAATGTATTCGGCATTATAAAACTTATGACAGCTTGTACAGTAATTTCTGTGCACGCTTCCATGAAGCTCAAATACATTTTTACAGCCTGCCTTTTGATGAAGTCCGTCAATATTCTGTGTTACAACAGCCGTTAACTTACCTGCCTGTTCAAGCTCGGCAAGTTTTAAATGAGCGGCATTCGGCTCAGCATCAAGTGCAAGCATTTTATCTCTGTAAAAATCATAAAAATATTCGGTGTGAGCATTAAAAAAAGTATGGCTCAAAATTTCTTCGGGCGGATAATCATATTTTTGATTATACAAACCGTCTACGGAACGAAAATCGGGTATACCGCTTTCGGTAGACACACCTGCACCGCCGAAAAAGACTATATTATTGCTTTCGTTAATTATTTGTTGAAGTTGCATTGATATGACTCCTTTGATAACTTGCATAATAGTATTTCTTTTATTTCCGCACAAAGTACAGACGGCTCCCTTATGTAAAGGGAGTCGTCGATAACGAATGCTTTATTCATAAAATCCGATTTGCTTGATGTGCGGAGTTGAACGGCTTTGACGGATAACAAGAACTGCACCGGTTGCCTTTTTGTTAAGCTTAACGATTTTCTTTGCGCCAATGATAGTGCCCTGATAAGCACGCTTGTAACCGCCGTTTGGCTTTTTAAGATAAAGGTCGAACTTTTCTATTCTCTGCGAACAGGTCAAATCCTCGCTGATTACAAAATATTTAAGCTTCTTTGCGGAATCAAAGTTAAATTCAAGATAACCTTGGTCTTGTTTGAGTTCACCGATATTCTGTTCCAAAACAGGATTTTCTGTAATACCATTAATTTTTTCACCGAGAGCTTTAAGTGCTCTTACATCCTTTGAACAGATAACGCCCCTATCCGTTGGCGGAACATTAAGCAGAAGAGTACAGTTGTTACCGACAGATTTGAGATAAATATTGAAAAGGCGTCTTGCACTTTTAACGGTTTTATCGTCCTTTTTATGATAGAACCAACCCTTACGGATTGAAACATCAACCTCGGCAGGATACCAAGAAAGAAATGCATTGCTCTTGAGAATTTTTCTTGAACCTAAGTCCTCGTCCATAGTATCTACCTTTTGAAGTCTCGCGGCATCGCCCTCTGCATTTTGGCTGTTCTTTTCGATAGCTTCGCATTGTTTGAGAGAAGCCGGAACAACGGAATATTCATTTTTTCTTGCCTTACCCGCTTCGTTACCTACCCAGCGGATATCCTCACCGCAGATAGCAATATTTGCATTTGGTTGCATTGTGCGGATAAGTTTGTAATATCTTTGCCAATCGTATGTAAAGGCTTTTGCGTTTGCGCCCTTTGCACCGTCAAACCAAACCTCGAAAAGTTCGCCGTAATTACCGCAAAGTTCGGTAAGCTGACGAATAAAATAATCGTTGTACTGCTCTGTGCCGTAAGTCGGCTCGTGCATATCCCACGGTGAAAGATAAACACCGAATTCAATGCCCTGCTTGTGACATTCATCCGATACGGCCTTTACAATATCCTTACCCATCGGACTGTTCATAACATTAAAATCGGTTGTACCGGTATTCCAAAGACAGAAGCCGTCATGGTGCTTACAGGTGAGAATAACACCTGTCATACCAGCCGCCTTAACGGTTTTTACCCATTGTTCCGGCTTGATTTTTGTAATATCAAAATCCGTAGCGACTTCGCTTCCGCAACCCCATTCTCTGTCATTAGCAGTGTTCATACCGAAATGGAAAAATCCATAAAAAGGCTTCTCCTGAAGTCTTACCTGACTCGGAGTAGGCACAACGGAAATATATCTCTGTACTTCTTCATCATTAAGAGCAAAGCCGTTGTTGTCGGTTGTCCAGTTTTTATCAAGTTTCATATTCATAGCAATATACCACCATAATTGATTTTATACTCTTTAACTATACCATTATTTTAACAATTCGTCAACAAAAAAACTCCCTTGGGCGAACCCAAGAGAGTCTTTGAAATATATTGGAGTAAATCTGAAAAATCGGATTAATACATACCACCCTGTGATGCTGCTGCCATAGCTGCTGCCTGTGCCGCATCTGCCTGAGGGTCTTTGATATCCGTTACAAGTGATTCTGTTGTGAGAACCATTGCTGCAACGGAAGCGGCGTTTTGAAGTGCGGAACGGGTAACCTTTGCAGGGTCTACGATACCGTTTTCAATCATGTCAACATATTCGCCTGTTGCAAAGTTGCAACCAGTGCCGGCAGGGCTGTTCTTAATCTTATCAACGATTACAGAACCCTCCTCGCCTGCGTTTGCGGCGATTTGACGAACAGGTTCTTCAAGAGCCTTGAGAACGATATTTACACCTGTCTTGTAATCTGCATCGTCTGTATCAAGAAGTGCCTGTGCGGCAGGAATAGCATTGATAAGAGCAACACCGCCGCCCGGTACGATACCCTCTTCAACTGCTGCCTTTGTAGCTGCAAGAGCGTCCTCGATACGGAGTTTCTTTTCTTTCATTTCTGTTTCGGTAGCGGCACCAACCTTGATAACTGCTACACCGCCTGCCATCTTTGCAAGTCTTTCCTGAAGCTTTTCTCTGTCAAAATCAGAAGTTGAATTTTCAATAGCTATTTTGATTTGAGATGTTCTTGCCTTGATGTCGTCGCTGTTGCCTGCACCGTCAACGATAATTGTATTTTCCTTTGTAACCTTAACCTGACGAGCCTGACCAAGCATAGCCATAGTTGTATCCTTAAGTTCAAGACCGAGGTCGGAAGTGATTACCTGACCGCCTGTAAGAATTGCGATATCCTGAAGCATATCCTTTCTTCTGTCGCCAAAGCCCGGAGCCTTTACACATACGCAAGTGAATGTGCCACGGAGCTTGTTAAGAAGGATTGTTTGAAGAGCCTCGCCCTCAACATCTTCCGCAATGATAACAAGTTTCTTGCCTGCCTTGAGAACACTCTCAAGAAGAGGAAGAATATCCTGAACTGTTGAAATCTTCTTGTCTGTGATGAGGAGCATTGCGTCATCAATTACAGCTTCCATCTTATCGGTATCCGTTACCATATAAGGTGAAATATAACCACGGTCAAACTGCATACCGTCTACAACCTCGCAAGTTGTTTCGGCTGTTTTTGATTCTTCAATAGTGATAACGCCGTCGGCTGTTACCTTTTCCATAGCTTCTGCGATAAGAGAGCCTACATATTCATCGGCAGCCGAAACAGTTGCAACTCTTGCGATGTCGGCATTGTCCTTTACTGCACGGCTTTGAGCCTTTACAGAATCAACAACTGCGTCAACCGCACCCTTAATGCCGTTTTTAACAGTCATTGGGTTTGCACCTGCGGCAACATTTTTCATACCCTCTCTTACAAGAGCCTGAGCAAGAAGTGTTGCTGTTGTTGTGCCGTCACCCGCATCATCATTTGTCTTTGATGAAACTTCCTTTACGAGTTGTGCACCCATATTTTCAAACGGGTTTTCAAGTTCTATTTCTTTTGCGATTGTAACACCGTCGTTTGTGATGAGCGGTGAACCATATTTTTTGTCAAGGACTACATTTCTGCCCTTAGGACCGAGTGTAATCTTTACTGTATTTGCAAGTTTGTCAATACCTGCCTGAAGAGCCTTACGGGCTTCTTCGCCATAAATTATATCTTTTGCCATAGCTAAATTCCTCCTTATATTACTCAACTACTGCAAGAACTTCTTTAACCTCAGTGATGGTGTATTCCTCACCGTCAAGCTTAACTTGTGTTCCCGAATACTTGCTGATAATAACCTTGTCGCCGACTTTAACGGTCATAGGATTTTTTTCTGTGCCCGGACCTACTGCAACAACTTCGCTAACCTCAGGCTTTTCCTGTGCGGAAGCTGCAAGGATAAGACCCGATGCAGTTGTTTCCTCAGCCTTTACTTGTTTAAGCAGAACTCTGTCTGCAAGTGGCTTAATAGTCATAATATATCACCTCATTAAAAATTTACCATTTATGTGTTAGCACTCTTTATCTTCGAGTGCTAATATATATTTTAGCAATTTTTTCAAAAATGTCAATAGGGTTCATAAATTATTTAAAAAATATACGATGTTTAATACATATTATACTTCAAGCACAAATAAAAAACAGGCGAAAATCGTCACGCCCAAACAAAATGACTTCCCTTGATAACAAGAGAAGTCAAAATAGAAGTCTGAATCATTTATTATTTAAAGTACATATAGTATTGGCACTTAATCATACCGTTATACAGTTTACGGCGTTTATCGGCTTTTCTGCCAAAGCACTTTTCAAATTCCTCATCAGGAGAAATAATGCCGTAACTCCAGCCGTGCTTACGCTCAAACTTTTCGCCCATAACACTATACAATTTTTCAGCAGTGCGAATATCAAGCATTCTTTCGCCGTAAGGCGGATTGGTGATGAGTGTGCCCTTTTCGGTTGTCGGATTGAACTTTGCAACATCACAAACGGAAGCACGAATGAACTTGTCCACCTTGATATTTTTTGCATTCTTTTCGGTGAGTTCAATTGCATGCGGGTCAATATCAGAACCGAAAGCTACAAAATCGGTTTCGGTCTTGATTAAATCGTGACAACGCTCACGCTCGCTCATCCAAACCTTTTCGGGAACAAAACCCCAACGGTCAACATCAAAATTGCGATTAATACCCGGTGCGATATTATTAGCAAGCATTGCACCCTCGATAAGGATAGTACCGCTTCCGCAACACGGGTCGTACATTGTGTGATAATGGCGAAGCTGAGAAAGGCGGCACATAGCGGCGGCAAGAGTTTCTCTGATGGGAGCGTCATTACCGACAGGGCGATAACCTCTTTTGTGAAGTCCTCTGCCCGATGTGTCAAGCATAATTGTAACTTCATCTTTCATAATTGAAAACTGAATTTGATGGATAGGTCCGCTTTCTTCAAACCAATTGATGTGATAATCTTCTTTTAAAGATTCAACTATTGCCTTTTTAATTATCTTTTGACAATCGGGAACAGAATGAAGCGTTGAATTAATCGAAAAACCTTTTACGGGAAATTCATCGGCAGAGCCGATAAATTCACTCCACGGCAAAGCCTTAACGGCTTGAAACAACTCTTCAAATGTTACTGCGGTAAACTTATCAACAACGATAAGAATACGCTCGGCATACCTTGACCAAATATTTGCACGGGCAAGGATGGTTTCATCGCCGTCAAAAAACACCCTGCCGTTTTCCGCACATACATTTTGTGCATCCATGGATTTTAAGTCATCCGCTACCAAACCCTCAATTCCGAGGAGGCAGGTAGCAACCATTTTCATCATCATATTTTTACACCTTTTGTTACACATAAAAACAAGGTGGCGTAACATCTACCACCTTGCATTGATTTTATTTACTTGATGAGATATCGTAATAAACAACCTCTCCGTCTTTTACATATCCCTTTTCACGAGCCTTTTGCTCGATATATTCATCTTTATTATCCGAATTGAGAATTGACTTGACTTTTTTGTTTTCATCAAGTTGTTGCTCATACTTTGTGTTGAGCTCCTGAGATTCGGCTTTAAGTCGGCTTATATCAGCCGCATTTGAGATAAGACAAAAAGAGCAATAACCTACAATTGCCACAATAACAGCAATGACAAAACCGAGAATTACATTTTTCTTACTTTTAATTTTATTACTCTTTGCTTTCACAGCGAACTCCTCCTACCCAAATCTTACTTATATATTATATTATAATCGGGTAAGGAATTGCAATAGTTTTTTAAAACTTTTTTAACCTTTTTGTAAAAGATTTTCGTTTTATCGATAATTTGTTTGCTATTTTATTTTCAAGATTGCGAAAAAGCCTGTGCACAGTCATTTGATAAGCAAAAAATCCGAGTGTGGCAATGAAAAAATGATAAAATCTAAAACCGTTTTCGCCAAAGCCGATAACGAAACAAAAGAACACCACGGTAAAAGAAAGCATCATAATAACATCAAGAACAAATGACACAATCCGTAATGAAATAAGTTTTTCCAAAAATGTTACCGCCGAATAGACAAACGAGCATACGGCACCGAGTGCGGCAAACGAAAGTAACATCATCAAGAAAACAACCGCCTGAATGTGCTTTTCTTTGAGCCATCATTTATATAAATCAAAGCGGTGATTTTGCCGTTGACTTTTAATTTTCCGCAAGACAAATCAAGTTCCTCAATATGCAGTTTTTCACCTTTTATGGTAAGTGCACCGTAATCGGTTTTTGCCTGTATTTCTTCTTCATTGAACGCATCAACATCCGTTACACCGTCAAGGGTGGCACACTCCCTGTTTTTGACCGTAAAAGAATGGTCTTTTTTATTTTCATATTCATTCATACTGATCCCTCGAAGAAATATATGAAAAAATGCCCTGAAATATTCAGAGCATCAAACATTCTTTTTGATTTTATTAATTCGGTCAATAACCAATTTTGAGGCGAAGCCCATAACAAGCCCGGTAACCATACCTGCCACGAGAAGAACCGGCAGATAGTACGCAATTCTGACCGTACTTGTAAGCACAACGGCAACAATCAACTGTCCTATATTGTGCATTATTCCGCCGAGCATACTCACGCCGACAACCGACAATTTGGTGTTTTTTGTTAAAGTCATCACAAGCCAACTCAAAAAACAACCCACAAGGCTGTATGCAATAGTCATCGGATTGCCAAACAACAAACCCGACAAAAGCACACGAAGTATGCCGATGATAATCGCATCAACAGGCTTCATCATATACAGTGCAAACACAACAACTATATTTGCAAAGCCGAGCTTAACGCCGGGAATAGGTATAAGTGCATTTACGGGAATGAACGATTCAAGATAGCTGAAAATCAATGCAAGTGCTGTCATCATACCGTAAAAGGCAATATTTTTTACTTTATTATTTTTCATACGAAGCTCCGACTATGCCACGGCATCGATTTCGTCATCTGTTGATTTTTCATCTGTAACGGTGACGACAAATTTATGCGGCAGGCATATAATTGACTCACCCGACCTATTTACGGATTTATGATTTACACAAATACGGTCGGGGCAATTTGCCTCGGTAACGCTTACCTTACCGTCCTTAATAACAAGAGTATTGGTTTCGCCATCAAAATCATATTGCTTTTCAAAATCATCGTCAAGGCTCAAAGTATCAACAATTTTGCCGTCTTTTTCAACCTCAACATATTTTCCGCTGTCACCGTTGACATAATAAAGATAAAAACAAAGCACACCTGCAACGGCAAGCACAACGGCAATAATAATCAAATCAGCTTTTTTCATTATTCAACCAAAAATGTTTTTACATACTCTGCGGCATTGTCAACACCGTCAATAACAGCCTGTGAAGAAATTGTGCTTTTTGCGATAACATCAATCTTGGAGCCTCTTTCGATAGAATTCGATGAGGATACAGGAAGTTTTTTATCGGTGAATTGATTTTTAAAATCATCTGTTGCGATGCGAACACCGAGATATTCGGTTTCTTCCTGTTTGATGATGTCAATGCCGCAAACGACCTTACCGTCCGCTGTAATTGTTGTTGCCATTTCAATAGGAGCTTCGGCATTGTAACCTGTTGTTGTGCCTTTGACAACATATGCAACAACATTGTTTTGACTGTCAAACGCTTTTTCAACTCCTGTTATGCCGAGTTCATTTTCCTGAACTGCGGCAGGAATCGTCTTTGCGATTGTAAAGCCGACATCCACGCTCTCGTTGTTCTTTTTGTCAACGGCATTTTTAATTGCGATTGAGCCGAAAACAACTGCAACGCTGACAACAAGCATAATAATTAATGAAATAATTTGTTTTGTTGATTTTGGATTGTAATGAGCCTTCTGTTTCATTTTATCTACTCCATTTCGTTATCTATATACTGATTAAACCCGTTTGAAAAGGTTTTATTAAACTTTTTATCAACCCACACGGCTTCTATACCGTCAAGGCTGTCAACAAGTTTTTTGCCGTCTGCAATCGTCATATTGAAAAGTGCTGTTGACATTGCGTCACCGAACGATGAATCCTTGCAAATAACCGACACGCTTGCCATATACTCGCTTGGCATAAGCGTTTCGGGATTAATAATGTGGCAATATTTTTTGCCGTCTACCGTATAATACCGCTGATAATCACCGCTTGTAACAATACATTCATCGGTAATATTAAGTTTAAGCAAATAATCATCTGCCGAAGTATCGGGATTTTCTATGCCGATAGTCCACTTTGTTTTGCCGTCGTCATTTTTATAGCCAAAGGTTGAAACATTGCCTCCGATTGAAATAGCGGCACTTGTCCACAAATTAGCCTTTGCCCATTCTGTAATTTGCTCAACGGCATATCCCTTGGCGATTGCACCGACATCGAGTTTCATATCGGGGTCTTTGAAATACACGGTATTATTGTTTGTATCGATAACAAGATTATCTATATCCGTATGTTTGGCTGCCTCTTTAAGTTTTGACATATCGGGAAGTTTTGCATCATCCGGATTGGCAATGCCGTATTCTCTCTCATTATGCCACAGAGTAAGGACAGAGCCCATACAGATGTTCATTTTACCCTCGGTAGTGTTATATATTTCTTTGCCGTAAAGGAGCATACCGATAATTTTTTTGTCTACCTTAACAGGTGAATCGGCAGCGGTTTTGTTGACATCATACAGATTTGTAATGCCGTCATAATGATTATAAATATCAAACAGTTCATCATATGTTTTGAGTTCGTCATAAAACTGTTGATACTTACGGTCGAATTCCTCTTGGCTGTTATCATAAGCAATAACTGTTGAAGCGGTATCGAACAAATCAAGAAACGACGCTTTATATTTTTCTTTCGGTTTGGCATTATTGGTACAAGATGCAAAAGCGAATGCAACAATTAACGCCAAAAACAATGACAGTATTTTTTTCATATATATAATTATAACAGATTGGATATTTTAATTCAACAGGAATAATATACAAATAAATAAAAGTGGACTTCAAAACCGCCCCAAACCCCGTAGGAGCGAACTGCGTTCGTCTATTTTTTTCTCTCAGTTGTCATAAATTACGACAGCTCCCCTTGATTACAAACAAGAGGAGCCTTTGCAATTTGGTTTATTAAACTAATTTATAATCAGCTGTTGATTGCCTTTGCTGTATTATCTGCAATAGCGCTGATTGTGATTGTGCAACCTGCCTTAAGGTCTGCATCGGATGCACTCATATCTTCACCGTAGCAGCCCTTGATTTCATCAGCTGTTTTGCCGATGCACCATTGCTCATATGCAGCAGCCTGTTCATACCATTCCTTACCGATTGGAGAAGCTGACTTCATTGCATAATCGTCGCCGAGTTCCTTCTTTGACTTGAATGCGCCCTTTTCTACCGTAAACTTACCGTCAGCGATTGTGCACTTAGCCTGTGAAGCATCAATAATGCAAGATGTTACCTTGCCGTCTGCATCAACAGTTACGATTGCATAATCTGTATCGTACTGAAGGTTTGTTTCGTTGCTTTCGTAATACTTTGAAGTTGTCATACCGAGTTTAAGAGTATCTGTAGCCTTTGCACCGCAGTCTGTTGCGTTTTCAACAGCCTTTGCTGTTACTGTTGCAAAGCCGTTTGCATAAATTGTGCAACCTGCCTTGAGGTCTGCATCTGAAGCATAACCGTCTTCGCCGATACCTGCTTTAACTTCTTCTGCTGTCTTGCCTTTAGCCCAAGCTTCAAAAGCCTCAACCTGCTCGTACCATTCCTTGCCGATTGGAGAAGCTGACTTCATACCGTAGTCTCCCTTCTTCTCGAGCTTTGTTCTGAGGTCAGAAACATCACCGTTATCCTTTTTGAGGTCCGGCTTTGTCTGAGCTTCGTCAATCTTTACATCAATAATTTTACCGTCTGCGTCAACAAGAACAGCTGCACATACAGAATCGATTTCAAGAGCTGTTTCGGACTTATTGTATTCGTCCTCTTTGATTTCGCTTGAAATAGCGTAACCTGTTTTTGCTGTTGCGACAGCGTCTTTGTTTGTGTCTTCGTTTTTACCTGAGTCGTTTGAGCTTGAGCAAGCTGCAAATCCAACTGCCATCAAACCTGCAAGACCGACTGCAAGTATTTTTTTCATTTTAGTCATAGTAATCCTCTCCTTTTTATTATTGCATAACCAAAATGTTAACATCATTTTAAATCATTGACAACAAATTGTCAATATGTTTGTTAAGAAATTATCAAAATATTTTGACATCAATATTTCTTAATAATCTTTCTCGGACACTTTTCGGCACATTTACCGCAAGAAGTACATTTTTCGTAATCAATCTTTGCGATATTATCAACAACAGTGATAGCCCCTGCCTCACAAACCTTTTGACAAATACCGCAGGCAATGCAACCTGCTGTGCAGGCATCTCTTACATCCTTGCCCTTTACATGTGAAAAGCACTGAACACGATAATGTGACTCTGCCGGCACAAGTTCAATAAGCTGATGAGGGCAAATTTTTACGCATTTGCCGCAGGCAATACACAAACTTTCGTCAACGACTGCTTTTTTATCGATAATACGAATTGCACCCTCGGGACAAACTCTTGCACAAGAGCCGAAACCGAGGCAACCGTATTTGCAAGCATATGGGCTTGAACCCGGCATAATTGAAGCCGCTGTACAGCTGTCTATGCCGATGTAATTATAATCAACGGTTCGCTTATCGCTATTGCCGTCACATTTTACATATGCAACCTTGCGAGTCATCTCGCCAAGTTCCTCGCCCATAATTTTTGCGATTTTTTCGGCAACCGGTTTGCCGCCTACTGGACAGGATGAAACAGGTGCTTTGCCCGAAGCGATAGCCTGAGCAAGAGCGTCACAACCTGCGTAGCCGCATCCGCCGCAGTTACTGCCGGGAAGAACTTCTCTTACCTTTTCTTCTTTTTCATCTACTTCTACATGAAAAACTTTCTCTGCAATGCCGAGGGCAACGCCTACTATCAAACTGATGAGGCACACAACGCCGACGGCAATTAAAATCTCCTTAAAATCCATAAAGCTCCTTTCTGCTTATGCAAAAGCATTGAAGCCGTAGAATGCGATTGACATAAGGCACGCAGTCATAAGAACCGCCGGTGTACCTTTAAAGCATCCCAAGAAATCATTGTTTTCTGTTTTTTCACGAACACTTGCCATAATTACAATAGCTATTGTAAAACCTACGGCAGTACCAAAACCGGTAACAACGCTTGTAATTACATCGTTTGACTGCTGAACATTTGTGAGAGCAGTACCCAAAACCGAACAGTTTGTTGTGATAAGCGGAAGATAAACACCGAGGCTCTTATAAAGCGACGGAACAACCTTTTTGAGGAAAATCTCAACAAGCTGAACCAAAAATGCAATTACAACGATGAATATAATTGTTTTTAAATACTCTAAATTAAGTTTTACAATAACATATTTGTAAAGAACGCTTGAAACAAGCGACGAAAGAGTGATAACAAAAACTACCGCTCCGCCCATACCTGCGGCTGTTTTGATGGATTTTGAAACACCGAGGAACGGGCAAATACCCAAGAACTGACTGAGAACAACATTGTTGATAAGTGCTGTTGTAATCAGTACCAAAAACAACTTTCCTGCCATTTACTTGCCCTCCTTTTCTGCCGACGGACATTCTGCACAATTACCCGTGCAACCTGTCTTTTTCTTATCTTTTTTGCTTACACCGAGCTTGTTCATAAGTGCGCAAAGAAGCGAAAGCACAAGGAAAGCACCCGGAGCAAGAATAAAGATTGAAATAGGCTCATAGCTTTCAGGCAAAACACGAAGTCCGAAAACTGTGCCGTTGCCGAGGATTTCTCTGATAATACCGATAATCGTAAGACCGATTGTAAAGCCGAAACCGATACCGACACCGTCAAAGATTGAAAGCAAAACATTATTTTTTGAAGCATAAGATTCCGCTCTGCCGAAAATAATGCAGTTTACAACAATAAGAGGGATAAAGATACCCAAGCTGCTGTAAAGCGGAGTAACAAACGCGTGCATAAGCATTTCGACAATTGTTACAAACGAAGCGATAATGATGATATAAACAGGTACTCTGACACCGTTTGGAATCACCTTACGCAAAAGAGAAATAATCATATTTGACATAACGAGTACCGCCATGGTGGCAACGCCCATACCAAGACCGTTGAGGGCACTTGTGGTTACCGCCAAGGTAGGACACATACCGAGCATAAGCACAAAGGTAGGATTTTCCTTGATGATACCGTTATAAAGTCTTTCTAAAATACCTTTCAAAAAAATCTCCCCCTTCCCTTACTGTGCCTGAACGGTTGCACCCGAAGCTGCATCCGCATCGTTGGATTCAAAACTAACTTCCGGTGCACCGTCGCCGAATGTATCCATATAGAACAATACAGCGGTATTTACGGCATTTGTAACACCGTTTGTAGTAAAGGTTGCACCCGAAATAGCATCAATTTCGTCATCAGCCGTGCCGCCTGCTTTTGCGGTGAGCACGCCGACTTTTTTGCCTGCGAACTGACTTGTAAATTTATCTTCGGCACAAGCGGCTCCGTAACCCTGAGTTTCCATTTGATTAACAATGGCAAAGCCCGTAAGTTTATCATCCTTTATACCGATTGCAATTTGAATCGGTGCTGTTTTTGCAAAGCCGATTGCAGTTGTGCTGATTACATAACCCTCACCGCCGTTTACAGCTTTAACTTCTTCCACGGTACAGTTTTTAAGGCCGTATTTTGATTCAAGGTTTGCCGTAAAATCGGCAACAAGTTTGTCTGCATTTTCAACATCGGCAAAATCTGTTGCACCAGGATAAGCCTTTTGATAAAATTCCGTCAAATCAGGCTTGGCCATTTCCTGAACACCGCCGCCGAAATTTGACTGATAGAAAATGATTGCGGCATTTACTGCTTCGGTTACGGCATTTGTTGTGATTGTTGCACCCGAAATAGCGTCAATCTCCGTATCGGACGATGCACCTGTTTTTGTGTAGGTCAAAACCTCTGCCGCTTTATCCTTGAACTGTTTTTGGAAATCAGGTTCTGAACATTTTGAGCCCAAACCTGCTGTTTCGCTGTTGCTGATAACGGTAAAGCCTGTAAGTTTGCCATCCTTTATACCGATTGCAACATCAATCTCGCCGCCGTAGCCGTTTGGTGAAGTTGAAGCAATGATATAACCCTCTGTGTCACCGCCCGAATTTTTAACGGCAAGGGCATCGGTTACCGTACAACCGGATAAACCGTTATCTTCAAAAAGCTTAGTTGATTTTTTAATCATTTTATCGAGCCCGTCAATTTCGTCGAACTCGTTTGCACCGGCATAAACAACCTTGTATGCTTCTGCCTTTTGGTTAATTTCTGCCTGTTCGATAGGACCTTTGGTAATTTGGTTTACAACAGCCATAGCCGCAACGGCAACCAAGGTGATGATAACCAAAACAAATGTGTTTTTAAACAAATTTGACTTTTTATTTTCCATTACTGTGCATCTCCTTTCGCTTTAACCGAGCCGAAAGGCTTTGAAACAGTTATTTTTTCAATAATAGGAACGAGGAGGTTGCAAATGATAATTGCATATGAAACGCCCTCTGCGGAAGAACCGACAACTCTGAACATTGCGGTTACAAAACCGAGAACAACGCCGTAAAGGATTTGACCCTTTGCGGTTATCGGACTTGTAACATAATCGGTTGCCATAAAGAACGCACCGACAAGAAGTCCGCCCGACAAAGCCTCGCCCAAAAGGTAATTAACGGTTACCGCATCGCCCTGAATAAGGCGGATGATTGCGATAAACGCAACTGTTGAAAGAATATATGTACCCGGAATACGGATTGAAATAACCTTTTTGATAAGGAGATAAGCCGCACCGATTAAGATGGCAAGAGCCGAAACCTCACCGATGCAACCGCCGTGCATACCGAGGAAAAGTGATGCCAAATCAAGTTCTTTGCCGTCACCGAGCTGTGCAAGAGGAGTTGCACCTGCCACAGCGTCAAGTGTAGTATCGGTTTTGCCTGCCAAAAGATAAAGGCAATCCTTGATTTTGCCGTCCTTGAAAAGTTCGGAAAAAGTTGAACCGTAAACCTTATACATTGCATAATCGCCCATTTTTGACGCAAATGAAATAAGAAGAAAACATCTTGCGCCGAGAGCCGGGTTCATAAAGTTTTGACCCAAGCCGCCAAAAAGCATTTTTACAATGATAATCGCAAAAGCACTGCCGAGAACCGGAATGTACCACGGCACGCTTGCAGGAAGATTGACGGCAAGGATAAGACCCGTTACCAATGCACTGTTGTCAAAAATTGTAATCGGTCGTTTTGTAATAAGTTCAAAGAGAAGTTCAAACAACACGCTTGAAACAACACAAAGAACGGTTACGAAAAACGCAGGGAGACCGAAGTGATAAATACCGAAAGCGAGGATAGGCAAAAGTGCGATTGCAACATCGCCCATAATCGATTTGGTACTGTCCTGTGCTCTTAAATGCGGAGATACCGAAACATTATACATATTTAGTTGACCTCCTTACTTTTTTGCTTGTTAGATTCTTTTCTGACTTCCGCCTTGCCGACATTAAACAAATGCGTAAGCGGAATTCTTGCAGGGCAAATATACGAGCAACAGCCGCACTGAACACATTCCATACCGCCCATATTTTCGAAAGCGGAATAATTGTTTTTCTTAACGGCTTTTGCAAGCATTTGCGGAACAAGATTTGACGGGCAAACGCTGACACATCTGCCGCAATGAATACAATTTGTAGCTTCAACGGAGGCAACATCGTCCTCTGTAAACGCAAGAATTGATGCAGAAGTCTTTTGAACGGGAACATCAAGATTGCTCATGGCAAAACCGGTCATAGGGCCGCCCGAAATAATCTTGACAACACCGTCTTTAAGTCCGCCGCACTTTTCTGCAACATACTGATGGCTGCAACCGAGCGGAACTTTGAAATTGTTGCACTGATTAACACCGTCACCCGTTACTGTCATATATCTGTAAATAAGCGGAATGTTCTCATAAAGAGCATTGTAAATCGCAAAACAGGTTGACGAATTTAAAACAACGCATTTTGCATCGGCAGGGAGCATTTTTGAATTGATTTTTCTGCCTGTTACGGCATAAATGAGCGAACGCTCGCCGCCTTGCGGATACTTTGTTTTAAGCTCACAAATATCCATATTATCATCCGGCTTTATAAAACCTTTGATAACCTTGATAGAATCATTTTTATTATCTTCAATACCGAAAACAGCCTTTGCATTTGGCAAAATTCGCTGAACCTGACGAACGGCTTTTACAATCTGCTCGCCTTTTTCAAGCATAATGCGGTAATCAACGGTAAGATAAGGTTCACACTCACAGCCGTTGATAATAAGCGTGTCAACTTCATCGGCATTTTTAGGCGAAAGCTTAACCGCCGTAGGAAAGCCTGCACCGCCGAGACCTACAATACCGGCATCTTTGATTTTTTGAAGAAGTTCCTGCGGTGACAATTCATCGGGATTGGATTTAACGCCCATTCCCTCAACTTCCTCATCAAGTCCGTCATTTTCTACAACGATTGACTTAACCGAACTGCCGTTGACAACTCTGCGATTTTCGATTGATTTTACCGTACCCGACACGGAACTGTGCACAGGTGCGGAAACAAATCCACCCGCTTTTGCAATCATTTGACCCTTGAGGACCCTGTCACCCGGTTTAACAAGCGGCTCAGCCGGTGCACCGATATGCTGACTCAAAGGGTAAACGGTTACAGAAGAAGCATTAATTGATGTGATAGGAAAATCCTTTGAGAGTTCTTTACCCTCATAAAGATGAAGTCCTTTTTTTAATGCTTTTCTTTTTTTCATTAAAAAACATCCTCTCTACTCTTTTAAACATAACAATAATCTGCTGCTTATAATATAGCACATTATCAAAAAAAAAACAACAGGTAAGAATATACAGATGTAAAAATTAAGACAAACGGCTCCCCTTAAACAAGAGGAGCCTCGGTTGGTTTAATGATTATTTTCAATTATATTACGAATGGTTTGCTCTGCGGCAGAAACCTCTGCCTGAAATTCTCGTGAAGAAACACGAAGTGCACCGTTACCGAGAATAATCACCTGTTCAAGTGCGTCAGAAGTAACAACCCTGACCTTATGTTTTTTAGCCAAGTCAAGCGAAGCCTTTTCGATATACATATCTGCGGTTTCGGCTTCTTTGGTATAAACAACGGTGATATTGTTCACCTTTTCGATCTCACGGTGATTACCCTTGACTTTATAAGCGTCAAAAACAACGATTACCTCGCATTTTTTGTAGCCCTGATAATTGCAAAGAATATTGATAAGAGCGTTTCTTGCACCGTCAATACTGCTTTCGGCAAGTTTATTAAGGTTGTCCCACGCAAAAATAACATTGTATCCGTCTACCAAAAGATATTCGGGGCCTTCGTACTTAGGCACTTTAGGGAGCTTTTTGGGATTAGGCGTTTTTGCCTTTTCGGTAAAACTGAAATGGCTGTTATTCGGATTTTTGTTTTTAATCGGACCGTAGGTCTGCTCAAAAATCTCCATAAGTTCCTTATCAAGTGCAAACAAATCTTTTTTGTCGGCATAACTTGAAACACGGCTTTTTGAAAATGTTTGCGCGTACTCGCTTTTAGGCGTTGAAAGAATACTCGGCAAGTGCATATGACTCTTGACTTCATCCCATTTTACGGTATATCCCGAACCTTTGGAGCAAAATACGGAATCGCAGGTATTATCGGTGTCGCTGTCCGGGTCATAACCAAATTCGGCAATAACCTCATCGCTGTTATGACAAGGTTCGTAACCTTTAAGTGCACAAACAAGTTTTCCCTTACCGTGAGTGTACATACGCACATCACGGGCATAATCATACATAGTTGAAACAGGAGCACTGCCGGTAAACACGGAGTTTTCTCCATCGTTTTCGGGAGGATTGAATGTGCCGTGCATAAACTGAATATCAGACATTGCCCTGCCGACATTTTCGATAGGAACTTCAAGAGTAAAATCATAATAAGGCTCAAGCAAAACGCTTTTTGCACTGCGTAGCCCTTGGCGAACGGCACGATAAGTTGCCTGACGAAAATCGCCGCCTTCGGTATGCTTTGGGTGAGCCTTGCCCGATTTTAATATAATTTCCATATCGGTTATCGGCGAACCTGTTAGAACGCCGATATGTGTTTTTTCATACAAATGAGTGAGAATTAGGCGTTGCCAATTTTTATCAAGGACATCCTCTTTGCACTCTGTTTTGAACACAAGTCCGCTTCCACGCTTTCCGGGTTTAAGAAGCAAATGCACCTCGGCATAATGGCGGAGCGGTTCAAAATGACCGACTCCCTCAACGGCTTCTTCAATAGTTTCTTTATAAATAATACTGCCCTTGCCAAATGATATGTCAATACCGAACCTATCGGCAAAAAGAGTTTGCAAAACCTCAAGCTGAATATCGCCCATCAATTTAACATGAATTTCGGAATAACGCTCATTCCACTCAACCTTGAGCTGAGGGTCCTCACCTTCCAAAATTTTCATATTTGAAAGCACAGTGTGAGCGTCCGTTCCGTCGGGGACATTGACGGTATAGGTCAAAACAGGCGTTAAAACGGGCATTGAGGAATTGTCTTCCGTTCCGAGCCCGTCACCCGAATTGGTAAAGGCTATACCGGTAACGGCACAAACCGTACCCGCCTGTGCTTCGTCAACCGCAGTAAACTTTTCGCCCGAATAAAGACGAATTTGGTTTACTTTTTCGGCGTTAATATTTTTTTCGCTTTTGAGCACCTCTTTTACTTTAAGAGAGCCGCCTGTGATTTTCATCATAGTAAGGCGTTGACCCTTATCTTCGGAAATCTTATACACCTTTGCACCAAAATCAGTGCCGTATGCAGGCATTTCTGTATAATCATTCAGCAAATCCATAAAGGCATCCACGCCGTCAAGCTTGAGTGCGGAGCCGAACATACACGGAAAAATTTTTCTGTTCTTAACGGCAGACGCAACATCAAATTTATCAAGAGTGCCGTTTTCGTACTTTTCAAGCAAAGTTTCGTCACACAGGGCGATATTTTCATTAAGTTCATCATCGGGCAAATTAAAATCAACGCAGTTATCGCTGAGTTTTGTTTTAAGCTGACAGAGAGCAACATCTCTGTCTGCACCGTCCAAATCGGTTTTATTAACAAAAATAAAGCACGGCACTTTATACTTTGCAAGGAGTTTCCACAGCGTTTGCGTGTGGCTTTGTACACCGTCGGTTGCACTGATAACGAGAATTGCATAATCAAGCACCTGAAGTGTTCGTTCGGTTTCTGCCGAAAAATCAACATGCCCCGGTGTGTCAATAAGCGTTATATCCGTGTCCTTATATTTGAGCCGTGCCTGCTTTGAAAAAATTGTAATGCCTCGTGAGCGTTCAAGAGAAAAAGTGTCGAGAAAAGAATTTTTGCTGTCTACCCTGCCGAGTTTGGAGATTGTGCCCGAAAGATAAAGCATAGCCTCTGACAAAGTTGTTTTGCCGGAGTCAACATGGGCAAGTATGCCGACAACGATTTTTTTCATTTTTTCACCTCACGATAATTTATACATAACATAATAGCATATCGCAAGATGAATGTAAATTTATATTTCTATTTTTAAAATATCGTTTACCGGTATTTCGGCATTGTCAACAGTGACGGATTTATTGAAAGTGTCGATTTTTTTCACCGTTCCTTTTTTTGTAACATAAGCACCACCCGATTTTAATTTATCGGGCACAAAATAGGTAATCGACACCTCCAAATTTTCGTTGATATTGTAGGATATATACTGCAAGGCTTCGTTTAAAATTTCTATCTCATTTTCATCAAGGATTAATTTTTTATCGGTAACTCTGGCGGTTTCGGCAATTTCGTCCTCAAAACCTTTGAGTGCGGCAAACGAAGCGAACTGTGCGGAGCGTTGAGCCATTGAAAGATGTGCACGCCTTGTGGATATATGGTGCGGCAAATCTATAATATCATCATATTTCATTCCGCCTTATGACCTCCGACTTGATTGTTGCGTTCTACGGTTGTGGCACAATCCTGTAAATTTGTGCCCTTTAAAATTGCGTTTTTGCCATAGCGTTTTTGAATACGGAGCATTGCATTTTGTAGGCTTCGCTCTTTTTTGAGAGCGTCCTCCTCGGCTTTGATTTTGGAATAATCGGTAAACAAATCAAGTTGAACATTGTCGGGTTCCGTCTTATTTTCATCGGTTATATGATTTGCGCAAATACTGACTTTGCGAACGGAAAGACTGCGGTCGGCAATCCTGTAAAACACATCCATAGCGGCATTTACAACAAGCTTTGATGACGAAGTAAGGCGATTGATATTGCTTGTTCCGTGAGCGTGCTTGGGAATTTTTCTGCCGTAGCCGTCCACGGTGATTTCGCCCTTATAGCCTTTCTTTATATTTTCCGTATCATAATTAAGAGTGAGAACAATTTGATTGGTAGTTACCTTTTTATCCACCAAATCAAGAGCCAGAAGTTCTGCCATTTCACGCACGATAACGGCGGTTTCGTCAAAACTGTACGGACGGGTAAGTACCTGACCCGAACTGATACTTTTGGTGTCGGGCTTATATGATTTTACATCCTCTATGGTGCAAGGTTCCCAGCCCCACGCATGGTCTATGAGAAGTTCGGCATTAATTCCGAAAAGTTTATACAGCAAATTTTCGTTGTAAAATTCCGTGTCACTCCCGATTGAGCATTTTGCAATATCGCCCATAGTATAAATGCCGACGCTTTCAAGCCTTTTGCCGATGCCTCTGCCGACACGCCAAAAATCGGTAATCGGACGATAATTCCACAACTGCCTGCGATAAGACAGTTCGTCAAGTTTGGCAATACGAACGCCGTCTTTATCTGCCTCAATATGCTTTGCGACTATATCCATTGCCACCTTGGCAAGGTACATATTTGTGCCGATGCCTGCGGTTGCGGTTATGCCTGTTTCGGCAAGAACGGCTTTTATCATATCCATAGCAAGTTGATGTGCCGTAACACCTCTTGAACGAAGATAATTTGTTGCGTCTATAAACACCTCGTCAATCGAATAAACCAAAATATCCTCGGGTGACACAAAATTTGAATATATGGCAAAAATCCTGTTACTGTACTTTTTGTAAAGGTTCATTCTCGGCGGAGCAACGATATATGACAGTTTCAAATAATCATCATTGAGTTCATCGGCATTGTACGATTCACCTTTAAAATCGGCATAATTTATATTAAGTTTGCGGTTATTGTTAACCTGCTTTACACGCTCAACAACTTCAAAAAGCCTTGCTCTGCCCGGAATACCGTGAGCCTTCAGCGACGGCGATACGGCAAGGCAAATCGTTTTTTCGGTTCTTCCCTCATCAGCAACAACAAGATTGTTTTTCAGCGGGTCAAGTCCTCGCTCAACGCACTCCACAGAGGCATAAAACGACTTTAAATCTATTGCGATATATGTTTTTTGCTTTGCCATAAAATGCACCTCCGCAGAAATATTATTTAACGCTAAACACATTATAACATAAAAAATTGAAAAAGCAATACAAATGTTCGATTTTATTTTTAACAATGAAAAAAGCACGCTTCTTTGCGTGCTTAAATCATTCCATTGCCTCTCTGCTAACTGTTGTCAATACATTAATACTATAACAAACGGTGCATTTTGTCAATTATATACAATTTTATTAATAATTTGTTTAGAGTTTTGTTGAAAATGTTTGACAAAGAAGCGAAAAGAAAAAGCCGAGGATAATCCCCGGCTTTTCCTTTCTTAACTACCCATATATTAAGCTAAAAGCATAATACCGAATTATTTTTGAATTGTTACAAGCTCATACTTATAGGTTTTAGCATCAGTGCCCATAAAGCTCATAACAATTACTCTGTCCTTTGCATTGATATAACCGTCATGATTGAGGTCGCAATAATCAAGATACGCAAGGTCATTTTTGCTTGTTGACATAACATAGCTGAACATTTCGGCATCTGTTTCGTCAATTTTGCCGTCCTTATTAAAATCACAGCCGACTATTGAAACAGGCGTTGCAAAATTAATATCTTCGTCCTCAACCTTTATGCCGATTGTACGAGTATAGCCATAAGCATATTTGATTTGTGCGGTATAAGCTCCTGTTTCGATTTTGAACGAGAAGCGTCCGTCATCATCGCTCGATGCAACAGTTTTGCCGTCTATAACAATATCCGCACGCCTTACAGGGGCATTGTATTTTTTGGTTTCACCGGTTTCGATAACGATTGTGCCGCTGACGGTGTATTGTTTTACCGCTTCGCTCGGTTGGAGAGGTTCGGTATATTCACAATATGTTTTTTGACAATTTGTGCAGGTATACTGCTTTACGCCCTTTGTACCGACACCTGCCGGAATATCTGCCGTCAGCACATAATTATGGCCCAAAGCAGGTTTGTGAATTTCATCAAGAAGTTCCGAACAGAATTCGCACACTCCGATAATATAGCCGTCATTTTCACAATCGGCATCGTAGACTGTAAGATATTCAATTCTACCGTGACCGTTTTTGCAAATATCAACATATTTGCCGTCGGAATCAATTTGTGCGTCACAAACATTACCGAATTGTGAAAGCTGATAAATCTTATAATCTATATAATTATCCTGTGCAAAGCTGAGAGCCTTTGAACCTGCAAGAGTGTGAATTTTCAGTCCCTTGGCAGGGAATCCGAGCCAAAACGCATCTATTTGGGTTGTCGTTCTCCACACAAAAATGTTTTGAAGATTTTTGCACGCAAATGCACTTTCACCGATTGAAATAACATTTCTCGGAACAACAACATTTTTAAGTGAATCACAATACGCAAAGGTATATTTGTTAACTTTGCTGATTGAAGTCGGAAGAATAACGGTTTCAAGCTTCTTACACTCATAAAATGCGTAACTGCCAATTGAACTAACCTTTGACGGAATATCTGCGCCGATAAGACTTGAGCAACCGTCAAACGCATGGTCACCGATTGTACGCAAACCGGAGCCGAAAATCACTCGTCTTAAATTCTTTGCACCCTTAAAAGCATAATAGTCTATTTCGGTAACGGAATCAGGTAGTACGACCTGAATTGCCTTTGAATTTTCAAAAGCCGAAGAAGAAATCACAGTTGTGCCGTCTTTAATAATCGGTCTGTATGTATTTGGATTTGCAAAAACAAGAGTTTTGCCGTAATAGACATTGCCCTCATAGACATACATATTTTTATTTTCGGGACTTACTGTTATTTTTTTAACATATGTCATTTCCGGAAGCCTTGGAACTTCTTTAAAGGCACAGTTTTTGCCAAAATAGATTGAAGAAATTTTAAGCTTATTTCCAAAAGTGTCGGTAAGAGCGCTGAAATCAGGTTCTGTTACATCATCTCCGACAACAAGTTCAATACCCGTTGTGCTAAAGCCTATGTTATAAAAGGCGTCCGACCATGCCGATAATGACAAATCATCACTGTAATTTCGATTAAGAGTAATTGATGTGCAAAACGGCATATTGGCAAACGCCTGTCTGCCGATGCGTTTTTCACCGTTGATAATAATCTTTTTAACGCCTACGCAATTATAAAACGCTTCGTGTTCAACATTTGTAACTGTTGACGGAATATTGATTTCTTCAATTCCCGAGCAATTACGAAAAGCCTCATAATCGATACTTGTTACATTTCCGTAATCAATTTCTTTGAGCGATGTGCAATTTTCAAACGCACCGTTTGAAACACTTTTCGCTCCGCCGAGAGAGATTTTTTTGAGCGAACGACAATTCTTAAAAGCATTTGTCGAAATGTATTGAACCGTTTGAGGAACGGTAAGCACTTCAAGTCTGTTGCAATTTTGGAAACCGCTAACAGTTTTGACGGTCGGTGAAAATCTTATATACTTGGGATTGATTACTTCAAATGAATAATCCGGATTTATAACACCTGAGCAGAGATATAATGTGTCAATTTGAAGGTTTAAATCCTGCAAATTTCTGCCGTCGGTTGTGTAGAATGTACCCTCATTATTTGGATGAAGCACATATGCGTCTTTCATATCGTATCCGTGTTCAACATACAAAGTTTTTGTGTCGGCAAAATAGTGCCACTTGGTTCTGTATGTATAATCAACATATCCCGAAACATCGGCGTTGCTGTCATCGCCCATAAAGATAAGACTTGTTTTTTCTGCATAATCAAAGCCTTTTGACTCAACAGGCGCATCAATAATGACAAAGCATTCGGTTTGAACACGGGAGCCTGATTTTAATGTTATGCGGTTGCCCTTTGAATCAAAACCTATGGCATTGTTTGCACTGTTTTTGCCCTCAAAATAAATATTTGTTTGAGGATTGTTGATTTTTACTTTCCAAAGTGAAAGGCAATCTGTGAACGCTGATTTTCCGATTGATACGACCGACTGCGGAACTTCAACAGACTTGATTGCACTTGAATAAAAAGCACCGTCACCGATGGTTTTCAAATTCTTTGGCAATTTGATTTCAGAAAGCTTTTTGCAATTTGCAAAAGCATAATTGCCTATTGCTTCAACCTTGGTATCCGACAAATCGAATGAATTAACATTTGAGCCGTAAAAGGCATTTGCACCTATTGACGAAAGATTGGCTGAAATCTTAAACTTTTTTGCCTTAATATTTCTGAAAGCATTTGAACCGATTGAAGTTAATGTGTTCGGGAGCGACACAGACTGCACATCAATACCGTAATCGGTAAAGAATACATCTGCTCCAACGCCTGTAATGCCCTCTGTCAAAACGATGGAGGTCAACGCCTTGTTTGACAAATAAGACGCAAGATTAAGGGCTTTGCCTGCGGATGTTTTGAATGTAGATGTAAGCTCGCCGTTGCCTGTAACAAAGAAGCGGTTTGTTGAGTCGTCATACTGCCAACTGCCGTTTGCCCATGTGCCGTGATTTGATGAATCGGTTTGAGAACCGCCGTCCGGTGTATCAACATAATCTTCAAGAGGAACAAGCGTTATTCCGTACACACTGGCATATCTTGAAACACCGTTCCAAATTTTATCGCCGTTTTCATCTGTTTTTGCATCATTGCCGTAAATTTCGGTAAGATAAGTTTTGCTGCTGTCATCGCCTGCATAAAACGGATTGACGCTTGCGTTTATTCCCTCTTCGCCAAGAACAATAACGGTTTTGAGGTTTACATCATTTTTAAAAGCGCCGTCGCGTGTTTCTATTACCGACTTAGGGAAGACAAATTTTGTAAGATTCAAACAATCCGAAAAAGCATATTTATCAATAATCTTAAGCTGCGAATTTGAAGAAAACGAAACCTTGCTCAACGGTGTATTTTTAAACGCTCCGCTATAAATAGTATCAACACCGTCAGGAATGATAATTGATTTGAGTGCCGTGTTGCAAAACGCACGGTTTGAAATGTATCGCAATGTGCTTGGAAGAATTATTTTTTCAAGCGTAGTCAAATCACGAAACGCATAATCGCCAAGGCTTAATTCTGTATTTGCAGAAAGGTCAAGTTCCTTAACATTTGTGTTTGTAAAAGCATAAGAACCAATATATTTTACAGATGACGGAACAGAGGTAAAACTTAGTTGCGGATTATCGGCAAAAGCCTTGTATCCGATATATGTAACATTGTTCGGAATGGAAATACCGCTAAGTTTCGGACAAGAATTAAAGCCTGAAAGATAGGTTGTTTTTTCGTTAAGTTTGACTGATGCAAGTTCTTCACATCCGCTAAATGCAAAGTCGTTAATAACTGTAATATTTGTTTTTGTAAAATCAAGAGCTGTAACACCTGTTGACGAAAATGCGGAGCTGTTGATATATGTTACGGTTGACGGAAGAAAGTCAATATTTTTGATATTAGGGCAATTTGAGAACATTGCTTCACTGACAATTTTTAAGTTATTCGGCAAAGTCACCTTTGAAATCGGCGTATTCTCAAATGTATCTTTTCCGATACTTGTAACCGATTGAGGAACACTTGCCTCTTTGATATTTGAATAAGCAAAAGCATAATCACCAATATCAGTTTCGGTTTGATTGAAGGTTATGCTTTCAAGAGAAGAATGGTAAAAAAGGCTCTTTTCTATTCTCTTAACCTTTGACGGCACGGTAAACGAAAGTATACCGCTGTACATAAAGGCTTCTTCACCGATTGATGTTACCGTATCGGGCAAAGCATATTCCTGTGCAGGACAGAAATAAAACGCATTTTTTCCGAGTGTTTGAAGTTGTGAGCCTTCCTCAAATTCAACGGTTTTGATGTTTTTATAAATTCTGCCCGAAACATGGGAATTGAAATTCACCGTATCTTTGCCGATAACAAGATGTTCAAAATCAAAGGTGCAATACTGCTCTTTTGTTGTACCGTTATCGTCAATTTCGGAATAAAGCGGAAGCGGAGCATCGCCCTTTTGATATGTTGCATAACCGCTATCCTTTGTAAAAACACAGGAATAGGCATTATGTGAGCTTTCAATATTTTCACCGTTGATGTAAACGGTTTTGGTGCTTGCGTCATAATTCCAGACACAATACTCATTTTCACCGCTTACACTCTGTTCGCTCGGCAAAACAACGATAGGGTTATATTTAACTCCGTCTGCCAAGTCCTGGTAAAAGTCATAATCATCCTGACTATAAGCAAGAACTTCAACAGGCAGTGCGGATATTGTCATAATAGCCGAAATAAAAACGGCAAGTAATTTTTTTAAGGTAGTCATAATAATTCTCCTTTTCTTTGGAACAATCTGTTCCTGCGATGATTAAACAAACAATCTGATTCTAAATCAGATTATATTTAACACCGCTTTTGACAGCAAGTTCATAAGCAGTGCTGTTTTCTATAACATTAAAAGTAACACGGTTTCCGAAATAAAACGCATTGTCACAAATTTCTGCAGTTTTGCTTTTAACCGTAATCGTTCGCAGATTTGTAGAATAAAAAGCATACTCGCCGATATATTCCACACTCTCCGGAATTGTAACTTCCTGCGAATCGACGCTCTTGAACGCACCCTGTTCTATACGCATAACGCCGTTTTCGATAATCACTTTCTGCATATCAACGCCATTAAAGCAATAAGCCGGCACGGTTTTGATATTTGACGGAACCGTTACCGAGGTTATGCCCTTGCAATTATCAAACGAACGCTCACCGAGTGATTTAAAGCTTGTGCCGACATCACCGAATTTTGCATTGTGACAATAAGCAAATGCCCCATCGTCGGCATTTTCAATTTGAGGTGCTGTGTCAAATTTCATCAGTTTGTCCTCTGCAAACGCATAAAAACCGACATTTACAATACTTCCCGCGCCGTTAAGTTTGATGAATTTTGAGCATTTATTGAATGCCATATCCTCAACGGTATCAACCTTGCCTGCAAGGGTGACGGTTCTGAGCGAAGAACAATTATTACAAAGTCTTTCGGGAACTGTTGTAAGAGCCTTGGGAACGATAAGAGTTCTCAAATTTGTGTTTTCAAAAGCAGCTGTGCCCAGTTTAAATAATTCATCACTGAAATTAACGCTTTGAAGTGCACTGTCCTTAAACGCATTGTTACCAATACTTACAGCATTGGGGACATTACAGGATTTAAGGTTTTTAGCGTTTTCAAATGCACTTTGATGTACAGTTTTTATGCTATCGGATGAAAACGAGGATATAGTGCTGTTTTCAAATGCTCTTGAGGTTATGGCAATCACCGGTTTGCCGTCAATTTCATTTATAGTTAAATCTGTATCATTTCCCTTATAAGCGCAAATATAAGCGCCCTTATCGGTGAGAAGATAATTCCAATCTTCATTTGAGCAAATGTCCGATATTCTGGTGTTCTCATCAGGTCGAACGGTTATATTTACATTTACGGTACAAGCCTTATAAGTTATCGACAAGGTATAATCGGCTGTGACATCCATATCGAGGTTCTTGCTGTATGCACAATCATCAAGCGATACCGATTTTTCGGTTTTATCACTGTATTTTGCAAAAATTTTCAAGCCGTCATAAGAAAGCTTTTCGCCGTAAATATAAGCGGTCTTAAAATTCTCAAATTCTGCCCTGATGCCGACAAGCTGAGGCAAATCGGTATCTGCATAAGGGTCGGTGGGTTCTTCCCTTTCCTCGGTTTTATTAATCTCCTTTTTATTTGTAGTGGTTATTTTTGATGTATGATGTTCTGTTTTTACTTCGGCCTCGGAAGCTTTCAAAGTTGTTGCCACAGATTTTTCAGATTCGGTATTACCGACATTTGCTTTTGTTGTGCTTTCTTCAAAAATCTGTGCAGTTGTTGCGGCGGATGTACCGGTTTCATCAACCGGGACATAAATCTTGGTAGTCAGCTCGCCTTTTTTATCGTTATGAATAAATGAAGAAATTGCGCTTGTAACATTGCCGATAAAATCAATACCGGTTACGGATTTAACAGCAGCATTAACGGTAAAGGTTCCTGTTGCAATCATTGCGGCAATAATAGCCACACGAAGTGCTCTGTTGAGTGATTTCCAGGAATTACGCTTTGGGTTAACGATTTTCTTAATTGCATTTGTCGAAAGAACTACACGAAGGACAGGAGATGTATATTTATGCTCCTGAAGTTCATCAATAAGATTTACGCACTCATCAATCAAATCACAATCGGGATTTAACTTTATTAGTTCCTCATCGATTACAGTATTTAAAAAATCAATTAAATCCTGATTTGATCTTGAATCGTTAAAAACAGCTTGAAGTGTTTTTGCATTTACCGTTATATTCATTTTAACTGCCTCCTTTCCTAAATTCCGACAATACCGGGGTGATTGAATTTGTTATCTTTGCTCTTAATCTTGATGTTCGCTTGGCAGCGGCGGTAGGTGTGATATCAAGTATTTTTGAGATATCCTTTAGAGATTTGCGTTCCACATATTTCATTTGATAAAGCCGTCGTTCGTCATCATCAAGAACGGACAGTAAAGCATCTTTTGCTTTATCAATATCAACATCGTCGGGTTCTATTCGTTCTTCTACCTCTTTTTCTATGTATACTGCCACATTTTCGGCATCATCAAGATTTTTTGTATGCTTGGCATTTTTGAAATATTCCTTTCGTGCACGAAGCATCATATTGTTTGCAGTCTGATAGAGAAATGCTCGTGGATTTTCAAATTTTTCACCGTCAAGAAGTTTTCGATAAAACACACAAAATGCTTCCTGTACACAATCGCCTGCGAAATCCGAAGCTTCCTCAAGTCGCACGGCACAGAATTTTTCAAGCTGTTTACTGTACTTTTCAAAATACAGTTCAAACTGCTCGTCTGCATAAGACTTACCCACAGCATTCCCCCCTTTCATCATTTCCGTTACTGTCTTTCACTTATTAGTCAACGATTTGGTAAAATGTGACACAAAAAGTTAAAAAAATTTTTAAAAAAGTTTTTTTGTGAAAGACAAAGGATTAATATTATACCATAATATATAAATTAATACCATTCTCTTTAGCAAAATAAAAAGTCTATTTAGCAAAATAAAAAAGCACATCCGAAGATGTGCAAAAAAAATAGACACCAAATGGTGTCTATATTTTTTGGTGCGAGAGACGGGACTTGAACCCGTACGAGTCGCCCCACACGCCCCTCAAACGTGCGCGTCTGCCGATTCCGCCACTCTCGCGTCAACAGTTAGAAGTATAACAGAACAGGCTACAAATGTCAACTCTTTTTTTGAATTTTTTTAAAGTTTTTTTGAGTTTTTAAAATAAACTTGATATGTAGCTCGTTTCGTCTATTATCACTGACGGATGCTCGGCAAAAAGAGTTTCAAACGACCTAAAGCCCCAAGAGCAACCTACTGCTTCTATATCAGCGTTTTTGGCTGTTCGCATATCAACTTCGCTGTCGCCAAAGAAAATTGCCTCTGTCGGCTTGCAATCAACCGCTGAAAGTGCCATTAAAGTAGTTGTTGGGTCGGGCTTGGTAGGGAGTCCGTCCACACAACCGGTAATATAATCGAAAAAGCCTTTGCCGAAAATATGCTCAACCATACCGTGAGCGGCAATGTCAGGTTTGTTTGAAACAACGCAAAGTTTTATTCCTTTATCCTTAAGAATTTGGAGTTGCTCCTTAATGCCGTCATAAGCGTGAGCATGGTCAAGCTTAATTTTATCATATATAGGTTTAAACTCCTCATAACGGTCATTGAGTGTTTTCTCATCCAAAGTATGGTCAAAGGCACGCTCAACAAGTTTTTTTGCACCGTTGCCCACAAACTTTTTGTAATCATCCAAAGACCAATTTGCTTCAAAATTATGCTTTTTAAGCAATATTTCAGTTGCACCTGCCAAATCATCAATAGTGTTGACAAGTGTGCCGTCCAAATCAAACACAGCACATTTAATTTTACTCATACAAATCACCCAAATCCTGTTCCTTATCTTTTTTTCGTTTTCTGACAAAATAGGTGGCAACCGCTATAACAACAACACCTGCCACTACGCCCGATTCAATATAAATCTTGCGTTCTGTTTTTTTGCTGTTTACAGAGAGATTTCCGCTTTTTACGCTTGACCACAAATTGTTTTCAAGTTCAAGAATATTCTGCGGAAGATTTGAAAAAACCTCATTTTTAGGTGCAGGATCGGGATAAACCGCTTTATTGCCGTAAAGCGAACATTCCTCGTTTTCCTGAACTGCCTTGTTTGCGGAAGCATAGAAAATATATTCCTCATTTGCAAGCGCAACCTCAGGTTCCTGCATAAAGTTTATAAACGCTTCTGCACCTTTTTTGTTCTGTGTGCATTTTGGAATACAAAAAGCATCATAAAAAGCATTTACGCCCTCTTTTGGATAAGCAAAGCCCAAATCGGGATTATTCTCATTCATAAGAACATAATCGCCGACATAATAGGTCGCAAATGCGTACTCGCCCGATTCCATAAGGTTGAACACCTCGTCCATAACATAAACGGGATTAACCTTATCTTTTTGCTCGGCAAGGAGTTTTGCGGCGTCCACCCAATCCTGCTCGTTTTGAGTGTTCAGGCTTTGACCCAACAGTTTTTGAGCAATGGCAAACGCATCACGACTGTTGTTGAACATCAACACCTTACCCTTGTACTGCTCATCCCACAAGACTTTCCAAGAATCAGGCTTTTCTTTAACCAACTTCTTATTATATATAAGAACGGTATAGCCTGTGTTAAAGCAAACAGAATACTTCTGTTGAGGGTCAAACGGAAGATTTAAGCAATCCTCACGCATATACTTCATATTCGGAATATTTGAATAATCAAGCGGAAGAAGCATATCTTCGTCAATAAGACGCTCAACCATATAATCAGACGGAGTGATTACATCATAAGAAACGCCACCGCCCGAAAGTTTGGAATACATATTCTCGTTTGATTCAAAATTGGTATAATTGACTTTTGCACCCGTAAGTTTTTCAAACTCACGGACAACATCCATTGAGCCTTCTCCGCCGTCGGAAATATACTCGCCCCAATTGTACACATTGACAGTTGTGCCCTGAAGTCCGAGCGACTTATAATAAGCCTTTTGCTCATCGGAAAAATAATTCTCATCGGCATAGGCTGTGACATTCATAAGCGGCAAAGCACACACAAGGCACATAAGGAAAGCAACAATTCTTTTAAATTTAATCATTTTGCCGCCTCCTTTTTTTCTGCCCTTGTTTGTGCGACATTCATAAAAATCAAAAGCACAAGAATGACAAGGAACATAAGGGTTGACAATGCAAACATATCGGGCTTTACCCTCTTTTTGGTAAGAGAGAAAATATAAATCGGCAAGGTCTGGAATGACGGTCCGTTGGTGAAATACGAAATGATGAAATCATCAAGTGACAATGTGAACGACATAATGCAACCTGTGATGATACCATTCATAATTTCAGGCATAACGACCTTCATAAAAGCCTTGAACGGTTTACAACCGAGGTCTACCGCCGCTTCGTAGACATTCATATCGAACTGACGAAGTTTTGGCATAACATTCAAAATAACATACGGCAAACAGAATGTAACATGGGCAATGAGAAGTGTAGTGAAACCGAGCACCTCTTTTACATTGACAAGTGCACCGACAAATACAAACAAAAGCATCATTGAGATACCTGTTACAATTTCAGGATTCATCATAGGAATGTTTGTGACATTCATCATTGTTTTTTTGTACAATCTGTTTTTCTGCATAAACAGACCAACCGAAGCCATAACACCAAGTACGGTGGAAACAACCATTGTTACAAGTGCAAGCAAAACAGTGTTTTTGAGTGCGTTCATAGCGGCTGTGTCGTGGAACATCTCACCCCACCACGAAGTTGAAAAGCCGTCCATAATATAGGTTGAAGAACCCGAATTGAACGAAAACACGGTCATAACGGCAATAGGTGCGTACAGGAAAATGAATATGAGCACCATATAAAGTCTTGATGCAAGCGAAACCTTATTTTTCATATAACGACACCTCCGTCCTGTGTGCCGTCATCAAAGTAATTCATTACTCCGAGGCATACGAAAATCAAAATCATAAGAACAAAACTGAGTGCCGCACCGAGATGATAGTTATTTGCCGATTGGAACTGAGTTTCGATAACATCGCCGATAAGAACAATCTGACCGCCGCCGAGTTTTTGTGTGATGTAGAAAGTTGAAACGCAAGGCACAAACACCATTGTAATGCCTGACAAAAGACCCGGTAACGACAAAGGCAAAATTACTCTTTTGAAGGTTGTTATTCTGCCGGAGCCCAAATCGTGAGCCGCCTCAACAAGCGAATTGTCAAGTTTTGAAAGAACGGTATAAATCGGCAAAATCATATAAGGCAGGAAATTATAAACCATACCGAAAATTACCGCACCGCCTGTATTAATCATATGAACACTCTTTAATCCGAGAGTGTTGAGCAAGCTGTTCACTACTCCGCTGTCGCCCAAAATAGTCATAAGACTGTATGTGCGGATAAGGAAATTCATCCACATCGGGAGCATAACAAGGAGCACCATCGTTCTTTGAGTGTTAACGCTGTGCTTTGAAAGAGCATAGGCAAACGGATAACCGATAAACACGCAAATAACCGTTGCCGCCAAGCCATAAAGAACCGACAACAAAATTGTCGGAAAATAATTTTTTATCTGTGCAATATTTGAAAAAGTGAACGCACCTGTTTTATCGGTGAAAGCATAGAACACAACCATAACAAGCGGAACGATGATAAAAAGCACAGACCAAAGCAAATAGGGCTTATCAAGCATTTTTTGAGAAAGACTACTCTTCTTCATTTTCGTCCTCCCAATTATATGACGCATCGGAAATATGGTCCATCTCGTCGGAGAATGATGAATAGTCACCGAACTCGCCTGAATATTCGCTGCGTTTCATAATATGAATAGCATCAGGTTCGATGTGCATACCGATAGTGTCATCAACATGGATGTCGTCCCTTGTGGTTTGAATCATCCAAATAAAGCCGTTTACATCAACAAGAATTTCAAAATGAACACCCTTGAATGTTACGGAAGTTACCTTACCTGTAAGAGAAGCCTGTGTGCCCGGTTCCCTGATCAAAATATCTTCAGGACGAACAACAGCCTCTACGAATTCGTTTTTGTCAAAGCCTTTATCAAGGCACTTGAACTTGACACCGCCAAAAGTTACAAGATAGTCTTCAAGCATAATTGCATCAACGATATTACTTTCGCCGATGAAGTCGGCTACAAAAGCGTTGACAGGCTCGTTATAAATATCTTCGGGAGTACCGATTTGCTGGATTTTACCCTTATCCATAACAACCACGGTATCGCTCATAGAGAGTGCTTCCTCTTGGTCGTGGGTAACATAAATAAAGGTTATGCCGAGTTCCTGCTGAATATTTTTGAGTTCTCGTTGCATATCTTTGCGAAGCTTTAAATCGAGTGCACCGAGCGGCTCGTCCAAAAGAAGAATATGCGGTTTGTTTGCAAGTGCTCTTGCAATGGCAACACGCTGCTGCTGACCGCCCGAAAGCGAGTTGATAGGACGCTTTTCAAAGCCTTTAAGGTTAACAAGTTTGAGCATATCGGCAACGATTTGACGAACCTCCTCTTTAGGCTTCTTTTGAAGCTGAGGTCCGAATGCTATATTTTCATATACATTCAAATGAGAAAAAAGAGCATAACGCTGAAAGATGGTATTGACTCTACGCTTATGTGCAGGCAGGTCGTTGATGCGTTTACCCTCGAATATAATATCTCCGCTGTCCGGTTTGACAAAGCCGGCAATGGCACGAAGAGTTGTGGTTTTACCGCATCCTGATGGTCCTAACAGGGTTATAAACTCTTTTTCGTTGATGTATAAATTCAGATTTTCCAAAACTGTGTTATCACCATAGCTCACGGTGATATTCTTCAAGTCAATAATCTTTTTCAATTATGCACTTCCTCTTTATTGCAGGCGTTGGAAAGACTCACCAACCCCCTCACGATTTACAATTAAAAAATTGCATTAAGACAAATATATATTTTTTGTTTTATAATGTCAATATATTTTTAAAAATAATGTCGAAAAAATATTGCTTCTTATTTAATCCCTCAGCCGCACACAAGGTGCGACAGCTTTACTGCGTAGACGCCCCCTTTTGTCTGCGTTGCAGACATTTCCCCCGATTAACGGGGGAATCACCTTGCAACAAGAGGAGCCTTAATGGACTAAAGAATTGGGTTGAACTGCACGCCGTCAACTGCACACTTGATTGTGCCCTCCACTTTTGAAAAATCGCAGACTAAAGAACGAGGCTTTTCGCAAGGATTATCGAGTGCCATAGGAACGAAATAGAAATTTCGATTGTTCATAAGGATACCGATATTTTTTGCCGAAGCACCGAGAGCGTCATTTGTTGAAACACCGATAACAACAGGCTTGTCGTTGCGGAGATGCGATTTTACCGCCATTGTGACGGGAGTGTCGTTTATACCGTTTGCAAGTTTTGCGAGTGTGTTGGAAGTACACGGAACAACACACAGCACATCAAACATATGCTTCGGTCCAATCGGTTCGGCAGAATCAATGGTTGAAATTATCTCTCTGCCGCAGATTGAAGCGACCTTCTCCCTCACATCTTTAGCATTTCCGAATCTTGTGTCAATATTATAAGCGTTGAACGACATAATCGGAGTGACAATGTGACCGCTGTCTGCAAGTGATTGCATAGCCTCAATGCTTTTTTTAAATGTACAAAACGAGCCTGTAAGGCAATATCCGATTTTCACAGTTTCACCCCCATATGTTCAATTACTGCTTTTGCAACAGTTTTTCCTGCTGATTTTGGCGAATATTTAGCAGGGAGTCCTCTTGCCACAATCAAATTCAGTCCGAGTGATTCGGCAAAATGCACATCAATTCCACCCGGAAATGATGCCAAATCAACAAGCAACGCATCCTTTTTGAACAAGCGAAGTTCCCTTTCGTTGATTATCGGATGAGGTACTGTGTTGAACACAAAATCAAAATCGTTTTGTTGTGCAAGTTCATCAAGGGTTACGGCCAAAGCACCGTTCATTTCAGCCGTTGTTCGCTGAACACCGTTTCGTGCACAAACGGTTATGTGCGATGTATACGGAGTTAAAAATCTATGGAGAGCTTTTGCGATTCTGCCGTAGCCGAGAATAAGAATGTTTGAATTAACAAGGCTCAAATCGCTGCTTTGGCAAGCAATACACACAGCCGCTTCAGCCGTATAAAAAGCATTTTCGGCTGCAAAGCGTTCATCTTTTGTATAATCAAAAACATTGTCGCCCGAAACATTTCCCGCACAAATGTGAAAATCTCTGTAAGCATCAAGGCTTGGCGGATTTACGCCTGTCAGAACAAAGTCGGCTTTTGAAAGATTATCAACAGCCTTATACCCAAACTTTTGAAGATAATCGCACGCATAAGCTACCCTTTTATCGTCAAAAGACGCAACATAAAAATTTGTCATATTTACTACCACCTTTTATATTTTATGAAATAATATAAAAAGGGTGTTTATTTTTTACAAATTAGGTAGTATAATAAAAAAGATAATATGATTAATCGGGAGGAATATCCTTGAAAAATATAGATGAATTACTCAAAGAGAGCAAAAAGATACATTTTATCGGCATTGGCGGTGCAGGAATGTGCCCTATTGCAGAGATTTTATTATCCCTCGGATACGAATTGACAGGTTCGGACAACAACGACACCGAAACTTTCAGGCGAGTTGAAAAAGAGGGTGCAACGGTATTTTTGGGTCAGAAGCCCGAAAACATTGCCGACGACACGGAACTTGTTATATACACAAACGCAATCCTTGCAGGCAATGCGGAACTTGAATACGCAAAAGCAAACTTTCCTTGTTTTGAAAGAGCGGAAGCACTCGGTGCACTCAGCCGTATTTTTTCAAACTGCATAGGTGTTTGCGGTACTCACGGCAAAACAACAACAACATCAATGATAACTCAAATTCTTATGGAAGCAGGTCTTGACCCGTCTGCTGTTATCGGCGGCAAGCTTCCTTTAATCAACGCATACGGCAGATACGGACACAGCCAAAACTTTGTGTGCGAAAGCTGTGAATTCAACAACACATTTTTGCATATGAATCCCGATATGGCGGTTATACTCAACATTGACGAGGACCACCTCGACTTTTTCGGCAACCTTGACAACATCAAAAAGTCATTCAGAAAATTTGCCGAACTCACAACAAAAACAATCATTTATAACGGCGACGATGCAAACACGGTTGACACGCTCAAAGGCATTGAGGGCAAAAAGCTCA
Source organism: uncultured Eubacterium sp. (assembly GCA_900539325.1). Taxonomy (GTDB): domain Bacteria; phylum Bacillota; class Clostridia; order Oscillospirales; family Acutalibacteraceae; genus Eubacterium_R. Next base: position 118,729 of record UQCC01000005.1, read on the forward strand.
TCTCTGTCGGCAGAAATGACGGCAACGAATGGGTGGCAAAGAATGTTGATGTTCCGGGCGGTTTTCACAGCGAATACGATGCCTACCACAACGGTGAATTTGTTGCACATGTTGTACTTTCCGTTCCGGGTGAGCACAATATTTTAAACTCGCTTTGTGCATTTGCGGCAGCATACGAAAGCGGAGCCGAAATCGAAAAAATCCTTGAGGGACTTAAACACTTCGGCGGTGCGGCAAGAAGATTTGAAAAGCTCGGCACATACTGCGGAGTGACCTTTGCAGACGACTACGCACACCACCCGGCAGAAATCAAAGTTACTCTTGAAGCTGCTAAAAAAATGGGATACAAACATGTTTGGGCAGTGCACCAGCCGTTTACATTTTCGAGAACTTCCCTGCTTCTTGATGATTTTGCAGAGGTTTTGCAAATTGCCGACAAGTGCGTGATAAGTGCGATTATGGGCAGCCGTGAAGTGAACACGATAGGAATAAAGGCAACAGACCTTTCAAGCAAAATTCCGGGTGCGGTTCAGCTTGACACATTTGAAGAAATTTGCGATTATGTATGCGACAACGCAGAAAGCGGCGATTTGGTAATCACCCTTGGTTGCGGAGATGTGTACAAGGTTGCACGAATGATGTGTAAAAAACTAAAAGAAAGAGAAGAACAAAATGCTTGAATTTAAGATAACCGACACAGCGACAGACGATTCAAAATTCATCAGATTCACTGTATTTTGTGATGAACAGGGCGTAATAAAAAACCACGAATTAGATAATTTTGACACAAACAAAGAAGCAAAGCACATTGTAATGTATGATGACGGCAAGCCGATTGCTACATCAAGATTTTACAAAGAGCACGGCGACACCTGGCACGCAGGCAGAATTGCGGTAATCAAGGAATACCGTGGCACAGGCTGTGGCAGAAAGGTGCTTGAAAAAGCCGAGGAGGAAATGAAAAAGCTCGGTGCGACTGAAAGTTTTATTTCTGCACAAACACAGGCTCAAGGCTTTTATGAGGCTCTCGGCTACAAGGCATACGGCGATGTTTATCCGGAAGAGGACATACCGCACATTGCAATGAAAAAAGAATTGTAAGACAAGAAAAAAAACACCGATTTTGTCGGTGTTTTTTTATATTAGGCGAACACAGTTTCTAAAAATATTCTTTTAATAAATTATAATCATTATCTATGAGAATGACGGTGTTTTGGCGGATTTCGCAATCAACCTTTAGAATATCGATAAGGTTGGGGTTGCGAACGGTCAAAACACCGTTTTCGAGATTTTCTATATTTCGCTCTCCGCCGAGAGATTTTACAAGTCGGCGAACTTCTTTGGGATAGTATTTTTGATTATCCATATCGAACTTGGCAACAACAATTTGAACAACAAAATACATAAGCACGGCAAGGACAAAACCGACAAGAAGAAAATATCCGATACTTCTGCCGTATCTAAAAAGATTAAACACAGAAGCGAAAGAGTTGAATCCTATGCGAATATCCACAAGAGAAGCAACAAAGTACCCCACACCGCCGACAAAAACAAATCCGGCAAAAATCAGCGGATTATAGAAAAGCAGAAAAACAAGGAGCAAAGTATTATCTCCGAAAATCACGGACAAAACACACGGAAGTAAAAAAGAAAAGAAATAGCGCTTGCTTGTTTTTTTGAACAACGCAACAGCAGTACCGAGTGCAAGGAAAATATTTACAAAATACTTACCCGTGAGATAATCGGCAACCGATGACAACGGATTTTTTATATCGGCAAGGAAAATCTTTTGCACTCCCGATACGATTTTGCCGCCGACAAGGGTTGCCGCACTGCAATCGGTGTTATAAACCAAATCCGAAAAGAAATTACCGAAAAGCGGAGTATAGACCCCGTTTAATATTCCGAAAAGCACTGCCCTGCCCTTGATTAAGTAAGCAAAATTTTTTACATACATTTGAAGCGGCTCATCAAGCAAGCCGAACACAAGACCAACAACAACGCCCGAAAGTGCCGAGGTGATAACCAGATATTCAAAATCGAGGTTTTTGCCGAGCATAACTAAAAGCACAGTCAAAACCGTACTCATAACAAAGCCCAAAGGGTGGGCCGTCACCAAATAAAATACGGCGTTAACGCTCAATATCGAAAGTGAAACGGCAAAACTTTTTGCAGACTCCTTATATTCGTAAAAGGCAACAAAAGCACTGCAAGCGGCTGACCACAACAGCGAAGCAAAAGCCTCCGTATCAATATTTAACTTTGGTAAAACAAGTGCAAAAATATGCACGGCTGTCATATAAACCGAAAGTACGGCAACAGGATATTTAAGGCGTGTAATCAATCTGTCTTTAGATGTAAAAATATTCATATTAAGAATATGCCCCGGCAAAAAACTTTTATTCAATTTTTGAATATTATGTAACAGATGTTTAAAAACAAAGATAACTGTTAATCATAATGATATAAAGAAATTTTAAAAGGGTGAACAAAATGAACATCAAACGAGGCGACATATATTATGCCGATTTAAGTCCCGTTGTAGGAAGTGAGCAGGGCGGAGTAAGACCTGTGTTAATTGTTCAAAACGATGTGGGCAACAAATTTTCGCCCACGGTGATAGCGGCTGCTATAACAAGCCAACAAGGCAAAACAAGCCTGCCGACACACATTGAAGTGAACGCCCACGATTGCGGACTTGCAAAAGACAGCGTTGTGCTGCTGGAGCAGGTACGCACCATAGACAAAAGGCGGCTGAAAGAAAAGATGGGCACATTGCCTACAAGCGATATGACCAAAATAAACAATGCAATAACAATATCAATGGGATTATAATAATAAAAGACAGGTACTCGTAAGGGTACCTGTTGTTTTATTATTTTGATAAGCGAATTACATTCCATGAAAACGGTTTGAGTTCGGCGGTGAGAGTTGAACCGTCAACCGTTGGAAGCGGATTTGTATGAGGACAAACAGCCTCGCCGTCAAATCCGTTGACATCATCTTTTGAACAACCGTCCATAGATATAAATTCAATCGGCTTAAAGCCGTCAAAATCCATAATATTTACATCAAGAACAGCACTTTCGTCCTGCGATTTATTCACGCAGAAAATCACAACGCTTTGCTCGTCCTCACTCATAGTGGCGATTGCTTCAAGATACGGCACATCGGTAAATTCCCTGCAATCGTATTTTGGGCAATTAATGATAGGATTAAGCGCATATCCTCTGCCGTAATTTGACATATGCTCAAACGGATAAAAAATTGTTTGCTTAAACACTCTGCCGCCGTCCTCGGTAAAAATCGGAGCAATAACATTTACAAGCTGAGCAAGGCAGGCAATTTTTATTCTGTCACAATGACGAAGAAGCGTAATCATCATTGAGCCAACAAGAAGTGCATCTTCAAAATTATAAATATCCTCAAGGCGAGGTGGAGCGTAGCTCCAACGCTCATAAGGTACATTGTTGCTGTGATACCAAACATTCCACTCGTCAAACGAAAGATTAACAGTTTTTTTAGTGCGTTTTTTTGCTTTTACATAATCACAAACGCAAATAACGGAATAAATGAATTCTTCAAGTTCGAGAGTTTTTGCAAGGAATGACGGAGTGTCATTTGCCTGATTGCCGTAATACTGATGAAGTGACACATAATCAATGCTGTCATAGGCAATATCAAGTGCAGTTTCCTCCCACTGACCGAAGGTAGGCGACTGACGGGAAGACGAGCCGCAAATCACGGTTTCAATAGTATCATCAGTCCATTTCATCATTTTTGAAGCTTCATTGGCAAGTTTGCCGTAATCGGCAGCGGTTTTGGCACCCATCTGCCATCTGCCATCCATCTCATTGCCGAGGCACCAAAGTTTGACATTCCAAGGCTCGGCAACGCCGTGAGATTTACGCAAATCAGACCAATATGTACCGTCCTTATGATTGGTATATTCAACTATATTGCGTGCTTCCTCAGCACCCCTTGTACCGAGATTGACAGCCATCATACAATCGGAATTTGCCTTTCTGCACCAAGACATAAATTCGTTAAGTCCCACATAATTAGGTTCGGTTGTTCCCCACGCAAGGTCAAGACGCTTAGGACGATTTTGAACAGGTCCGATACCGTCCTCCCAATTATAGCCGGAAACAAAGTTACCGCCCGGATAACGAACTATAGGAACATTAAGTTCCTTAACCAAATCTATTACATCTGTTCTGAAACCCTGTTCATCGGCAAGCGGATGTTTTGGGTCATATATACCGCCGTAAACAGCTCTGCCGAGATGCTCAATAAACGAACCGTAAATTCTGTTGTCGATTTTGCCAACCTTAAACTCCTTGGCAATGGTCATTTTTGCTTTCATACTGTTCTCCTAAAATTCAAAATGCTGTAAAAGTCGGTTATATTCTTCGTCTGTTATATGAAGCATTGAGCCGTGACGAGGGTGAAAATCCATTGAAAAATCATCGGGATTGACCGGTTTAAAATGAAGCATATCTTCTGTTTGCTGCATATAATATCCGCCGTCAACATAAAGGTCCATAATCATTACAAAACTGTTTGTGCCGAGGATGTTATACATACAGTTGCCCTCTACATGCTTGTCCGTGCAGGTGACGGCATTATTTTCAAACTCACGGTACGGACCCGTGATTTTTTCTGCCACAACCTCACAAACCGTTTTGACACATTCATCTTTATAGCACATATAGAACTTGCCGTCTTTTTCAACTATATCGGCATCGATTGCATCAAGTCCGTTTGACGGTGAAAAAAGTTCCTTAGGCTCGGTAAAGTGCTTAAAATCATCGGTATACGAATACCAAATGGAAAGCGGCTTGTCATCATCGGTGTTGTTAACCGAAAAATAAACAAAATATGAGTCTTTATTTTTATCATAAAGTGCCTGCGGTGCCCAAATTTTATCTGCTGTTTTTGTAACATCAAACATATGAAAATCAACGACAGTTTCGTCTGTCCAATAAATAAGGTCGGCAGATTTCCAAGTGACAATGCCGTGATTTGAGCACCAACCGTCATCACTTTTCATATCCGTTGCTATAATATAAAAACAATCCTTACCCCTGATAATAAACGGGTCACGGCAACATTTTGTGCCGAGTGATTGTTTAATCAACGGTCGGTTGCCGTTTAGCGGTGTAAAATGATAGCCGTCCTTTGAAAGAGCGAAGCACACCCGTTCCTCATAAGGACGATTGCCGAGAAAATAACAAAAAAGATAGTTGCCGCCTTTTGATACGGCAGGAGTTGCATAATTCATATATTATTCCTTTGTTTAACCCCTCAGTCGTTGACAAGCAACGACAGCTCCCCTAACAATCAGATAGGGAAGCCATAATAATAGGTTTATTCTATTGTTGCTGTGTATTTACCGTATACCCAAGCCTTAGAATTAGACACGGTAATTTCTATCGGATACTGATTATTTTCCGTTTTCTTTGAAACATCACACTTCAAAGTAAGATTTGAAGAATTGATATTTGCATTTTTCGGTGCAAGAACCGTTATGATTTTGCTGTCTATTGAGCTGACAGAAAGTTTTTTCCCTTGCTGTGCACCTTCAATAATAATATCATCCTTATTAATTCTTACCTTATGCTCGGAATACGAATTGCTGACTGTTACCTTTGCGGTTATTTTTTTAGTGCCGTCAAGAACGGAAACACCGTTTAAATTGGTAACATCAAAATCAAATTCCTGACTTCCTACGGTTAAATCGCCAAAATAAATTGTACCGATATTGGCATTGGAAATATCCGCCGTTGAAAGAACACCCGAATACAGTTGACCCTTTGAATACGATACACTGACAACATCTCTGTCAAGTCTGGCAGGTCTGTCCTCAAATGTTGAAGTAACAGGCAAGGTAACGGTTTCGAGTACCGGAATTGTAACCGAAAGTGAAGTAAGCGGCGTATTTGTATCGGTTCTGCTTGTAATGGTGATGTAGCTTGTTTCAACTCCGTCACCGTCAAGCTTAATATCACAATCCTGAGTAAAAGGTTCGGTAAGTTTTGTTTTGTCGCCGAAATCAACTTCGCAATAAGCGTTATCGATTTTATCGACATAAGTCTTAGGTCCGGATACAATGATTTTATCTTCGCTTAAAACGGGAGTGCCGAACACATAACCGTCTGCCACTTTATCGGTATCATACTTCAAGCCGACATCAAATGTTTTTGTTGTGTTTACATCAAAATAACCTTCGATTGAACTTGGATATACAGATTCAACAGTATAATCGAGTCGCTTTGATTTGTTGGTTACACGAATAGGAATTGACTGATTACCCGTTCTGTTAACGGCAGAGGTATCAAATGTAATGTTAAGGTCATCTGCCGTTACCTGACCGATAACATACTTTTGACCCGAAAGGGTGATGCTTAAATCAACGGAATTTTGGAGTGCATAGTACTGCATACCTATACCCGAAAGTTTACCGCTGAGTTCGATAGGAGCAGTAATCTTGATGGTTTTGGTATCATCCGCACCGACACTGAGTGACGAGCCTATCCACACAATAAGAGCCAAAAATATCGAAAGTACAATAAGGTACTTATCGTTATAAATGAGGTCGGAAAAAGAAAACTTTTTCTTATCTTTTTTATTAGAATTATCAGCCATTATTTAAACCTCCTTTTCAGCTTAGATATTATCTTATCATCCGAGGAGATATTGTCGGGGATGTACTGTTGAGTGAGAATATCACGCATATCACCGGTTGAAATATCACGGCGGAGCGTACCGTTAACGGCACAACTGATTTCGCCTCGTTCTTCGCTGACGACAAAAATAATTGCGTCGCTTTGCTCGCTCAAACCGAGAGCCGCTCTGTGGCGAGTGCCGAGTTGTGAAGAAAGGTCGTTGTTTTTTGTAAGCGGCAAAATACAACCTGCGGCATAAATACTGCTGCCTCTGATAACCATTGCACCGTCATGAAGCGGTGACTTTGGATAAAAGATATTGCCGATGAGTTCTTTTGACGGGGTACCGTCTACAATCGTGCCCGAAGCAATGATATCGCCGAGAAGCGTATCATTTTCAAATACAATAAGAGCACCGATTTTTGCATCCGACATTTCGGCACAAGCCTTACAGGTGGCATCAATGGTCTTTTTCATTTCGGCAACATCAATGGCAACACCCGAATTGAAAAGCCCTTTTAACAAATTCTGTGCCTTGCCCTTGCCTATTTGCTCCAAAATCTTACGAATTTCGGGACCGAAAAGGATAACAAGGATAATAAGGATATTATTGAATATCATCCTCATTATATAGCTTGAAGCTCCCATGCCGAGGAAAGTAACTACAAGATAAATCAAAAACAACAGCAAAAAGCCTTTTATGAGTTGCATTGCCCTTGTTTCTCTCATAACTCTGACAACGAGGTATATCAAAGCCGCAACAAAAATTATATCGACAACATCAATTATACCGAAGGTGCGAAAAAGCCCTTTGATTTGAGAAAAGAAATCTATAATTGAATTGCCGAGATTTTTAATATATCTGAATCTAAATTGTATAAATAAATCTAACAGTGGCATTTTTTTCATTCCTAAAATTTAATTATCTATATAATAACATATCCCAGCGAATAAATAAAGTAAATTTAAGTCTAAATTCAAAACTTTTTTACAACATTAATAAGTGCATCACAATCACGATGAGTGTTGAACATACCGAAACTTATGCGAACGGTTCCTCTGTCGGTTGTGCCAAAATGTTTATGTGCAAACGGTGTGCAATGAAATCCCGCCCTTGTGCAAATATCTTTTTTCGCCAAAATTGCGGCAGTTTTTTCGCTCGAATAATTGCCGAAATTGAAAGAAATAATCGGCATTGTTTTACCCTGTTCGGGAAACGGTGTATAAAGAACAACATCATTTATATTTTCAAGTGCTTTATAAGTGTGTTGCATAAGCGAAAGCTCGTGATTATATATTGCTTCGGTGCCGTAGGAATTTATATAATCAATGCCTTTGCCAAGCGAAACAATACCCGAATTGTTAAGCGTACCGGCTTCCAATCTGTCGGGCAAAAAATCGGGTTGTTTAAGCGACATTGAGTTACTTCCCGTACCGCCCTCTTCCACGGTTGAAAGTTTCAAGCCGTCCTTGACGGCAATAAAACCCGTACCCATTGCACCCAAAAGGCATTTATGTCCGGGAGCACAAAGGATATCTATATTATCCCTTTTGGCATTTATATCGGCAACGCCTGCCCCCTGTGCACCGTCAACAATAAACCTGACGCCGTGTAACTTGCACATTTTGCCTATTTTTGCAACAGGAAATGTCACGCCGAAAGCGTTGCTTGAGTGCATACACACAACCAGCGTTGTATTTGGTTTTATCAAATTTTCAAAATTCGCAACCGTTTCATCATCGTTATATGAATACTTTGCAATATCGTAATCGATTATACCGTCATCAAACAGTTTTTCGGCAACACGGCTGACGGAATTATGCTCAAGCGACGAAATAATAATGTGATCGCCCGACTTAACGCTGCCTTTGATTGCCATATTGAGCGCCTCGGTGCAGTTTTTTGTAAAGGCAACATTTTGCGGTTCAAAGCCAAACATTGAAGCAACCTTTTCACGCACGGAATAAATCATTTCACCGGCTTTAATACTTTCCTTATACCCTCCTCTGCCGCTGTTGAACGAATATTTTTTCATTGCCAAAACAGCGGAAGCAAGCACCGACGAGGGCTTTGGATAAGAGGTTGCCGCATTGTCAAAATAAATCATCGCTCGGTCACCCCGAAAATCCTTATTCCGTTTTTGTACAGCAAACTTTTGGCGGCATCACAATCATTGTAATCCACCGTTATAACAAAGCCGCAACCGTCACCGGGAGCGGGATTTTCTATTCTTGACACGGCAGGTTTGATACCGTAACGCCGAAGCAACTTTGAGCCTCGCTGTGCGTTTGTAACAGAGCCCACCTTAATTTCACAATTCACAAAATCACCTCGTTTACAAGTGTATACATACATTACATAGTATGCACAAAATGAGGTTTTTGCATCAGGATATTTATAATATGTTTATTTCATTCGACATCTTTGCTTCAACAAAATATATAATTAAATAAAAAGCAAAAAGGCACAAAAAGGAATTAATCCCATTGTGCCTTTTCATCCTTGTTACTTTCTTTTAACAAGGCAAATTATAAATTTTATTGTGCTCCATAAAAAATAAATATAACCGATTACAATTCCGATTATATAAAATAAAATCGTAACTGTAATTCTTATTGCGGCATTATTTGATATTCCACCCAAAATGCTGCCAAATGCAACAAGAGAATCGACCATATTTTTGCCCCAAATAAAGCCGAATGCAATTAAACAAATTAAGCAAATTGCTCCTACTATACTTGATCTGCCTGTAAACGGAGCAAGCAACAGTGCCATTATTAAAAACACTATACTTTTTTTCAAAACATTTTTGTATGTATTCTTAAAATCGTCACTAAAATCAAAAAGTAATTTTTTTAACATTAAATTTCCTTTCACGGTAAACGTTTTCTGACCGCTTCATCAAGCATAACTGCCTCGTCATATCTAACACAACCGTATATTCTTTCATTTTCCGGAATAATCACATAATTAGCGGCAATCTTTTCTTCTGCGGCTTTCTTTTCGGAATAAGGAATATCATCATCATACCAAACCATTCCGGCAACAAAAGTTTTTGTAACAAGCGGAAACAAATCATCATGCACTTTGTTGAGCTGTTTTATGCTCATTGAATTAATCGAATTATAATATTTATAAAACTCGGCTGAATGTTCTGACGTTTGACCGTCTACAGAGTCTTTAAAATCGTTTTTTACCGTAACGATAACAATTACCAAAATTAAAAGTATTATTCCAATCAATAAATATTTCATATTTTAATAAAAAATCATCCTTTTTTATAATAGAAACAACCGTTTCTGTCATCCGAGAAATTATATCCACCGTATCCGCCATTGCATTTTACTCGGCCTCTACTGTCTTTATCATACCAATTTGCATAAAGACAATCCGAACAATTTCCTCCGCAAAATCTACCCTGCGGGATTTTAACAATTTGTTTTTTCATAACTCATTCTCCTAAAAATAATATTAATAACACACAAGTGTATTATTCGATTATCAATTTATCCTTTTCAATCACAGTATTATGTTTGTAAATACGAGCTTTGTAAACATACATGTTTTTTTGAGCGATAATTATCGGAAAATACAGAGTATCCGTTATATTTTCTATACTGCTCATAATATCTCTTATATATAATTCATCGGATTTTGACAAATATATATTAGATGGATAATGCGTATGATAAATACCTAAAAAATCAATATTATTATCATACCATTCCTTTATTGTGCGATTAAGTAATTCAATATTCGGTTCATAACTCCCGTAAAATGATTTTTCTTTATCACAAACACAATAACATACAGAATTTCCCCAACCGCCTAAAAAGCCACCTGTTTCATATGGCGATTTAGGCAAAGAATAAACAATTTGTTGAAATATTTCTTTTTTGATTTTCATAAATTATTTGAGATACAAAACATAAGCTTCTACCGTTTCAACTTCATCGTCTTCTTCAGGTGTGCCGACAACATGAACATGGTTAGCAAAAGGTGCAGGGCAAACCTCGGTATCGTTATCAATAACAATTTCTTTATGTTCAGGCGACCTTGACCAATCTATTAAAGAATACGGAACATACCATTCGGCACCTCTCATCTCACTAAATTCAAAACAAACAAAATTATCTCTATAAACACTTGTTTTGCGATCATTGATGACAATCTTACCTAAATCAAGTGCATCGGAATTAACCAAATCATTTGAAATAACTTCATATGTGCCGGCAGAACTGTTAACAAAATCATAAGAGGATTTATCAAAATAACTTACTATACAATTCTTTTTATCAAAATCTATTTTTGTACCACCTGTAAAATAAACATAATCGTCGTCATCACCCGTTATTCTGTAACCTTTAATTCGTATCAACGAATTGTCCATTTGTGAAAGATGTTCAAATCCAAGTTCATCGGCAGGAACAGAAAACAAATTAAAACCTGAACTACCCGAAGATTTTACTTGAGAACCGTCTTCTTTGGGAAAAGTGTAAGACATATATGCCAATCCGCTCAAGGTAATCAAAATAACAGCAATAGCTATCAAAGTAAAAACTATAAATTTTTTATTATTTTTTTCCATAAAAATTCTCCTCAATTCTAAATACAACCTAATTATAGCGAATTTTTCGCTAAAAGTCAATAGCGAATATCTCGCTATACTATAATTAATATCGGTGATAATCATGTACAAAAGAATACGAAATTTGCGTGAAGATAACGATTTAAAACAGCGTGAACTTGCAGAAATTTTAAATTGTTCGCAAAGAATATACAGCAATTACGAGCGTGGAGATGTAGATATTCCCACCGAAATATTAATAAAGCTTTCAAAACATTATAATGTATCGGTAGATTACATTCTTGAAATAACAGACAATCCCATAATAAACAAATAAAACAGTACAGTTAATGCAACGATTTCTGCGTTAACTGTACTGTTTTAACATATAACTTTTTTATACTATCATACCCGATTCCATCCAAGACATAACGGACGGGTACTCTTCTTTGTATTCATCAAGCTTTTCGGTGTTGGAATCGACAAAAGCCATAAATTCGTCCACATCTTCAAAATCAAAGGTGAAATCCTGCACAAAATCGTAGGTTGCCGTGAAGAAATAATCGAACAAATCATCGGGTGAAAAACATTCAAGAAGTTTGTCGGCAACAATCTCGGTCATATAATCAAACCCGTTTTTAATTTTAAGTTCTTCGTCATCATCAAAAGTGTCGATATTTTCATCAGCCTCGCAATAAGCAATAATATCATCTTGTGACACTCCGATTTGTGCAAGGTAATCAACAACATCCTCATAGCCGGTTTCGTTAACTTCATCATAAAGACGGTATTCAAACTCGCCGATAAGATTTTGAATTGCGGTTGCCTTAAAAAGTGCGTCTATCTCATGGCCCGGCTCATCGGTAATTACAAAGCCGTCCTGTTCAAATTCAGACCATATAAGCTCATAAAGGCGGGTGTACTTGTCCTTTTCTTCAAAAACCGCCTCGTGTATAAATGAATTCAAATCCATAATTTTCTCCTAACATCACAATAATTTATAAATGTATTGTATATCATATTGTATTTTATTTCAATATTGCATTATAGATTATTTTAAGTTATAATTTAATTATGTATACATTTTAGATTTAAGGTGAAATTATGAAATACAAAATTACAAGCAACGAAGCCGAGGTTTGCGTTTTGCAAGAAGGGGCAATGCTTACTTCTCTGCTCAAAAACGGCACGGAATATCTTTGGCAGGGCGACGAAGAGCATTGGAGCGGTCAGGCACCGATCTGCTTTCCTATTGTTGGAATGTTGCCGAACAACGAGGGCACGGCATTTGGAGAAAAATGCGTAATGAAACGCCACGGCGTTGCAAGAATAAATCCGTTTGAACTCAAAGAGCAATGCAAAAATTCAATCACATTCATTCAAAAATCAAGGGAATCAACCAAAGCGGCTTTTCCGTTTGACTACGAACTTGAAGTAAAATACACGCTTGTAAGCTCAACGGTAAGCGTTGAATATCTTGTAAAGAACACAGGCGAGAAAAAGATGCCGTTTGTTATCGGCGGTCATCCGGCGTTTAACTGTCCGCTTGACGAAAACGAAAAGTTTGAAGATTACAAGGTGACATTTGACAAAGCACTTGAGGACGGATATCTCCGCCCCGACCATCACAGCGGACTGATAAACATTGAAAACAGATTTGATGATTTTATCGGCAAATCTGAAATTGCAATGCAACACGACTTGTTTGAAGAAAAAGACGCTATGATATTCGACAACATTGTACCAAAATCAGCAACACTTATCGGACCGAGGGGCAAGGGTGTAAAAATCGAATATCAGGATATGGCTAACCTGCTTATTTGGTCTGCGTGCGGCAATGCCGACTTTGTTGCACTTGAGCCGTGGACAGGAATTTCCAACTGCTCCGATGAAACGAACGAGATTGAAAAAAAGCGAGGAATGACAATACTTGAACCGAACGAGCAGGCAGGATTCAAGTACAAAATCACAATGATATAACCGAGGGTAAAAAATGAATTACGGAATGTTTAGAGTAGCTTCGGCAAGCCTCAAATTGAAAGTGGCAAACCCAAGCTACAACAAGGTTGAAATCAAAAAAGCAATATACGATGCAGAAAAGCAAGGGGTGCGACTTCTTGTGACTCCCGAACTTTCGATAACAGGATATTCCTGCGGAGATTTGTTCTTTACAAAGTCACTCATCAAAGCATCAAACGAGGCACTTTACGACATTGTTGAATACACCAAAGACAGAAACATTGTTGTGGTTGTGGGTGCTCCGTGGGCTATAAAGAATTCGCTTTACAACTGTGCATTTGTAATTTACAAAGGTGAAATCTTGATGGCTGTGCCAAAAAAGCATCTGCCAAACTACAACGAATTTTACGAAAAAAGATGGTTTGCAGAGGCTATGGACGATGACTTCAGCGAATGGATAAACGACAAGGAATACGGATTTGATATTTCCACAACAAAACTCATCAAACTTGATGACGAAGTTACTGTCGGAGTTGAATTGTGCGAGGACTTGTGGGTGACAAATCCGCCGTCAAACAAACTTGCGACCGAGGGTGCAAACATCATAATTAACCTTTCCGCAAGTGACGAATATGTTTCAAAGGCACAGTACAGAAAAAAACTTATTGAAACGCAATCGGCAAAATGTATCTGCGGATATATTTATGCCGGTGCAAGCGTATACGAAAGCACATCGGACCTCGTTTTCGGCGGTGCGACAATCATTGCGGAAAACGGAACGATTCTTGCAGAGGGCAAGCGTTTCAGCCGTGATAATGTAATCACTATTGCAGACATCGACTGCGAAAAGCTCAACACGCTTCGCCTAAAGGACACAAATTTTTGCAACAATTCTATCAGCGAATTTGAAACAATGGAACTGCCTTGTGATTTTTGCTTTGACAATGATGACGATGACGATGAAGATGCTGAGCCTAAAATTGAATTAAATCCGGACAACGATTTGAAGTTCAGATACATTGACCCTCACCCATTTGTTCCGAGCAACAAAGATGAAGTGCGTGAAAGATGCGAAGAAATCTTTGCAATTCAGGCAAGCGGACTTGCAAAACGAATTGAGCACATTCATTCTAACGGCTGTGTAATCGGCATAAGCGGCGGACTTGACAGCACGCTGGCACTTCTTGTTGCGGTTGAGAGTATGAAGCTTCTCGGCAAACCTATGACGGACATCATCGGCATCACTATGCCGGGCTTCGGCACAACCGACAGAACCTACAACAATGCCATTGAATTGATGAAATCGCTCGGCGTGACTATCAAGGAAATCAGCATAAAAGACGCTTGTATTCAGCACTTAAAGGACATTGAGCACAGCGAAGATGTGCACGACATTACATACGAAAACACACAGGCAAGAGAGAGAACGCAAATTCTTTTTGATATGGCAAACAAAATGGGTTGCTTGCTTGTGGGCACGGGTGATTTATCAGAGCTTGCAATGGGTTGGTGCACATACAACGGCGACCATATGAGCATGTACGGTGTAAACGCTTCTGTGCCAAAAACACTCGTGAGATACCTTGTTGAATATGTTGCAAGCCAAAGTGACGAAAAGACAAAGGCCATCTTGCTTGATGTGCTCGACACGCCTGTTTCGCCGGAACTTCTTCCGCCTGACGAAAACGGCAAAATTGCTCAAAAGACGGAGGATAACATCGGTCCGTACGAATTGCACGACTTCTTCCTTTACAACTTCGTGAGATTCGGTTTTACAAAAGAGAAACTGCAAAAACTTGCCGAAAAAGCATTTAACGGAGTTTATGACAGAAAAACAATAAGAAAGTGGCTTGATGTATTCATGAGAAGATTTTTCATCAGTCAATTCAAGAGAAATTGTATTCCCGACGGACCAAAGGTCGGCTCGGTTTCGCTCTCCCCTCGTGGTGATTGGAGAATGCCGAGTGATGCAAGTTTTGACGATTTTATGTAATAAAAACAAAACCGATGCGCAAATCAAAAACGCATCGGTTTTGTTTTATGAAGTTTATCAACAGTTGGGTTAATACCATTTATTTACCCAGCCGTCCTTATCGGTAGTGATTTTTGACTTACTGCCCTTGGACGAAGCCGTGCCGGCAGTTTCATTAAATGTTGTTGAAGGCTTAACCGCCGATGAAGTTGCACCTGTCACCTTGTCGGAAGCAGCCTCGCTAAGCTCATCAAAATCGACATCGTTATCCGACTCATCTGTTGTATGCCTGCTTGTTTCGGTTGTCGAAGTTGTTGTAGGCAATTTAGATGACGAACTGTTTTCTGTTACAGAACTCTTTTCTGCCTCTGTTGAAGCAGCGGCCTGTTTTTTTGTTGTTGCGTTGGCAATATCGGACTTTTGAGAAGTGCAAGCCGCCAAAGCCGACAAGCCGATTAATATTGCCAAAATAAACGCTAATGATTTTTTCAAGCTCTTACCTCTTTAATAATATCATTAAACGGTGCTTTTGTGCTGTCGTCTACCTCTTCATCATTCACAACAGCCGTTGCAACCTGATTAAACGAGCGTTTTACTATCGGAGAATAAAAATATAATCCGTCAATGTTAACATAGGCTCTGACAGAAAACACGGTGTTTCTCTGATTCGGCGGAATATTTTTGATAACAAGGTTAAAATCGGTTTGATTGCCGTTTTGCGATATTTTTGACGCCTTAACCCTTTTGTGTGCATTATTAACATCCAGATTGTCGGTGTCGCTGTACGAAACAACAAAGCCGTATTCAACTTTATCGGCAAGGTCCTCAAGTTCAGCCATTTTTGACCAATTAAAGCCAAAGCGAAGTCCGGAATCAACAGCTCTGATTTGGGCACCCTTTGAGTTGGCAAATCCGCCCGAATCCTTAAACGAAAAAGAGTTCGGCGTGTGTTTTTCAATAAAGTCACGCAAGGCATTTATGCCGATTTCAAGCGGAGCAATAAAGATATATCGGTAATCGCCTACGATAGAATAATCGAGCGAAAGACGGTTGTTAACATAAAGATTTACATTGCTCGGAATGTCGATGTGCATTGAATTTACCTTTGGTGCAAACAATGTTTTGAGTGATTTGCAATTTTCAAAGGAATTTGACACATAAGACTTGCAATCAACTATTCTTGGGCAATAGAGTGTTCGCAGGTTTTGGCAATCCTTAAAAACGCCTTTTTTCAAATCAGTTACTTTTCCGAGTTTAACGGTTTGAACATTTGCTCCGTCAAACGAAAACTCAGCCGAATTTTTGCAATTCGGAAGCAACACCGATGAAAAGCCCGAATGTGCAAACGCATATTTGCCGACATCTGTTGCACCGTTTGCGGTTAGTGCTTTTGCATTGCAATCATAAAAGGCATAATCAGAAATTTTTGCAACGCTGTCGGGCAGAGTAATGCTGTTTAAATCACGGAATTTGAAGCAGTTTTCACCAACCGACAGCGGGGTAATTCCGTCTGCTTTATCGGGAATTACAACATCCTTGCTGTTGCCGAGATATGCATTGAGTGTGCCATTGTCATCAATAACATAATCCGAACCGCCGATGTAGTAATCGGCACAAAAATATTTGCCGTGAAAAACGGAATCTGTTTTTTCATATGCGGCGGCAATAATTCTTGTATCTTGGTTTATAAATATCGGAGCAGTATAAACATTGCCGTTATTTTTTGACGGAATAGTTCCGTCGGTAGTATAAATAATATCAACTAATGTATTATCACAACTGAGTGAAACATTAATTCTTTCATTGTAAACACCGCTTGAATAATTTGCCTTGATTTCCTTGCACCTGTTGTTATTAACGGTATTTGAAAAATTAACAATGCCCTTGCCGTATTTTTTGTTGCAATCCTTTTCCCTAAAAGGAACGGCGGAACTCATCAATTTGCTTTTAACCTGCTCAAAAGTATATCCCCCGTGCTCGGAAAGAACAACAGCCGCGGCAGATGCAACAATAGGTGCAGAATACGAAGTACCCTGATAGTAAGTGTAATTTGGTGCATTACTGCCGGAAGTTGCGGAATAAGCGGTATAATACCCCGGAGCGGCAATATCAACATAATTGCCGAAATTTGAAAAATCACAAGGATTGTTGTTTTTATCGGTTGCGGCAACGGCAATTACATTATCGTATGCCGCAGGATAAGATTTTACTTCCCTGCCGTTATTTCCTGCTGAGCCGACAAAAACAATACCCATATCGGTAAGCTCATTTATCTCGGTTTCTATATGCGAATCCATTTCTGTGCCGCTGAAGGACATATTGATTACATCGGGCTTTCTGTTCATCTCCTTGATATGAGAAAGAGCAAGCAAAACGCTTGAATCTGTAATAATTTGATTGTTTGAAACCTTGAAGCCCTCAATTTTAACATTGTCGGGTGTGCACATTGCAACCGTGCTTGCAACCTGTGTGCCATGGCCGAACTCATCCATCTCGTCACCTGATGCCTCGCCTGAAAAATCGGCATAAGTACGGATAACACGGTTTTTGAAGACCTTAATGTTATACTGAATTCCGCTGTCGATAACGCCGACAATTACCTCTCGATTAGCCCTGTATTTATAATAATTCAGAGTATCGTCAATATCGCATGCACCATATGCCCATTCATATCTTTTGTCACGAACTTTGGTATTGGTATACTGTCCGTCAACGGAAGTGATACTGTCATACTCGGGTGAAAGGCCTGCCTTTTGAAACTCGGCAAACGCCTTTGACGCCGAAGCCTCGGTTGCATACTGAGCAAAAACATAGCCGCCGGCACAGACACTGTTTACGGAATCATAAGTATTTATATTATCGTCTTCGGATTTTACAATAATTCTTTTGCCGACGGTTACGCTTTTTGACGAATCGGACAAAAGCTCTTTTTTGTAAGCACCGTCTTTTTTATACATCTGTGCCAAATCACAGGAAGCCTGAAGAACATCATAACGAGTGTCTGCAAACACACTGTTAAAAGGCGCAACAATGCTGAGGAGCATTGCAAAAGACAAGAAAGCAGATAATAATTTTTTCATATATCTTACACCTTTCAAAGTTGTATAATCCTCTAAATTACGAAGTTTAATTTAATAATAACATTTGGTTAACATTCCTTATAACATTAATATAACATATTACAAATTATGTTGCAAGATGTTTTTATAGGCAAAATAAACAAATTTGCTCTATTTTATTTTATGTATATGACAAAAAAAGCGTTATTGTATATAAAAAAGAGGTCGTAGCCTCTTATTTTAGACTTGTAAGCAAAAACGAAAAATATCAAAAGCACCGTAAACACGATGTTTGCGGTGCTTTTAGCGTTTTTCGGGAAATTTATCGACAGTCTGAGCCAAGCCGTTTTTGTGCGACTTGGCTATGGTTTTGCAAATAATTATTTTTCATTTTTCCTTTGCTCGATAAGAGCGGCGTGAAGCT
Organism: uncultured Eubacterium sp.; assembly: GCA_900539325.1. Lineage (GTDB taxonomy): Bacteria > Bacillota > Clostridia > Oscillospirales > Acutalibacteraceae > Eubacterium_R. Next base: position 137,379 of record UQCC01000005.1, read on the forward strand.
CGGTTACCTTATCCTTGGCAAGATTGTAACCAAAGAAAAGAACAAGTGCCATAATCAGGAAGAATATTGCGGGAACGAGGGTTGAAATGTCATACAACTTTGCAAGAACATCGTCTGCAAGTGCTTTGCCCTGCTTGGAGGCATCGGAATTATAATTGATAACTGCCAAAAGAGCATTAAGGCCGACACCGGCAAGGGTTTGACCGAGTTTTCGCATAAACGAAATGAGTGCATAAGCCGTGCCCTCTTCCCTTCTGCGAGTGCGAAGTTCGTGGTAATCGATAACATCCATAACAAGTGCCCACAATTCGAGCACAAGGAAGGTTTGACCCAGACCCGAAAGAAATACGAAGAAAAGGAACACATACGGGTTGCTTGTTTTGATAAAGAACAGCACAAAGGTTACAACAGCGGCAAAGAACATACCGTATGAGCAAAGCTCCTTTTTGCCGAACTTATCAATAAGTTTGTTCATTATCGGAATAAATACAGCCATCGGCAGATACGAGCAAACGGCAACCAGCGAATAAAGTCCCGGCTTGTGATAATAATCCGTGAAAAGATAAGTGTAGGTTGACTGATAGTAGAACTGAAAAGCCATAAGGAACATTGCGGCTACCGAAAGCATAACAAAAGCACGGTTTGAAAACAAATCCTTGATGCTTTGGGTAACCTTGTAATCGCCTTTTTTCTTGGCGAGCGGCTGAATTCTCTCCTTGGTCATCTTGTAATGAAAGAAGAAAATCACAACAGAAAGCACAGCCAAAACGACGGCACAAAGGGTCAGCTTATTACCGTCGAGGGTTTGAATTTTTGTACCGTTGGCATATGTTCCCGTGGTGGTATAAACTATCATAGGAAGAAGCACAGTGCCCGGAAGTCCGCCTACGCCTGCTCCTATTGAACGCCACATAGAAAGTGAGGAGCGTTCTTTTTCATCATCGGTAACAACGGAAGCAAGTGAGCCGTAAGGAATGTTAACAGCAGTGTACATCATACCGTAAAAGATGTATGTAATATACGCAAACAAAAGATATTTAGCCGGAGTTAAATTTGGTATAACCGTGAACATCAGCACGCATGCAACCGCAAGCGGAATTGAAAACCAAAAGATATACGGTCTGAACTTGCCCTGCTTCGTGGGTTTGCGAGAATCGATAAATGCACCCCAAATAGGGTCGTTAATTGCATCCCACAATCTTGCAACCAAGATAAGCACAACAATTTTTGCCGGGTCGATATTGAGGACATCGGTGTAAAACTTATTTTGAAAAGCACCGACAAGCGAAAAAGTAAATATCCCACCCATATCGCCGAGCGCATAACCGAGTTTATCCTTAAATTTTATGCCATGAGTTAAATTTTCAGCCATTGTTATATTCCTTTCACAACACAAAAATACTACTTATACTAAAAATTAACAACTTCTATACCGAGCATATCGGCAAGAGCCTGAAGTTCTTTTGAAATATCGGTCATTGCAACAGCATAGTGCGGCTCCCATCCGTTTTTAACGGATTTTTCGATAATATCCCTGACATTATTTTCGGTTTCAATCACAATAGTTGTGCCCGAAAACTGCTTGAAACGGTCAAGAGATTTGCCTTTTGCAATGAAAAAGCGGAATGTGCCGTCGGCTTTTTTGCCAACTCTGAACACGGTGGCGTGGTCTACCGAACGACAGCCGAAATCCATAACAGGACCTACACCGCTGATATAGTGAGTGCCGACCTGTGCCCTTGAATCCTCACGGGCGATAGACGGCGGAGCCATACCGCAATTCCAAAATGTAATTGCATTGTATTCCTCATCCATAGAAACGGGATCACCAAAATACGCAGGCATTTTTGAAAGATATTGGCAAATATAAATTGACAGAGCACCGTATGCGTCTGCCTCACACGCAGCAGGAAAGCCGAGGTCGTTAAGGAACGAAAGCACGGCACAAATCGGAGTGCCGTATACATTGATAAAATCGTGCATACAGCAAGACGACACTGCACCTATATCGTTTTGATTGCAATAATCAAAATAAGCCTTAAAAAGTCTGCCTGCGGCAAAAAGATTTTCTCTGTCTATATTAAACAAATTAGGCACGATATTCTGCACATCAAAAATAAAATGTCTTACATCGTCCTCGTCATATGAATTTGCCGCTTCCATAAGCTGTCTTGCTTCAACCGACACAAGATTAACACCGAACACACGCATAAGTTCGGTTTCAATTCCCTTGCCGAAACCATAGCCTGCCGGAGCATTGCCGACCTGAAGAAGATTGAGTTTTGTAAGCGAATATTTAAGTTTTGCCGCAAGAAGTGCCGTCTTAATTTCATCAACGGTTTCATCGGCAAAGGTTGAGCCGATTACATAGCAAAAGTTTTTGCCGAGATTTTCCATAACATTTGCCGCCGAATACGCACCTGTAAGCGAATTAAGTCGTAATCTTTGACCGTCAATAACTGGTTCCGGAATTGCCCAAAGCAAAAGCGGACAATCAACGCTTCTCAAAATTTCGGTAATAAAAACGCCGGTGGCAAAGGTCAGATTTTGCACAATAGCAAAAGTCGGACTTTTATCCTTTAAAAATTCACAAAGTTCTTTAACAGACACAATAGGTCCGTTGGGAGCGACAATATTTTTATCCACCAATTTCAGCATACCGATAGAATCGTTATATTTCATACGAGCTTCGTCCAAATCGTATGACGGTACGCCTATCGGCAAATATATTGTTTGAAAATCCATAATAAATTTCTCCTCAACATTTTTCGCAACTATATTTCAATGTTTTAATTATACAGCAAAGGTAACATAAAATCAATTAATTTAATACGATTTTTTATACAAAATTAATAAAAGACTTCTTGTGAAAGAAGCCTTTTATTTAAGTATATGTTTTTATTTTTGTTTTGCGGTCATTGTATCTCTGATTGCACCGAAAAGCGAAAGTTCGTTATCATTCGGCAAATCACAGCTATAATACCAAATCATAATTCCGCCGAGTCCGGCATCAATGGCAAATGCTGTTTTATCAGCAATCATTTGATAAGAATTGATATACTGCGGAGCGGTCATAGGATTACCGTCGTGGTCAAAATCGTTAAAATAAATGAGATTTGTGTACTTATCGATTTTATTGCCGAACTGATTGTAATTGCCCCAATAGCCAAGTCGGTTTGTAGGTCTTGAATAAAACGGAACGCCGAGGTCTATCTGCTCTACGGTGAAGCCGCCCTTGAGAGCCTTGTTAACTCCGTTAACGGTGGTTGAGAAAATTGAATGATAGCCGTGGGCAGTAAACATATCGTAAAGCATAACCTCTGCCCTGTCGATAATTTTAAGCACATCGTCATCAAACTGTAAATCCCAAGGTGCTATTGCAAGCGAAATAATTTTATCGGGCATAGCCTTGTCAAGCTTACGCAGGAAGTTATTAAAGAGTTTCCACTCGTTTTTGCTGTTAGGGAACTCATAGTCCATATCGTAGCCGTCAAAGCCATATTTATTTACAAAATCAACGATATTTGCAACAAGGTTGTCAACATGTTCATCGCTGAACATTGATATGATATCGGCATTATCATCGCCGTAAGGCATTGCAATGTCTGTTAAAATATTGATTTTTCTATCGCCGATTTTTGATTTTAAAAGGTTAACTTTATCGGCATAGTACTTTTCATCAACCTCATTTGAATCATTATCGTAAAATTTGATATTACCTTGAGCGTCAAATTTCGCAGTACCGAAAACGATGACATCGGTGAGTGCGTCAAGATTTGAAAAATCAGCATTTTCCTTGATGTCCTCGGCAAGAAAATACGCATTTACACGAAGGTCTTTTGCATTTTTATTTTTAAGATAATACGCCTCAAAATTATTTACATTGTAATTGCCCGATGACTCATTTACGAAAATACGAAGATATCTGTATTTTACATCACCCAAAAAGCAGGTGTGACCGCCCTCAATACAATCACTTTGATAAAGGAACTGATAATTTGCATCCTGCTCATTTGAGCCGTAAATTTCAAACAAGGTAACTTTTTTACCCAACTCGCCGAGGATAACGGTGTTGAAATCGACACTATCTCCAAAATCAACGGTTACATACTTGACTTCTTCGTGCTTACCTTTGAGAGAAAAACTCTTTTTGGTTTTGCCATCCTGTGTGGTATATGTTGCGGAAGAAGCAAGATTTAAGCCGTCGGAAGCATTGGCAGAATCTGAATATGTAGCTGTCATTATACTTTTGCCCGTATTTGAGCACGAGCAAAATGTAAGGCAGACAAAAATTGCAACAAGTACGATTGATAGTATTTTTTGTAATTTTTTCATAATTTTTCCTTTTGGTTATCACTTAACCGATGGGAACTGCGAATTATACAGTTCATAATAAAAACTTTTTTTAGCAAGCAATTCCTTATGTGTGCCCTGTTCAACAATATTACCGTCACGCATAACAAGAATTATATCCGCCTCTTTAATTGTGGCAAGGCGATGAGCAACTATAAATGTTGTTCTGCCCTCCATAAGATGAGTAAAAGCTTTTTGAATACGAATTTCTGTTCTCGTATCGATTGATGATGTTGCTTCATCAAGAATAAGCATTGGAGGTTTGCAGAGCATTAAGCGTGTAATACAAAGAAGCTGTTTTTGACCCTGCGAGAGAGAGCCGCCGGACTCACCGATAACGGTATCGTAGCCGTTTGGAAGTCGTTTGATAAACGAATGGGAATGTGCTTTTTTGGCAGCTTCTACAACCTCTTCATCAGTAGCATTTTCGGCACCGAGTTTAATATTGTCCTTAATAGTGCCGGCTTTGAGCCATGTATCCTGAAGAACCATACCGAAGTTTTTTCTGACCGACTTGCGAGTTATATCATCATAATCCTTATCATCAAGCAAAATTGAGCCGCTGTTTACATCATAAAATCTCATAAGAAGATTGATAAGAGTTGTTTTGCCGCAACCGGTAGGACCTACAATTGCAACTCTCTGTCCGGGTTGAACAGACAAATTGAAATTTTCGATAAGTTTCTTATTTTCAACATAAGAAAAATTAACATTTGTAAGTTGCATTTTGCCGTCAACAGATTTGATTTCAACTGCATTTTCGGCATCGGCAGGAACTTCCTCCTCGGCAAGGAGTTCGAAAAGTCTGCCTGCACAGGCAAAAGCATTTTGAAGTTCGGTAACAACACCGCTGATTTCGTTAAACGGCTTTGTGTACTGATTTGCGTAAGACAAGAAGCATGTGAGCACACCGACCGTGATTGCCTCTTGATTTGTCTTTACGGCAAGGATTGCACCGAACATTGCGACTGCGGCATAAACGATTGAATTGACAAATCTTGTAGCCGGATTGGTGATTGACGAGAAGAACACGGCTTTGAGCGAATAATCCTGAAGTCTGCCGTTGATTTCGTCAAACTTTTGCATATTTTCATCTGCGTGAGAATATGCGTCAACAGTCTTTGCATTGCCTATCATTTCGTCAATAAACGAAGTTTGCTCGCCTCTTGTTTCGGACTGAAGTTTGAACATTTTGTGAGTGTTTTTTGCAATGAACGAAGCAATTACAAACGAAAGCGGAGTGACAACAACGACAACGATTGTAATCCACCAATTAATTTTTAACATAAATATGAGAGTGCCGAGAATTGTAACAACACCGGTAAAAAACTGGGTAAAGCCCATCAAGAGGCCGTCTGCAAATTGGTCTACATCCGCTATTACCCTCGACACAATTTCACCGCTTGGGTGAGAATCAAGATAAGAAATAGGAAGCTTTTCAATTTTTGCAAATGCCTTGTCCCTCATATCACGGACAACGCCAAAGGTCATCTTGTTGTTGAGCACATTCATCACCCATTGAGAAAGTGCAACAACGCCGACAACAACACAAACTTCAATAAGAACGGGAACGATTTTGTCAAACCGAACAAGTCCCTTATCAATTATAAAATCGATTACATTACCGATACGAACAGGAATGTAAAGTGAGCCGGCAACGCTGACAAGTGCAAGAAGCATTGATGCAACAAGCATTGCTTTATATCTGCCGACATATGCAAGGACACGCTTTAATATCTGCTTATTAGTCACCGAAAGCCACCTCCTCTTCGCTAAACTGCGAGAAATAGATTTCTCTGTAAACCTCGCAGGATTTAAGGAGTTGTTCATTTGTGCCGACATCAACAATCTGTCCGTCTTCAAGAACTATGATTTTATCGGCAGACAAAATTGAGGAAGTTCGTTCTGACACGATGAACAAGGTCGGCTTATAATCAAGTGACAATATTGCCTCTCGAAGTGCCTTTTCCGTTGCAAAGTCGAGAGCCGACGCACTGTCATCAAGCACTATGATTTCAGGTTTTGACACAATAGCTCGTGCAATAGACAGCCTTTGCTTTTGACCGCCCGAAAGGTTCGCACCGTTTTGTTCGATAAGCGTATCAAGTCCTTCCTTTGCATACACATTATCATAAACCTGAGCAATGCGAAGTGCTTCGTTGATTTCCTCATCCGTTGCATTCTTTTTGCCCCATTTGATATTGTCACGGACAGTGCCGGCAAAGAGCACCGCTTTTTGCATAACAAAGCCGATATTTGAGCGGAGTTCTTCTTTATCAACAGATTTGACATCTCTGCCGTTGACGGTTACTCTGCCCTTTGTTGCATCGTAATAATGCGGAATAAGGCTTACAAGGCTTGATTTACCGCTGCCTGTTGAGCCGATAACACCGACTGTTTGACCTTTGTCGGCAAAGAAACTGATATCTGTAAGGCTTTCTTCACCTGCTCCCTGATATGTGAGCGAAACATTGTCAAAGCAAACTGCATGATTATCATATACTTTGTTGTCGTCGATATGCTCAAGAGTGTTTTGAACATTCAAAACATTTGCAATTCTTCCGCCCGAAGCAAAGCCCTTTGTAATTGTTACAATAAGAGAAGCAAATTTGACAAGTTCAACAAGGATTTGACTCATATAATTATAAAGAGCAACAACCTGACCTTGATTGAGAGTTCCCGATTCAACCTTTAAAGCACCGCTGTAAATAAGAAGCACAATGCCAAGATTGATGATTATATAGGTAATCGGATTCATCAAAGCGGAAATTCTGCCAACGCTTCTTTGAAAATGTGCAAGAAGATTATTTCTTTCCTTAAATTTGTTATACTCGTCATCTTCCTCTGTGAACGCACGGATAACCCTTGCACCTGTGAGATTTTCTCTTGTCATAAGAGTTACGGAGTCAAGCGTGTTTTGCACATTTTTATACATAGGTACTGTGCATTTCATAATCACTGCAACAACCACACTCAAAAGAACTATAACAAGCAAAAAAATAAGGCTGATTTTTACATCAATGGTAAATGCCATAATAAATGCACCCGCAACAATAAACGGTGAACGCAAGAACAGGCGAAGCACCATATTAACCGTACTTTGTGCCTGATTGATATCATTTGTCATTCGAGTGATGAGAGTTGACGTGCCTATTGAATCAATCTCATTAAACGAAAAGGTTTGAATTTTTTTAAACAGAGCGTGTCTGACTTCCGTTGCAAAACCTGTGGCTGCCTTTGCCGCAAAAAACTGTGCAGTAATAGCCGCAACCATACCCACAACAGCAAGAACCACAAGCAAAAGTGCCTTTGACACAACCAATTTAAGGTTTCCATCTCGAATACCGTCATTAATAATCGAAGCCACTACAAGAGGTACAATAAGTTCAAATATCGCCTCAAGCATTTTAAAAAGCGGAGCCAAAAACGACTGTATTTTATAGTTTTTCAAAAATGGTAAAAGCTGTTTCATTTTTCCTCCTAAAAACCGCATAAAAGATAATAATATTATATAACATAATTAATTTATGTCAATGAGAAAAACATCATAAAAAAGCAAAAAACATATTGAAATATATATAAAAAGTGGTATAATTGATAGCGATATTTATCGGAGAAGGTGTTACTATGGAACAAAAACCAATTACAGCGATTATTGTAGGTGCGGGACACAGAGCATTTGTGTACAGCAAACTTGCAAAAACTAATCCTGAAATGCTTAAGATTATCGGTGTTGCCGACCCTAACCCGATAAGAAGAAAAAAGGCTATGGAAGAATTCGGATTTTCAGAAGATATGTGCTTTGAAAATGCCGAAGAGCTTGCAAAGCACGGCAAACTTGCAGATACAGTCATCAACGGAACAATGGACGAACAGCATCTTGAAACGGCAGTTCCGCTCCTCAATGCAGGATACGATATGCTCCTTGAAAAGCCTTTTGCACCAAACGAAGATGAAATGCGTCAAATAGTTGACTGTGCAAAGAAAAACAATTCTAAGGTTATGATTTGCCATGTTCTCAGATATACTCCGTTTTATTACGGAATCAAGGAGAGAATAGTTAACGGCGAAATCGGCGATATTATCAATATACAAACGACCGAACATGTTTCGTACCACCACCTTTCAACATCATATGTAAGAGGCAAATGGGCAAACAAGGACAAGTGCCACACAACAATGCTCCTTGCAAAATGTTGCCACGACCTCGACATAATGATGTGGATGATGAGCGAAACAAAGCCGACTCAAATCAGTTCATTCGGAGGCAAATTCCAATTCAAGCCTGAAAATGCTCCGAAAGGTGCAGGCACAATCTGTATGAAAGACTGTCCTTTGGTTGACACCTGCGTTTATTCCACAAAGCGACTTTACATAGACCACCCGGACAGATGGGCATTTTATGTTTGGGACGCTCTTGAAAATATTGAAAATCCTACTATCGAGGACAAAATCGCTCTTATGAAATCGGACAATCCGTATGCAAGATGTATCTACAAGTGCGACAACAATGTTGTTGACCATCAATCGGTTCTCGTTAACTTTGCAAGCGGTGCAACAGGCACGCACAATATGGTAGGCGGTTCTGCCGAACCGAGAAGAGATATTCACATCATCGGCACAAAGGGTGAAATCTTCGGTAACTTTGAAGAAAGCAAGTTTACTGTTTTAAAGATTAATCCGTCACCCGATGCACACAACGAAGAATGTGATGTTGAGGAAGTTGACCTCAAGGTAACAGGCGATATGGTAGGTGCTTACGGCGGTCACGGCGGCGGTGACGAGCGACTTGCCGCAGACTTTGTTAAATTTATCAGAGGTGAAAAGCCGAGTCTTGCCTGCACATCAATCTTTGACAGCGTTGCGGGACACCTCAGCGTTTATCTTGCAGACGAAAGCAGAGAAAACGGCGGTATGCCGCAAGAAGTTAAGCTTTAAGGTGAAAATATGAAAATCAAAGACGAGTTTGTTACAAGAAAAATCGGCGATAAAATCATTGCCATAACAGTCGGCGAGCACACAAAAGATTTTGACGGAATGATTACGCTCAACAAAACGGGTCACTTCATTTGGAAGTGCCTTGAAAAAGAAACCGACAAAGAAAGTATTGCAAATAAAATCATAAAAGAGTATGATATAAGCAAGACCGACGCAATGGCGGAAATTGACAAATTCATTACCGAACTTGACAAAAACGGTTTTTTGGAAAAATAAAAACGCCCTGCTTTGCAGGGCAGAATACGCAGGAGTGGCGGAATGGCAGACGCGCCAGATTCAGGTTCTGGTGAATGCAAATTCATGTGGGTTCAAGTCCCATCTCCTGCACCAAAAGAGAGTAATGGCCTTTAGGCTGTTGCTCTCTTTTATTATCTAACTTGAACCCACATGAACAATTTATAGCAAAATTACGCTGATGTAATTTTGCTAAGAGGAAGAACATACAAAGTGATTGTTAAATCATTGCTTGCAATGATATTTAATCACGCAGTATGCTCTGACGAAAGTCCCATCTCCTGCACCAAAAGAGAGTGATAACCTTTAGGCTGTTGCTCTCTTTTATTATCGGACTTGAACCCACATGAATAATTTGTAGCAAAATTACGCTGATGTAATTTTGCTAAGAGGAAGAACATACGAAGTGATTGTTAAATCATTGCTTGCAACATATCGCTTAAGCGCTAAAATTGATTCAGTTACATTGTTTGTTTTTATATCCATTGTTACCTCCATAATATTTCCACTATGTATTGT
>UQCC01000006.1 GCA_900539325.1 uncultured Eubacterium sp.
GAAAATAGTTGGAGGGCAGCCTCCTGTGAAAATAGGTCGACGCCGACATAAAAAAATGACACTCATTCGAGTGTCTTTTTTTATGTCCACTTCTACTTTATGCTTGAATTGGACTGCACAACAAGCAGCTTGCGCTTGTTGCAGTTAGGCGAACTCAGTTCGCCCCTACGGCTCTGTTTTTAATAGACATTTTATATTTTTTATGATATATTTAAGTTATAAATTTACGTGAGGAATGGATATGTTAAAAAAATTTATAAGTAATATTTCCTTATCAAAGGCAATAGAAGAAAGAAATGAATATATCATAATTCAATCTGTTGCTAAGCAAACGATTAAATATATTAGAAAAATTATTAAGCCGGGAATGAACTTAACTGAATTAAGAAATGCTTGCGAAGAAAAGCTTTTAGAACTTGGTGCCGATTCTTTTTGGTATTATGATATTGGTGCTCTTGTTTATGCAGGTGATGAAACATCAAAATCTGTATCAGGTGTAGAATATATAACTTCAGATTATTATATAAAAAATGATGATATTATTACTATTGATTTAAGCCCTAAATTAAGAAATGTTTGGGGAGATTACGCCAGAACGATAATTATTGAAGATGGCTATGTAGTAGATGAAATAGAACAAATTAAGAATGTTGAATGGAAAAACGGATTGATAATGGAGAAGGAATTACATAATGAGTTATATCGTTTTTTAACTGTTAATTCGACTTTTGAAGAATTGTTTTATCATATGAATGATTTTATTATAAAAAACGGTTTTGTTAATCTTGATTTTAATGGTAATTTAGGACATTCTATTGTTAAGAACAAGAAAAACAGAATTTATATTGAAAAGGGAAACAATCGGAAACTCAGTGATGTAGAATATTTTACATTTGAGCCGCATATAGCAATGATTAACTCAAAATACGGATATAAAAGGGAAAATATATATTATTTTGATAAAGACAAATTATTTGAATTGTAATAAAATAAAGATTGCCGATTGTTTATAGGTGAATTTTGTACAGTGATTAATATAGATATGTTATAAGGGATAATTGTATGGAAAATCTAAAGTGGATATTTTTTGATTTGGGCTCAACGCTTGTGGATGAAAGCGAATGCTTGAAAGAGCGTTGCAAGGTAATAATTGAACAAAATAATTTGGATGCCGATGAATTCTATAAAAAAGTTCTTGAATATGCCGAAAAAGATGCGTTTGCAATCAGGTGGGCGGCACAGGATTTTGGGGTTGCCGTGCCTAAATGGTTTGGCGAACTTGAAAGACTTTATCCTAATGTTGAAGAAATTTTGAAGAATCTGTCGCAAAAATTTAAACTTGGAATTATTGCAAATCAGGTTGCAGGAACACAAAAACGCATTGATAATTGGGGTATCGGCAAATATTTTGATGTGGTAGTGGCATCTGCCGAAGCGTGTTGCGAAAAACCGGATTTGAAAATTTTTAATATAGCATTTGAACAGGCAAATTGTAATCCGAGCGAAGCTGTTATGATTGGCGACAGGCTGGATAACGATATTATTCCTGCTAAAAAGCTTGGCATGAATACTGTTTGGGTTCGTCAAGGATTTGCAAAGTTTAAAAGTGTTAAAGACGAACTTGAAAGACCCGATTATATTGTTGAGTCAATAGTTGATGTTGTTGATTTGTTTTGAGGTGCTTTTATGGAAGAATTAAAACATTGCGGTACTATTTTAATTGAAACGAATAGACTGATTCTAAAGAAAATTGAGAATGCAGATGTTGAAGATATGTTTTTAAATTTTGCATATGATGATAGAGTTTCTCGCTATATGTCTTGGGATAGTTTTAAAACGATTGAAGATTCAATAAAATGGATTAATGAATGGCAGGATGAATACAACAAGGAAGATGTCTATTATTGGGGTATCTATTTGAAATCCTCACATAAATTGATAGGCACAATTTATTTATTAACGGAGAGTACTGTTTCAAAAGTTGGAAGTCTTTCGTATTGCCTTGGCTTTGATTACTGGGGAAACGGTTATGTTTGTGAAGCCGTAGAAGCTGTTATAGATTTTGCATTTAACAAAGTTGGATACAATCGTGTTGAAGCGTATCACGCAAAAAGTAATTTACAATCTGCAAGAGTTTTACAAAAAGTTGGAATGAAAAAAGAAGGAACTTTAAGGCAAAGATGCAAAACTCATAATGGCTATGAGGATTGTATTTATTATTCAATATTAAAAAGTGAGCTTAAATCTTAACACAGAAGTAAAGCTCTTGCATTATTTTTTGCAAGGGCTTATTTTATTTGGAGGTAAAATATGTTTGATTATAAAAGGGTTACAGTGAAAATCGACAGACCGATGGGCAGTTTTCATCCTGAACACAAAGACTTGTTTTATCCGATAAATTACGGGTACATTGATGGATTATTTGCGGGTGACGGTGAGGAACAGGATGCGTATATCCTCGGAATTGATGAGCCTGTTGCGGAATTTTCGGGCAAGGTTATAGTAGTTGTTCATAGGACGGACGATGTTGAGGATAAATGGATTGTCGTGCCTGACGGTGTGACATTTACGGTTGATGAAATAGAAGAAGCTGTTCATTTTCAGGAAAAATATTTTTCTCATACAATAGAATTGATTTGAACAGCTGATTGTGATATTTTTGTGAACAAAAATTATTCGGTGTTGACAAATGTAAAATAAAGATTATAATATAATTAGCACTCGGACATAAAGAGTGCCAAAACGATTATAATTCTTTATTAAGGTGACAGATATGAGAAAGAAACAGTTTAAAGCGGAGTCTAAAAAACTCCTCGATATGATGATTAACTCCATTTATACTCACAAGGAGATTTTTTTGCGTGAATTGATTTCCAACGCAAGTGACGCAACCGACAAATTGTATTTTAAATCGCTTACGGATGACAGCATCAAGGCAGACAAGGACAGCCTGAAAATCAGGATTGACCTTGACAAGGAAAACCGTACCATTAAAATTTCTGATAACGGTATCGGTATGACCGCCGAAGAACTCGAAAATAACCTCGGTACTATTGCAAAATCGGATTCTTTGGATTTCAAAAAAGAAAATGCCGATGACGATAACGCAAAGGATATTGAAGTTATCGGTCAGTTCGGTGTCGGCTTCTATTCTGCATTTATGGTTGCAGACAAAATCGAAGTTGTGTCAAAGGCAGTCGGTGCAGATGTTGCTAACAAATGGACTTCAACAGGTGTTGACGGCTACACCGTTGAGGAGTGCGAAAAGGATTCAAACGGCACAGTTATAACTTTGTATCTCAAGGAAGATACCGAAAACGAGAACTATTCACAGTATCTTGAGCAGTACAAAATTCAGGAGCTTGTTAAAAAATACAGCGACTACATCCGCTACCCAATCGTTATGGAAATGAGCAAAGAAGTTCCCGACCCTGAAAAAGAGGGCGAGTACATCACGGAAGTTAATGACGAGGTTTTGAACTCTCAAATTCCGCTTTGGAGAAAGAACAAGAACGAAATCAAGCCTGAAGAATACAACGAATTTTACAAGCAAAAGTTCTATGATTACACCGACCCGACCTTGGTTATTCATTCAAAGGTTGAGGGTCAGGCAACATTTGACGCTTTGATGTACATCCCGTCAGTTGCCCCGATGGATTTCTATTCAAAGAATTATGAAAAAGGTTTGCAACTCTATTCAAACGGCGTAATGATTATGGACAAGTGCGGCGACCTTTTGCCTGATTATTTCAGCTTTGTAAAGGGACTTGTTGACAGCGCCGACCTTAATCTCAATATTTCAAGAGAAACTCTCCAGCAAGACCATCAGGTTAGAATTATTGCAAAGGCTATTGATAAGAAAATCAAATCGGAACTTGCAAAAATGCTCAAAAACGACAGAGAAAAGTACGAAGGCTTCTTCAAGACCTTTGGCACAAATCTCAAGTGGGGCGTTTATGCCGATTACGGTATGCACAAAGACGGACTCAAAGACTTGATTATGTTTAAGTCGTCCAACGGTGACGGATACACAACTCTCAAAGAATATGTTGAGCGAATGGCTGATTCGCAGGATACAATTTACTATGCTTGCGGTGACAGTGCCGAAAAAATTGCACTTCTTCCGCAATGCGAGGGCGTAAAAGCAAAGGGCTACGAAATCCTTTACTTCACCGATGAAGTGGATGAGTTTGCTATTCAGATGCTTATGGACTATGACGGTAAGAAGTTTGCAAACATCTGCAAGGACGATTTGGACTTGTCAACCGATGCTGAAAAAGAGGCTCTTTCAAAGAAAAACGAGGACGCAAAAGAATTGCTTGAAAAGATGAAAAACATCCTTGGTGACGAGGTCTCATCTGTCAAACTCACCGACAAATTGGGCTCACACGCTGTGTGTCTTTCGGCAGAAGGTTATGTAAGTCTCGAAATGGCAAAGGTGCTTTCACAAATGCCGGGCGGTAACGACAACGGCGTTAAGGCACAGCTTGTACTTGAAATCAACAGCGAGCACCCTATTGCAGAAAAACTCAAAACTGCCGACGAGGATACCCTCAAAAAATACACAAACATTCTTTATTCACAGGCAAGACTTATTGCCGGACTTCCTATTGCCAATCCGACAGAACTTGCAGACAGCATTGTTGAATTGATGTAATAAAAATTAAACTCCGATATTTCTCATTGCGGGAAATGTCGGAGTTTTTTTATTTTACATACATTTTACGGTTTTGATTTTTCGGATTTTACAATTAAGTGATATTTTGTAGGTAAAGAAAAATAAAAAATCATTAAACGAAATGCAACAATTTAAGGAGGTAAGATTATGAAAACAAAAAATTATTTAATCATTATGGCAAGTATGTTTATCGTGTTTGTTGCAGGATGTCTGGCGGTTGCCGGCACAGTTGGAAAAATGGGAATTGAATGTCTTGTAGGCTACGGACTTTGTTCGGTAAGTGCGGCAGTTGCACTTTGTGCAACAATGACCTTGCTTGTAACAAGAAAAGAGGAAAAGAATTATGAAAGAAAATTTTAAAAGATTTACCGAAAAACATGCAGAAATTTGGAAGTTCATCAAATTTACATTTACGGGTGCAAGCACCTCTGTTTTGGAACTCGGAGTGTTTATGTTCCTGCAATATGTAGTGTTTAAATCACTCAACGAAGCTCCTGTAACGGACAATCCTGTACTTGCGTTCCTTGGAATTGAATATAAGGGTTATCTTTACTCCTACGCAATTTCGGCAATTATCGGCTATGCCGCAGCTTATGTGATGAACAGAAAACTGACCTTCAAGGCAGACGCCAACCCTGTTATGTCAACAATTATCTATGCGGTTATGGTTGCGTGCACAATAGCATTTAACACTTGGTTCGGTGCATTTTTGGGCACGGTTGTTAAAAATCACGGTTGGGACAATGCAATAGTTGAAATGATTACAAAAGTAATCGTTATGACCGTGCCTACAATTTGGACTTATCCTTTGAACCGCTTTGTAATCCACAGAAAGAAGAAAGAAACACACAATGACAATGAATTCGACAACAACAACACAACCTACCAAAATGAAATCGGAGTTGTGGAAGTTCCTCAAGTTTAATGTTTGCGTAATTGTTACATCGGTGCTTGACATACTCAGCTATATGTTTTTGCTGTATGTTGTGTTTAAAAATCAAAACAACACACCGCTTCCCGATTCGGCACTTTTGTCGCTTCTCGGAATAAAGTACAAAGGCTATCTGTATTCGTACCTTATTTCAACATCAATCGGCTATATTGCGGCGTATTTGATAAACAGAAAAGTGACTTTTAAATCGAACATAAACCCCTTGTACAGTTCTGTTTTGTACGCCGCATTGGCAATATTTAATATACTTGTCAGCTCGTATCTCGGCGGAATTTTCGGCACTTTTATTACAGCGCACGATATGTCATCACCGATTGTTGAAATCATATCAAAATTCATCATCATAAACATTCCGACAATATGGACTTATCCTTTGGAAAGATATATAATACAAATTAATAAAAAAGAAAGGCAAGTGCAAAAAGTGCCTATGATTATAGCATCCGACCTTGACGGAACATTGCTGAAAAGCAACACCGATATTAGCGAAGAAAATTTGCGTTCTATTGAGCGACTTGCACAAAAAGAAGCAAAGATTGTTTTGCTTACAGGCAGAACTTTGTATGAAGTGCCCAAAGAATTGCGACTTTGCAAGGGCGTGGAATACATAGTTTTTTCAAACGGTGCGGGAATTTATCACACGCAAAAAGGTATAATTAAATACCACACAATTTCAAATGAAAAAGCATACAAAATTTACAAGATTTTGTCGGAATACGAAACATTTATTGAAGTGTACACGGGCGGTGCACCGTATGTAGACAAAGCAAAATTTTCGGACGAATCATTTGAATATTATAAAATCGATAAGGATTTTATCCCCGAAATGTACAAAAGCAGACGAATTTGCAACAGCCTTGACAATTTGATTTTTGACCCGGATTACAAAACGGAAATGTTTGATGTTTTCTTCAAAAATCAAGATGAACGCAAAGCTTGCCGAGAAAGATTGCAAAAGGAATTTGATTCCGTAGAAATCACAACTTCGATGACAAATAATTTGGAAATTATGCTAAAGGGCATAAACAAAGGCTCGGCACTCCGTGAGCTGTGCAAAATTGCGGGATACAACATAAAAGATGTCACCGTGGTGGGCGACAGCAAAAACGATTTGACCGCTTTTAGTACAGAAGCAAGAAAGTACGCCGTATCAAATGCGTGCAACGAAATCAAGGCACTTGCCGATAAAATCATTTGTTCAAATGATGAAAACATTATGTGCTATATTGAAAGGGAAACAATATGAGCAATGCCATTCACTTTTTAAATACAGGTTCCTCCGACTGCATAATCATTGAGAGCAACGGGCATTTTGCTATGGTTGATGCAGGCGAAGACACCGAATATCCGGCAAATAAACCGCACCTCAAATATCCCGGATATGAAGAAATCGTGTGCGATTATCTGCTGAAAAACTGTGCGTCGCCCGACGGCACGGTGACACTTGATTTTGTGCTTGGCACTCACGCACATTCCGACCATATCGGCGGATTTGACACGGTAATCAATCATCCTAAAATTAAGGTTAAAAAAGCATATTTGAAGCCGTACAAAGCAAAAGATATTTTCATTTACGAAAGGCTCAGTTGGGACAACACCGAGGTTTACGAGCAAATGAAAAAGGCTCTTGAAGAAAACAATGTTGAAATTGTCGAAGAATTTGACGGACTCGAGACTACGCTCGGTGATTTTAAAATCACATTTTTAAACGGCAAATACAAAAAGCATATTTTCAAATACGGTGAAAATGTCAACAGCGTTGTAACGCTCCTTGAATGTAACGGCTGCCGCTGTGTACTTGCAGGCGACCTCAACAACAAGGTGTTTGACGAATACCGCCTTGCAAAGCAAATCGGCAAGGTGGATATTTTAAAGGTGGGACACCACGGCTACCCGTTTTCTTCAAGTCTAAAGTGGTTGAAAACCCTTGCACCAAAATACAGCGTTGTGTGCAATTTTGAAAAGAAAATCTATCCCCATGTCAAGCATAAACTTGTTGATGTGATAAAAACAAAGCTGTTTTGCACGGCAGACCTCAACGGTGTAAAATTTGACTTTGACAACGGCTTAGAACCGATGACGGATATAACAAAATGAATATGAAATTTAACAAAAACGGTAGATTTAAAATAATGCAAATAACCGACATTCAGGAAATTCCGAGTGTATCGCCCGATACCGTTAAGCTGCTGAATGCCGCAATATCACAAGAAAAGCCCGACCTTGTTGTGCTGACCGGCGACCAAATAAAAGGCTATGGCACATCATACAAAATCAAGGGCAAAAATGTTTTTGATGCAGTCAAAGATACGCTTGAATTGCTCCTAAAGCCTATTGTTGAAGCAAACATTCCGTATGCCGTAACCTTTGGTAATCACGACCGCCAAGTTGGTATTTCAAACGCCGAGCAGTTTGAAAAGATATATAAAAAACTCGGCAACTGTATAGGTGAGCAGGCAAGCGGAATCAACGGTGGCGGAACATACAACATTCCTATTATGTCCTCAGACGGAGAAAAAATTGTAAACAACATTTACCTTTTTGACTCCGGTACAGACGCAAAAGGCGGCGGATACGAGCCGTTTGACACAAGTATAATCAAATGGTATCAAACCACCAGAGATGAACTGAAAAAAGAAAACGGCAACTATGTGCCGTCAATAGTTTTTCAGCATATTCCGATGTGCGAATATTATAAGATTTTAAAGCGTGTCAAAAGCACCGCAAATGGTGCAATCAGAGCATTCAGGGCTCACAAAAACGAATATTATGTTCTCGGTGACAGTTGCAGGAACGGTGGGATTTTTCTTGAACCTCCGTCAATACCGAACGAGAACACGGGCGAATTTGACGCACTTAATGAATGCGGCGATGTTATGGCAGTATTTGTAGGACACGACCACAAAAACAGCTTTGTGGGAAGATATAAAAATATTGACCTCGGTTTTACTCAATCAAGCGGTTTCAACGCTTACGGCAACCGCAAAAAGCGTGGAGTGAGAATAATCGAACTTGACGAAACCGAGCCGAATACCTACAACACCTATACCCGAACATATGACGAACTTGTAGGCGGCAAACTTCAAAAACCGCTGCTTGATTTTATATCTTCAAAAGCACCCGAAACGGTTGACGCCGCAATTCCATTAATTGTAAAAACGCTTTCGGCTATTGCAATAATAATTTTTGTCTTAATAATTCTTTTTTAATATAAAAACTCTCTTGCGTATTGTCAAGAGAGTTTTGTTTTAGTATTCGTATTTTGAGTGCGGAGTTGACTTGAATTTATCAATTACAACTTGGTATCTTTTGTAGGCGTTTGCAATGCTTTCGTCCCAACTGATATATATATTGTTGCGTGCGTTAATTCCGACACGGCTAAGCAAATCTTTGTTGTCAACAACATTTTCAATCGTTTTGGCAACGCTGTGTGGTGATTCAAGGCAAAGAAAGCCCGTTTCGCAATCAACGATACCCTCGCTTGCACAACTGTCTTTTACAACAATCGTAGGAGTTGCCGAAGCTGCCGCTTCACGCACAACAAGTCCGTTTGTGTCAAATATAGACGGAAAGACCTGCAAGTCGGCGGTGCCGTAGTACATTTGCAGTTCGGTTCTGTCAAGAATCTGACCGGTGAAAATCACCTTGTCGTTCAGTCCGAGCTTTGTACAAAGGCGTTTGATTTGCATTTCCTCAGGTCCCATACCTATCATTATCATTCTGAAATCTTTGCCGTTGTCTTTGATAAGCTTGCAGGCTTCAAGAATAATTCTGATGTTTTTGTACCACATCATTCTTCCCACAAAAAGTAAAATCGGTATATTTTGCGGAATGTTGTGCTTGCGTCTTATCATAGCTTTCATATCGTCTGTGGTGTCAAATTTGGGCAAATCACAACCGTTTGGCATAACAATGTAGTCGCCCTCGTAGCCGATTTTTCGCAAACTGTCAACGGTGCCGTGGCTTGTAACCCAAACTTCGTCTGCCGATTTGATATTGTTGAGCAAAAAGCCGTATGCTCTGTGACGGATTGCCCAAATCGGGACTCTGCCTTCAATATCGTATTCATATTTTGTGTGATATGTTAAGATTTGCGGAATTCTGTGAATTCTGTTTATTCTTCTGTAAAAATAACTTGTCGCAATAGGACAATGTGAGTGCAGAATGTCAAAATTTTTTGCAATAATATCAAGTGCAAATTGCTTTTTGAACGGCCAGCCCACAGGATAGCCCTCACCGAAGGTAAACAGGCTGTCGTATCTGTAAATCTCGTACGGATATTTGTAGTCCTCCTGATTGGGATTTTTGGGAGTTACTATAACCGCTTCGCCGTATTTTTCGTTTATTACATCGGCATAGCATTTGGCAACCGTGCTAATGCCGTCGATAGTAGGCGGAAAAGCCTCTGTTCCGATTGCAATCTTGAGTGATTTGTCCATAAGTTTTTCTCCTTGTTTGTTCTACAATTATAGCATAGTGTTTGATTTAAGTAAACTTATTTTTTGTTTTTGCAAACAGTTCTTGATTAATTTTTAAAGATAATATATAATAGAAAATGATTAAGCTTTAGGGGTGTAAACAATGGCTGAGCAGTATTATATAACCTTAAAAAAGATAATCGAGGATTTCGACCTTGAAATTATTCATCTTTTGCAACCTGCCGAGGATGTTCATATCGTTACAAACGAGGTCAACAGACCCGGTATTGTCCTTACGGGATATACGGATTATTTCGACCCGCTTCGTATTCAAATTTTGGGTTGGACCGAGCTTGGCTTTTTGCAAAATATGTCCGACTCGGAGCAAAAGGAAGCACTTGGCAAGTGGCTGTCGCTTCATCCTGCCGCAGCCGTTATTACAAGAGGGCTTGAAATTCCGCAGTGTATGATTGAAGCGTGCGAAAAATACGATGTTCCGCTTCTTAAAACTCATCAGGAAACATCTCCGTTTTTGTCTGCCCTTATTGCCGAACTTAACCGTGAACTTGCACCGAGAATTACCCGTCACGGAGTGCTTGTTGAGGTTTACGGTGAAGGTGTTCTTATTGTAGGCGAAAGCGGTGCCGGCAAGAGCGAAACGGCTATTGAACTTATCAAGCGTGGTCACCGACTTATCGCAGATGACGCTGTTGAAATCAGAAAAGTAAGTTACAACACCTTGGAGGGCTCGTCACCGAGCAACATTCGTCACTTTATCGAACTTCGAGGCATCGGTATTATCAATGCCCGCCGTATTTTCGGTATGGGTGCCGTAAAGCCTAAGGAAAAGATTGATATGGTTGTTCAGCTTGAAGAGTGGGATGCCACAAAGGCGTATGACCGTTTGGGGCTTGATAACGAATACACAAGGCTTCTTGGGGTTAAGGTTCCTGTTATCACGGTTCCGATTACTCCGGGCAGAAACCTTGCGGTAATTGTTGAAACTGCGGCAATGAATAACCGTCAAAAGAAGATGGGCTACAACGGTGCAAAAGAACTTATGCACAATCTCGGTATAGATGATGTTGAGCCTACCGAAAAAGAGCTTGAACTCTGGGCAAATTCGTAATTAATTTAAATTTTTTGATATATAAGGGGAAAGTTATGTACAGAATTGGTATTGATTTAGGTGGAACAAATATTGTTGCGGCCGTAGTTGACGACAACTATAATATGGTTGCAAAGGCAAAAACTCCTACTGCAATTCCTCGCACACCGGATGAGATTTTTGATGATATTGCAAGGGTGTCAAAGGAAGCAATGGCAGAAGCGGGAATTACTATTGCCGACATCAAGTCGGTAGGTATCGGCACTCCGGGTACGGTTAATGCAGAGGGCATTATCGAATATGCAAACAACCTCGGATTTGACCATGTTCCTGCAAAGCAAATGCTTATTGAAAAACTCGGTTGTCCGAATGTTTATGTTGAAAACGACGCCAACTGTGCCGCTCTCGGTGAAGCCGTTGCAGGCTGCGGTCATGGTGCAAAGGACTTTGTTGCCGTAACTTTGGGTACGGGCGTAGGTTCGGGTATCATCATTGACGGCAAGATTGTTTCGGGTGCAAACAATGCCGGCGGTGAGTGCGGTCATACTGTTATTGTTGTTGACGGCGAACCTTGCACATGCGGCAGAAAGGGCTGTTGGGAAGCTTATGCTTCGGCTACCGCTCTTATCAATCAAACAAGGAGAGCTATGGAGGAATATCCTGATTCCGTTATGCACGAACTTGCAAAGGAAGAGGGCAAGGTTTCGGGCAGAACAGCATTTGACGCAATGCGCAGAGGCGATATTGCAGGTATCAAGGTTGTTGACAAGTATTGCAAATATGTAGCTTGTGGTCTTATCAATCTTGTAAATATTTTCCAGCCTGAAATTATTTGTATCGGCGGCGGTATCTGCAACGAGGGCGAAACACTTTTGCGTCCTATCCGCAGATATGTAGAAAGCGAAAGATACAGTGTTTATTCAAAAATTCAGTCAAAGATTTGTAAGGCTGAACTCGGCAACGATGCAGGTATTATCGGTGCCGCAATTTTGGGCGACTGATTCATTGGGTGATGTCTTTTGAACAGAATTTGTGAATATGTAAAAAATGAGGGTATTTCGTATATCGAAAACGAACCGATGGCTTTGCACACCACTTTTAAAATAGGCGGTCCGGCAAGGCTTGCGGTGTTCCCTAAAAATGAAAATGAAATATCCGAAGTTATAAAAAAATGTAAAGAAGAAAATGTCAGATATATGGTTGTGGGCAACGGCTCAAATTTGCTTGTTGCCGATGAGGGCATAGACGCAGTTGTCATCCTTTTGGGCAAGGAATTCGGCGAGGTCAAGTTGATTGATGACACCACGATTTTTGCCGAGGCAGGTGCACCGCTTATGAAGGTGTGCAGATTTGCCCTTGAAAACGGATTGACAGGTTTGGAATTTGCCTACGGTATTCCGGGTTCGTGCGGCGGCGGAGCGTTTATGAACGCAGGTGCTTACGGCGGAGAGCTCGGTGATGTGATGTTCCGTTGTGACCATATCGACAAAGACGGCAACAAGGGCAGTTTGGAGGGCGATGACCTTAAGCTTGCCTATCGCCATTCCGCTTATTATGAAAACGGCTGTATTATTACAGGTGCGTATTTTAAAATGCAAAAGGCGGATAAAGAAGAAATCAAAGCAAAAATGAATGACTATATGAGTCGCCGCCGTGACAAGCAACCGCTTGAATATCCGTCGGCAGGCTCAACATTTAAGCGACCGGAGGGCAATTTTGCCGGTGCTCTCATTGAACAATGCGGACTTAAAGGCACAAGCGTAGGCGGTGCCGAGATCAGCACAAAGCACGCCGGATTTGTCATCAACAAAGGCGGTGCAACTTGCAAGGATGTGCTTGATTTGTGCAAAAAAGTTGCCGACACGGTTAAAGCCGAAAAAGGCATTGACTTGGAAATGGAAGTCCGAGTTACAGAATAAAATATATTTTAGATAGGAGAATTAAAAATGAAAGACTTAGTATTGCTTACAGGCGTATCCGGAGCAGGTAAATCAACCGCAATGGGATTTATGGAGGATATTGGATATTATTGCATCGATAATATGCCGGCAGAGCTTGTCGGTACATTTATTTCTCTTATCGAAAAGTCGGATTCTTATAATAAAATTGCGATAGTAACCGATGTTCGTTCAAGAGGTGTGTACAATGAGTTCAGAAAAAATGTGCAAAACCTTATGGACAGCAACGATTACACGGTAAGAACAATTTATCTTGACATCAAAAATCATGTTGCACTCCGCAGATATAAGCTTACAAGAAGAAAACATCCTTATGCCGACAAGTTTAACGGCTCTCTTGAGGACGCTCTTAATTATGAAAAGGAAATTCTTGCTCCTGTAAGAGAAAAAGCCGGCTATATTATAGACACATCGGATTTGACTGCAAATCAGCTCCGTGAGCGTCTTGCCCAAATTCTCCTCGGTGACGACAAGGAAGTTATGAATCTTCATGTTATGTCGTTTGGATTTAAGCACGGTATTCCGACCGATGCGGATTTTGTGCTTGATGTAAGATGCCTTCCGAACCCGTATTGGATTGAATCCATGCGAGATAAAACAGGCCTTGACCAAGAAGTTAAGGACTATGTGTTCAGTTTTGAGGAGGCTCACGAGATTTTTGAAAGACTCAAGAGTTTGCTTGATTATCTCAACCCTCTTTATATTCGTGAGGGTAAAAGCCAGATTGTTATTGCAATCGGCTGTACGGGCGGTAATCACAGAAGTGTTGTTTTTGCCGAAGCACTTAAAGACTATTTTTCTCGCAAGTGGGACAATGTAACCGTAAACCACAGAGATATTGACAGAAAATAACAGAGGTACGGCTATAATGTCCTTTTCATCTCAGGTAAAAAATGAACTTGTTGAAATACAGGTTGAAAATAATTGCTGCAAAAAGAGTCTCCTTTATGGAATGGCTCTTTTTTCAAAAAGCTTTTCGTTTAGGGAAGTTGTTTTTCAGTCAAAAAGCAAAGCAACGGCAGAGCTTTATTGTTCTTTGCTTAAAGAACTTTGCTCAATCAAGGCAGGAATAAAGGCTTCTCCGTCGGGCAAGATTTATACCGTTTCGGTGAAAAAAGCGGAAAATGTTGCAAGGATAATGTCGTATTTTGCACACGATAAGTCTGAGACTTCGCTCCGCATCAACTTTTCAAATTTTGATTGCGAGGAGTGCCAAAGCACATTTTTGAGAGGTGCATTTTTGGCTTGCGGTGCGGTTTCATCTCCCGAAAAAGATTATCATCTTGAGTTTTCCGTGCCGTATATGAACTTGTCAAAAAGCCTTGTGACTGCCTTGCAGGAAAAAGAACTTGCGCCAAAAATTACGCACAGAAAAGGCTACAATATCATATATTTTAAGGACAGCGAGGAAATCGAGGATTGCCTTTATATTATGGGTGCAGGCAAGTCTATGTTTGATATGATGAATGTTAAAATAGTCAAGGAAATTCGCAACACTGCAAACAGAAAGGCAAATTGTGACGCTGCCAATATTGAAAAAACCGTTGCGGCGGCTTCTCCGCAAATCGCCGCAATTATGAAAATAGAGAGGGAAAAGGGGCTTGATTCGCTGTCGGAGCCGCTTCGCCAAATGGCGGAAATCAGAATGGAAAATCCCGACTTATCTCTCAATGAACTTGCCAAAATGTTTGACCCGCCGATTAGCAGAAGCGGAGTTAATCACAGGCTTTCAAGGCTTGTTAAGATAGCGGAGGAAATATAATAACGAGGTAATTGTATGTTCACTCATCTTCATTTGCACACGCAGTTCAGCTTGCTTGACGGTGCCTGCCGTTTGGGCGAGCTTGTAAGCCGTGCAAAGGAGCTGGGTATGACTTCTCTTGCCATAACCGACCACGGCAATATGTATGGTGCCGTGGATTTTTATCGTGAGTGCAAAAAGCAGGGTATCAAGCCGATTATCGGTTGTGAGGTCTATGTTGCACCACGCAGCAGATACGATAAGGATAAAAATTTTGACAGCAAATATAATCACCTTATTTTGCTTGTAAAAAACGAAATTGGTTACAAGAATCTTATAAAAATGGTATCGCTGTCATATACCGAGGGCTTTTATTTTAAACCGAGGATTGACCGTGATTTGCTCGAAAAATACAGCGACGGTCTTGTGTGCCTGTCTGCCTGTGTTGCCGGTGAAATCCCACAGCTTTTGTTGCAAAGAGATTATGACGGTGCAAAGCGAAGTGCCGAGTGGTTCAACACCGTTTTCGGTGACGGCAATTTTTATCTTGAAATGCAAAATCACGGGCTTGATGAGGAACGAGTTGTTGTTGACGGAGTGAAAAGGTTGTCGGCAGACACGGGCATTCCGCTTGTTGCAACAAATGATGTTCACTATGTCAGACAACAGGATGCGGAAATTCAGCAGGTGCTCATTTGCATTGCCACCAATCATATTTTGGGTGAGGACACGGGTCTTGAATTTCATTCCGATAATTTTTACTTAAAGAGTGAAAGCGAGATGTCGGAACTGTTCCGTGACACTCCGAGTGCAATAGAAAATACTCAAAAAATTGCAGATGCGTGCAACTTCGATTTTGAATTCGGCAACACAAAACTTCCGTATTTTGCAACGCCGAATGATATGGACCACTTTGAATTTTTCAGGCAAATGTGCTACAAGGGTCTATACAAAAGATACGGTAAATCTGTGCCGCAAAGCTACATTGACCGCCTTGAATACGAGCTTGAAACCGTAAACAAAATGGGTTACACGGACTATTATTTGATAGTTCAGGATTTTGTGCGTTTTGCCAAAAGCAAGGATATTCCGGTAGGTCCGGGCAGAGGTTCGGGTGCAGGTTCGCTTGCCGCTTACTGTATCGGAATAACCGACCTTGACCCTATGAAATACGACCTTATTTTTGAGCGTTTTCTCAATCCGGAGCGTGTGTCTATGCCCGATTTTGACATAGATTTTTGCTACGAACGCAGGGGTGAGGTTATAGAATATGTAACCCAAAAATACGGTGCGGACCATGTTGCACAGATTGTAACATTCGGCACACTTCAAACAAAGGCGGCTTTGCGTGATGTCGGCAGAGTTATGGGTATGCCGTATGCAAGGGTTGATTCTGTTGTAAAAATGATTCCGAAATCGTTTCATATCAGCATTGACGAGGCGGTGCAAAAAAGTAAGGAACTTCGCAATGCAATGGAAGAAGATTCCCAAATCAAGCGACTTGTTGAGATTGCACGCAAGGTTGAGGGTATGCCGAGAAACACATCAACTCACGCAGCAGGCGTGGTTATCACCCACGACCCTGTGTCGTCTTATGTTCCGCTTGCAATGAATGATGACTTGGTTGTTACGCAGTATATTATGACCACTCTTGAGGAACTCGGACTGCTGAAAATGGACTTTTTGGGACTTCGTACACTCACCGTGATTGATGATGCGGCAAAGGCAAGCGGCGTTGATATAAACACAATTCCTATTGATGACGCCGAGGTGTATAAGCTGTTTTCACGAGGTCAAACGGAGGGAATATTCCAGTTTGAATCATCGGGAATGAAGCAGATGCTCACCAATTTGAAACCGACAGGCTTGGAGGATTTGATTGCCGCAACCTCACTATACAGACCGGGTCCGGCAAGTCAGATAGATACCTTTGTGCACAATTCAAACAATCCGCAGGATATTACCTATGACACACCGATGCTTGAGCCGATTTTGAAAAACACCTACGGCTGTATGGTGTATCAGGAGCAGGTTATGCAGATATTCCGTGAACTTGCCGGTTACAGCTTCGGCAGGGCGGATGTTGTTCGCCGTGCGATGAGCAAAAAGAAACATGATGTTATGGAAAAGGAGCGAGCTTCTTTTGTTGACGGCTGTGCAAAGAACGGAATTTCAGGCGATGTTGCGAACGGGATTTTTGACAAGATGAGTGATTTTGCGTCATACGCTTTCAACAAATCCCACGCAGCTTGCTATGCCCTTGTGGCTTATCGTTGCGCTTATCTCAAAAAATATCATCCGTCAAACTTTATGGCGGCACTTCTCACCTCTGTTTTGGATGACTCCAACAAGGTGGCACGCTATATCGCAGAGTGCAAACGGCTCGGAATTCGTCTTGCTCCGCCTGATATAAACAGCTCGATGAAAGGCTTTACGGCAGGCAGTGACAGGGTGATTAATTACGGACTGTTGGGTATTAAAAACCTTGGCAACGATTTTATCGAGGATATAATAAAAGAACGAAAAAACGGCAGATTTAAGGATATTTTTGATTTTTGTACAAGGCTTCAAGGCGGAAAATTCAATCGCCGTGCGGTCGAGGCGCTTATTCAGTGCGGTGCGTTTGACAATTTGGGTGCTAATCGCAAACAAATGCTCAGTGCATTGCCCGTAATTCTTACAAATATCGAAGCAAAATATCGCCGCACTATGTACGGTCAGGTTGGACTGTTCGATATAAGTGACGATTTCAGCGATAATTTTGAATTGCCGAATGTTGAGGAATATTCAAAGTCCGAACTTTTGCAAATGGAAAAGGAAATGACGGGGCTGTATTTGTCGGGTCATCCTATGGATAAGTACGACGGTTATGTTAAAAAATCAGGTTGCGTGCGAACCTATGATGTGCTTGAAGCAGGCAAGGAAATGTCACAGATTAAAGACGGTTCAAGCGTTAAACTGTGCGGAACGGTCACACGCATTTCTGTCAAGCAAACACGCACAAGCAATATGAGTATGGCGTTTGTAACGCTGGAGGATTTGTACGGCACGGTTGAAATTGTGCTGTTCCCAAAAATTTTTGCAAAATACAGCGAAATGATTACGCCTAACAATGTTGTTGCGGTGTCGGGAACTGTGTCAATCGAGGAGGAAAAAGAGCCTAAAATTCTTGTAAATGCCGTTATCAAACCGACGGTTGACAACTCACAAATCGGTGCGGCTTCAAAGCAAAAGCGAACGGGACTGTTCCTTAAATTCAAGTCAAAAAACGATGAAAACATAGCAAAGGTTAAAGAAATTTTGCAGGATTACAAGGGCGATTTTCCTATGTATTATTACCTTGATGACGAAAAGAAGTACATCAAGGCTCAATCGTATAATTTTGTAAAATATGACGATAATCTTGTAAAAACCTTAAAAAATATACTAGGTGAGGGCAATGTTGCCGTTAGATTTTAGTATTTTTGACACTTGACATTATATATAATATTAAGTAAAATAGATTTATTATGTGGGCTTTTGCTCATTGTTAATCAGCTATAAATTCAATTATATATTTGTATTTTTGAACGGAGGAAAATATTATGAAAACTATCGCAGTTTTAACAAGCGGCGGCGACGCACCGGGTATGAATGCCGCTATTCGTGCAGTTGTAAGAACAGCATGCGAAAACGGAGTTAAGGTTTACGGTGTTGTAAGAGGCTATAACGGTCTTATCAACGGTGATTTTATAGAGATGGATTTGCGTTCGGTATCCGACATTATCAATCGTGGCGGTACAATTCTTTATTCTGCAAGAAGCACAGAATTTGCCACAGAAGAGGGTATGCGTAAAGCTGTACGCACCTGCCGTGAAAAAGGTATTGAGGGTGTAGTTGTTATCGGCGGTGACGGTTCGTTCCGTGGCGCTCGTGACCTCAGCGAAAGAGGAATTCCTTGCGTAGGCGTTCCGGGCACTATCGACAATGATATTGCTTGTTGTGATTACACAATCGGTTATGACACTTGCCTTAATACTATTATGGATATGGTAGACAGAATTCGTGACACTTCGGAATCTCACGACAGATGTGCAGTTATCGAAGTTATGGGCAGAAGAGCAGGCTATCTTGCACTCAATGCAGGTATCGCTTGCGGAGCAACATCAATTCTTATTCCTGAGGTTGAAGTTGACATCGAAAAGCATGTTATCGAGAGAATGAGAAAAACTCAGAGAACTGACAAAAAGCACTTCATCATCATTGTTGCAGAGGGTTGCGGTGTTGATGTTCACGAACTTGCAAAGCACATTCAGGACGAAACAGGCGTTGAATCAAGAGCAACTGTTCTCGGTCATACACAGCGTGGCGGTTATCCTACGGTTAAGGACAGAGTTATGGCTACCCGTATGGGCAACTATGCAGTAAAGCTTCTTATGAACAACATCGGTAACAGAGTTGTTGCCGCTCAAAAGGAAGATGTTGTTGATTATGATATTTTTGAAGCACTCAATATGACAAAGACTATTGATATGAACCTTTACAATATTGCTCACGAGGTATCAATCTAACATAAAATGTAAAAAGCTCTGCCGTAAGCATTTTTGTTTGCGGCAGTTTTTGTCTTAATTTTCCTGTGGAAAATTGTTCTTTGCTATGATATAATTTCCACAAAGGAGCATATATGCCAGCAACAAAAAAGAAAAAACGAACAAAAATCCGCCTTTCCAAAAAACAAAAGGAAAAGCGTAAAAAACTGATTGTGTCAGTTACAGCGATTTTGCTTGCCGTGATTGTGGCATTGGTGTCAATTTCCGTGTCGCATACGGGCAGAAAGTTGCCAAATCCGCTTTTGGGGATAGATAAGGAAGCCGCTTACGGAGTGGATGTTTCACACCACAACGGCAAAATTAATTGGAAAAAACTGAAAAACGAGGTCGATTTTGTAATAATAAGAGTCGGCTACCGCGGATATGAAAAAGGCAATGTCTGTATCGACAAAAATGCCGAAAAAAACCTAAAAGGTGCAAACAAGGTCGGTATACCTGTCGGAGTGTATTTTTATACCCAGGCGGTCAATGAAGAAGAAGCAAGGGAAGAAGCGAAAGCCACCCTTGATGTCATAAAAAAATACGACATTTCTTTGCCTGTTTTTTATGATTTTGAATATCCTTCCTCATCGGGCAAACACACAGGTAGGCTCTATTCCGCACAACTTGACAAAAAACAAAATGTAAAGCTCATAAACACTTTTTGCAAAGAAATTGAGGACGCAGGCTACCAAAGCGGGCTTTATGCCTCGTCTTTTATGTTCAAAAGTAATTTCAAAATGAGCGAGCTTGCAAATTCCGTTTACATATGGGTTGCCGATTACAACGGCTCGGTTACATACAGCGGTGATTACGATTTGTGGCAGTTCAGCGACAAGGGCAGCGTCAGCGGAATTAGCAAAAAAACAGACGAAAACTATTGGTACATTAAAAAATAAATCACACGGCGGATAATGTCCGCAAAAAAGGAGATTAAATGAAAAAATCTATTAAAAAAATTATGTCATTGCTTCTTGCAGGCACAATGCTTGTCACACCGATTACGGCATCTGCGTTTACGGGTTCAAGTAATTTTATGGATAAAACTTATACCCATCAGGACAGATTTGTTTCAAGCGGTATTCAGCAGGGTATAGATGTTTCTTATCACAACGGAACTCTTGATTGGTCAACAATCAAGGCGGCAGGTGTGGATTTTGCTATTTTGCGTGCGGCTTATCGTGGTTACGGCACAGAGGGTACACTTGTACGAGATGCAAAGTTTGCCGAATATATGCAGGGGGCAATGTCGCAGGGCATTCCTGTGGGTGCATATATTTATTCGCAGGCAATTACAACCGCAGAGGCTGTGCAGGAGGCTAATTATATTCTTAATATTGTAAGAGGTTACAGCCTTGATTTGCCTATTGTTTTTGACTATGAATTTGCAGGAGTAAAGACAGGTAGACTTGATTCTGCTTGGTCAAGCGGCAAGCTTAACAAATCAAAAATGACAGATATTGCTCTTGCATTTTGCGATACAATTAAAAATGCAGGCTATGATGCAATGGTTTATGCAAATAAGACATTTCTCAATAAAAATCTCGACCACGAGGTTATAGAAAACGCAGGCTATGATGTTTGGCTTGCACATTATACAACCAATACAAACTATACTGGTGACTACAAGATTTGGCAGTATACCTCAAGCGGTAAAATTCCCGGTATTGCAAACAAAGTGTTCGATTGTAACTTTATGTATTCCGGCACTATATCAATGTCGTTAAAAATATCAAATATTCCAAATCAAATTTACAAAGGATATGATGTTTCACCGAGCGTAACCGTTACTAACGGCGGCACTGTTCTCACAGAGGGTACGGATTATACCGTTACATATCAAAACAATTCGGGTATAGGCACCGCAACGGTTAATGTTTTCGGCGCAGGTATTTATGACGGATACATCAATCTCACGAAAACATTTAATATAGTTCCGGATACTGTTCAAAATATGCAGATTTCCAAAGCAGGAACAAATACTGTTGATTTGTCATGGTCGCCTGTTTCGGGTGCAGACGGATATACCGTGCAAATCCTCAAAAACGGCAAGTGGGTATCAGTAGGTAATTTTGTAGGAACGAGTGCACAAATCAGCGGACTTTTGCCGGGCAGTGTCAATTATGTTCACATTGCCGCTTATGCAAGTTCAAACGGCAAAACCTATATAGGCAATTACAATACATCTGTTAAGATTGAAACAACAGTAGGTGCTATTAATCCAAGAGTTTCGGCATATGCAAATAACTTTGTCACCCTCATTTGGGACAAGCAAACTGCCGCAAACGGTTATGAAGTATTCAAGTACGATGCTTCATCAAAGAAGTATGTGCTTTATAAAAATATCACAAATCCAAACACAAACACCTGCAAGGTGACAGGTCTTGCGTCAAATAAAAAGTACGATTTCAAGGTTCGTGCATATCAAATTGACGGCAGCGAAAAGACTTATGCTCCGTTTGGTGCGGTTGTTTCGCAGTACACATCAATTACAAATCCAAAGCTGAATTCCGCAAAATCAATTTCAAAGAAAAAAATTAAGGCTTCTTGGAGTAAAGTCGGCGGAGCTTCGGGTTATCAGGTTATGTGGTCTACATATAAGAATTTCTCAAAGAATTACAAGACAAAGTCTGTTAAGGCAAAGAGCCTTTCAAAGACAGTAACCGCCGCTCAGTCAAAGAAAACTTATTATGTTCGTGTCAGAGCATACAAAACTATTTCGGGCAAAAAGGTATATTCTCAATGGAGCAGTACCAAGAAAGTTAAAACCAAATAAATTTATTTTGGCGGACAGACTTAAACCTGTCCGTCTTTTTAATAGGTTATTGTTTTGCAGTCGGTTGTGTGCTAAAATACGCTTGAAAGGATTTAGTATGAATATTCTTGTAGTTGATGATGAAAAGGAAATTGCCGACCTTGTTGAATTGTTTTTGAAAAACGAGGGATTTACGGTATATAAATTTTATGATTCAAAGAGTGCGGTTGATTGCATTTTTTCAAAGCAAATTGATTTAGCGCTTCTTGATGTTATGATTGACGGAATCGACGGATTTTCAATACTTCGCAAAATCAGAGAACAAAACTTAACTTTCCCTGTTATTATGCTTACTGCTAAAGTTGAGGACAGCGATAAAATTCTCGGACTGTCGCTCGGTGCGGATGATTATATAACAAAGCCGTTCAATCCGCTTGAAATGGTGTCGAGGGTTAAAGCACAGCTTCGTCGTTTTACTTTATACAACGGTAACGGCAGGCAGGAAAGCAGTGAAATTTACGATAACGGCGGATTGATTGTA
Source organism: uncultured Eubacterium sp. (assembly GCA_900539325.1). GTDB lineage: Bacteria > Bacillota > Clostridia > Oscillospirales > Acutalibacteraceae > Eubacterium_R. The sequence goes on from UQCC01000006.1 coordinate 22,720, forward strand.
AATCATGAAACGCACGAGTGCACCCTTTATGAGCGTGCGGTTAATCTTTCACCGACCGAATTTAATATTTTGTGGCTTCTTTGCCAAAACGCAGGCAAGGTTGTTTCCACCGAGGATATATTTGAAAAAGTGTGGGGAGAAAAATATCTTGATTCAAACAATACCGTTATGGTGCATATCAGACGAATCAGGGAAAAGTTGAACGAGCCGCCGAGAAATCCTAAATTTATAAAAACAGTTTGGGGAGTTGGGTATAAAATTGAAAAGAAATAAAAACAAGCGTGTTTCCTCGTCTGCAATAATAAAATATTTGATTGCCGTTGTTTTGTCTAGTGCGGCTGTTTGGCTCGGCGGTAATATTGCGATTACGCAATTCAGTGTTGATATTGACGAGTCGCAGGCACTGATTATTAATCTTTTGGTTGTAGGGATTATCACATTTTTGTATTTTGTTGCAAGCGTAAGAGCGCTTGACCGAGAATATGACGCACTTGACGGAATAGTTGAGGACGACTATGTCAGCCCGAGATTGCCCGTGTCTATTTCAAAAAAGCACAAGGCGGTTGAGGAGAGTATAAAAAAGGAACTTAAATACAAGGACTTTGAGGTGCAAGAGGCGGAGCAACGCAAAAATGACCTTGTGGTTTACCTTGCACATGATTTGAAAACGCCGCTCACTTCGATTATCGGATATTTGAGTCTGCTTCAGGAAAACCCCGATTTGTCTGTCGAATACCGTGCAAAGTATACGGATATTGCGCTTGATAAGGCATACAGACTTGAACAGCTTATCAATGAATTTTTTGACATAACCAGATTTAATCTTCAGTCGTTTACCCTTGAGAAAAATCATATTGACCTTGTTATGATGCTTCGTCAAATGGCGGATGAGTTTTATCCTGTTTTGAGCACTAAGGGTCTTACATGTACGGTTAATGCCGATGAAAAAATTAATATCGTAGGCGATGCGGACAAGCTGTCGCGAGTGTTTGATAACTTGATGCGCAACGCTTCAAACTATTGCTATGAAAACACCGAAATTGTAATAAACGCGTTTACTCAAAACGGCAGGGCGGTTGTTACCTTTATTAATAAAGGTGACGAGATACCGGATGAAAAACTGCAAATGATATTTGAAAAATTTTTCCGTGCGGATGATGCGAGGAGAAGTTCTACGGGCGGCTCGGGACTCGGACTTGCCATTGCAAAACAGATTGTTGAGCGTCACGGCGGCACAATTACCGCAAGCAGTTCACCAAAGGCAACGGTTTTCAAGGTGGAATTGCCGTTTGAAGTTCAATCTTAAGAAAATTGTAAGAATTTCTAAAGTTAATATTAAAACAAAAAATCTCCTTTTGGATTACAATTTGCTTGTAATTTAAAGGAGGTTTTTATTATGAGAATTACAAGGATTAAAAAGATTATTGCCGTTTTGTTGGCAACAATAACGGCGGTGCTGTGCACGGGATGTGCAATTTTTGACAAAAACGAATCTTATGCCGGAAGCATAACCTATGATGAGGAATACAAAAACCAATCCGGCATGCAAATGGTGGAGGAGTACGCCGAAGCAAACGGAATAGATATTAGCGAATATCCGCAAAATCTTATTGATTTGCTTGACAGAAACAAGGAAATGAGAGATTTTGTTTTGGACTATCCGACCGATAAGGATAAGCATTTTCGCATTGATATGAGCGAATACAAGGATTGCGACAGCGTGCCTTTGTTTATGCAATGGGATAAGCGTTGGGGCTATAAGATTTACGGTGATGATGTTGCGGCTCTCACAGCTTGCGGTCCTACCTGCCTTTCTATGGTTGCCACATATCTTTTGCAGGACACAAAGTATTCGCCCGATTATATGATGGATTTCGCCGTTGACAACGGTTATTGCGTAAACGGCGGCGGTTCGCTGTGGACCTTAATCAGTGAGGGCGGAACGAAGCTTGGACTTGATGTAACGGAAATACCGCTTGATAAGGATAGAGTTATTCGCAATCTTGAGGTCGGCAATCCGATTATCTGCGTTATGGGTCCGGGATATTTCACCAAAAAAGGACATTTCATTGTTTTGACGGGAATTGAGGACGGTAAGATTAAGGTTAATGACCCTAACAGTTACAAAAACTCTGAAAAACTGTGGAAATTTGACAAATTTTCTTCTCAAATTCGTAACTTATGGGTACTTCGCAATTTGAGTTGAAGAGGGCATTTGTACAAAATGTTAAATTAATCGTTTTCTCTTTAAAAATATATATCGTTGTGCTATAATCACTATATATGTGATTAGCGAGGAATTGTATGAAAAAAGTAATTTCTGTTTTATTATCGATAATATTTGTTTTTGCGTTTGCAAGTCCTGTTTTTGCAAAGGCGAATTCAACTCTCAATATTTCAAAGGGCGACATCGGTGCGGAGATTTCGCCGACTTTGTACGGCGTCAGCATTGATGACGCTTCGTTTGGTGTTGACGGCGGATTGTCGTCAAATATGGTCAACAACAATTCGTTTGAATACAAGGACAATCCCGAATATGCGTGGGAGTTCAACGGCGTTTCGTCTGTTGTGTCGAGCCAAAACCCTATTAATCAAAATAACCCGACTTATGAAACAATCACGGTTGAATCATCGGGAAAAATGCTCAATAAGGGTTACACAAAACTGTTTGACGGCAAGGGGAATTACAGCTCAAAGGTTGCCGAAAAATCAGGGATGAGCTTCAAAAAAGGCACAACATATTATTTTTCGTGCTATCTTCTCAATGTTGATTTTCAGGGCAAAATCGGTGTGTTCCTTGATTCAAAATCAAATAACGCCGACCCTGTTCAGCTTAATATAAACAATACAAATAAAAATTCGTGGACAAAAGTCAGCGTAAAGGTTAAGTCAACGGCAACCGAAAACGGCGGACTCGGAATCAGTTTCAACGGCACAGGCTCGATTTGTATTGATCATGTTACTCTTGTTGCAGACGATAGCTACGGCCTTGGTGACGGCGAGTGGAAGTATGCTTCGCTCCGCACGGATATGGTTGAGGCTCTTAAAAATTTGAAGCCGTCGTTTCTCAAGTTTCCGGGCGATTGCACAGCCGAAAACAATGACGGTTATAATTGGAAAGACACTATCGGCGAGCCGGCACTTCGCAGGCAGTCGGTCAGCGTGTATAATAACAGTTCAAAGGGCTATTTTGCGAACAATTCCAATATGCTCGGCTATCACGAGTATTTTCAGCTTGCAAGGGATTTGAACGCAGTTCCCGTTGCCGTGGTGGGTGCAGGCATTGCGTGTCAGACTAACGGCGAATATGAGGCTTATTCGCAGGCTCTCGACAAAACTTATATGACCGATGAGCAGTGGGAGGCTTACCTCATAAATGAGTGCGGCTTCAAAAAAAGCGAAGTCAAGGCGAGAACGGAGTACATAAATTCTCTCGGAGTGAAAAGCGTTGACGATTTCAACAAGTATGTCAACAGCATTGCACTCACGCCGGGCACGGATGATTTTATCAATTACGCACAGGATATTTTGGACTTGATTGAATATGCAAACGCCGACAGCACGGCGGGTTATTGGGCTTCGCTCCGCAGTGCCAACGGAAGCGAGCAGCCGTTTAACCTTAAATATTTGCAAATCGGCGGTGACAATTACGGCGAAACCTATTGGCGAAATTTTGATGCGTTGAAGAAGATTATCAACGAAAAATATCCCGACATTGTTGTGATTGCCTCAACAGGCTATTCGTCTGAAGGAGAGGATTTTGACACCGCTTGGAACGAAATTAATTCGTCATATTCAAGCGGACTTGCAAACGAAAAGGTTGTTGATTTAAAAGACAATACGCTTTCGCAAAATGTTACCCGATACGACAGCTACAATCAAAGCGGGGCAGGGGTAATCCTTGACGAGTACCGCAGTTCGGCATACACCAAGGGCAACGATGTGAAGAATAACAATATGTTCAACGCTTCGCAGGAGGCTTCGTTCATCACGGGCCTTGAAAAAAACAGCTCGGTTGTTAAAATGGCAAGCTATTCGCCGACTTTTTCAAAAATCGGTGCAAACACCAAAAATCAAAGCCTTGTTTGGTTTGACGGCAATGATTTGGCGTACACGCCAAGCTATTACACTCAGCTTATTTTTGCAAACAATGTCGGCAAAAATTATGTCAATTCAACGCTTAACAGCGATAACGACGGAGTTTTTCAGAGCGTAACCGTTGACGAAACTTCACGCACGCTCTATATAAAACTTGTGAACACTTCAGGCAATCACGAAAAAATCAGCGTCAATTTGAGCGGATTTGATGAGGTTTCCGCGGTGTCACAGCAAAGCGTCGGCAGCAATTTCAAGTCGGCATTCAACAGCACAAAAAAGCAAACCGTAGCACCTCGACAGACAGAACTTGAGTTTGAGGACGGCACATTTGATGCGGAACTTAATCCGTACAGCGCAACCGTCATCAGAGTCGGCTACGAGCAAAACAGCGGCAACGGCTTCTATGCCTTGCCCGATAATTTAAACACGGAGGTTAAAACATTTGTTCCTATGAGTATTCCTGTATTTATCATTATGATTATTGCCCTTTTTGTTGTGGGCAGTGTAGGCGGATATTTTGCATATTCCAAGTTTGTGCTTAAAGGCAAAAAACCGAATAAGCCGAACAAAAAGAAGAAAGAAGATAACGACGATGAAAAGTAAGGTCACATTTATTTCCGATGTCACTACTCCCGAAAGAGTGTATTTAAATGTGCCGGAATTTAAAGATTTTGATTTAAAATTCTTCACAACTCTTGATGGTGAAGAAAAAATCATTAAAGAAGTGCCTAACACGGAATTTTTGATTGTTGATGCTATGAGCAAGGTAACTGAAAAACTTGTTGATTCGCTCCCGAATTTAAAGCTCATACAGTCAGAGGGCGTTGGCTATCAGGGCATTGATGTCGATGCGGCGGCAAGAAGAAATATTCCTGTTTGCAACAATAAAGGCATCAATGATACGGCTGTTGCCGAGGTTGCCGTATTCTTGATTTTGGGTTGCCTCAAAAAGTACAATGACGGCATTGCCGCAATGTATGACGGCAAACAAATTGAGAAAAAGGCAGAAAGTTTTGGCGTTATCAGAGAACTCTCCGAATGTACGGTAGGACTTGTCGGCTTTGGCGATATTGCAAGGCAAACTGCAATGTTCCTCAAGGTTTTCGGTGCAAGGGTTATTTATTACAACCGCACAAGATACGAGCATATTGAAGATGAATACGGCGTTGAATATGTTACTCTTGATGAGCTTCTCAATCAATCCGATTTTGTATCGCTCCACCTTGCCGTAACGGATGAAACGAGAAATATTGTCAATTCCGAATTTTTGGGCAAAATGAAAAGCACGGCTTATCTCATCAACACCGCAAGGGGTGATTTGGTGGATAATTCCGCACTTTATGAAGCATTAAAAAATAACAAAATCGCAGGTGCAGGTCTTGATGTTATCGCACCCGAACCTGTGCAAAAGGATAATGTGTTGCTTGACGAGAGCATAAAGGACAAACTTATGCTCACACCGCACATTGCCGGTATAACGGCTTTGACCGTTAAAAAACTTTATCGTAATTGCTATGATAATATCGTTGCAATACAAAACGGTAATCGACCGAAAAACAGAGTAAACTGAACAAATACAGCAAAAAACTCACCTTATTTAGTTAGGGTGAGTTTTTGTGTTTTAAACCGTAGGGGCGAACTGCGTTCGCCTGTTTTACCATTCTAAATTGTGGAGTTTGCCTTTTTGGACTAATTCGGGGTAATCCCATTGGCGGAGAACCTCATATGTGCCGATTGCCACGGCGTTTGAGAGGTTCAGGCTTCTGATGATGCCCCTCATCGGCATACGCACGCACCAATCGTGGTTTGCTTTGAGCAATTCCTCGGGCAAGCCTTTTGTTTCCTTGCCGAAAACGAGGTAGCAGTTGTTTGGATATTCAACATCCGAGTGTGCCTGCTCGGCTTTGGTGGAAAAATAATAAAATGTTCCGCCCTTGTTTTTCTCAAAAAATTCCTCGGTGCTGTCGTAAAATGTGATGTCGAGCTTGTCCCAATAGTCAAGACCTGCTCTTTTCACCTGCTTGTCGGTGATGTGGAAACCCATAGGCCCTACAAGATGTAGCCTTGCTCCTGTTGCGGCGCAGGTTCTTGCAATGTTGCCTGTGTTCTGCGGAATTTCAGGCTCTATGAGTACGATGTTAAGCGAGTGTTCCATTGATGTAAACCTCTTTTATACTGAAATTTTCATCGGTGACAATCAAATCGGCGCATTTGCCGACTGCGATTGAGCCGATATTTTTATCCTCTTTGATAACCTTTGCCGGGTTGATTGTGCAGGATTTAAGTGCAGTTTTGAAATCAATTCCGAATTCAAGCAGATTTTTGAACTCGTCAAAAACATTGGTGATTGAAGCGGCGATTGTGCCATCCTCAAGTTTTGCCACCTTGTAGCCGTCCTTGACATAGGTCATCTGACCGCCAAGCTCGTATTCGCCGATTCCGAGACCCGCACCACGCATTGAATCACTGATTACGCAGGCTCTGTCCTCGCCCAAAATCTTAAATGTGTTTCGCAAAACGGCAGGGCAGATGTGCTCGCCGTCACAGATGAGCTCCGCCGTGATGTCGCTGTCAAGCACCGTGCCGACAATTCCTGCTTCACGGTGCGTCATAGGGGTCATTGCGTTGTAAAGATGCGTTGCGTGTGCAATGCCGCTTGCAATAGCATCCCTTGTTTGCTGTGCGTTTGCAGAGCTGTGACCGACAGAAATTGTCAAATTTTCCTTTTCCTTTGTGATAAAATCCTGCGTGTCGCTTGCTTCGGGAGCAATGGTAATCAGCTTGATTTTGTCGTTGATTGAAAGCAACTCGTCAACCTCTTTTGTGCTTGCCGGGCGGATGAATTCTCTGTTTTGTGCGCCTGCCTTTGCTTCGGCAATGTACGGACCTTCAAGGTTTATGCCAGCAAGTTTTGACTTCGGTGCGGTGTATCCGCTTGCCGATTTAACTATTTCTTTCAATTTTTCGTGCGAAAGAGTCATTGTTGTTCCGCAAAATGAGGTAACGCCGTGCTTTGCAAGATATGTGCTGATTGTGTCAATGCTGTCGGTTGTACCGTCGGAAAAATCTGCGCCTGCACCGCCGTGAATGTGGATGTCGATAAATCCCGGAAGAATGATGCAGTCGGTCATATCACGAACTTCGTCATTTTCTGCGTCAAAAATTCCGATTTCGGCAATTTTGCCGTTTTCAATTTTTATGTCGCCGAATTCCTTTTCAAATTCTTCGTTGATGAATGTGCAGTTTTTGAGAATCATAATTCTGCCTCCTTGATTATGCGATATGACAACTCTTGGAGCTGTTCAAAATGCTTGTATTTGCTGATTTCGGCACGGAGCTTTGCACCGCCTCGCATACCTTTTGTGTAGTAAGCCGCGTGGTGTCGAGCCTCTCGCATAGCTGTGTATTCGCCTTTGTATTCGATTATTTTTTGAATATGCTTCAGCATAACATTCATTTTTTCAATCGTTGACGGTTCCGGAAGAACTCTGCATTCCGAAAGATAAGCGTTGATTCGTGAGAACACCCACGGATTGCCGAGTGCGCCTCTGCCAATCATTATTGCATCGGCATTCGTTTTTTCAAGCATAATCGCCGCCGTCTGCTCATCGGTTATGTCGCCGTTTGCAATTACAGGGATGTCAAGTGCGTTTTTGACATCGGAGATGATTTGATAATCAACCGTTCCGCTGTACATCTGCTGTCTTGTCCTGCCGTGCACCGCAACAGCGCTTGCTCCGGCTTTTTGTGCAAGAAGTGCCATTTCAACAGCGTTGATGTTGTCGTCATCCCAGCCTTTGCGGATTTTTACGGTTACGGGAATGTCCACCGCTTCAACAACCGCCTTTGTGATTTCGTATGCAAGTTGCGGTTTCTTCATCAGGCTTGCCCCTCCGCCGTTCATGGCAACTTTCGGAGCAGGACAGCCCATATTTATGTCGAGTATGTTAGGCTTGTATTCGAGACATTTGACCGCCGCTTGAGCCATAATTTCAGGGTCGTCACCGAAAATTTGTGCACCGCAAGGTCGCTCGGAGCCTATTGTAAGCAGTTCTCCGCTTTTTTTGTCGCCCATTGTCAAACCTTTTGACGACACCATTTCAGTCACCGTGTATGCCGCTCCGAATTGTGTGCACAGCTCTCTGAACGCTCTGTCCGCAATTCCTGCCATCGGTGCCAAAAATGCAATATTTGTAAATTCTAAATCGCCGATTTTCATAAATTTTCCAATCCGAATTAATCTCTTAATTCACACTTATTACCTTGATTAATACGCTCATAATATATCATATTAATAATGTAAAATCAAATAAAATCAAATTTTTAAGTGTGATTTTGCAAATATTTGGTAACTTTTTACAATTCGTTATAAATCTTGCAAAAGGCATTGACATATCTGTAATAATGTGTTACTCTTTTGTTACTTATTGAGATACAAAATATAGCGGATTGTGTGGTGCGATACACAACTATACCATATATTGTATATTTGTTACAAAAAACAGTATATTTAGAATTGATACAAATTACAAATCGGTAAAAATGAGTGACTTTTTATTCACATTGCTTTGGTAATTTGTTATAATTCAATATGTATGAAATTATGCACAGTGCATAATTGCGTCTACATAATATTTGATTTCTACTTTATTTATATATAGAATTACCTTATGAACGGAGGGAAAATCGTGGATAATTTTGTTATTAACGGCGGACATGAGTTGTTCGGAGAAGTTAATATAAGCGGTGCGAAGAATGCGGCTGTAGCTATTATCCCGGCGGCACTTTTGGCAGAAGATACTGTCAGAATCGAAAACATTCCGAAAATCAGCGATGTTCAGTTGATTATTGAAATCCTCAGCAGAATGGGTGCTGAAATTAAGGTTGTCAACAAAAATACTTTGGATATAAACACTACGAATATTAATTATCAAAGCATACCGTATGAACTTACATCTCATTTCAGAGCAAGTTATTATTTAATCGGTGCAATGCTTGGCAGATTCAACAAGGCAGATGTTGCACTTCCGGGTGGCTGTGATTTCGGCGTAAGACCTATTGACCAGCATGTAAAGGGCTTTAAAATGCTTGGTGCTCAGGTTGATATTATCGACGGTGTTGTGTGTGCAAAGGCAGAAAAACTTGTCGGCACACCTGTTTATATGGATGTTGTATCTGTCGGTGCAACTATTAACATTATGCTTGCGGCAGTTAAGGCAAGAGGCCTTACCGTTATCGAAAATGCAGCAAAAGAGCCGCATATCGTTGACCTTGCAAACTTCCTCAACTCAATGGGTGCGGATGTAAGAGGTGCAGGTACCGATGTTATCAAAATCCGTGGCGTTGAAAAAATGCACGGTTGCACATATTCAATTATTCCCGACCAAATCGAAGCCGGCACTTATATGGTTGCGGCTGCGGCTTGCGGCGGCGATGTTCTTGTTAAGAATGTAATTCCAAAGCACCTTGAATCAATCACGGCAAAGCTTGAAGAAGCGGGCGCAGAAGTTATCGAATATGACGATGCCGTTCGTGTAACGAGATTTAAGGCACTTTCAAAATGCAATGTAAAAACTATGCCTCATCCGGGCTTTCCAACCGATATGCAACCTCAAATGGCAGTGCTTTTGTCAATTGCAAACGGCACAAGTATTTTGTCCGAGAGCGTGTGGGACAATCGTTTTCAGTATGTTCAACAGCTTCTTCGTATGGGTGCTGATATTCAGGTTGACGGCAAGGTGGCTGTTATTGTCGGCGTTCCGAGACTTGACGGCACAACAGTCAGAGCAACCGACCTCCGTGCAGGTGCGGCAATGATTATTGCAGGTTTGGTTGCAGAAGGTGTAACAACCGTTGAGGACACGATTTATGTTGAGCGTGGATACGAGGATGTTGTTGAAAAGTTTTCGGCACTCGGCGCAGACATCAAGCGTGTTGCGGTTAAGGAAGAAAACACTGTTTCTTCCGCAGGTTAAAACGATTTAATCCTCGTCGTTGACGGGGATTTTTTTGAAGTAATGGGGTGCAAAATGGCAAAAGCGTGTCAGCTGTTTTCGGGCAGTAAGGGCAATTCAATATACATATCCTCGGCTTGCGGCAAGTTTCTTGTTGATGTCGGAGTGAGTGCAAAGCGACTTGATGAAAAGCTCCGTTCAATCGGTGTTGAACCTGATGAACTTGACGGAATTTTTGTCACTCACGAGCACACCGACCATATCGGAGGCTTGCGAGTTTTTTCGGCAAAGCATAATTTGCCGGTGTTTGCTCACAAGGATGTGGCAGAAAAAATCAAGGCGAGCGGTTCAATCAAAGATGGCGTGCCGCTTTATAAAATTGATGAAAATATGGAAATCGGCGGAGCGGAAATCGTGCCGTTTGTCAATAGCCACGACAGCGTTGCGTGCGTTGGTTATCGCTTCAATATGAACGGCAGGTCAATCGCCGTGTGCACAGACACGGGCTATGTGACCGATGACGCAAGGGAAAAACTCAAGGGCACGGATATGGTATATCTTGAGTCGAACCACGAGGTAACAATGCTTCAAAACGGCACTTATCCTTATCAGCTCAAGCAGAGAATTTTGTCGGCAAAGGGGCATCTTTCAAATTTTGCGTGTGGCGAATTTGCAAAGGAACTTGTGCAAAACGGCACAACAAGGCTTGTGCTGGCACATTTGAGCAAAGAGAACAACAATCCCGATGTCGCACGCCAAGCAACACTTTGTGCGTTGAGCGAAGCGGGATTTGAGCAAAACAAAGATTTTCGCCTCGGTGTTTCGGCTGAGGAATGTTTTGAAAGGCCGATAGTTTTATGATTAAGGTCACGGTTATTGCGGTAGGCAAGTTAAAGGAAAAGTATCTTCGTGATGCTTGCGAGGAGTATCTCAAAAGGCTCGGCACATATTCAAAGGTGAGCGTTGTCGAGGTCAATGAGGAGCGTTGTTCCGATAATCCGAGCGGCACGGAAATAGAAAATGTCAAGCAAAAAGAGGGTCAGCGTATTATCGCAAAAATACCGAAAGGCTCGTTTGTTGTGCCTATGTGCATTGAGGGCACGCAGTTTTCAAGCGAGGATTTTGCCAAAAAAATCGAGGCAACGGCGGTTGCGGGAAATAGCGATATAACCTTTATCATCGGCGGATCGTTTGGTCTGTCGGATGAGGTCAAGTCGCTTGGCAAATTGAAACTGTCGTTTGGCAAGCTCACGCTTCCGCATCAGCTTATGCGTGTTGTTCTTTTGGAGCAAATCTATCGTGCATTTTCAATACTCAACAACAGCAAATATCATAAATAAAACACTTCAAATCTCTCATTTATGGGAGATTTTTTTATGTTCTATTTCAATGTCGCTGTACCTATGATAGAATGTAGTTGCCAAACAAAATTCAATAATTAAACAGATTGTGTATGTGGGATTTTTATCTTTTGATAAAAATCCATACTCTTTTTCTGCATACACTTTTGTTGTTTGTTGAATTTTGTTTTGCGACAGTTGAGTTATGAGTTTTTTGCGTACGGCTTCAGCTGTACGCTTTTTATTTTTTTAAACAGTATAGCGAATTGCTTTTTATATAATTGGAGGTGAGATTATGTGGAAATGGCTTAGAAGATTTTTCTAATTTTATAAAATAATATAATGGCGGAATTATGGTATGAAAGATTTGAATATAAAAGAAGAACGCATATCAAAATTGTTCTTTGGATATGCTGTTCCTACAATAATAGGGATATGTATTTTGTCGCTTTATACTTTGGTTGACAGTATATTTGTTTCGCGATATTGTGGCGAACTTGCATTAAGTGCTGTTGAAATTTGTTCACCTGTTTTAAGTGTGTTTTCTTGCATTTCGATTGTTATCGGCGTTGGCGCAAATACGCTTATAGGTATAAGTTTGGGTGAAGAAAATAATGAAAAAGCAAGCAAAATTTTTACATTATCCGTTATAATGATTTTAGTATTCGCTTTACTGTTCGGTCTTTTAATGCTATTATTCACCGGGCAGGTTGCAAGCCTTTTTGGCGCGGATGAAACAGTTATGAATTATGTTTGTGACTATTTAAAAATTTGTGGTTGGTTTGCACCTGCTTTTCTTATTAGTGGACTTTTATCACTTGTTATGGAGACTATTGGATTGCCTGTTGTTTCTATGTTTGGCAATATAGTTTCAGCATTAGGTAATATTTTGCTTGATTATATTTTTGTTGTTAAAGAAAATTTTGGAGTTAAAGGAGCAGCTGTTGCAAGTGGTATTTCAGTTACTTTGTCGGCTCTAATTTGTTTGGCTTTTTTCGTTTTTAAAAATAAAAAATTAAAAATTTGTTTGCCGGATTTTGATTTAAATTTGATTTTTAAAATGATTTATAACGGTTCTTCAGAGGGTTTGTCTGCTGTTAGTATGGGTGTCATTTCATATGTATATAATGTTTTTATCATTAAGTTGACAGACACAAATCATCTTGCAAGTTTTAGCGTAGCATTAACTGTTATGAATTTTGTTGGTTCGGTAATTATCGGTGCGTCACAGGGCATTAATCCAATTGTTTCTGTGAATTTCGGAGCAAAAAAATATGAAAGAGTTAATAAAGCTGTTAAGATTTTCATTTTCTATGAAATTGTTATTGCTCTTTTATCAGATGCTTTGATTTGCTTTGTTCATGAGCCAATAATTGGCTTGTTTGCAATTCAAAATGAAGAACTTACTTGGACAATATGCAAGGCTTATTTGCCGGTTTTGGTATTTACTCCAATTTCGGTTGTTATTATTTCATATTTTACATCTGTAAATAATGCAAAAATTAGTGCGATACTTTCATTATTTAGAACATTTATTATAAGACTGGGTGTAATTGTTTTGATGTATTTTACATTGGGTATAAACGGAATTTGGTTTAGTGCTACAGTTTCGGAATTTATTTCGTTGATTGTTTGCCTTGTTGTTTATAAAAAAGAAAATCACAATATTTGTATAATATAAATTTATGCCTCGGTAAAACTATTACCGAGGTGTTTTTTATGAAAAAAATCGGAAAAACATATATTTTTGAATCGCCGCCGCTTATTATCGGATCGGCGGGAGTTGCGGGCAAAAAAGAGGGCGAAGGTCCGCTTAAAAATGATTTTGATATGGTTTTTGAGGACACAACGATGGGACAGGAGAGCTTTGAACTTGCCGAAAGTGCGATGCTCCACGATGCGATAATCAGGGCATCGGCAAGTGCAAATGTGTCGCCCAAGGATGTTGATTTTGTTATGACGGGTGATTTGCTCGATCAGTGCACAGGCTCGTGTTTTGCACTCAAAGATTTGGAAATGCCGTTCATCGGAATGTACGGTGCGTGCTCCACAATGGCGCTCACTTTGTGCAATTCGGCAATGCTTGTGTCGGCAGGTGCAAACATTTGCGTTGCGGGTGCTTCGAGCCATTTTGCATCAAGCGAAAGACAGTTTCGTTATCCGCTTGAATACGGCGGTCAGCGACCTCCGACAGCTCAATGGACGGTTACGGGTGCAGGCTGTGCGGTTGTGCAAAATCAAAACAATGTTGACCCCGAAAAGTTGCAAAATGCCGTTAAAATTTCTGCTGTTCACATCGGAACAATCACAGATTTGGGCATCAAAGACGCAAACAATATGGGTGCTGCGATGGCACCTGCGGCGGCGAGAACCATAGCTGATTTTTTGAACGACACACATACAATCCCTGATGATTACGACTTGATTTTGACGGGCGATTTAGGCTTTACGGGCTCAAAATTGTTGTTTGAACTTTTGCAAAAGAACAGCGGAATTGACATCAAAAGACGGCATAAGGATTGCGGAACGATGATTTTTGATTTGGCAGAGCAGGATGTGAATTCCGGCGGTTCGGGTTGCGGTTGCTCGGCAAGTGTTGTCTGTTCGCATATTATGAAAAATATCAAAAACAGTACGCTTAAAAAAGTGCTGTTTGTCGCAACAGGTGCGTTGATGTCTCCGACCTCATCAAAACAAGGGCAGACAATTCCGGGTATAGCACACGCAGTTTTGCTTGAAAAATGATTTTTTCAATCACTCGATAAATTTTTGTCGTGTGATTGTTTTCTATATAAAATAAATTAATAAAATATATTGTAATTTTATTTTATATAGTGTATAATTTGTGGAGAAAAGAGATTATGTATATTGCACAAATATTTTTTGGAATTTTGTGCAATATGTTTTGGAGGATATTATGGCTGATGAAAAAATTTGGCTTTCTTCGCCAACTATGCACGGTGATGAATTAAAATATATGACCGAAGCTTTTGAAACAAATTGGATGTCAACCATCGGCGAGAATATTGATGAAGTTGAAAAAATGATTTGTGAAAAAGTCGGTTGCAAATATGCGATTGCCTTGTCTGCCGGAACAGCGGCTATGCACCTTGCGGTGAAATTAGCGGGTGTGAAGCACGGTGACAGGGCTTTTTGTTCTGATATGACATTTGATGCAACGGTAAATCCTGTTGTTTATGAGGGCGGTGTTCCTGTGTTTATTGACACAGAATACGACACTTGGAATATGGACCCTGTTGCACTTGAAAAGGCGTTTGAACTTTATCCTGATGTAAAGGTTGTTGTTGTGGTACACCTTTACGGCACTCCCGGCAAGATTGATGAAATCAAGGCAATTTGTAACAAGCACGGTGCGGTTATCGTTGAAGATGCCGCCGAGTCGCTTGGCGCTACATATAAAGGACGGCATACCGGTACATTCGGAGATTACAGTTGCATAAGTTTTAACGGAAACAAAATTATTACAGGTTCAAGCGGAGGAATGTTGTTGACCGACAGCAAAGAGGCTGCCGACAAGGTTCGCAAGTGGTCAACACAGTCAAGAGAAAATGCACCGTGGTATCAGCACGAGGAACTTGGATACAATTATAGAATGTCGAATGTAATTGCAGGTGTTGTTCGTGGCCAGATTCCGTATCTTGAAGAGCATATTGCACAGAAAAAGGCAATTTATATGCGATATAAGGAAGCGTTCAAGGACTTGCCTGTTAAGATGAATCCTTATGATGAGAAAAACAGCGAGCCGAATTTTTGGCTGTCTTGTATGATTATTGACGAGGACGCAATGTGCAAGCAGGTACGCAGCGAGCGAGATTATTGCTATGTCAGCGAGGGCGGCAAAACTTGTCCTCACGAAATTCTTGATGAACTTGCAAAGATTAATGCAGAGGGCAGACCGATTTGGAAGCCAATGCATATGCAACCGATTTACAGAATGGATGGTTTTGTTACAAAAGACGGCAACGGCAGGGCGAGAACAAATGCGTATATTGCAGGCGAAGCGAACGATGTGGGAATGGATATTTTTAGCAGAGGTCTTTGCTTGCCGAGTGATAACAAAATGACTCCCGAACAGCAGGATAGAATTATTGAAGTGATTAAGAAATGTTTTGAGTAAGCGGACGGTGAACTATGATTTATAAGTACATAAAGCGAATTCTTGATATAATTTCGTCATTGCTTGCAATCATTATTTTGTCACCGCTTCTTGCGGTTACAGCTGTCCTTGTAAAAACAAAACTCGGCAGTCCTGTTTTGTTCAAGCAGGAAAGACCGGGCAAGGATGAAAAAATATTCACTTTGATGAAGTTCCGCACTATGACCGATGAGCGTGACGAAAACGGCGAATTGTTGCCTGATGAAGTTCGTTTGACCAAGTTTGGCAAGTTCCTGCGTTCAACAAGCATAGACGAATTGCCGGAGCTGTTCAACATACTAAAAGGCGATATGTCGGTTATCGGACCGAGACCGTTGTTGGTGAAGTATCTTCCCAGATATAACGAGCATCAGCATAGACGGCACGAGGTTAGACCGGGATTGAGCGGTTGGGCTCAAGTAAATGGCAGAAATAGTATTAGTTGGGAAGAAAAATTTGATTTAGATGTTGAATATGTTGATAATTATTCCTTATCTAAAGACATAAATATTCTATTTATGACAGTTATGAGTGTTATTAAACGAGATGGTATTAATTCCGATAATGATGTCACGATGGAGGAATTTATGGGTAGTTTCAATGTTGAAAAAACAACAAAATAATGGAGTGAAGTGATATTTATGAATTATTTGATGTGTAGTGTTGGTAGACGTGGCGAATTACTTAAAAATTTTAGAAAGTCAATGGAAAAAAATTCTAAATTAATTGCAACGGATAACAGCCCCTATGCACCAGCTATTTATTTAGCGAATAAGCAGTATTTGGTTCCGTTAATTAATTCACCTGAATATATAGATACACTGATTGATATTTGTAAAAAAGAAGAGATTAATGCTGTTACTACATTTATTGATCCTGAAATAATGCTTTTAGCCAAGAATCGTGAGAAATTTGAAAAGATAGGAGTAGAGGTTTTGGCTCCTTATGAGGAAACGGCTAAACTATGCTTTGATAAATATGAGATGTTTAAATATCTAAAATCAAAAGGCGTTCCAACTGTTATGACCTGGCCAACTTTTGAAGAGTTTAAGGTTGATTTTGATGATGGTAAGGTAGAATTTCCTGTGTTTGTAAAACCAAGAACAGGCAGTGGTAGTGTTGGCGCTAAAAAGATTTTAGATATAGAGTCTTTAAAATTAGCATTTGAACAAGATGAATCATTAATTGTTCAAGAATTTATGGATTGTCAAGATTTAGATGCGGATGTTTATATTGATATAAAATCGCATAAACCAGTTGCAATTTTTTCAAAGAAAAAGATATCAACCACAATCGGTGGTGCAAATAAAACAATATCTTTCAAAGATGAAAAGTTATTTGATTTTATAAAAAATGCACTAAAACATTTTAAATTTAATGGCCCTATTGATATGGATTTCTTTTGCAAAGATGGAAATTATTATCTTTCAGAAGTTAATCCGAGATTTGGTGGTGCATATCTCCATGCCTATGGTGCAGGAGTAGACTTTATTAAGCTTATAGAAAACAATTTAAAAGGCAATATAAATGAGGAAAACATTGGGGATTATGAAGAAGGTGTCGTAATGATGATGTATGATAGTGTTGTTATTAAGAAAAGTGATGACTTGGCGAAATAATGATAATTTATTAAGGCTCTTGTTTTAATGAATTATATTAATAGAGTATTTGTTTTCCGGTGAAGTAGTTTCAATTTTCACAAAGAAAAAGTTAAAAATGAGGGCAGGCGAAACAGATAAAGCCGTATCATTTAAAGATGAAAAGCTCTTTGAATTAATCAAAGATTTGTGGATAGAGCCGGATACAGAGGTCAGATTGACATTGATATTTTTGATATCAACGGCGAATATTACATTTCAGAAGTCAATCCTCGTTTTGGCGGAGGTTATCCTTATGCTTATGAAAGCGGCAGTGATCACATGAGCCTTATTGTTAATAATCTTAATGGCAAAGTAAACGAATGTGTTATTGGCATGTATAAAGAAAATACATATATGATGAAATATAACGAATTATCAGTTATAGAATTATAGGAGTTTTTTGATGAAAAAGATTTGTTTTGTGACTACAATATCTGCAACACTTAGTTCGTTTGTTGTAGAAACAGCAAAATGCATTCATAATAATACTGATTGGGATATAACCTTTATCTGCAATTATGATGAAAAGTTTGAAAAAACACTCCCGGAATATATACATTATATACCAGTTCCAATGGAAAGAGGAATCAGTATTGCAGGCGTTAAGGCGATGCTTGAAATGAAAAAGATTTTTCAAAGAGAAAAGTTTGATTTAATTCAGTATTCAACTCCAAACGCTTCCCTTTATGCTTCAATGGCCGGTAAGTTAGCTCATGTTCCGGTAAGACTATATTGTCAATGGGGATTGGTGTTTGTTGGGTTTCAAGGCTTGAAGCGTAAAATTTTTCAAATGGAAGAAAAGTATGTTTGCCATCTTTCAACTCATATTGAGCCGGATAGCAATAGCAATTTAAGATTTGCGCACGAGATTGGATTGTATCCTAAAAGCAAAGGTTCTGTTATTTGGAATGGTAGTGCTTGTGGTGTAAATTTAACTAAGTTTGATATTTCCAATAAAGAGGAATACAGAAAAGATATTAGAGAACAGCTTGATATTCCAGAAGACGCCTTTGTTTATGGATTTGTTGGTAGAATCACAAGAGATAAGGGCATTAACGAGCTGTTAGAGGCATACAAAAAGCTGAATGATGATAGCTATTTGATTATGGTTGGTCGAAGTGAGGTTGATGAAACAATTAATCAAGAACTTTATACTTGGGCATCAAAAAATGAAAAAATTAAATTTACGGGCTACACAACAGTTGTCGAGCAATATTTATCTGCTATGGATTGCTACATTCTTCCAAGCTATCGTGAAGGCTTTGGAATGGGCGTTGTTGAAGCAGAGGCAATGGGTGTTCCTGTAATTGTAACTGATATTCCGGGTCCAATAGATGCAATGATAGATAATGAAACCGGAATTGTTGTTCAAAAAGCAGATGTTGAAAGTCTATATAATGCGATGATAAGTATTCGTGAAGATAAAGTGCGTTATTTTGTTATGGCAGAAAAGGCTCACGATTTCGCAGTAAATAATTTTGAGCAAAAACAATTGTTCAGCTATATTTTAGAGGATAGGAAAAAATTATTAGGAGAATAATAATGTCAAATTCTCAACCATTAGTTTCTGTAATTATGGGTATATATAACTGTGCCGATACATTGGCAGAAAGTCTTGATTCATTATTAGTACAAACATATCAGAATTTTGAAATTATAATGTGTAATGATGGCTCGACGGATAACACTTTTGAAATTGCAAAGCAGTATAATGATAAGTATCCGGATAGAATTGTTTTGATTGAAAATGCGAAGAATATGGGGCTTAATTATACTTTGAATCATTGTCTTGAATATTGTAAGGGCAAATATATTGCACGAATGGACGGGGATGATATATCTCTTCCGTTAAGATTTGAAAAAGAGGTGTCTTTTTTGGACGAGCATCCGGAATATGCAATAGTTAGCACACCAATGATACATTTTGACGAAAATGGCGATTTTAAATCTTGTCAGGGCAACGGAGAACCAAAAGTTTCAACTCTTGCAAAAGGAACTCCGTTTTGCCATGCTCCTTGTATGGTTAGAAAAGAAGCATACGATGCGGTATCAGGTTATGATGTAGACAGTAAAAAAATGCGTGTTGAAGATTGGGATTTATGGATAAGGATGTATTCTAAAGGATACATAGGCTATAACCTTCAAGAACCGATGTATAAAATGCGAGATGATAAAAATGCTTTTTCTCGTAGAAAATTTAAATTTAGAATAAATGAAGCCAGGATGACAATTCAAGCGGTAAAATTGCTGAAATTATCACCGGTAAATTATATTTATGTATTAAGACCTATATTGGTAGGAATGTTACCTAAATATATTTATAAGATTTTACATTTGCTAAAAAAGTAATGGAGTATTTATGTGGAAATTAGTTCCGATATTTTTAATATGTATAGCTGTTGCTTTCTTTTCTGACAGATTTTCAAGAAAAAATGAAAGATTAACAGGTTATATTTACAAAGAAAAGTTTATATGGATTTTGCTTATTGTTGTGACAGCCGTTTTTGCAGGCTTGCGAACAAGGTATAATGATACCGGTACATATTTAGAATCTTATGAGTATTTAGTAAATTCAAAATTTGATTTTTCAGATGTTGAATGGACGTTTGGCGGAAATTTTGGATTTGTCATTGTTAATATCCTGTTGAAATCATTAGGCTTTACTAATAATGGCTTCTTAATGGTTTTCGCTATTGTTACATATAGCATTTATATTTGGTTTATACATAAGTATTCAACAGATTTTTTAATGTCGATATTCTTATTTATGTGTCTTGTTTTCACATTTCCGCTTGCAGCGATAAAACAGTGTGTTGCGGTTGCGTTTTGTTTGCTTGCAGTTGACAAGGCAATAAATAAAAAGTGGTTTTGGTTTGTTTTTTGGATATTAATAGCCGAAACTTTCCATGCGTACTCAATTATATATTTAATTGTTCCACTGATGTTTTTTCTCCCATGGCAGGACAAAAGAACGGTTATGTGGATTGTTATATTTTTCTTTGCCGGAATTTTGCTTCGTCCGATGTTGGGTACACTTTTGGAGGCTACCGAGTCGCTTGGTAAAGATTATTCGGTCGAAGAATTTAGCGGTGAGGGAGTTAATCCTTTTAGACTTTTAGTTACATTAGTTCCGTTAGTTATATCGTTTGTACTGCGAAAACAAATAAATGATCCGTATTATGAATATGACAGACAAGATAATATTTGTTTGAATTTGTCGTTTCTTAATGGTGAAATAATGTTTATCGCCTTATTTGGCACGGCAAACTATTTTGCTCGTCTTGCAAACTATTTTTACATTTTTCCTGTTATCGCTTTGCCAAGATTGTTCAATATGGTTAAGCCAAAATGGAGAATTCCGATGAAGGTTGCGGCAATAGGATGCTATTTGTTCTTTATGTGGTATAGTAATACTCATTCGGGCTTTAATCCTTTTGATAAGGATTTTGACAGAATAGCATTAAATGAGTTTAAATGGATTAGTTGATTAAAAAGTTTTTTAAAAGTGGAGAATGTTATGAACATGAACTTTGTTTTTAAAATAAATAAGATTTTATCAAAATATACTTATCGTGTTTTATATCCGATATTGTATAAAGTGTTTAAAAACAAGAAAATTAATTTGCCAACTTTAAATGATTCTCAAGAATTTTTAACTAATGTTAGAATTCATAAACTCTCAAATTTAAATGTCGTTAATTCTATTGAATCTTCTAATTATAACCTAACTATTATTGTACCCGTTTATAATGTTGAGAAATATATTGGTGAATGTATTGAATCTTTATTAAATCAGAAAACAAAATATAAATATAAAATTAAAATAATAAACGACGGTTCGACAGATTCTTCAAAACAAATAATTCAAAGTTTTATGAATGACCCTAAAATACAGTTTTTAGAAAAACAAAACGGAGGATTGTCTTCAGCAAGAAATTTTGGAATTAAAAATATAGAAAGTGATTATGTTTTATTTGTTGATTCGGATGATGTTATTAAAGATAATACGGTTGAGCTATTGTTAGATAAAGCATATTCTGAAGAATTAAGTATAGTTGAAGGTAATTATTACTATTTCGAAGGAAATAAGATAATTTCAAAAATGCAAAGAGCAGGAGAAAAACTATATGGCTTTGCTTGTAATAAGGTTGTAAAAAGTTCATTATTAAGGAATTTTCAATTTGAAGAAGGATATGTATTTGAGGATACTTGTATGGAATTCTTCGTGCATGAATTGGCAGGGGGAAAAGTTGGGGTAGTTGATGAATATACATATGGTTACAGACGTAATCGAAAAGGTCTTTCGTTTTCAGCTTCCAATAATTACGCTTCTTTAGATTCAATTTTAATAGTTCCCCAAATATTAGATAGAATGAATTATTTGAATGTTCCGATTGACGAACGAGTTTTGGAAACAATGCTATTTCAAGTTGTGAATAGTTATAATAGATATTATTATATGAACAAGAATATTCAAAAGAAAATATTTGTATATATTTGCAATATTTTTGATGAGTATTTTTCAGAATGCAAATATATGTCTTCTAAATATATTAATTTGTATAATTCTATAATAGAAAAGAGTTTTAATCTTTATTATTTAGCTGTAAAGTCAGGCAAATATTAAATTTAAGGGTTTAGATATTTTATTTTGTTGGGAGAAATATGAAGAAAGTATTATTCTTAATACATGATTTAGGTTGTGGTGGAGCGGAAAAAGTTTTAACAAACTTAGCTAATAACCTTGATAAAACTAAATATGAAGTTACTATTCAAACGCTTTTCGATGTTGGTATAAATAAAAAATACATTTCAAAAAAAGTAAACTACATAGGCGGTTGGAAGAAGATGTTTCCGGGAAATGTTACACTTATGAAGCTTTTTTCTCCTAAATTTTTGTGTAAGTTGATTATAAAGGAAGATTACGATATTGTTGTTTCTTTTCTTGAAGGACCGTGTTCGAGAATTGTGTCGTCATACAATGGTAAAAAAGTTGCATGGATTCATATTGAACATGCAAGTGAAAAGACGATTTCTAGCTCTTTTAGAAGTTTTAAAGAAATGAACAATTGTTATAATTCTTTTAATAAGATTATTTGTGTAGCAGAAACAGTTAAATCTAATTTTTTAAGACTGTCAGATGTTAAATGCCCTTGTGAAGTTTTATATAATGTAAATCAAACAGATTATATTATAGAAAAATCATTAGAAAAACAAGATTCTGTTTTACATAATGATGATTGTGTAAATATTGTGTCTGTTGGTCGTTTAATAATTAACCATAAGGGTTATGAACGACTGATAGCAATTCATAAAAGATTGCTTGAACAAGGCGTTAATAACAAATTGTATATTCTTGGTGAGGGTCCTGACCACAAAAAACTTCAGGCTTTAATAGATGTTTTGGGTGTTAAAGAAACATGTGTATTATTAGGATTTGATGATAATCCGTATAAGTTTGTTGCTAATGCAGATTTATTTGTTTGTTCTTCATATAAAGAAGGTTTTAGCACTGCTGTTACAGAAGCTCTGGTTTTAGGCATTCCGGTTGTTTCCACGGAAGTTAGTGGGGCAAAGGAATTGTTGGGATACAACAATGAATATGGAATTGTAACAGACAATAATGAGAATGCTCTTTACGAAGGAATGTACAAAATGCTTACGAAAGATGGTTTGCTAATTCACTATAAAAAACAAGCTGAAATTAGAGGCAAAAAGTTTAGTGCTGATAAAACCACAAAAGCTGTTGAAAAAATGTTGGAAAGTTTATAATAATGGTGGTTTGAATTATGGCAGAATTGATTTCTATTATTGTTCCAGTATATAATGTTGAGCAATATGTGGATAGATGTATTAAAAGTGTAGTTGCTCAAACATATTCAAATTTACAGATAATACTGGTTGATGATGGCGCAACTGATAAAAGTGGTGAAATTTGTGATTTATGGGAAAAAAAAGACCCAAGAATTGAAGTAATACATAAATTAAATGGGGGATTAACAAGTTCAAGAAAAGCAGGATTTGATATAGCTAAAGGAGAGTATATTTCTTTTGTTGATAGCGATGATTTTTTAGAAAAAACATATGTTGAAGAGTTATATAATAATTTAGTTCAGAATAATAGCGATATGTCTATTTGTGGATATTTTTTAGATGATATAAATAGTAAAGTTGTTAATATTAAAGTGAGTAAATTGGTATATAAAAAAGAAAGCTTTGTGGAAGAATTGATTTTGCCAGAAGTTTGTGCTTTAAAAAGAGATGAAACGACACTGCCAAGTTTTATTTGGATGAGAATGTATAAAAAGAATATTATTGATGATAAGTGCTTTGTTTCTGAAAGAGAATTTTGTACCGAGGATTTGTTTTTTAATTTGGAATCGTATAAAAAATGTAAAAAAGTATCAATTATATTTAAACCTTTATATCATTATTGTGTGAATCCCAATTCACTAACTCATATTTATAGAAAAGATAAATGTCAAATGGAAATCCAACGATTAAATAGGATTATTGAAGAATTAAAAGATTATAATGTTGTTGATGAAAAAAGAATAAATTTGATTTTATTAAAAATAATCGGAGGATGTATTGATAATTCTTATAGATTATATGAATACAAAAAATTTATAAAAGATTTAAAGCCATTAATTAATAATGAACAGATAAGAAATGTGTCTTTTAAGTCGGCTTTTTTTGAACTCTCTGTTTGCGAAAAAGTGTATTGTTTATGTTATAAATTTAGAGCGTTATATTTTGCTTATTTATTTAAAAAAATTATTGAAGGTTTCAGAAACTATGGTTGAGTTTTTAAAGTCGGTAGTAAATGATAATGTTACCAATATAAAGTGTATAATTTATGGGATATTAAATAATAAAGTTTTAAATTCAAAAATTACAAAAAATGACAAGAAGATTTTTGTGTATTTGAGCGGGTTTTATCAAAATCTTGGAGATATGGCAATTACATATTCACAAGAACAGTTTTTAAAAAAGAACTTTCCGAAATATAAGATTATTATGGTTCCAAGTGTAGATACCTATACAACAATTAGATGGGCAAAGAGTATTGTAAATAATGACGATATTATTACGATTGTTGGTGGCGGAAGTATGGATAGCAATTATGCTTCGTTGGAAAACTGTCGCAGATTTGTTATTCGCTGTTTTAAGAAGAATAAGATTGTGTTATTCCCTCAAACAATGCATTTTAATAATGACTTATATGGTAGATATCGTTTAAAAAAAACAATTAAAACATATTCAAAACATAACAATCTTCATATTTTTGCTAGAGAATACAATTCATATGAAAATATGAAAAAAATGTTTAAAAATGCAAAGACCGTTGAAGTGATTCCGGATATGGTTCTATATTTGGATTATAAAGAAGCATTTAAACAAAACCGAAAAGGTTTACTATGCGTTTTTAGAAATGATATTGAAAAAAATTGTAATTTTAATACTGACGCAATCCTTAAAACTTTAAAAGAAAAATTTGATTTCATTGAATATACAGACACTATTGATGTGAAAAAAGAGGAATGTGAATATAAAGTATATGAAAAAACGATTTTGTCTTTTTTAAATAGAATTGCTTCAAAAAAATTGGTTGTAACAGATAGGTTGCATTGCATGATCTTTTGTGCAATTACAGAAACACCTTGCATTGCATTTGATAATTCAAATAAAAAAATATCAGGGGTGTATAAGGCGTGGCTCAGTAACTTGCATTATATTTCGGTAGTTAGTAATTATCAAGATGACACTTTTAAGAAGTTAATTGATAGTATTCAAAATTCAAATGAAAGACATTCAAATTTTGAATATTTATCAAAATTTGATTTGATAAAAAGTGTGCTAAAAGATTAAATATTTAATGTATTTTATTCTGATAAATATGCTAATAAAGTTGCATATAAAGGTAATTGATTAATGAATAATAAAAGTAGAACGACAAATTCAATAATTAATTCAATAATTGGTGTTGTTTCACAAGGAAGTTCTATAATATTGAATTTTGTTACGCGCCTTGTTTTTGTAAAATGTCTAAATGAAGAATATTTAGGGGTAAACGGACTTTTTTCAAATATATTAACCGTTCTTTCCTTGGCAGAACTGGGCGTAGGAACAGCTATAATATATAGTTTGTATAAACCGGTTGCAGATAAAGACGAATTGAAGATATCTGCATTGTTAAATTATTATAGAAAAGCATATCAAATAATAGGGATAATTATAACTGTGTTAGGATTACTTTTAACACCGTTTTTAAATGTTATAATTAAAGATCAACCTGATATTCCAAATTTGGAATTTATATATGTTTTATTTTTGGTAAATACAGCTTCTTCATATTTTTTTGCATATAGAAGGGCAATATTTTCAGCTGACCAAAGAGAAAGCGTTTTGTTAAAATGTCGTTTGGCATTTTCTATTATTAGGGCGATTCTTCAATGTGTAATACTTTTAACTACAAAGAATTTTATTTTGTTTTTAATAATACAAATTTTGTGTACAATAGGTGAGAATGCACTTGTTTATTATTATTCCGATAGATATTATCCATTTATTAAATTGAATAAGAAAATAAAACTTGATAAGCGAGATTTGTTGAAAATAAAAAACGATATTAAATCTTTGATGATTTATAAGGTTGGAAGCACAGTATTAGATGGAACAGATAACATTATTTTATCAGCATTTGTCGGAGTGGTATGGGTTGGAAAACTTTCAAATTATACCCTAATATCAGGCGCTGTGAGTATGCTGGCAACTCAAATTATAACTTCAATTGCAGGTAGTATTGGTAACTTTATAGCTACTGAAAAAAAGACACGATATGAAGAACTTTTATTAAAAATATTATATTTATCTTTTATTATTTATGGTTTTTTATTTGTATGTTTGAATTGTTTATCAACGCCCTTTGTTGAATTGGTGTTTGGTAATAATTATAAATTGGACACGAATATAGTGTTTGTATTATCGCTTAATTTCTATATTTTCGGAATGATGAACTCAATATGGACATTTAGAACGACAATGGGTTTGTTTAAATACGGAAAATATAGACCACTTGTTTCGGCTGTGATAAATGTGGTTGTTTCAATTCTTCTTGCAAAAAAGATAGGAATGATAGGTGTATTAATAGGAACGACTATCACAAGAGTAATAACAAATGTTTGGTATGACCCGTATATTGTATATAAATATGGATTGAAACTTAGTTCAAAAAAGTATTATTTTAGATGGATGGAATATTTGTTGTTGTCTATCATTTCGATATTTATATGTGAATTTTTATTTAAATATATAATGTTTACCGGAATTTTAAGTTTTGTTTTAAAGTGTTTTGTATGTGTATTTTCTTTTGTGATTTCTACATTTATTTTTACATCAAAGCAAAAAGAATTTAAGTCTTTAGAAAACATTTTTAAAAATAAAATTCAAGTGTTAAATGATCGTATACATAAATGAATTAAAATTTCAATTATTAGTTAAACTTTTCTTTATAGATGAATTTAACTATTTTAAGAATAGATAATTAAAAAAATAACAGTGTTATGTTATTAAGTAGGCTTAACGGTGCTACTGATGATTTAGGATAAGTAAAAAGGATGAATATGAAAGAAAGAAATTCAAATATTGAGGCGTTGAGAGTTCTTGCGATGGTGTTTATCGTGATTTCTCATTATTCAGTTCACGGTTCTATAAAAAGTATGGACTTGGAATTTGGATTCAATAAGTTTTTGATAGATTCAACGAATTATGGCTTGATTGGAGTTGCAATATTTGTAATGATAACGGGTTATTATCTAATTGAGTCTGAGTTTAAGTTCAAAAGGGTTGTGAATATTGTTTTGCAAACTCTGTTTTATACAATGGGTTTATTTGTGATTTTTTGTATTTTTGATAATGATAATGTTTCTGTTATAAACTTATTTAAAAATATGTTTCCTGTTATCGGACAGAGGTATTGGTTTGTGACAAATTATGTTATTCTGTGCTTTTTGTCACCATTTATTAATAAAATGTTGAATATCATAAACAGAAAACAATTTATTTTATTGCTTATAGTGATTACTTTTTATTTTATAATCGCACCAAGTTTTTTTGATCTTGATTCAATAGAAATCACGGGTAAATTAGGCGCTATTGTTGTATTTTATATTTTTGGTGCATATTTGAGAAAATATCCTGATAACATATTTGCAAACAAAAGCTGGGCTTTGATTATTTCTGTGGCGACATTTATTTTGTTAGAATTATCGGCAATAGCTATTGATGTTGTCGGAGAACGATTTAGTGCATTTTATGGTAAAGCAAGCAAGTTTTATACTATTAATTCAATTTTGGTTTTGTTGCTTGCTTTGGGATTGCTTTCTTTCTGTATTAATAAAACACCAAAATATTCAAGGTTAGTCAACACTTTGGGTGGATGCACTTTTGGCGTGTATTTGATTCATGATAATAATTATATGAGAGAGTATCTTTGGGGAAATATATTTGATAATTCAAAATATGCCGAGTCTAATTATTTGATTGTTCATTTCATTTTAAGTGTGGTTATTGTTTATGTTGCTTGCACAGTTATTGAATATATCAGAAAATATGTGCTTGAAAAGTATGTGTTCAAAAACATAATAAACAGAATTAACAGCTGCGCTGACTCAATATACAGCAGGCTCTTATCAATTATTGAAAAATGTTAAAAAACAACTGATTCCGTTTTGCGGGGTCAGTTTTTCTTTTTTTATAATATGAAAAATATTGAATATAAGAAAATTTAAAATAAAAAGCGATAATCTTTAATTTTACAATAATTTAATAAGCGAGTAAAGTAAATGCAGAAAATAGAGAATATTTATGGACAAGTGCTATTTATTTTGGCAAAAATATTTACAAAACTAAAAATGTGTGGTATACTTCAATTGTTCTTATAACATACCAAGAACAATTGGGTTACTACAAAAAGGTAGAAAACCGAAAAGCTCTGACGGCTCCTTTTTGGAGCCGTTATCTTTTTCTATCAAAAAGGAGAAACATTATGAAGTACGGTATCGGATTGGATTGTGGCATTGCATCTGTTGGATATTGTGTAACAGAGCTGGATTCAAATGATGAGCCTAAAAGAATTGTTCGTCTTGGTTCGAGAATTTTTGACAAAGCCGAAAATCCAAAAGACGGCAGTTCTCTTGCAAAGCCGAGGAGAGAGGCGAGGGGACTTCGCCGAAGAATAAGACGGCATCAGCACAGGCTTCAACGCATTAGGTATATGCTTGTAAGTGATGGAATTGTGACTCAAGAAGAGCTTGACACAATGTTCCAAGGTCAACTGCCCGATATATATGAAATAAGAACAAGGGCTCTTGATGAACCGATAAGTAATGTTGAGTTTGCAAGAGTGCTTATTAATCTTGCACAAAGAAGAGGTTTTAAGTCAAACAGAAAAGTTGACGAAAACACAAAGGATAAAGAAACAGGCAAACTCCTCGGTGCCATTGAAAAGAATAGGGAAAACATTGCCAAAAACGGCTACCGTACAGTCGGCGAAATGCTGTATAAGGATGAAAGATATTCAAAGTACAAGCGTAACAAGGGAGAGGACTATCTCAACACGGTATCTCGTGATATGATTGCCGATGAAATAAAGATGATTTTTTCTGCTCAACGCAGTTTTCGAATGCCTTTTGCAACGGAGGAAATTGAAGCAAAATACACGGATATAGTTATGTCACAAAGACCGTTTGATTTAGGTCCCGGCGAGGGTAATGAAAAATCTCCGAGTCCGTATGCAGGCAACCAAATTGAAAAAATGGTTGGCAGATGTACTTTCTTCCCTGAAGAATATCGTGCGGTAAAAGCAAGTTATTCTTTTCAACTTTTTTCGCTTTTGCAGGGGATAAACAATATCACTTTGGTTGATGACGGAGGCAACGCATTTTCTCTTTCGCAGCAGGAGCGTGATGAATTAAAGGAATATTGCTTTAAAACAAAGTCGGTTACTTACGCTTCAATAAGGAAGAAACTGAAAATTTCACCTGATTTCAAATTTAAGAATATTACTTATACCGAAAAAGGTGTTGAGGAGTCGGAGAAAAAGACAAAATTTCAACATCTGAATATTTATCATCAAATGAAAAGCACATTGGGCGATGCTATGAATTCGCTCTCACATGATGAACTTGATGAAATCGGCAGAATATTTACATTCTATAAAAACGATACAAAAATCATTGAGGCTCTCGAAAAAACAGATATAGACAAGGGCCTTTATTCTGCACTTTTGAATCTTCCGTCATTTAGCAAAACAGGACACATCAGTGTTAAGGCGTGCAAATTGCTTATTCCGTTTTTGGAAGAAGGCAAGGTGTATAACGAGGCTTGCGAATGTGCAGGTTTGGATTTCAAGGCACACGGCAATGCCGAAAAGCAAATGTTGCTTCCGCCAAAATCGGATGAACTTGACGACATCGTTAATCCTGTTGTAAGGCGTGCGGTGTCACAAACCGTTAAGGTTGTAAATGTAATAATCAGAGAAATGGGAGCTTCGCCTACTTATCTTAATATAGAACTTGCACGAGAACTTTCAAAGAGCAAGAAAGAGCGAGATGAGATTGAGAAAAACTATCTGCTTAACAGAACTAAAAATGAAAAGATAAAGAAAGAGATTGTTGATAATTTTGGTTTTGAGCCAAAAGGTCAGGACATTGTTAAGCTAAAACTCTATCATGAGCAAGACGGAATTTGCCCTTATTCATTAGAGCCTATTAAATATGACAGATTGTTTGAGGTTGGATATGTGGATATTGACCATATAATTCCATACAGTGCTTGCTTTGACGACAACTACAATAATAAAGTTTTGACATTTTCTTCTGAAAACAGACAAAAGAGAAATCGTGTTCCGCTTGAATATTTGCCTGAAAATAAAAAATCGGATTATCGTGTTTGGGTAAACAGCAATATCCGAAATTACAGAAAAAAGCAGAATTTGCTTAAGGAGCATTTTACAGAAAAGGACAAAGAGGACTTTAAGCAAAGAAACCTTAATGACACAAAATATTTGAGCAGAGTTCTTTATAATTACATAAATGACAATTTGATTTTTGAGGATTTCGCAAACGGCAAAAAACGACATGTTATTTCTGTTAACGGTGCCGCAACGGCTCTTATGCGTAAATGTTGGGGCATTGACAAAATCAGAGAAAACGGTGATTTGCACCATGCTGTGGACGCTGCGGTTATTTCTTGCGTAACTCAAGGAATGGTGAACAAAATATCAAAGTATTCGTTTGACAGAGAAACAATGTTTGATGTTGATTATCGCACAGGAGAGGTCAAGGAGCGTTTTCCGCTTCCGTATCCGAACTTCAGGAAAGAACTCGAAGCAAGAAGCGAAATTGAAGATGAAAAGCGACTTAAAAGCGTGTTGTTGTCATTTCCAAATTACAGCTATGACGATGCCGAAAGTGCAAAACCTGCTTTTGTTTCTCGTATGCCTCGCCGAAAGGTTACGGGTCCGGCTCATAAGGACACAATTCGTTCGGGTAAGGTTGACGGATATAAAATTTCAAAGGTTGAGTTGACATCACTTAAACTCAAAGACGGTGCCATCGAGAATTATTATAATCCCGAAAGTGATACTTTGCTTTACAATGCACTTTTGCAAAGGCTTATTGAGTTTGACGGAGATGCAAAACAAGCATTTGCAGAGGAATTCCATAAGCCAAAAGCAGACGGAACACCGGGTCCGATTGTGAAGAAAGTAAAAATCATTGAGCGTACATCGTCAAGCGTTAAGGCAAGAAATGAAAACAAACTCGGAATTGCAGATAATGGTTCTATGGTTCGTATAGATGTATTCTATGTCGAAAATGACGGCTATTATTTCGTTCCGATTTATGTTGCCGATACTATAAACCCGATGCCTAATTTGGCTTGCGTTCCCGGTGGAAAGCCGTGGAAAGAAATGGATGATAAAGACTTTGTGTTCTCATTATATCAAAATGATTTAATTCGTATAACGGCTAAAAAAGATATGAAATTCAGCGTGGTTAATAAAAACAGTACTTTACCTGCAAATAAATATGGAAATGAGTTGCTGTTGTATTATGGTGGAGCGGATATATCTACTGCAAGTATAAATGGAATAACTCACGATAATTCATATAAGTTTAAAAGTTGTGGTATTAAATCATTGGTTAATATCGAAAAGTTTACTGTTGACCCGCTTGGAAATGTTAACAAGGTGAACAAAGAAAAGCGAATGTATTTTAATTAATTATGGCTTACAGAAATATTTTTATTGCCAACGAAGCGAAATTGAAATTGAAAAATAATCAGTTGATAGTTTTCAATGGCGAGGAACTTTCGTTCCCTATTGAGGATATTCGTTCTATCGTGGTTGACAATCCGTATACTTCGCTTACGGGTAAGTTGATTGCAAAACTTGCTGATGACGGAGTTTGTCTGATTATATGCAACGACAAGCACATTCCGTCTTGCGAGCTTTTGCCGATTGGTTCATATTGTCGAATGAATAAGCGAATTAATCTTCAATTTTCTCAATCGAAGCCACGGCTGAAAAAAATTTGGCAAAAAATTGTGCAGGCGAAAATCAACAATCAAGCAAAATGTCTTGAACTTAATGAAATTGACGAGGCGCAAACTCTTTATTCGATTTCAAAAAATGTTGCATCGGGAGATACAACAAACAGAGAGGGCTATGCCGCAAGGTTATATTTCAAATCGCTTTTTGGTGATGATTTTAAACGAGATGATGAAAACAGTATAAACGCCGCGCTTAATTACGGATATGCGATTTTGCGTTCGTTTATTGCCAAAACAATTGTTGCTTATGGGCTTGAGCCGTCACTCGGCATACATCACAAAAGCCAGCTTAATCAATTTAATTTGGCAGATGACGTTGTTGAGCCGTATCGACCGATTATTGACAATTTTGTTTATCAAAATTATGTTGAGTGGGGCGAGGAGTTTTTCACTCCGCAAAAGGCAGAACTTCAACTTTTGCTAAACTGTGCGACCGAAATTGACGGCAACCGTCACAGCGTGGCAAATGCAATAGAACTTACAGTTCAAAGTATAATTTTTTCGTTTGAAAATGAAGAAATTGCGTTGAAATTACCGAATTTGATTGATATATCATATTTTAATTATGACTAAGTTTATGAGGATGATTGTATTCTTTGACCTGCCGGTTACAGAAAAAGCCGCACAAAAGGCGGCAACTAAATTCAGAAATTTTCTTATCAATGATGGCTATTTGATGGTTCAGTATTCAGTTTATTCAAGAGTTTGCAATGGATATGATGCGGTTAAAACACATGAAAAACGACTGAAACAGCATTTGCCGCCAAACGGCTCGGTGCGATTGCTTACGATTACCGAAAAGCAGTACGAATCCATGCAGATTTTGCTCGGCGAATATATTCAATCGGACATTCCCGTTGCATATGAGCAGTTAACTTTGTTGTAAAAAAGAGAAAAAGCACAGCAGAACATCAATTCTGTTGTGCTTTTTTATCTCAAATTTTTCTTGAAACGCCCTAATTTACTGCGCCTTTTGTTCCCATATTATAACATACCAAGAAAAATTAGGGAACTACAATTATACGAGGCACATACGGCAAAGGTAAAGGATTATAACATACCAAGAAAAATTAGGGAACTACAATGCATCGTCGGCTGCGGCTTAGGCTTAATTATTATAACATACCAAGAAAAATTAGGGAACTACAATGTCAAGAACATCGGTTCAAAGGCAAAATAATTATAACATACCAAGAAAAATTAGGGAACTACAATGAAAAAAGGATATACTTTTACAGAACTTCAATTATAACATACCAAGAAAAATTAGGGAACTACAATTCTGTCGGATTTTTAATAATAACTTATCTTATTATAACATACCAAGAAAAATTAGGGAACTACAATCTTTTTGGTCTACTTTTAGATATAAAAAGATTATAACATACCAAGAAAAATTAAGAAACTATAATTTTTCTAAATTAATATAAATTTAGTCAGGCTTTGGTTTTTGTTGAGAATTTGCCGAGGAGTTTTGCGCTCAGCAGAAGGATAATCGGGAAGATTGTGGCTACGAGGATGCCGACTTTTAGGTTATCCTTTGCCATTGACGACACGAAGCCGACAAGGCTTGGACCGGCACTGCATCCGAGGTCGCCGCCGAGTGCAAGCAGTGCAAACATTGCCGTTCCGCCTTTGGTGAGCATTGCCGACGAAATCGAGAATGTTCCCGGCCACATAATTCCCACGCAGAAGCCGCAAATCGAGCAGCCTATCAGCGACAGAGCCGGTATCGGTGAAAGCGATACAACCAAATACGCTCCGATACACACAATGCAAGAAATCGGAATTAATTTCTTTTGCGAAATTCTATCCCCAAACTTGCCGTAAAGTGCTCGTGATGTGCCCATCAGCAGTGCGAACGAAAGCGGTCCTGCAAGGTCGCCGACCGTTTTGGAAATTCCCAAGCCCTCTTTCGCAAAAGTTGATACCCATTGAGAAATTGCCTGCTCGCTTGCACCTGAACAAACCATCATTATGAACAGAATTATAAATACCTTTGATGTGAACAGTTCTTTTATGCTCATACCTTTTTCGCCCGAATCAATCAGGTTTGCTATTGGTACTTTTGCAAAAACAATACCGTTGATTATTGGTAATATTGCCCAAATAATGGCGACAATTCGCCAATTTTCGATGCCGAAAATA
This sequence comes from uncultured Eubacterium sp., assembly GCA_900539325.1. Classification (GTDB taxonomy): domain Bacteria; phylum Bacillota; class Clostridia; order Oscillospirales; family Acutalibacteraceae; genus Eubacterium_R. The sequence continues at coordinate 56,672 of UQCC01000006.1, forward strand.
TTGAAAAACACGGTGCTTAACAGCACGACTGCCATGTGTCCCCAGCAGTAGAATGAGTGCAAAAGGCTCATTGCTTTTTCCTTGTTATCGGTTGGGCACGCTTCAACTATCGGGCTGACCAAAACCTCCAAAATTCCGCCTCCGACTGCGTAAATCATAACCGAAATCAGCAGTCCGACAAACGGACTTGGTAATACAAACGGCAATACGGCAAGGCTTGCCAGACCGAGTGCCGACAGGAAATGTGCCAAAACCATTGATGTGCGGTAGCCGACCTTGTCGATTGCCTTTGCCGAGAGTAAGTCAACCAAAAGCTGAATTGTGAAATTGAAAGAAATCAGCAATGTAATTTGCGACAGCGGAATGTCGAATTCTTTTTGAAAAGTAACAAACAGCAACGGTGCAAAATTGTTGACTATTGCCTGAACTATGTATGCTAAAAAACAAGCGTTGACGGTTGATTTGAAATTCTGTTTCATATTTTTACCTTTTTTAAAAAAATAATGCGTGAATTTGTCATACACACATCAATTCTATTATATCATAAAAAAGGAATTTTACAATACTTTTATTAGTTCGCAATACAGGGTATAATGATTATAGGGAGGAAAGATATTTCTCTCACTATTGTTCGAATGGAGGCATAAGTATGATTAACATTACAGCAAGAGGCTTCGATTTGAAGCAGGGCGCAAAAGACGGCATTGAAAAGGAACTCAAGAGAATTGAAAGAATGCTGCCGGATAACGCAACATTTGATGTTACGCTCAGCAAGGAGCGTGGAGAATACGAATGTGATATTACGGTGAAAAATGTCGGCTCATTCATCAGAGGTGAAGCAAGAGCAGACCGCATTGAGCCGGTTGTTGATATGGCGGTTGATGATTTGAAGCGTAAGCTTCGCAAACTCAAGACCTTCTTTGTTGACAAAAAACGCAAAGGCGGAATTGATGAAATCGCAACTGCATTTGATCATTTGGATGAAGATGTTACAATGGACGATTTCGACCAAGTTTATTACGATTCGGTCGATGTCAACAGAGTTAAGCACATCACACCAAACACAATGACGGACGATGAAGCAATCGTTCAGATGGAAATGCTCGGACACACATTCTTTGTGTATATCGGCATTGACGGCGAAACAAAGATAGTTTACAAGCGTAAAAACGGTTACGGCGTTCTCGTTTGTGACTGATTCATAATGATTAACTTAAAAAATACGATGTCCGTGAGGGCATCGTATTTTTGTTTGCGTGTTTACTTTGAAATGATGAGTTTGAGGACTTCCTGTGCGGCGGAGCAGGCAGGGCAATCGCAGAATTTTTCGCCTTTTGCCTTAAGCTCTTTTGCGTGCGCAAGGAATTCCTTTGCGGTTTCTTCGTCGAATTTTTGTGAAGCCATAAATTCAACCATTGCGTCAACGGGGAGGATGTCTGCCTTGATTTCATCAACAAGTTCTCTGAACTTTTTGTCCTCTCTTGTTGTGCCGACTGCAACGAGGTATTCCTCGGCTTTTTCTTTGAGTTCCTGACAGCAGTACGGTGCAGAAATCATCTCTCTTATTTTGTCGATAATTTGATATTTAAGCTCGTGTGTCATAACGATTACTCCTTTTATACTTTATATTATAATTGTAACATTACATTTATCGGTTGTAAAGGTTGAAAATCATTTTTTACTTTGGTATAATGAAATATAAACAATATGAAAATGGGGTTGCTGTGATGAAGTTAAAGAAGTTAACGGCTGTTGTGCTCAGCGGTGTTATTGCCGCAGGCTTTGTCGGTTGCGGTGCGTCAAAAAATCAAACTGCCGCAGTGCAGGAATTATTTACGGACAGTACAAAAATTTCGTACAGTCTTGACTATAAGGAATTAAAAGACAACAGTAAAAACAAAACCAAAACATGGCGTTATGGCATGGTTTCGGGCAACGGCTTGCAGGGCTTTGTTGAAAGCGGTTCGCCATATGAGGATACATTTATTTTTCAAAATATGCACTTCATTATGCCTAACAAAAATATTCGTACCTGCCCCGATACCTCGAAAGAACTTGAAACAGTTAAGCAAAAGATCGTTAAAGGTGAAGATATAACAGACGATGCGTCATACGATGATGTGTACAGCTTCCATCCGGGCGGACAACTCCGTATTTCTATGGACGGCAAAGGTGCAAAAGATTACATCCGCTACACTGATTTTGAATCTTCACAGGTTGGTGTGAGATTTACGGATGAAAACGGCACTTGGGACAGAACTTCGTTCACTTCAATGGCAGACGGTGCGGTTATCACAAAATTGTCGCAGTCGTCAGAGGCGGCTCAGCTTAATGTTACATTGACGCTTGATGACCTTTCGACCATGGCGAATTTCGGCGACGGCAGCGAAGCGGATATGGAATACAAAAAGGTTGTTGACATCAATGCCAACACGATTTCGCTTGTTGCACATTATCCCGATTACAAAAACAGCGAGCTGAAAAACGGCGGATATGCCACAACTACCTATGTTGTGACCGACGGTACAAAGGAAAAAGTAGAACTTGAAAAGAAAACAAAGGAAGACATTTTCCGTGGTCAAAACAGCGGTATCAAAATCACAAATGCCGAAAATATTTATCTTATCACAGTAAGCGACAGAACCTATAATATGGGAAGCCTTGATGAATTTGATGACAAGGACAGCTATGAACTTGTTGACGAACTTACGGATAAGGCAAAAGCCGTTGAGGACAAATATGACGGCAAAGACGGTTTTGATTATGAAAAAGCACTCAAAAAGCACCTTGAAATTTATCAGCCGCAATTTGACGCAGTTACTCTTGAACTTGAGGACAGCGACGAGTCAAACGAAAAACTCCTTAAACAGCAAAAGGGCGAGGACGAGCTTTCTGCCGCACTTGCACAGCGTTCGTATTATGCAGGCAGATACGCATACCTTTGCTGTTCGGGTTATTCCACAAGCAGACTTTACGGAATGTGGACAGGCGAGTTCAACACCGGTTGGGGAAGCAAGTACACAATGGACGCAAATGTGAATTTGCAGACTTCGTCAATGAACACGGGCAACATTTCGTCAACACCGATCGGATATACATATTTCATTCTCCGTCAGCTTCCCGATTGGGAGGAAAACGCAAAGGCAACTCACGGCTTTACGGACGCTATTCAAGCACCTGTAAACACCGACGGTGACAAGGCGGTTATCACAGAAACTTGTTATCCTTACCCGTTCAGATATTGGAATGCGGGCACATCGTGGATGATTGAACCGCTTTATGAAACCTTGCAAACCTATGGAAATATTCAAATTCCGCTTTCCGAAGAGTTCAATTTGAACAAGCTGAAGTCCGTGCTTTCTATTGATGAGGACGACATTGCAAAATACAAAAAGCAAGGTTATATGATGCTTGAAGAGGATGTTTTGTTGCCTCTTCTTACAAAGTCGGCAAATTATTGGGCACAGCTTTTGACGCCTGAATATTACACCGATAAAGACGGTGCTATTCATTACGAAAAAGGCAAAACAAAGCTGAATGACGGCGAAACATATTGTATTCTTCCGTCATATTCGCCTGAAAATAATCCGTCAAATTATCCAAGCCCGTCAGACGCTAACTGTGCTATTGACATTTCGGCTTGCAGAAATAATTTGGAAATGTTAAAGGCTGTTATGGCTGATGTAACGCCGGACAACAGCTTTGCAAAATGGCAAAATCTTATGGACAAGTTGCCGCCGTATCTTTATGACGAAACAGGTGCTCTTAAAGAATGGGCAACCACAAGCTTTGAAGAAAACAACGAGCACAGACATTTGAGCCATCTTTATTGTGCATGGCCGCTGTTTGAAACACAGCATAACGAGGAACTCACAAAGGCTTGTGAGCAGGCCATTGCAAATAGAGAAAGTGAAAACGAGGCTTCACATGCGCTTGTTCACCGTTCGCTTATTGCCGCAAGATTAAAGGACAGAGTTGCACTTACCGACGCACTTTTAAATCTTCAAAATCATAAAATAAGATATGATTCGTTGATGACAAATCACGATTACGATCAAGGCAGTTGTTATTGCACCGACTTTGCAATCGGTTATCTCGGAATAGTTAACGAAGCACTTGTTTATTCAAACGAGGGCGAAATCGGACTTCTTCCGGCTCTTCCGACTTCCGGTTTTGACAAAGGCACGGTTAAGGGCATTAAGGCAAGAACAAGAGCAACGGTTGACAGTCTTTCGTGGGATATGAACACAGGCAGCGTTAAAGCAACAATTACTTCCGATATCGACCAACAAATCAAAGTTACATACGGCGATACGGAAAAGACACTCGACTTTAAAGCCGGAGTGCCGCAAACAGTTAATTTTTAAATTTATATATTTGGAGGACATATTATGAACATCGTTTGTTTGGATATGGAGGGCGTACTCGTTCCTGAAATTTGGATTGCATTTGCAGAGGAAACAGGTATTCCCGAACTTAAACTTACAACCCGTGACGAGCCTGATTATGACAAGCTTATGAATTACAGGCTTAAAATTCTCAAGGAGCACGGCTTGGGACTTAAAGAAATTCAAGATGTTATTGCAAAAATCGACCTTATGCCGGGTGCAAAGGAGTTTTTGGACGAACTCAGAAGTATTACACAGGTTATCATTTTGTCAGATACTTTTGAGCAATTTGCAACACCGCTTATGAAAAAACTTGACTGGCCGACAATTTTTTGCAACACTCTTGAGGTTGCCGAAAACGGTGAAATCACAGGCTTCAAGATGCGTTGCCCGCAGTCAAAACTCACAACGGTTAAGGCACTTCAGTCAATCGGATACGACACTATCGCAAGCGGCGACAGCTTCAACGACCTTGGTATGATTCAGGCAAGCAAGGCAGGATTTTTGTTCAAATCCACCGATGCAATCAAAAAGGATTATCCTAATATTCCTGCTTATGAGGAATACAGCGATCTTCTTGACGCAATCAAAAAAGCATTATAAGATAAAAATGGTGTATCATCTCGATACACCATTTTAAATTTTATATCAGCAAATCGGTTTATAAGGAATTGAAAGATATTTTGATTAAAATGATTGTTTGTTGGTTATAAAATCCATTAAATTAACATGATTTATACCGTTTCGATGTTGTAACAAATAGTCTGTTGTAATCACATATTTTGGATAATTGTCTTTGATTTTTTCAAGAGGCTTGTATTCTCTGTCTTCGGTGTCTTTACTTTCATTAATAGTGTAAGATACTTGCACATAAGCGTAATTTAGGTTGTTGTCTCTTAAAATAAAATCACATTCCAACTTTCCGATTTTTCCTATACTTACTTCATAATTTCTGCTTCTTGCATAGATGTAAACAATGTTTTCAAGAGCAGGACCGTAGTTAATTCTGTTGTCGGTATTGGTTGCAAAATAAAATGAAGTGTCTGCCAAATAGTATTTTTTCTCACCCGTAAGTGATTTTTTTGATTTCATATCAAATCGTTTGCATTCGTATAGGATTTTTGCATCAGTAAGTGCCTTAATATACCTGTCAAGAGTGGTACGCTTTATTTTTATGCCGTCTTTCTCAAGAGCGTTTTGTAAGCTTGTGATACTCATAGTTGCACCGTAGTTGTTGATTATAAAATCTCGTACTTTGATAAATGCTTCTCGATTGTTAATTTTAATTCGAGTTTTTATGTCTTTGTCGAAAATCTCACTTATAACAGATTTGACATAAGTTCTTTTATCCGCAAGATTGTCATATTGAATTGCCAAAGGAAAACCGCCTTCGAGCAAATAGTTGCTTAGCTCTATTGTTAAGTTGGTATTAATCGGTTTGCCATAAAACTTTTTTATGTCAATATATTCTTCAAAGCTAAGCGGAAACATCTCGAATTCAATATATCTGCCTGTTAATTTGGTGGCAAGCTCACCGCTGAGCAAATATGAATTAGAGCCTGTAATGAAAATTGAAAATTCTCCGTCACCACGATATGCGTTTATTACTTCTTCAAAATTCTTAACATTTTGTATTTCGTCAACAAATATATATTTCAAACCGTCAGCTTTAGATTTTGATTCTAATAATTCATCAAGCTGATCATCGGTTTTAACTTTTCTATATTCACGGCTGTCTAAATCTAAAAAGATAATGTTTTCGTCTTTGACGCCTTTAGCGGTCAGCTCTTCTATAATGGTTTTCATAAGAGATGATTTTCCGCATCGTCTTACACCGGTTATAACTTTTATGATTTCTGCATCATCATAAAAAGCTCTGATTTTGTTTAAATAGTTTTCACGCTTGAAAAGTGTCATATTATTCACCTCAACATAATTATATGCAATAAAACACAAAAAATCAAGTTAAGGGGATAAAAAATGCAAAAATGATAAAAAATATCCCCTTAACTCGGTTAAAAATCGTTTTGGTTGCTGTTTTATTGAAATCAGAATAGCTTTTTATTGAATAGAATAAAATTTTTATAATTATACTCTTGAAAATCTCATTTAGTGTGTTATAATAACAACCGTTAATCTATATAAGCGATTTAGCCGATGGTGGTTAAATATGGGGGTTAACATTGCGGTACTTGGCACAAACCCGCAATATTAGTGGTATTTTCGCTGTACTACTCGTAAAAACAAAACTAAGGAGATAATTTAATGAGTATCAAAAAGAAGAACGCTTTTATTGCACAAACGGCAATAATTGCGGCAATGTACGCTGCGCTTACTTATGCGCAAAATCTTATTTTACCCGGCACAACAACTATGGCTGTGCAGTTCAGAGCATCGGAGGCGCTCAATGTTTTGGCATTGTTCACTCCTGCCGCTATTCCGGGGCTTACGCTCGGATGCGTTATCTCAAACCTTGCAAGTATCGGACAGGGCTTGCCGCTTGATATGATTTTCGGCTCGTTGGCAACTCTCGGCTCGGTTACTTGTATGTATTTTTTGAGAGAGGTCAAGGTCGGCAAATATCCGCTTCTTGCAATGCTTATGCCGGCAATTTGGAACGGCGTTGTCATCGGCTGGGAAATTGAGCATTTCTTTATTGAAGGCAAGTTTGAATTTGTAGGCTTTCTCACACAGGGCGGATGTGTTGCCCTCGGTGAGCTTGGTGTTATGGCTGTGCTTGGCACGGTACTCTATTTTGTGATTATCAAAAACAATCTTCACAAAACAATTATTAAAAAACCACAATAAAATAAAAAAATGCGTATGCTTGGAGCGAACAGGCATACGCATTTTTTGTCAGTCTTTTTTCTGTTTTGCACCGAAAATGTCGGCAACTTCGGTTATGGATATGTATGCTCCGGGGTCAACGGAATGCACGATTTCTCTCATTTTACCGATTTGAAATCTGTTGAGTACAAAGTAAATAACGGTTTTGTCGCTGTCGGAATAATAGCCTTTTGCGTCAAAAAATGTTATTCCGTTTTCAAACTCCTTTGAAAGTCTTTCGCAAATTTCATTGTGTTTTGTGGTGATAATCATTGCTGATTTTGAACGGTCAAAGCCCTCAACTATGTAGTCGATTACCTTGAGTGCAACAATATATGTTACTATGGAATATAACGGCAAAATCCAGCTGTGATATATAATTCCGCACACGATGTACAAAATAACATTGTATATCATTACGAAAGTTCCAACCGTGAGTGACAGCTTTTTTGCGAAGATAACTGCCAAAACTTCTATGCCGTCCATAGCTCCGCCGTAGCGGATTGCAATACCGCTTCCCGCACCGGAAATGAGTCCGCCGAACACTGCACAAAGGAACAAATCATCTTTTGCAAACGGCGACAAAAACGAAACATCGATAGGGAGTACATCCGTTATCAGCCACGCAGACAGCGAATAAATCGCAACTACATATACGGCATAAACGGTGAAAACCCAGCCTTGTTTTTTTGCACCGAACAAAAATATCGGAATGTTCAGCACGGCAAGGAACAGCGAAAGCGACATCCAATCGGGCGTCAGCTGACCCAAAAGCATTGATGTGCCCGATATTCCGCTGTCGTACAGTTTAACGGGTGCTAAAAACATCGTGACGCCTATGGCATTGACTATTCCGGCAACGGTGAGCATAAGAATGTTTTTTATTTTGATTTGCTTTAAAAAATTCATAATCCGGCCTTTATGAGTCGTGGTGATCGTGCTTGTGGTTGCAATTTGCCTTGCTGTTTTGCTCCATTTCTCCATGCAAAAACTTGATTACGGCAGAGTCGCAGTTGCCTGTATTGCCTGCATAAATTGTAATTCCTGCGGCTTCAAGCGAATCAACGGCTCCTTGACCGAGATTGCCGCAAATGAGGGTATCAACACCTATTTCCTTGATGTAGCCTGCAATTCCGTGATGAGAGTGCTTGCCCATACTTTCAAGGTGAACCTTTTGGATTTCGCCGTCGTTGCTTGTTTCGTATACCTTCATATACTGTGTTTTGCCGAAATGCTGATTTATCATTCCGTTATCATATGTTACTGCTATAATCATAATTTTCCCTCGCTTAGATTATTTATTTGATTATACATTATTTTGCAACTTTTAACAAGGTGAGTAATTGTAAAAAAATTATATACGCTGTTTCATTTGTTAATTGTTTTGGTTATAATAGTTTTGTACAGAAAGGAAATTTTATTATGAGCATTGAAGAAGTAAACAAATCATTGGAAAAACTGAAAACCCTGCCTAAGGTTGATTATTCAAAAAAAGACGAGCTTGCACAAAAATTGATTAATACCGTTGGTCATCCGCTTTATACTCTTAGCAAAGAAAACGAGGCACTTAAAAGTCTTATTGAAAAAGCACACAAGGCACTTGACAACGGTTGGGAACTTGACGAGGTGTTTAATGACATTCGTGATGTGTCAATCCATTATGCCGAAAAGGGAGATTTGTTCTATCCGCTTTTAAAGGTGAAGTATGAAATTTCCGGTCCGAGCGATGTTATGTGGACCACGGATGATGAAATCAGGGACGATATTAATGCTCTTGCAAAAGATGTTGAGCGTGGGGAAGAATGGAAAGAAAAATTCAAAATGCTTCTCGGCAGGCTCACCCAAATGATAAGGCAGGAGGAAAAGGTGCTGTTCCCCGTATCTGCGGTTAATTTTACCGACGAGGAGTGGCACGGCATTTATCGTGACCGATTTTCTTATGATTCGGCGTTCGGAATAAAGGAAGAAACTTGGGATGAGGTAAAGGATTTGCCGAAGAGTGCGGTAGGCTTTACCGATAAAATCAATATGCCGACGGGCAGTCTTTCGCTTGAACAACTTGAAGCACTTATGGACACAATTCCGATGGAGATAACCTTTGTTGATGTTGATGACACAAATGCTTATTACAATGATAACGGCGAAAAATTCTTTAAGCGTCCGCAAATGTCACTCGGACGCAAGGTTTATTCGTGTCATCCGCCCAAGGTTGAAGCAATGGTTAGGGCCATTATTGCCGATTTTAAATCGGGCAAACGCAATGAAGTTCAGGTTTGGAGTGAGAAAAAGAGTATGCCTATGTGCATAACTTATCGTGCGGTGCGTGATAAAAACGGTAATTATCTCGGTACTGCGGAGTTTGTGCAAAATATGACCTTTGCAAAAAACTATTTTACAAAAGGAGAATGAAAATGAGTTTGTTTTTGGGCCCCGTCCATTTTTGGCTTTATGATAAAATAAAAAATCAGGAAGCGTTAACCTCGTTGATTGCCGAGCATTTCGACAAAGGCGCCGAATATACAAAGCAATTGCAGCCGCTTGAAGAAGTTATAGATGAGGGCAACATTCACGGTTGGTTGCAATCGCAAATTACGGATGCCGAAACAAGATATGCAAGTCTTGTATCTGTGATTATGAACGAAAATGAAAATGCCCTTGATGAAATAAAAAAAGTCGCCTATGATTTCGGCAGGCAAAACAGCCTGAACGAAAACACAGACGCAGAAAACGCATATCAAGCGTTTAATGATTTTTTTGTAAACGGTATGCCGTGCGACAGAGTGAATATGATTGTATGCAGCGATGTTAATTCGCTCAAATTTAAGGAAACAGCCGATGTTCACTCACAGTATTGGAACGGTGACAGCTCCGTTTATTATCAAATCAGAAACGAAATTATGCGTGGAATGCTGGACGGCACAAGCATTAAATTGAAAGTTGACACAGACAGCTATGTGCTGATTAAAGAATGAATATATATTTTAATCATTTAAAAATGCTTTTATTTCATCGGCACGGTCAAGACCTTGCTTGTAGCCGAGCTGATATATTGACTCAAGTTTTGAAACATCCTTTTCAAGCGTAGAAACATGAAGCGGTGCTGCCGGTTGAATTACAAGTGCGGTGCCGTTTTCTTCGCATTGTTTTACAAACTCAAGCTGGGTATTGTACATAATGTGGCGGTTAACTGCCGCTTCACCGATTTTCGGAAATTTTTTAAAAATCTTTTTTACTTTTGGATTCATAGGGCTTTTTGTATATCCCTTGCATTGCGTGAGAATTACAACTGCCTTTTTGCAACCGTCGTCAAATGCACGCTCAAGCGGAATAGAGTCAACAAGACCACCGTCAAAAAATGTCGTTCCGCCGATTTCAACCCCGTTTGTAACGCCCGGCAAGGAACAACTTGCTTTCAGCTCGTCACAGCCGCTTCGCATACTTTTAGGGTAAAAATACTCCGGCTTGCCTGTTAAGCCGTTTGTTGCAACAGCACAAAGAACGGTGTTGCTTTTGTCAAACTCATCTTGATTAAGCGGAGCAATATCGTATGCAAGCTCACCGAAAATCCAGTCGGTGTTTAAAAACGTATGGCCCTTTAATATGTTGCCGAATCCCATATAATTTTTGTTGTTTGAGTAATTTATAATTATATCATGCTGACGGCGGTAGTTTTTTGCAATGTAGGAGGTTGCGTTGCAACTGCCTGCCGACACCCCGATAACATATGGGAACTCAATTTCTTTTTCAATAAAAGCGTCAAGCACGCCGCTCGTGTAAATCGAACGGTTGCCGCCGCCCTCAAGTACCAATCCTGAACTGTACATATTTTTTATCACCTATTGTTATCTATTAAAAAAGAGCAACGCATGGTTGCTCTCTTTATTGTTGTTTAATGTTTAATCGATTATTCTGCGTCTGCCTTTTTCTTTGCAGCCTTCTTTTTAGGAGCAGTCTTTTTTGGCTCTGCCTTTGGTGCTTCCTCTTCAGCCTTTGCTTCTTCAGCGGCAACATCTACGATTTCAATATCGTTGTCACATTCAAAGAAATCGTTGTCGTCAAAATATTCAGGTTCTTTTTTAGCTGTGAGCTTTTGGATAGCAACATATGCGGCAGCTGCAAGTGCTACGAGAGCAGCAATTACGCTGATAACTTTAACAAATTTTTTAAATTTCATGGGTGAACCCTCCTTGATATCATATATTCATTATAATATTTGCAAATCGTAAAGTCAATAGCAGAATTTTAAATTAATTGTCTGTTCATTATTAAAATTTGTTTAGGCTGTTGAGAAAGATTCTGAATTTCGTTTTCTTGCGAACTTTGCTGTACGATGGTACCGCTTGTGAGCAAAAAACGAAAAACGCCAAAAGTGTTGCAAACTCGATGTTTGCGACACTTTTACAATCCCTCCGAGTGCGATAAATCGCACTTACCGTCTCACCTACCGGTTCGGTCAGTTCTTCTGCATTAAAATGCAGAGGTCTCCACAGGAAACCCGCACTTTTACACAAGGAAGGCATTAAGCGGTTAGTCTATTTTTATAGGCGTGATTCAGGGCCTTTATCGACAGTCTAAATTTTTATTTTTGGCATATGTAAACTCATTTTGATGTGATGTAAAAGACTTTTGAATAGACTTTTATCTATCGATTTGGTAGAATGATGACAAGAAAGGAGATGATTAAAACGGAAATAGGCGACAAAATACTTAAAGCAAGGAAAAATGCCAACCTTACCCAAAATCAGTTGGCGGAAATGCTCGGTGTATCGAGGCAATCGGTTTCAAATTGGGAAAATAATCGTGCATATCCCGATATTATAAGTGTTATAAAAATAAGTGACATTTGCAAAATCAGCCTTGATTCATTGCTTAAAAATGATGAAAAAATGATTAAGCACCTTGAAGAAAGTACAAATACTGTTAAAACAAAAAGTAAATACATTAAAATTGTTGAAATTGTGTTTTTTGTCATTGTGTGGGCGGTGAGCCTTGTTGTTTTATATTTGACAAGGTACGAATATCAATCGGTTGTCAATATAATTTTATATTGCGTTATGCCGCTTGTGATTATTGTTGTGTCAACATTAATCGGCAATAATTCCTGGGGTCGGGAAAAAACATTTATGCCCTATGTTTTCGGTGTGATGTACAGCACGCTTACGCTGTTTGAATATGTGTTTATTCCCGACAGCATAGGAGATAAGCACGATATAATGTATGTTGTGTTCAATTCTGCCGGTCCGCTTTTGATTTGGGGCATAGCACTTTCGTATTTGGGTATATTATTCGGAAATAAAATAAGTAAGAAGTGATTTATAAAAAGATTTATGACAAACTGCAGGCTTTATTGATAGGTTTGGATTAACGGTTTTTGTGAATCTTTTTATTATGTCTATACATTTTTATGTTTTGATGTTATAATAATCTTGGTGATGTTATGACAAACGAACAGTATATCGAAGCGATAGAAAAGCGACATTCACGCAGGGCGTACAAGCCGAAGCATTTGTCGCAGGAAATAAAAGATGTAATAAAGCAGATGGTTGATGTTGTTAACGAAAGTGCAAACCTTGATTTTTTGTTTATTGATGACGCAACCCCGTTTTTTAAGATTTTCAGCGGCAAGTTCAGTATGATTGTAATTGCCGGACCGGACAGTCAAAAGGCGAGAGAAGATTGCGGATATTACGGCGAGGGCATTGTGCTTCAGTGCGTTTATCACGGGCTCGGCACTTGCTGGGTAAGCGGAACATACAATGAAAACAAGGTGTATGAGGCTATAAACCTTGCAACGGAAAAGCGAATTTATGCCGTTATTACAATCGGCTACGCAAAGGACAGCTATTCTCTTGTGGAAAAAAGTATGTACAAGGCAACTCACAAGAAAAACAAATCGTATCAGGATATGATTGAGGTGTGCGATGAAAAGTTGCCGGAGGCATACAGTTACGGACTTTCGCTTGTTGAAAAAGGACCGTCTGCGGTTAACAGGCGACCTGTAAAATTCAGATACGAAAACGGCGTGTTCAGCGGTCATGTTGATGAGCCGTATTCGGATAAAAGCGTGGATTTCGGCATTGCAAAACTTCATTTTGTCATCGGTGCAAAGGCTAAAGGCGTAAACGGCAGGTGGAATTTTGAAAATGTGTTTGAACCGATTGACAGTCGGCGTTTGAAATTTGAACCTAAAGATAATGAGGAGGATGAAATCAATGGAAGCACAGAAGAAGAAAATGAGTAAAGGCAAAAAAATATTAATTATCGTTCTCTGCATCATAGCATTTTTGCTTGTGGTTGTTGTGACGGGCGGAGCGGTTGCACTTAATAAATATTGTCAGGTTAAGGATTACACGGTTTCATCCGCAGGAGATATTGCAAACGACCAAACCGTGATGATAGCACACAGAGGCTTCAGAGCCGTTGCTCCCGAAAACACCGTTCCGGCGTTTGAAGAAGCAGGCAAGGCAGGATTTTCGGCAATAGAGTGCGACATTTACCGCACAAAGGACGGCGTGTGGGTTATTCAGCACGACAGGCACACTTATCGTATGATGAACACAAACAAGTTTGTTGAAAAAGCAACATACGAGGAACTTAAAAATGCCGACACAGACAACGGCGTTAATATCGACAAGTATCCAAATCTTAAAATCTGCACGCTTGAAGAGTATCTTCAAATTTGTGAAAAGTACGGTATGCAGGCTGTGATTGAATTTAAGGAAGAAAACAATCACGAATATTACGGCGAAGTAATCGATTTGTGTAAAAAATATCCCGATGTAAAGGTGACATTTATATCCTTTAAGTTCAGCGATTTGCAGGAACTTCGCAAGTTGTGTGACAATGATATGATGTATCTTGTGCAAAAAATCGAGGACGAGGACATTGAACTCGCAAAGTCGATTGACAACTGCGGAATTGATTTTAACGGCAACAAAGAAGAAAATTTTGAAAACGATGCCGCTCAAATCAAAAAGTGCATTGACGAAGGTATGCTTGTTGGCGCATGGACAATTGATGACCCGGCGGTTATGAAAAAACTTGTTGATGTGGGTGTAAATCTTATAACTACCGACTGCATAACATATTAATATTGCAGACAAAACTTCGGTGTGTTAATAAGCTTATGTATATAGTGGGGTGCTCGTTTGAGTGCCCCTTTATATTGTGGTTGAATGTCGGGCGGTTTTTTGGTAAAATATTTAGTATGTTTAGTGGAACGAGGTGAGCAAAAAATGCAGTATCAAATTGTGCCTGTGGGCAGTATTTGGCAGGACGGAATGGTTGCCGTGCCGAAAAAGGCGGTAAGCGACTACATAAAACTTGCAAGCGAATATCAATTAAAGGCATTGTTGCTCATTTTGGCAAATAACGGTCCGTGCGACGGCAAATTTGTTGCAAAGTCACTCGGTTGCACCGAGGCGGACGCAAACGATTTTTTGGAGTTTTGGGTAGAAGAAGGTGTGCTTTCGTGTGACGGTGCAGTTAATGCCGCACCGGTGAGCGAAACGGCAGTCGTTCAGCCTAAGCCTGTCGAAGTTAAAACCGTTGAAGTTAAAGAGGCTATTCCTGTTCCTACGCTTAATCCGAGCGATATTGTTGCTATGTGCAGGGAAAACAAGGAACTTACCGAGCTTATTCAGCACGCACAGGAGGTTTTCGGCAGAACGATAAGTCATGTTGAGCAAGAGCTTGTTATAAATATGGCAACATATTACGGGCTTCCGAGTGATGTAATACTTGTGATTTTGCAGTATTACAAAACCGAAAAATCCAAGGGCAGGGCAATCGGCACGGGATATATAGGTTCTATGGCGAAAAAATGGAGCGAAGAGGGAATTGTTACACTTGAAGCGGCGGATGAAAAACTCCGTATGCTTGAGTCGTCCGACAGGTTGTGGAAAGAAATTATGGTTCTCAGCGGTATAAGTCATCGTAATCCAACCGTTAAGCAACGAGAGATGATAAGTCGCTGGAGCGAGGACTTTGATATTCAAATGATTTCTATCGCCTGTGATATTATGAAAGAGAATACGGACAAGCCGACGCTCAGGTATGTTAATACAGTGCTTAATAATTGGAAGAAAAAGGGAATATTTACTCCGGAGGCAGTTGCTATGGAGGAAGAAAAGAAATCCAATGAAAAAAAGCAAAAATCCAAATCGGCTATTGATGAAACCTATGACATTGACGAGATTAACCGCCGTGCAATGCTCAATGATGATTATGATATATAAAGGATAACTATGGCATATTCAAACGAGATATACAACAAGGCAAAAAGAATACTTGAAAAACGACACGATGCAGCCGTTATGGAAGCCGACATTCGTTCTGCACAGATAAGGGAAGAAATTCCCGAAATCAACAAAATTCAGGCAGGACTTCAGCAGGTCGGACTTGAAATAAGTCAGTTGTTTTTCTACAAGCAAAACACCGATGAAAAAGTGGCGGAACTTCGTGCAAGAAGTGAGGCTCTTGTGGAGGAACGCTCAAGACTTCTCAAGGCAAACGGCTACCGTGAAAACGCAATGAAACCGCAGTTTGTTTGTGAGATGTGTGAGGACAAAGGCTTTATCAACGGCAGAATGTGCACCTGTCACAAGCAGTTGTTAAAGGACTTGATGCGTAAAGAGGTGTCCCGTTTTGCACCGCTTGACAAATGCACCTTTGACAATTTTGTGCTTGACTATTACAGCGAGCAACCGATGGAAAATGCGATTATTCCCCGTCAAAGAGCGGAAAAAATCTTTGATACCTGCAGAAAGTATGCACAGAACTTTTCGCTTAACAGCAAAAATCTTATTTTCTTCGGCGGTGCGGGACTCGGCAAAACGCATTTGAGCCTTGCAATAGCCAATGTTGTTATTAACAAAGGATTTAATGTTTGCTACGGCACAAGTCAAAATATTTGTGATGATTTGCAAAGTGAGCAGTTCGGCAGAACGGATAATATCAATTATACAAAAAATCAGGTGCTCGGATGTGACCTTTTGGTGCTTGATGATTTGGGAACGGAAATTGACAATCAGTACAGTATTGCCACTGTTTATAATATAGTTAACTCCCGACTTCTTGCCGGCAGACCTACGATTATTTCAACAAACTACACTTTTTCAAAGCTTGAAGAAAAGTACGACAAGCGTATTACAAGCCGCCTAACCGGCGAATATGTGCCGTTTTATTTTATCGGCAACGATATCAGAAATCTATAATATAAAGTAAAAAGCCTGCTTCAAAGAAAGCAGGCTTTTTGATTTGGCAAGTGCTCAGTCACTTGTCTTTTTTCTTTTTGATTTGATTTTTTCAATCAGCTTTTTTATGCCGAGGGTGATTGCAATGCACAGCGGAAAATAAGGCGTGAACGGACCTGCCCAGAAAGCAAGGTATGCCGTTGCCATAACACTGCCCCACGATTTCTTTAATATCAGGTGGATGAGGTAACCGCCCCACACAGGTGTGTACATAACTACAACAACAATTATAAACAGCACAAGCGTATGCCAATCTTTGCATTCGCTCCATACCCATTTGCAAAACTTTTTGAATTTTTCGATAAGGTTTTGCATTTTTTCTTTCACGGGCGTCACCTCCTTTTTTATGATTATAGCATTTGGATTTTTACATTACAACAGGCTTGTATAGAATTTTATTAAATTCTTTACAAATCTTTGAAATCAATGCCTATCGTTTTGCAGGAATATACGGCTTGATTGAATAAATGATGAAAAATAAATTTATTTTTGCTTTTTTTGAGCGAAATATACATAAAAGGCGAATAAAAACGCCGTTTTCAGCCTATAGGTGAAAGGGTTTGTTGATGACAAGTCAAAAAACGCTTTCAAATTATCGACTTGAGGTGAAAGAATGGCAAAGAAAAAGATGTCGCTTGAAGAACAGATTGAAAAAGGGTTAACGGACCTTGCATTCGGTTCTTGTTGCGATGCGGTAAGGCTCCTCTTTATGACGGAGGAGGAAACGATGCAGAAACTTCCGAAATTGAAGCTTATCAATGTAAGTGAGATTAAGCGACCAAAGGGCGGCGGAATGGAAATAAAGTTTTTTGACCGCATAAAAGCTTTTGAAAAACTGATTGAGCGTGACGGAGAAAAGCAGGAAAACGGCTTGAGCTTTTACGAAGCACTTGAAAAGAGTGCACAAACGAATATCGGAGAAAACAACGATGGTTAAGTTTTTTCCGTTTTCGCAAAAGCAACTTCAAACACTTAATTGGTGGTGCAAAGGCAGCAAATACGGCACAAAAAACGGCATTATATGTGACGGTGCCGTAAGGTCGGGCAAAACACTTTGTATGTCGCTGTCGTTTGTGTTTTGGGCATTTTATGCATTCAACGATACATCGTTTGCACTGTGCGGCAAAACAATATCGTCACTCAGGCGAAATGTTGTAACGCCTATGATACCGATGCTCAAATCACTCGGCTTCAATGTAACGGAAAAAATCAGCAAAAATATGCTTGAAATTCAAAGAGGAAGCGTTAAAAACAGATTTTATATCTTTGGCGGCAGAGACGAAAGCTCAGCTGCTCTCATCCAGGGTATGACCTTGGGCGGTGTCCTTTTTGACGAGGTTGCACTTATGCCTCGCTCGTTTGTTGAACAGGCACTTGCAAGGTGTTCGATTGAAGGCTCAAAGTTTTGGTTCAACTGCAACCCGGAGCATCCTTTTCACTGGTTTTACAATGAGTGGATTAAAAAATCGGATGAAAAGAATATGCTCTATCTTCATTTTACCATGGACGACAATCCGTCACTTTCGCCTAAAATCAAAAGTCGATACCAAAAACTTTACACAGGTGCGTTTTATGAGCGTTTTATAGAGGGCAAATGGGTTGCCGCAGACGGCTTGGTTTATCCTATGTTTTCTGCCGAAAGGCACATAAAAACGGCAAACTCGTTCAGCGAATATTACCTAAGCTGTGATTACGGCACGGTCAATCCTTTTTCACTTGGGCTGTGGGGTAAAGGTAATGACGGCTGGTACAGAATAAACGAATATTATCACTCGTCAAGAGATAAAGGCGTTCAACTGACGGACGAAGAATATTACGGTCATCTGAAAGAGCTTGCCGGGGACAAAACAATAACGGCTCTGATAGTTGACCCGTCAGCCGCTTCGTTTATCGAAACGGTTCGCCGTCATGGTGAATTTACCGTTATCAAGGCGGATAATGATGTTGTTACGGGCATAAACAGGGTTTGTACGGCACTTAGGCAAAATGAGATATTTATATCTCCCGTTTGCACGGATGCGATAAGAGAGTTTTCGATTTATCGCTGGGACAACGATATAAAGCGTGACGCACCTAAAAAAGAAAATGACCATGCAATGGATGACATACGGTACTTTGTCAACACGGTTTTAAATGCCGACAAAGAAGATTATTCGTTTTCCGTTGCGGTAGAAAGGATGTGAAGTATTGAGTATATTCAGCAAGGGTAAAAATGTTAAAGCACCTGCCGCACTTGAAACTGCTTCGGTGCAAACAACAGGAAAAAGCTGTCACCCGTTTGGATATCTCGGCGGATACAGTCCGCTTGCAGATGCTAACGGCAGAATTTACCGTTCCTTGAGAGAGGGCGTTCCCATTATAGACAGTGCAATTAACAAAATTGTCAGGCTTATGGGTGGATTTGAACTTGATTGCGGTGACGATATGATTAATGAGCAGATGAACAAATTTTTGTCTTGCGTCAATGTCGGAGGTAATCAGTACGGTATACAGTCTTTTGTTGATAATTTTGTAAATCAACTTTTGACTTATGGTTCGGCAATCGGCGAAATTGTGGCGGATGAGAATGACTTTTATGCCTTGTATAACGGCGAACTCGGTTGTGTCAATGTTAAAAGAGCGGATAATGATTTGGATTTGATTTTTTGCTCCGGTCATTTGAGCGGCTCTGTGCCGTTTAAACATCAGGAAAGAATTTTGTTTTCGGTGCTTAATCCCGAACCAAATGAAGTTTTAGGTACAAGTTTGCTGAGAGGATTGCCGTTTGTGTCGGACATTTTGCTGAAAATTTACAATACGATAGGTACAAATTGGCAACGGCTCGGTAATTTGAGATATGCCGTAACATATAAACCGCAGGGTGACGGTATGGATAAGGCGTTTGCCAAGGAGCGTGCAAATCAGATGGCAAGAGCGTGGAAGGATGCTATGAGCAGTACCGAAACGGTTAAGGATTTTGTTGCCGTCGGTGATGTTAAGGTCAGCGTTATAGGTGCCGACAATCAAATTTTGGACAGCGAAATTCCCGTTCGTCAAATGCTCGAACAAATAATTGCAAAAACCGGTCTTATGCCGTATATGTTCGGTCTTTCGTGGTCCACCACTGAGCGAATGAGTCAGCAACAGGCGGATATTTTGACAACGGAGCTTAAAGCGTATCGCAGAATTGTAACCCCGATTATCAAAAAAATCGGCGAGACTTATCTTTCAACTGTCGGAATTTACAGAGATGTTGATGTTAAGTGGACCGATATTACCTTGCAGGATGAAATTCAGATGGCACAGGCTCGACTTTACAATGCACAGGCAGACAATATTTTAAAGGAGGAAAAGTGATGACAGATACTTGTATTCAAAAAAGCACAGTGACTGAAGACGATATGAAAAAAATCAGTGCGTTTACAAGGCGTGAAATGTCGGCAGATGAGGTTTATACATTTAATGTGGACCTATGTAATAATGATGTTGACAGAGATTTTGAGAAGTTTTCGGTTAAAACGCTTAATCAGCTTGCAAAGCTGTTTGTCGGCAAAACGGGTATATTTGACCATTCAATGAAGGCAAACGACCAAAAGGCAAGAGTGTATGACGCATATGTTGAAAAGGTTCCAAACAGAAAAACCGCAGACGGTGAGGATTTTTATACTCTAAAGGCAAAAGCGTATATGCTCAACAACGAAGAAAACAAATCGCTTATTAATGAAATTGATGCCGGCATTAAAAAGGAAGTTTCGGTGTCTTGCAGCGTTAACAAGTCTTTTTGTTCAATTTGCAACGCTGACAATCGCCATGGCAGATGTGAGCATATAAAGGGAAGAACATATGGCGGTGAACTGTGTTTTAATACGCTGAGTGATGCAACGGATGCCTATGAGTTTTCTTTTGTGGCTGTTCCGGCACAGAGAGAGGCAGGAATCACAAAATCGTTTTTTGATTTAAAGGAGAGAAAAATGCAGGATATTATCAAAACAATCGCTTCGGGTGATAAGCTTACACTTACAAAATCCGAGGCAGACAAGCTGTATTCTTATATTGAGGACCTTGAGGATAAGGCGGCTCTCGGAGAGGAATATAAGCAAAAGCTTTCAAAAGAGGTTGTGGATTTGTTTAAGTTTGCATTTCCCGATATGGATGTAAAGCTGTTTTCATCCGTTACGGCAGTTATGACAACAAAGGAATTGCTCGGTTTTCGTGACGGAATGAAAAAGAACAATGCAAAATCAAAAATCAAACCACAGCTTGCTGCTGAGGCAAATAAAAGAACAAATGATTTTTCACAATTTAGAATTTAGGAGGAAATAATATGGTTTCATATAAAGGATTTGATACAAAATATATTACAATGCAGTGCGTTAACGCAATGCCGGATAAGATTAATGTTGGCGATTTTGTTAAGATAAACGAAAACGGCAATGTATTTTTGGCAGAAGCAGGAGAAGCGTTTATCGGTATTGTTGTGGGAATAAACGATAATTACTACACAGTTCAAACAAGCGGTTATTGTGAGGTGCGATTTGCAGGCGAAACATTGCCTATGTATGCACGCCTTACCTTAAACCAAAGAGGAATTGTCCAGGTTGGTACAGGTACGGATGCACCTCTTCGCAAAGTGCTTTGGGTTGACAGATCTGATAACCGTGCAGGAGTTATTCTTTAATTTTGAAAGGAGAAAATAAATATGACATTTGATACATTAAAACTTGACAAGGGCCTTTATACATCCGAAATGGGCTTTACAAAATCTCTTGAGATGATTGACCCGAGCGAAAATTACAAGGGTACCGAACTTGAAGGCCTTGACGCTTATGAAAGACAACTTAAGCGATTTGATATTAAGGTTAAGGGCTCAAATTCCGATACAATCTCTAAGTTTTTCCAAACAAGTGATTCGGCTGTTTTGTTCCCTGAATACATCAGAAGATCGGTTGCTGCCGTTGTTTTACATGATAATGTTGTTGATGATCTTGTTGCCACAACAACTGTTGTTGATTCGCTCGATTATCGTTCTGTTCAGTGCGAACCGGTTGATTCGGATAAAATAGTTGAATCGTTTATCACAGAGGGTGCATTTATTCCCGAAACAAACATTAAAACAAATGACAAATTGACCAAGCTTAAGAAAAGCGGCAGAAGCCTTGTCGCTTCATACGAAGCAATTAAGTCACAGCGACTTGATTTGTTTGCCGTTATGCTTCGCCAAATCGGTAATTATATAAATAGCTGTCAACTTGCACAGGCTGTTACCGCACTCAGCTATGACGGTTCGGGTGTTGTGGAAACACAGACAAAAAATGAAATTTCGTACAGTGATTTTATTTCGTTGTATACCGAACTTGCGCCGTATGAATTTAATACACTTATTGCCGAAACCAACGAATTCAAAAAGATTATTAATATGAGCGAATTTAAGGACGGTACGGCAGGTCTCGATTTTCACGGTACGGGCAGACCGATTACACCTCTCGGTGCAAAACTTATTCATTGTAAAACCAATGTGCTTGAGGGTGCAATTGTTGTTTTTGATAAAAAATTTGCTTTGGAAAAGGTTCAGTTTGGCGACATCGTTACGGATTATGACAAACTTATTGACCGTCAGATTGAAAAGGCAACGGTTACAAGTACGGTAGGCTTTAACAGAATTGTTAACAGAGCTTGTGTAAACCTTGTGCCTAAAAATTAAGATATGAATATTGAAAATATAACGGCAATTCTTTGCACAATCGGCAATCTTTCAACTGCCGAAGCGGAAAAATATTCGGAATTAATAAAGCTTAATTGTTATCCGTTTATCGACAGAGAATATAGTGAAAAAGAAGAAAAATTGCTTGAGTATTTTGTTGCGGCAAAAACAAATTACCAAATCTCTCTTGTTCACGGTGATGACGAAATTTCTTCGTTTACCGCCGGAGATGTCAGCGTTTCAACATCTTCAAACGGCAATGCCCAAAACAATGCAAAAATCCTTTTTGAAAATGCTTATGCCGATGTTGCACATTTGGCAGAGGATAAGGGATTTTATTTCAGAGGGGTGTAGATATGCTTGTTAACAATATTGCAAAAATCACCTCCCGATTAATTGACAAATATGCAAAAAGCTGTACCGTCACAACAAAAGACGGAAAGGTCATCACCGCAAAGGTGATGACCGAACAGCTTTGGAAAAAGGATAAAGTGAGGTTTGAAACAAATCCCACACAAATCGGCTATAATCAAAAGAATTACATAAAGTGTATTTTTGCTCTTGATGTTAGTTCTTTCGGAAAAGATGACATTGTGAATCTTATGGGCAAGAAATACTATTTTGTAAAGTCAAGCCCTGTTTGTGTGGGAGAAGAAATTGTTTACTTTTCTGCGGTGCTCAGAGAAACGGTAAAGGGGGATGAGAATGTATTTGGATAACGAAACGGACGAACTTCTTGGTATTTTGAAATCATCTGAAAAACTTAATAATATTAATTTTATTAAGGCTTGTCCTTACGCCAAAAAGCCGACAAAGCTTTTAAAAAAGGTGTGTACGCTGGCACCTGCCGAATTGGATTTGGAAAGTGTCAGTGTTGACAATGAGAATTTTTACGGAAAATATGCCGTGGATGTTGATTTGTTTGTGCCGTATGAGTTTGGCTCACCTGCCGCTTTTGATGATATGGAAAACATTGTCAGGTGCATTATGAATGAGCGTGTTTGTGCAATTAAGCTTTCATCGATAAGCAGAGAATCAAGTGCCGAATGTTACAAAATCAGGGCAACTTTTACTTTTTCTCTTGCATATTCAAAGGAGGCTTAACTTATGGAAAATGAAAATGTAACGGTATTTCGTGATGAAGCCGACAAATTCAGCGATTATATTATGCTTGATTCGAGAAGATATGATAACAATGTCGGGGGTGATTGATGTGCAGTATATGAAAATGAAATACAAAGGATTTGAATTTGATGTAAATCCAAAGGATTTTAAGATTTGTATGAATAAAAGCAGTGTAAAATACGACACTGTTTATTCGGAACAGATTTGTGTTGAAAACGGCAGAGATTGTGTTTCTGTTTCGGGTAAAGGCTGTTTTGTAGGCGAAAATGCGGCAAACAAAGCGTTTGAAATGGTGCGTGTTTATAACAAAAAGGGCAGCGATTATTTGTTTTTGCCAAATTCCGTTCCGCTCAAAATGCACTTTACATCTCTTGACATTTCATATTCAAGCGGCAATGACAGGGTGGATTATTCGTTTGTTTTTACTCAGGAAAGCAATACAAAGAGCGAAACAAAAACGCCTCGTTTTACCTATGCCCTTGAAGAAGAAAATCTTTTTGATGTGGCAAACAGGACGGGCGTAAAAATAGAAACTCTTGTAAAATGCAATGATATAGGAAGTATTTTTGCACTAAAAGAGGGTGACAGAATATGGTTGATTTAAAATTTGTGCTTTATGATTTGGCGGAAAACGAGGTCGCCGTCGGCAGACTTTTGTCATACGAATTGTGCAGAGAAACGGACGCTCCGTGTGATGGGCTGAGGCTTTATTTTATAAACGGCAATATTTTACCTGAGTTATATAGGGCAAAAGCGTATATCGGCAAAAGGTGCGTATTCAACGGTTATGTTGACACTCAGCGTGAAACAATGCGTAACAATTCGGTTGAATGCTTTTTGTACTGCCGCTCAAGTGCGTGCCTTTTGACCGACAGCGAGGCAAAGCCTTTTGCTTATATCTCGCCGAGTGCAAGGGCTTTGTATGAAATAAACATCGGTAAAAATTTTAAGTATAACTTAGGAGAAGTTTTCAGCGATAAAACTTATCAGGTGAGTAAGGGCACATCGCTTTTCGGTGTGCTGAACGGCTTTGTGTACTCCGTTACAGGTGATAGTATCAGAATTACACCCAATGATGAAATTGTGCTTTTGAAAACCGATAAGGCAGTCGGACTTGATAAATCAAAGATTGTTACGCTTAAAAGGATAATTAACAGAGGCGGAGCAATTTCCAAAATCGATTATAAAATAAACAATTCAACCGATTACATTTATCATCGCATAAGTAAAGTAATGAGTGATAAGAAAATAGCCGCTTCAAAAGTGAGCAATATTTCAACCGTTCCCGATTGGCAGAGAGAAACAACACTCAGGTCGGTTTTTTCAACGGCAAACTCGGATTACTGCGGATGGAAAATCACAATGTGCGGTTATGTTGATGTTGATTTGACAAACAGGTTAATCTCCGATATTAAAGGCTTTGACAGTTACGGCGATGTTGTTGTAAACGGAGTTACACATATTTTTGATTCAAACGGTGAGCGAACCGTGATTGATGCAAGATGTGTGCTTGATTTGGAGGAAATGAGTTATGTGGATGAGTAAAAAAATCACTTTGTCACAAAACGGAGAGATTGCCGAAAAAGGTAAGGTTACATTGTCCGAAAATCAGATAGAAGCCGGTGCAACGGTTACAAGGCGAAATATAGATTGTTATTCACCGTACGGCTATCAAAGTGTTCCGCCTGTTGATGAAGATGTGCTTATGCTTCCGTCAAATGAGGGCAGCGTTGTGCTTGGCACATTAAATAAGTGCAACGATATTGAAAGCGGCGAAATAAAAATCGTTTCAAAAGGCGGAGCGTATATAATTCTGAAAAACAACGGCGATATTGTTCTCAACGGTTTGGTGATTAATAGCGGGGGAGTGATACAGAATGAATAATTTTGATGTAATTGAAGAAATTTTAAAAAATGCTGTAAGGTGTTTAACGGTTAAAAGAGGCAGGTTTTATGCCGATAAAAACTTCGGCTCAAAAATCCAAGCAAGTCAAAGCAACGCTGAAATTTTGGCTTATGCAAGGCAAAGTGTTGACAAACTTGACGGAGTGTTTGTAAAATCTGCCGTAAAAAATAAAAATTCCGTAACCTTTGTTTTAACGGTTAACGGAGAAGAAAGGTCGGTGACTGCGGATTTTGATTAGCTACAACGATATTATTGAGAACATCAGAACCGCTTATTTTGAACAGTCGGGCGAGGTCCTTGATATGCACGGCGAATCGGGTATAAGAATAAAGGCAATAGCAACTGAACTTTACAATTTGTATGTTGAGGGCGAATACTTGCTCAAGCAAGCCGGATGGATGAGTGCAACGGGAGAATATCTTGACCGTATTGCCGCCGAGTGCAGTATTGAAAGAAAAACGGCGAGCAAGGCAAGCGGCGAAATTACATTTTTGATTGATGAGGCAAAAGCTGATGACACGGTTATACCGTCGGGGATTATCTGCTCGAAAAAAGGGCACAAGTATATTCAGTACATAACTCTTGAAGAGGGCACTATCGTTGCGGGCGAAAAATCCGTTACTGTAAAGGCACAGGCTCTTGCCGACGGCGAAGAATACAATGCCGCATACGGTGAAGTTTGTGTTATGGTTAATCCTCCGAGTTCGGTTGCAAAAGCAGAAAACAGAGTTAGTTTTATCGGCGGTTGCAATAGTGAAAATGACGAAGCGTTGCGTTTGAGAATAAAAGACGCTCTTCGTTATCCGGCAAACGGTGTAAATGTTGAATTCTTGAAGGGCAGAATTATGAGTTTTGACGAGGTTGCAGACTGTGACATTATCAGAGAGGGCGACAAGCCGGTTTGCATATTGAAAACAAGGGACAAAATTATTTCTGAAAACTTGAAAGAAAAAGTAAATGATGTGCTGTCGCTTTTTACTCTGTTCGGTATTGATTTTGATGTGAGGAATGCAGATGAAAACGGTATTTGAACGAATTAAAAATTTGTATGGCATTGCAAAAATCGACACGGCGGATGTGCTTACATTGGCAGAAATAAGTGCCGTAAGCGGAGAAATAATGAAGCTAAACGATTATCTTCAAAATATCAAAGGTTTAGCGGCAGTAAATATTTTTACCGCACCGAGCCGTGCCGGTATTGCCAAAGCCTTTGAAAATATTGAATACAGAATTGACGGCAGAAAAATTTATATTTCAAAATATGATATTGAAACGGTAGGTAAAATCTTTAACGCTTGGTTTGGAATAATTTTTGATTTTTATCTCGGTGGAAACGGAAAAGATTGGAACTTTATCGATGGCGAAAAACTCACTTGGGACAATATTGCAAGCCGTGATCTCAGGTGGACAATGGCAGAAAGCAGGTGATTTGTGTTTATGAGCAGTACAAACAAAACTGAAGAATTGGAACTTAACAAATGGATTGGTTCGGATATTCCGCAAATGGAGGACTTTAACCGAGATAACGAGATTATCGACAAAACTCTCGGTGAGCATATATGGGATGTGTCAAAACATGTAACGGTGGAGCAAAAGAAAGCGTGGAGCAATCCTTTGGGTTGTGCGTCATATATCGGCAACGGCAGCGACACCAGAAGCATAAAGCTGAATATGGGTTTTGAACCGTCGGTGTGCTTTGTGTTTGCAACAAACAATGCCGTGGGACTTTCGGATTTCGGCAACAATGTGCATTACAATTATTTCGGCATTGCAACCGTAAACGGCAGTACATACGGCTTGAATATTGACGGAGAAGTGCTTGAAGTTAAAAATGCGGCAGCCACCGCTTCGTTTGAAATGACAAATTTCAATCAAGTTGGTAAAAGTTATCTTGTTGTAGGTTTTAGATAAATAGACAAAGAGTAAAAAGTTGTAATAACTTTTTACTCTTTTTTTATATTTGTGTTGCATAAGATTTATAATAATGGTAAAATAAACATAGCTATTTTTTAAAAGCTATGGAGGTAAATTTGTATGAAAGAAGAAAACAGAAAGTATGCCCGTGAAGTTATGAGCATTGTTGAACATGCGGCTCACAAAATCGGCTCTCGTTTGCCGGGCACAGACGGTGAAATCAAACTTCACGAATACATGGGCGACAAACTCCGTGAAATCGGAATTGAACCTAAAACTGAAGAGTTTGCTGTGTCACCTCGCTCATCAATCGGCGGCTTGTCATATGCAGGCTGGTCGGGCGTTATTATAAGTATCGGCGCAATTATTGCAAATGCCTGTCATTTTGACGGATTGTGGTATGCTCTCGGTGCGCTTGGCATTATTACAATCGTTTGGCTTGTTATGAGTTGCTTTTTCTATAAAACCTGGTTTGATATGTTTTTCCCACAGGAAATCAGCCGTAACACTCTCGGCGTTTTAGAACCTGAGGACGGCAAGTATGATTACACAATCATTCTTTCGGGTCACACAGATACATCTTGGTGCTGGCGTCACAGTGAGCACTCTTATAAGTACAAGGACACGAAGCCGGTTATGGGACTTATCGCAACTTACGGCAAGGTAGGTTTCGGTGCAATTTGCTTCTTCTTCATTGCACTTTTCTCTGTGTTTATGTCAGTGGCAAATATCTGCGATTTTGCAGGTGCCGCTTGGACAGAAAAGTTCTTTGCTTCACAGGGTTATGAAAATCTTATGTTCGCAATGAACTTTGTTCCTATCGTGACTGCAATCGGTTCACTCTTTGTTGTTATGTGGGGCGACCCAAACCCTCGCAACGCTTCCCGCGGTGCTATGGATAATGCAACAGGTATCGGCCTCAGCTATGCTGTTATCAAGTATTTCAAGGAACATCCTGAAAAGATGCCAAAGAACTGCCGTATTATCGATGCTAACATCGGTTCGGAAGAAGCAGGTCTTCGCGGTTCAATGTACTTTGCACAGGAACACCGTTTTGACGATATGACAAAGAACGCTTGGAACATCAATATCGACTCTGTTGCCGATGAGGATTACTTTGAAGTTGTAATCAAGGACGATTGGCAGGGCGTTAGATTTGATACCGATATGGAAAAGATGTTTAAGGATACTTTCAACGAAATGGGTATTGAGTCAAAGACAAACGGCTGTATCCACAACCCTGTCGGCGGTTGCGACTCAACTCCTATGACAAGAGCCGGCATTAAGTCGGTTACATTTGCCGCTCAAAACCCAATGCTTACATATTATTATCATACTTGGAGAGATATGCCTGAGCGTTTCTCCGAAGATACGGTAGGTCAGGGCTTTGATGTTGTATTGTCGGTAATTGATAAAATTGCCGCTTTCCAGGAAGCAAACGGCTACAACGGCCCACAAAAGAAAGCAAAATAATCAATCAAAAAATAAAAACACCACGGCGGTAGGATTATCTACTGTCGTGGTGTTTTTGCGTTTGTTATTGTAGCTTTATCAGTCTTGCACCGTGAGGCTCAACCTCTAAAGTGAGTGAATTCTTTGCCGAGCCGATTGTTTGCTTTTGCCAAATGTCGTACACGGTGTATTCTGTGTTTGGCATAAGGATTTGTGTGAGGTCGGCTTTGATTTTTTTAGCCTTGGTGTCGGTGTTGAAAACGGCAAGGTATTTGCAGTTTTTGCCATGCGACGCCCAAATTATGTGACCCTTATTGTTCTTTTCTTCTCTTGCTATGCAGTGAGGGCCTGCCGATTCTCTGTGCATTTTCATATAGTCGCTGTTTGTGAGAAGTGAGAGCGTAAACTCATCGTTTTCTGGCATATTTCCGCCTATGAACAACGGACTGCCGAAAATTCCCCAAAGCGACATCAAGGTGTAGTGTTCAGGTTTTGTGAAGTTTGACATTCTGTTTTGCTTGCCGTGGTATGAGCAAAGCTTTGAAATTCTGCCGATAGGGAGCATATCACAATCGGGATAATTGCCTGTTTTGCGTACTCCCTGCCATTCTTCGCATTTGTCAAACATAACATAAAGATGTTCCCACAAATCCCAAAAGTCGCCTGTCATTCGCCACATATTTGCGTTTTTGCAAAGGTGGTCTGCTTTGTCACGGAGAGCCGGACCCGGAGAAAGTGAAAGCACAATTTCTCTGCCGCAGTTGTCAATGGCTTTGCGGAGCATTTCAATTTCGTAATCGGCTGTGTACGGATTGTCCCACTTCCTGAACTCCGTAACCGCAATGTCATCACATTTGATGAAATCAACGCCCCATTTGGCATACATATCAATGATTGAGTTGTAGTAATCCTGCGCACCTTCGCAGTTTTTCAAGCCGTACATATCGGTGTTCCACGAGCACACGGAAAAGTGGTGTGCAACATCTCTTGCGGTGTATTTGCTCCCAAATATAGGCAGGTTTTGGTGAACTGCCTGTCTTGGAATGCCACGCATAATGTGGATGCCGAATTTTAGTCCGAGCGAGTGAATATAATCGGCAATAGGCTTGAAACCTTTGCCGTCCTTGGCACTCGGAAATCTGTTTTCGGCAGGCATAAGTCTGCCGTATTTGTCTGTGTTAAGTTCGGTGAAATTGTGATAGTCGTTGCTGTCTGCGGTCGGCTCATACCATTGAATGTCGCAAATAACATATTCCCAGCCGTATTGCTTGAGATTTTTTGCCATATAGTCGGCGTTTGCCCGTAATTGTTCTTCGTTGACGCCTGCACCGAAGCAGTCCCAGCTGTTCCAGCCGCAAGGCGGAGTTTTTGCCCATTGTTTAAAATTGCTCATATTTGCCCTCGTAATTGATTAACTTAAGATTTTCAAGATTGATAGGGGTTATGCCTAAATCGTTTAGGTATTCATGTGCCTTTTTTAAGTTCTCTTTGTCAGAATATACTTCGGGTTTGTGCGCATCAAGTCCGATAACAACCCTGTTGCCGACTTCTGCAATGATTTTCCACACATCGGGATTTGGATAATTGCGATGCGATGTGTAACCCAAAAAGTTAAATTCGAGCGGAATGTCAATCTCTTTCAATGCGGTGATGAAGTTTTTCATTTTTTTGAGATAAACTTCTTTGTCACCTGTAAAATTGATGAGGTCGGGATGTGCAATGTAGGTGAAACAACCTGTTTTTGCACCGATGATGACTTGCGAAATGTATTTGTCCAAAACGGCAACCGAATCGGTTTCGTGTCCTGAATAATGTGCAAAAGGCTCGTATTCATTGTCAGTATAATGCTGACCGAGAATTAAATAATCGTACTCAAAGCCTTTTAGGTATTCGATTTCTTTGTCCCAAAGAGCAGGGAAGTATTCAAGTTCATATCCGGGTTTGATGTCTATTACACTCTTGTATTTCTCTTTCAGAGCCTTTATTGAGTTTGCGTAATCCTGTGCTTTGTCAAGCTGAATTCTGTATCCGCTGTGGTGATTTTTTGGGAACAAATACGGTGCGTGGTCGGAAAATCCCATCACTTCGTAGCCGTTTTTGATTGCCTCAAGCACATATTCTTCGTCCGTGCCTGTTGCGTGGCCGCAACGGTAGGTGTGGTTGTGAAAATTATACATTATCTCACACTTTCAATAAATCTCAAAAAGCCTGCCTTGCCTTCTTCATCACGGGAATAAACTCCGCATTGACCGAGAATTGAGGTGAATACAATGCCGATTTCCTTTTTGAGAATGTCGTCAATGTTGTCCTCGTTGATGTCGTATTTTTGCATAATCATCTCTGCCCATTCTTTGTGAGCGGCGATGGTTTCGTTTGCGGAAATGTCCTCGCCGTTCACCATTGCCTTGCCGAGAACAGCCATTTCGTTTTTAAGTCTTGACGGCAAAACGGCAAGACCCATAACCTCGATAAGACCGATGTTCTCTTTTTTGATGTGGTGGTATTCAGGGTGCGGATGATAGTATCCGAGAGGACAATCTTCTGTTGTGATGTTGTTGCGAAGAACAAGGTCAAGTTCAAATTTGCCGTTTCTCATTCTTGCAATAGGAGTGATTGTGTTGTGCGGTGTGCCCTCTGTTTCGGCATAGATGAACGAATCCTTGTCGGTGTAGCCTCTCCAAGTTGTAAGCACCTTGTCGGCAAGCTCAACAAGTCTTGCCTTGTCTGTGCCGATAATTCTGATAACGCTCATCGGCCACTTAACAATACCTGCCTGAACATCTTCAAAACCGCTGAATGTAACATTTGTTTCAATCGGAGCCTTTGCCATTGCGAATTCGTAGTTACCGCCCTGGAAATGCTCGTGTGTAAGGATCGAACCGCCAACGATTGGAAGGTCGGCATTTGAACCTACAAAATAATGAGGGAATTTTTCAACAAAATCAAGAAGCTTAACAAAAGCGGCTCTGTCTATCTTCATCGGTGTGTGCTCTGCGTTAAACACGATGCAGTGCTCGTTGTAATATACATACGGTGAATATTGCAAGTAGAAATTGTCGCCGCCGAGGGTCATAGGGATAATTCTGTGATTTTGTCTTGCCGGGTGGTTGACTCTGCCCATATATCCTTCGTTTTCCTTGCATAACGCACATTTAGGATATGATGTTGTTTTCATTTTAAGAGCGGCGGCAATAGCCTTTGGGTCTTTTTCAGGCTTTGAAAGGTTGATGGTAATGTCAATGTCGCCGTATTCTGTTTTTGTAATCCATTTGAGGTCGTTTTTGATTCTGTATCTGCGGATGTAGTCACTGTCTTGGCAAAGTTTGTAGTAATAGTCCGTTGCAGCTTTTTTATCTCTGCAGTAAAGGAAGTGAAATTTTGAGATAACCTCGCTCGGCTTAGGAGTGAGAAGTCCCATAATCTTTGTATCAAACAAGTCACGGTAAACCACGCTGTCCTCGCAAAGACCGTTTTCAACCGCATAGTCAAGGATAGAAGCCAAAATATCTTCAAGCTCTGCGTTTTCTGCCTCGCAGTCCTCAAAAGCGTCCATATTGAGTGCTTGGCAAACGGTGTTGATTGCCCAAATTTCGTCCCATTTTTCAATCATTTCGTTTTTGATTGCATAATTAACCAATGATTTTACTGCCACATTAATATTCATAATTCAACCTCTTTTTCAAATTTTCGCTATTATTATATAGGTTATTTCTGTCTATTGCAATACAAATTATTACTAAAATTATATAATTTTTTATTAATTTTTATGTAAAATACTTTACCCGTTTAAAATTTCGTGATATTCTTATTATAAAGTTAGTATAGTTAACAAAGGACTGATATATATGAAAATTTGTGTTTTTGGTGCGGCAAGCAAAACCATTGACAAAAAATACATAACTCCCGTTGAAGATATGGGCGAATATTTGGCTCGCCACGGTCACAGCCTTGTGTTCGGTGCAGGCAGTACGGGAGAAATGGGTGCCGCTTCAAGAGGTTTTAAAAAAGGTGGCGGAATTATCCACGGCGTTGTGCCGAGATTTTTCAAGGAAAATCTTGATGAATTTGTAAATTGGGATTGCGATGAAATGACCCTTACCGAAACGATGCGTGAACGCAAGGGAATTATGGAAAGTTTGGCAGAGGCTTTCATCATTACTCCCGGCGGTGCAGGCACATTTGAGGAGTTTTTTGAAGTGCTCACCTTAAAGCAACTCGGCAGACACAGAAAGCCGATTGCGATTTATAACATTGACGGTTATTACGACCATATGGTTGAAACGATAAAATATGCAATTCAAACAGAGTTTATCAAGAAAAACTGCGAACAGCTTTTCAAAGTTTTTGACGAAACGCAGTTTGACGAAATGATTGATTATATCGAAAATGACGATATGGGCAATTTGACAGTTAAAGATTTAAAATAATTGAGAACAAGGAGGAATGTTCTATGAAAAAATATGCAATTTGTATCGGCAGAGAGTTTTGCTCCGGCGGTAGAGAAATCGGCAAAATGCTTGCCAAAAGACTCGGCATAGCTTACTATGACGAAATTGAACTTCGTGACAGGTCAAGAGATTTGGGCGTTGAGGACGGCATTTTTGAAATGTTTGACGAACAGCCTACCCGTTCGTTTTTGTTCTCGGTTGTTATGGACCCGTATTCAATTGACAGTGCCGTTAATTCGGGCAGAGTGCTTGAGGCTCAACGCAAAGTCATCGAATCTGCAACGGATGAAGGTCCGTGTGTCATCGTAGGCAGAAGAGCGGATAAAATCCTTGAGGAAAAAGAAGATGTAGAGGTTATATCCGTGTTTATCGGTGCGGATATGGAGGACAGAATCGACCGCTTTATGCATAGTGATCAAGAGGATAAGCCTCGCAATGTTCGCCGCTATATCGAACAAAAGGACAGAGAACGCTCATCGTATTACAATTTCCTCGGTGACGGAAAATGGGGCAGAGCGGCAAACTACACAATGTGCTTCTCAACCTCAAAAATGGATAAGGAAAAGATTTGTGACATAATTTGCAATTATGTAAAGGAACTCTAATGGAAAAGAAGTACAAAATTTCGATTAAAAAGAGACTGATTATAGCCTTGTGCGTAATGGTGATGATTGTTCTGTTTATGCCGAGAGTTTATGCTTTAAAAGACGGCGGCAGTAAAGAGTATACTGCACTTACATATCGCATAACAAAGGTACATTCGATGAACCCTGTTGAATCGGAAGAAGAGTTTACCACAGGCACGATTATTGAAATTTTCGGCAGAGAAGTTTACAACAGCGTAGAAGCGTAGATTAGTAACATTATATACCGCAGTGTAATGCTGCGGTATTTTTATGTTTAAAAACGGATTAAAACTTGCTAAAATTGCAAAGTTTTCTTATGACAAATGTAAGAATTTTGAAAAGTTTAAAAAAGTTATTGACATATGTCGATAAAGTGGTATAATGCCATTGAAGCAAAAAAGGCATTGTCGTTACGGAGGTGTTTTTATGGCAAGACCAAAAAAACGCAGACGCATTTGTGCCTATCCCAAAACAATGGGATTTAGGCCGTTTGGCGATTATGCCGATGTGGTTGATTTGGCACTCGATGAATATGAGGTAATGCGACTTATGGACACGCTCGGCTATTCCCAAGAGGAATGTGCAAAGCAGATGGATGTTGCAAGGTCTACAATTGCCGCTATATATGAATCAGCAAGGCTTAAAACCGCAGATGCTATTATTAACGGAAAGTCACTTGTTATCCACGGCGGAGATGTGGAGCTGTGCAAAAGCTACACATTGTGCTGTCACAGGTGCGGTCAAAAGGCTTGTACAAATTGCGAACACGGCACAAATCCGCAGTGCAAAGACAATGTGACTCGATGATACAAACAAGAAATTTACGGAGGAAAACAAAACATGGAAGCATGGAGAAATTTCAACACCGGCGTATGGTGTGACCAAATCGATGTATCGAACTTCATCAAAATGAACTACACCCCTTATGATGGCGACAGCTCATTCTTGCAGGGTCCTACAGAGAGAACAGAAAGAACAATGAAGAGAGTTAACGAGCTCCTTATCGAAGAAAACGAAAAGGGCGGCGTACTTGATGTTGATACAGAAAGAGTACTTTCAATTCTTTCTCACGACGCAGGTTATGTAGTTGACAAGGATACAGATATTATTGTAGGTTTGCAGACAGATGCTCCTCTTAAGAGAGGCGTTTCACCTTTTGCAGGTCTCAGAAACACAGTTCAGGCTTGTAATGCTTACGGCTATGAGCTTTCAGAAAAAATCAAGGACGAGTTCACATACAGAACAACTCACAACACAGGCGTATTCCGTGCATACACAGACACAATGAAGGCTGCTCGTCACGCAGGTATTCTTACAGGTCTTCCTGATGCTTACGCTCGTGGCAGAATCATCGGTGACTATCGCCGTATCGCTCTTTACGGTATGGATTACCTTATCGAGCAAAAGAAGCTTGACAAGAAAAAGATGGGCGAAAAAGAAGTTCTTGATGAGGAAACAATCCACAATCTTGAGGACCTTTCAAAGCAACTCGACTTTATGAATCAGCTCAAGGGCTTGGCTCTTCGTTACGGCTATGATATTTCAAAGCCTGCTACAACAGCTAAGGAAGCTATTCAGTGGCTCTACTTCGGTTACCTTGGTGCTATCAAGGAACAAAACGGTGCAGCTAACTCAATCGGCAGAATTGCTGAATTTATGGATATTTACATTCAGAGAGATATTGATGAGGGTGTACTTGACGAAGTTCACGCTCAGGAACTTATTGACGACCTTGTTGTAAAACTCAGATTAGTTCGTCACCTTCGTACTCCTGAATACAACGACCTCTTTGCAGGCGACCCTGTATGGGTAACAATGGCTTTGGCAGGTGTTACAGGCGAAGGCAAGCACATGGTTTCAAAGACTTCATTCCGTGTACTTCAAACTCTTTACAACCTTGGCTCATCTGCAGAACCAAACATCACAGTATTGTGGTCAGACAGACTTCCTGATGGCTTCAAGAAATTTTGTGCTCAGGTTTCTATTGATACAGACTCAATCCAGTATGAAAACGACGATGTTATGAGAAGAATGTACGGCGATGACTATTCAATCGCTTGCTGCGTATCTGCTATGAAGACAGGTAAGCAAATGCAGTTCTTCGGTGCAAGATGTAACCTTGCAAAGGTTCTTCTTATGGCTCTTAACGGCGGTAAGGACGAAATCGAAGGTCACCAAATCGCACCTGTAGGCGAAATATTTGAAGAAAAAGAACTTTCTTATGACGAAGTTTATGCCGCTTACAAGAAGTATCTTTCATGGATGGCTCGTTTGTATGTAAACACAATGAACATCATTCACTATATGCACGACAAGTATGCTTATGAAAGACTTATGATGTCTCTTCACGACACAGATGTTGAAAGACTTATGGCTTTCGGTGTATCGGGCTTCTCTGTTGCTATCGACTCACTTTCAGCTATTAAGTATGCAAAGGTTACTCCTGTAAAGGACGACCGTGGCATTATCACCGACTTTAAGGTAGAGGGCAATTTCCCTAAGTACGGTAACGATGATGACAGAGCCGACCTTATCGGTAAGGACCTTATCGAATACTTCTATCACGAACTTTGCAAGACTCCTTGCTATCGTGGTGCAAGACACACATTGTCAATCCTTACAATTACATCAAATGTTATGTACGGCAGAAAGACAGGCTCAACTCCTGACGGCAGAAAAGCAGGCGAACCGTTTGCTCCGGGTGCAAACCCAATGCACGGCAGAGATTGCGAAGGTGCTTTGGCTTCTCTCAACTCTGTTGCAAAGCTCAACTATGCTTGCTGCCAAGACGGTATTTCAAATACATTCTCAATCACTCCTGATGCACTCGGTACTGATGAAGATGACAGAATTGAGCACCTTACAACTATGCTTGACGGTTACTTCGAGCAGGATGCTCACCACCTCAATGTAAATGTTTTGAACCGTGAAAAGCTTATTGCTGCTATGGAAGACCCAACCCTTTACCCATCACTTACAATTCGTGTATCGGGTTACGCAGTAAACTTCAACAAGCTCACAAGAGATAAGCAAGAAGAGGTTATTGCTCGTACATTCCACCAGTCAATGTAAAATCTTGACAAAATCTTGATAAATGGCTTAAAACGTGCCGAAAAAAGTCCCTGTTTCGTTACAGGGGCTTTATTTTAAATCTAAACTGTGCTATTATATATCCAATATAAAAATTGCGGAGAAAATTATGGAATTAAAAAAAGGCAGACCTGCCGATGTGACGGGCAGAGAAGAAAAAGAAATCAGAGTTTATGACCTGTTGGATGAACTCGGAATAGAGTATTATCGCACCGACCACGAAGAAGCAAATACTATGGAAAAGTGCAACGAAATCGACAAGATTTTGGGCACAATTATTTGTAAAAATTTGTTTTTGTGCAACCGTCAAAAAACGGATTTTTATATGCTTATGATGCCGGGCAACAAGGTGTTTAAAACAAAGGACATCACAAAGCAGCTCGGTTGCTCAAGGCTTTCATTTGCAACTCCCGATTTTATGGAAGAATTTTTGGATATAAAACCGGGTGCGGTTTCTATTATGGGACTTATGAACGATAAGAATAACCGTGTTCAGCTTGTTATCGACCGTCCTGTGGTTGAAAGCGAAACTCTCGGTTGTCATCCTTGCGTTTGCACTTCGTCACTCAAAATGCAAACCAAAGATGTGCTTGAAAAGTTTTTGCCGGCAGTACATCACGAACCGATAATTGTAGATATGCCTGATTATGAGGAGGAAAATAATGGCTAACATTCATTCGTTTGAATCTCTTGCCGCTGTTGACGGCGAGGGACTGAGATTTGATATATTTTTTACGGGTTGCCCGCTTCGTTGTGCATATTGCCACAATCCCGATACTTGGCGTAAAGGCGAGATTGATATGGAAGCCGACGAGGTTTTCAGAAAGGTCAGACGCTACAAGCCTTATTTCAAAAACGGCGGCGGTGTGACTTTTTCGGGCGGAGAGCCGCTCCTTAACGCAAAGTTTATTAATGAAATTTATCCTATGCTCAAAAGTGAACAAATCGGCTATTGCCTTGACACTTCGGGTTCGGTGGAACTTACCGACGAGGTTAAAACCGCAGTTGAAAATGCCGATATGATTATCCTTGACATTAAGTTTTGCGAGCCTGAAGCGTATAAAAAGTGGACCAAGGGCAATTTTGCACTTCCTGAAGCGGTAGGCAGATTTGCTACCGAAAAGGGCAAAAGATTGTGGCTTCGCACCGTTGTTGTGCCGGGTATAAATGATACCGAGGCGGACATGGATGCCTATGCCGAATACACAAAGCAGTTCAAGTTTGAAAAATACGAATTGCTTGCGTTCCACACAATGGGATTTTTTAAATATGAGGAGAGCGGAATCGAAAATCCGCTAAAGGATTATAAGGCTCTTGATAAAGGCAGACTTAATGAATTGCAGGAATATTTGAATAACAAAATTAAAGAATTGAAATAATGAAAACCGCCGTGGTGTCAATGCATCGCGGCGGTTAATTTTGTTTATTTTACTTTGTAAATGTTGCCCTCAAACGGTTTTAAAATATCGGAATTGTTGTCGTTGGTTGAAAGGATTAAATCGTAATTATAGATATTCGTTGGCTTTGGTTGAGGCGTTTTGCCGAGGTTAAGCTCAACATAATACTTTTCGCCCTCGTACTCTCTGAAATAGCAGTAAACGGGCGGCTTGTTTGTCTTTGCAGGGGTGAAATCACCGTAAACAAGAGCTTTTGTTTCCTTGCGGAGCTTGATTGCTTTTTTGAAGAAATTGAGCACACTGTCGGCTCTGCTTGCTTCGTCCTCTGCGTTGTAGCGTCTGTAATCGTCGCATACTTTAAGCCACGGCTTGCCGGCAGTAAATCCGGCGTTTTTGCTGTCGCTCCATTGGAACGGACTTCTTGCGTTATCTCTTGAACCGATTGCGGCAAGTTTGAAATATTTTTCTTTGTCTTTGCCTTTTTCAACCGCTTCTTTGTAGAAATTAACGGATTGCACATCGTTCATTTCATCAATGGAATTGAAGTTTAAATTACCCATTGCAAGTTCCTGACCTTGGTAAACATACGGAGTGCCACGGAGCGTCATTTCAATAAGCGCACAAACCTTTGCTATTTCCTCACGGTACGCACCGGTTCTGTCGGTTCTTGAAACTACTCTTGGGTTGTCGTGATTTTCAAAGAAAACAGCCGGCCAACAATGGTTTGTGTAACCTGTTTGGAATACTTCAAAACTTTTCATCACCTTGTACATATCCTGCTCGTAAGGGTCGTATGCGGTGTGACCCTGATTTGCCAAAAAGTCAAAGTTGAACACGGTGTCGAGTTCGCCTCTGAAATCTGCGGTGAGCATTTTGTCCATTTCGATTCCTGCTCCGCCGCATTCACCGACGGTGTAAACATCGTAGTTGCCAAAGGTTTTTTCTCTCATTTCGTGCAAAAATTCGTGCAGACGAGGACCGTAGAAATAGTATTCTGCACCTTTAAAACCTGTTAGAGTGCCCAAAAATGCATTTGCTTCAGGCAGACCTTGAGTTTTACTGATGAAGTTGATAACATCCATTCTGAATCCGTCAACGCCCTTGTCGAGCCACCACAACATCATTTCGTAAACGCTTTGGCGAACCTTTTCATTTTCCCAATTCAAGTCCATCTGCTTCTTCGTGAACAGGTGAAGTGCCCATTGGTTGAGATTTTCGTAGTAGTTCCACGCAGAACCTTTGAAAAG
The DNA here is from genome assembly GCA_900539325.1 of uncultured Eubacterium sp. Classification (GTDB taxonomy): domain Bacteria; phylum Bacillota; class Clostridia; order Oscillospirales; family Acutalibacteraceae; genus Eubacterium_R. The sequence goes on from UQCC01000006.1 coordinate 96,025, forward strand.
AGAAATCCAGTTGTTCGGCGGAGTTATGCCTTTGTCGGTTGCGTCACGCCATATGTAGTAATCGTGATACGGATTGTCCTTGCCCTTCAGTGCTTCTTGAAACCATTTGTGCTCATCGGATGTATGGTTTACAACAAGGTCGATGATAAGCTTCATACCTCTTGCGTGAATTTCGTCAAGCAACTTGTCAAAATCCTCCATAGTGCCGAATTCTGCCATAATTTTTTGGTAATCACGGATGTCGTAGCCGTTGTCGTCATTTGGACTGTCGTAAAACGGACTGCACCAAATTGCCGTAACACCTAAATCTTGTAAATAGTCGAGCTTTTGACGAATGCCGTTCAAATCGCCTATGCCGTCGCCGTTGCTGTCATAAAACGAGCGTGGATATATTTGGTAAATAACGGCTTCTTTCCACCATTTTTCGGTCATTTCACCTTGGTCGGTGATAACCTCGTCTTTTTCGAGATTGAGCATATCGCAAACCATTTGCACGGTCTTTTTGTCAAGAAGTCCGGCTGTTGCGGTTGTGAGCGTTTTGAATTTCAGCTTGCCCATAATCCCCGAATTGATTAAATCTGTCGGCAAACGCAAAACGAGAAAAAGTTTTTCTATAACATCTTTTGCCATAGGGTTAACCATGGCGTCTTTTAATGTTGTGTTTGGCGTGATTTTTATCATGCCGACACCCCCTTATAAATTTATATATTTTATACATCTTTATAGTAGCACACGGCGATAAGCATTTCAAGAGTGATGTAAATAAGCACTCGGATGCTTCAAATGCTAACAAAATATGAATTTTTATTATTTTTTTGAAAAAAGTGTTGACAAATGAACTTTTGGGATATAATATAATAAATGTAGTTAGCACTCAGGTGCAAAGAGTGCTAAAACAAAAAGGAGGAGTTAAGATGATCGGCAACAGACGGTCGGATATATTGAATTTGATAATAAATCACTATATCCAAACAGGCGAACCTATGGGCTCAAAAACATTATGTCAGTTGCTCCCTTATGCAGTATCCTCCGCTACAATACGAAATGAGATGGCGTCACTCGGCGAACTCGGATTTTTGCAACAGCGTCACACATCGGGCGGCAGAATTCCGACAAAGGCTTCTTACAGATATTATGTAGACAATTTGATTGTGCCAAAGCCGCTTACACCGTTTGAAAAGCAAAAGATTAATCAGGTGCTCAGCGTAAATGCGTCCGACCCTGAAAGATTGCTTGCGGATGCGGCAAAACTTTTGGCTGACGCAACGGGTTGCACATCATTCTTTTCAACGGTTAAGGACGAATACGATTGCGTTCAGGGTGCGGATTTGATTCCTGCGGGCGAGAAAAAAGCAATGCTTGTTATGCTCACAGTCGGCGGCAAGATTAAATCTTCGGTTATTCAAATGCCGTGCAGGATAGATGATAATTTCAGGCGGCTGTTTTATGTGCTTGCAAGGGAGTTTTTCATCGGCGTTCCCGTGAATGAAATCAATATGTCGCTCATCCAGTCAACCGCACCGGTGCTCCGTGACAGATTATTTGATATGTTGCCTGTGCTTTCATCGTTTTGTTCTCTTTGCAAAGAGGCAAGCGAGGGAACGCTTCAAATTTACGGTCAAAACAATTTGCTCACGCAGGAGGAGTTCGGCGACTCGGTATTCGGGCTTCTTACATTCCTTGCGGAAAAAACAAAACTTGAGGAAATGCTTACAAGCATTGCAAACAGCAATATTCAAAGCGTTCTTTTCCTCGGAGAAGAAAATCCCGTATACGAGCTTAAAAACACCGCAACAGCCGTTGCAAAGTTTAAGTATTATGATGATCAACTTGCAACGCTCGGTATTATAGGCTCACTCAGAATCGATTATAGTTCTATTCTCCCGAGAATAGATTATATAGTAAAAACCTGTTCTAATTTGTTAAAGGAGGGTGGAGTTATTTATGAGTAAAAAAGAAACAAAACCGGAAGAAAATAAAGAACAAGAAACGGTAAACGAAACAGAAGATACCGCAGTTGATACAGAGGTTGAAGAAAAGAAAGAACCTACGGTTGAAGATCAGCTTGCGGATATGAAAAAACAGCTTGCCTACACGGCAGCGGAATATGCAAATTTCAGAGCGAGATCGGCAAAGGAAAAGGAGCAAACCTATTCCAATGCAAAGGGCAATGTAATTGCCGAGATTTTGCCTGTTATTGATAACCTCGAAAGAGCAATCAATCAAGACGGCGAAGATTTTGAGGCACTCAAAAAAGGTGTTGAAATGACGCTTGACGGTTTGATGACAACCCTTTCAAAAATCGGCGTTGAATCTTACGGCGAAAGCGGTGAAAACTTCGATCCGAATCTTCATCATGCAGTTATGCATATTGATGATGACGGACTTGAAGAAAATGTAATCGTTGATGTATTCCAAAAGGGATATAAGATCGGCGACCGAGTTATCAGACCAGCTATGGTAAAAACAGCCAACTGATAACAAATCAAATCAGTAATTATTCAGAAAAGGAGATATTTTATTATGGGAAAGATTATCGGTATTGACTTAGGTACAACAAACAGCTGTGTATCCGTTATCGAAGGCGGTGAACCGGTTGTTATTTCTAACGCAGAGGGTGCAAGAACAACTCCTTCTGTTGTAGCATTCACAAAGGACGGCGAAAGAATGGTAGGCGCTGTTGCAAAGCGTCAGGCTATTACAAACCCGGACAAAACAATTTCTTCAATCAAAAGACATATGGGCTCTGATTACAAGGTAAACATTGACGGCAAGGATTACACTCCTCAGGAAATTTCGTCAATCATCCTTCAAAAGCTTAAAGGCGATGCAGAAGCTTACCTCGGTCAAAAGGTAACAGAGGCTGTTATTACAGTTCCTGCATACTTTACAGACTCACAGCGTCAGGCAACAAAGGACGCCGGCAAAATCGCAGGTCTTGATGTAAAGAGAATTATCAACGAGCCTACAGCTGCCGCTTTGGCTTTCGGTATTGATAAGGAAGACGACCAAAAGGTTATGGTTTACGACCTCGGCGGCGGTACATTCGATGTATCTATCATCGAAATGGGCGACGGTGTTCAGGAAGTTCTTGCAACAGCAGGTAACAACCACCTTGGCGGTGATGACTTTGATAAGAAGATTATGGATTGGCTTATTGCAGACTTTAAGGCACAAAACGGCATTGACCTTTCAGCAGATAAGATGGCTATGCAGCGTGTTAAGGAAGCCGCAGAAAAAGCAAAGATTGACCTTTCGGGTATGACTCAGGCTCAAATTTCACTTCCGTTCATCACAGCAGATGCAACAGGTCCTAAGCACCTTGAAGCAACTCTTACAAGAGCAAAGTTTAACGAAATGACAGCAGACCTTGTTGAAGCAACAATGGGCCCTGTTCGTCAGGCAATGAAGGATTCGGGTCTTTCAATGAACGACCTTGACAAGATTCTCCTTGTCGGCGGTTCAACCCGTATTCCTGCAGTTCAGGAAGCTATCAAGAAGTTCTCAGGCAAAGAGCCGTTCAAGGGTATCAACCCTGATGAATGTGTTGCTATGGGTGCCGCAATTCAGGGCGGTGTTCTTAACAACGATGTTGACGGCTTGGTACTTCTTGATGTTACGCCTCTTTCACTCGGTATCGAAACAATGGGCGGTGTAAACACAGTTATCATTGAGCGTAACACAACAATTCCTACAAAGAAATCACAGATTTTCTCAACAGCCGCAGATAACCAAACTTCTGTTGAAGTTCATGTTCTTCAGGGTGAGAGAGAATTTGCAAAGGATAACAAAACTCTCGGTATGTTCCACCTTGACGGTATTATGCCGGCTCGCCGTGGTGTTCCGCAGATTGAAGTTACATTCGATATTGATGAAAACGGTATCGTTCATGTAAGCGCTAAGGACCTTGGCACAGGCAAGGAGCAGAATATCTCTATCACAGCTTCTTCAAATATGTCAAAGGAAGATATTGACAAGGCTGTAAGAGAAGCAGAGCAGTTTGCAGAAGAGGATAAGAAGAAGAGAGAAGCCGTTGACATCCGCAACAATGCAGACCAGATGGTATATCAAACAGAAAAGATGCTTTCCGAAGATGCAGACAAGTTCTCAGCAGATGACAAGACTGCTCTTGAAACAAAACTCAACGACCTTAAGGAAGCTTTGAAGGGCGACGACACAGACGCTATCAAGGCAAAGCAGGAGGACCTCACAAACAAATTCTATGAGGTATCTCAAAAGGTTTATGAAGCGGCTCAGGCAGCACAGAATGCTCAGGCAGGTGCTCAGCAGCAGGCAGACCCTAATGCAGGGCAGCAGGGCGGCAATGCAGGTTATACAGATGCCGATTACACAGAGGTTGACGATAACTGATACAAATACTAATAGGATGGGGCGGCGTTTGTCCGCCCATTCTGTGATATAATAGGAGGGCAATCAATTTATGCCTGAACAAAAGAGAGATTACTATGAAGTGCTCGGTGTACAAAAGGGCGCTACAAATGACGAAATCAAAAAGGCATTTCGTCAGGCGGCAAAAAAATATCATCCCGATTTAAACAAGGATGACCCGTCTGCCGCAGAAAAATTTAAGGAATGTAACGAGGCATACTCTGTTTTGTCCGACGCAGATAAGAGAGCAAAGTACGACCAGTTCGGCTTTGCAGGTGTTGACCCTAATTATGCGGCAAGCCAAGGCGGTTACGGCGGCGGAGCAGGCGGCTTCGGATTTGACGGCGATATAGACCTCGGCGATATTTTCAGCAGTTTCTTCGGAGGCGGCGGTGGATTCGGCGGCTTTGGCGGCGGCAGAAATCCAAATGCTCCTCAACGAGGCAGAGATATTCAAACGACCGTTACTATTTCTTTTGAGGAAGCGGCAAAGGGTTGCAAGAAAACCGTTGAAGTGTCAAAGGTTGAGGACTGTTCAAAGTGTCACGGCACAGGCTGTGCAGAGGGCACAAGCCCTAAAACCTGTACGCAGTGCGGCGGCAGCGGTCATATTACTGTTCAGCAAGGCTCCGGATTTTTCCAAGTCAGCTCAACAAGGCCGTGCCCAACCTGTAACGGTACTGGTAAAATTATCGACAAGCCGTGTACAAAATGTGCCGGCAGAGGCAAGGTACGCAGAAAAACAAAGGTTGACATCAACATTCCTGCCGGTATTGACAACAATCAAGTTGTTACGGCAAGAGGCTTGGGCGATGCCGGTGTAAACGGCGGACCTGCGGGCGACCTCAGAGTCGGTGTTATCGTTCAGGACCACAAGGACTTTATCCGTGACGGTTACGATATTCATTACGAAAAACACATCAGCATTGTTGAGGCTTGCCTCGGTGTTAAGGTGCGTATTCCTACTCTTGACGGCGATGTTGAGTATTCCGTTCCGTCGGGAACACAGCCAAACGAAGTGTTCAGACTCAAGGGCAAAGGTATTCAGCGACTTAACAGCGTTGCAAAGGGCGACCTTTATGTTCATATCGTTGTTGATATTCCAAAGTCACTCACCGAGGAACAAAAGAAGTTACTTAAAGAATTTGACAAGTCCTATGTTGCCAATAAGGGCAAGGAAGGCTTCTTTGACAAATTCAAAAAGAAATAATATTTAAATGCAAAAGGCAGGCTGATTTTAAGCCTGCCTTATAAATTTTCTAAATCTTTAATCTTTGATATCTTAATGTGATTTTGTGCTTCAAGCTTATTTTGGAAAACGGTTATGTGCTCGTCCGTAAGAGGGGTATATAACTGTTTTTTTAATGTGCCGTTACTAATGGCGGTGATAAAGTTGCTTAAGGTATATTTCAAATTGTATGCTTTTAATGTGTGGTTATCTATGTAGCAAATCGATTTTTTCGATTCGATATCGGGGAAGTCATTTATAACAGCGTAAACACCGCTTTTGTCGGATGCAAAAATGTTTATGTAAGGTACGGCATATATTTCCGTTGAGCAGTCCCGTTCATCAAGAAAAAAGTTTATGCCGTATTTTTCTTTTGCCGTGTTGATAAAATTTGAATCGTTCTCGTCAACAATCGGAGTTGTTATTTTGCCACAAGTGACAAATTCGTCCTCTTTTGAAAAGACAAATCGAGCACTATGCTTGTTAAAAAATATTTCGTTTATATCAATGTAGTAAATCATAGGTTTAACATCCTTGTATCATTGTGATTTTATTATAAACTTTGTTGTGATTAAAAGCAAGTTTTAAATTTTTTTGCCGTTTTGGGCGTTTTTATAGGCTTTATGCTCTATATGTTAAATACCTGTTGTCCGCAAAATAACACGCTTGGTTGCAGGGGCATATTATGTAGTGTAATATGGAAGCTGTCCCCGGAGGTGCAAGGCACCTTTAGTTAAGAAAGGAGCGAAAGCGTGAACGGCTTGGCACAAACAATTATAACCGCAGGTGCGGTAGTGACAGCCTGTCTTACGGTTTTCGGTGTGGGGAGGTCGTTTGCAAAATATCTTTGTTCCGTTAAGGACAGGGCACGCACCCGTGCCGAACATTCCACGGCTCAGGACAAAGATATTGCAAGGCTGAAAGAAGAAAATCAGCTTATTTGTTACGGACTTTCCGCCGCACTTGACGGTTTGGAGCAACTCGGTGCAAACCACTCTGTACCGATTGCAAAAAACAAATTGCAAAAGTATTTAAACGAACAGGCACATAAGTAGTATTATCAGCTTGACAACTTGAATTTTATTTTACGGGAGGCAAACAATGATTTGTACCAAAACAACACTCAAAAGGGCGGCAAGAACCTTTGTTCAGTCCGCTCTTGCATACATCACGGTTAATGTGGTGTATATTAATTTTACGGATGATAAGGTAAGCGTAAAATCCGCTGTAACCGGTTTGGTTGTAGCCGCAGTGTCGGCAGGAATTTCCGCTGTGATGAATCTTGAAAAGAAAGACGGTGCTTGCAAGTGACCTTTAATAAATGGGTAAAGGAAAATCTCGGCAAAGGCATTGATTACGACGGCACATACGGTGTGCAATGCGTTGACCTTGCTAAGCATTATATCAAGAATGTTCTTGGCGTAACACCGCAAAGCATCGGCAACGCTATTGAATATTACAACAAGCGTAAAACGAGTGAGTACCTCACAAAGAATTTTAAATGGATTGACAACACGGCGGAGTTTATTCCGAAAAAAGGCGACCTTTGCGTGTTCACATCAAAAAGCGGCAACGGCCACATTTCTGTTGCAACGGGCGAGGGAACAACCTCGTATTTTTATTCTTACGACCAAAATTTTCCAAAGTCAAAGCACGAGCCTATGACTAAAATTAAGCACAGCTACACTTCGTTTTTGGGCGTTCTTCGTCCTAAAAAGAAGAAAAGCACATCTTTAAAATATTTCAAAGCCTACAAGGGCGACAGCAAAAGTATTGTTGACGCACTTGAAGCAATAGGCGCAAAAAGTGATTTTTCTTATCGCAAAAAGATTGCCGCTAAGAACAAAATCAAAGATTATAAGGGAACGCCCGAACAAAATGAAAAAATGCTTGCGTTACTCAAAAAAGGTAAGCTTGTAAAACCGTAAAAATAACCCCACCGACCTGGTGGGGTTTGTTTATTCTTCTATAAGATTGTTTTCTTTCAGCATTGCTACAAAGTTTTCCACATCGGCTTTTGCCTTTTCTTCGTCAACCTCGTATTCGGAGGTAACTTTTTTTACCACTTCGTCAACGGTTGTGTCCTTTAACAAAGCGTTCCAAAAAAACGCACCGCTGTCATTCAGGGTAATCATTCCGTTGAATATTTTTTCGGCATTGCCGACAGGAACAACTATGTTTGAACCTGCAATATTGCGTATGGTGAAGCCTTTTTTTATTTTCATCAGCCTTTAAGACCTCTCTCTTGTCTGTCCATATCTTCAATTACAATATCGTAAATTTCGCCGAGGCTTCTGCAATATTCCAAAACCTTCCACGGCTCGTTGGTGTGATAGTGAATTTTGATTAAATCCTCGTCACCGACTGCGATGAGGCAGTCGCCCTTGAAGTGCTCCACAAAGTAATCGTTGATTGCGTCCTCGTCAAGGTCTGTGCCCTCAATGAGAAGCTGTGTGTCGTATCTGTATTCAAGCATTGTAAAATCTCCTTTGGTTAAATTTTGTTGAGTGCTTGCTCAATGTCTGCGATGATGTCCTCTGCAGCTTCGATACCGCAGGAAAATCTTACCAAGTCAGGCGTAACACCGCATTCTGCGAGTTGCTCGTCTGTCAACTGACGGTGAGTTGTTGATGCAGGGTGCAAGCAACAGGTTCTTGCGTCTGCAACATGGGTAACAACGGCTGCCAATTCAAGGCTGTCCATAAATGTTGTTGCCGCATCTCTGCCACCCTTAACGCCGAATGAAACAACACCGCAAGTGCCGTTTGGCATATATTTTTGAGCAAGTGCATATTGGCTGTCGTTTGGAAGCATTGCACACTTTACCCATTCGATTTTTGGATGATTTTCAAGATACTCTGCAACCTTTTTTGCGTTTTCGCAATGTCTTTGAACTCTCAAATGCAATGATTCAAGACCGACATTCAAAAGGAATGCTTCGTTTGGCGACTGAACAGAACCCAAATCTCTCATAAGCTGAACGGTTGCCTTTGTGATGTATGCACCTTTGCCGAATGTGTCGGTATAAACAATACCGTGGTAGCTGTCGTCAGGAGTTGTGAGTCCCGGATATTTGTCGTTTTGAGTCCAGTCAAAATTACCGCTGTCAACGATTGCACCGCCGATTGTTGATGCGTGACCCTCCATATATTTTGTTGTTGAATGTGTAACAATGTCAACGCCGAAATCAAACACACGGCAGTTGATAGGTGTTGCAAATGTGTTGTCAACGATGAGCGGAATTCCGTTTTTGTGAGCAACTTTAGCAAATGTTTCGATGTCCAAAATGTCAAGGCTTGGGTTAGAAATTGTTTCGCCGAAAATTGCCTTTGTGTTTGGCTTGATGGCAGCTTGTATTTCTTCTTCCGTTGCAGTCGGTGAAACAAAGGTGAAGTCGATTCCGAGCTTTCTCATTGTAACATTGAAAAGATTGAATGTGCCGCCGTAAATTGCAGATGATGATACAATGTGGTCGCCTGCCTGTGCAATGTTAAACACTGCATAGAAGTTTGCCGCCTGGCCCGAGCCTGTGAGCATTCCTGCCACACCGCCCTCAAGAGCCGCAATCTTTGACGCAACATTGTCGCAGGTTGGGTTTTGAAGTCGTGAATAAAAATATCCGCTCTTTTTCAAATCGAAAAGGTCGCCCATCTCGGCACTGCTGTCGTATTTGAATGTTGTTGATTGAACAATCGGTATAACTCTCGGTTCACCGTTTTTTGGTTTGTATGTGCCTTGCACACAAATTGTATCAAGCTTCATTTTATTTTTCCTCTCTGTAAATGATAACTTAAATGTTTTTATTATATATAATTCGCAGTCCGTCAATCAAAAGATTTTCATCAATTATCATATCGTGACTGCAATTTTTTGCTATTGATTTGCCAAGACCGCCTGTGACAACAACCGTTGCCTTTTCGCCGAGTTCCTGCTCAAATTTGTCAATGAGTCCGTCAAGCATACACGCTGTGCCGATTACACAACCTGATTGCATACTCTCGATTGAATTTGTGCCGATGATTTTTTTCGGCGCCGTTATGTCAATCTGCGGAAGCAAAGCCGCACCTGCCGATAAAGCGTTTATAGAAGTTTTTACTCCTGTTGTGATTGTTCCGCCCAAAAAGTTGCCGTCTTTGTCGAGCACCGAGCCTGTGGTTGCAGTGCCCAAGTCAAAGATGATTGTCGGCTGCGGATATTTTTCTTTTGCCGCAACCGCACCCACAACAAGGTCTGCACCAAGCTGTGCCGGGTCGTCAATTTTTATCGAAAGTCCTGTCTTTATTCCGGGACCGACAACTATTGCATTTACCTTGCAAACGGTGTAGATTGCTTTTTTCAGCGTGGTAACAAGTGCCGGAACAACCGAAGAAATGATTGCACCGTCAATTTGTATGTTGTTGTGCAAATTCAAAAAAGAATATATCTTCATTGCACATTCGTCTTCTGTTTCATGTATATTGGTGGAAACCCTGCCTGAGCTGACAAGTTCCTCACCGTCAATAACGCCAAGCACGATGTTGGTATTGCCCACATCAACTGCAAGTAACATAGTCATTACCTCACTTTAGTTTGTATCTAATATATATTATCATATATGTTTCGCTTTGTAAAATAAAAAATTATTAAATTTCTATTGACAAATGAAAAATTTATGCTATAATAAATGTCGTTGACCACGGAAGCATAGCTCAGCTGGGAGAGCACCTGCCTTACAAGCAGGGGGTCACAGGTTCGAGCCCTGTTGTTTCCACCAAAAAACATAGACACTCTTTTGAGTGTCTATGTTTTTTTATGTTTTGCGGGCTCGAACCTTATATTCAATCCGACAAATTCGGTCTAAATTTTGAGCTTATGTATAATGTATAAAATAAAAAACATATTTCTCTTGACTTTTCGCTGTTTTCTGCTATAATAATTAAGCCGCATATTATGGGCAGTAAGAAATGCACCTCGGTGTGTTCGCCTATCGTAGCGAGACTTATGAAGGAGAGTTATTACTATGTACGCAGTTATCGTAACAGGCGGAAAGCAGTACAAGGTATCTGAAGGTGATGTTCTCTACATCGAAAAGCTCGATGCTCAAGCAGAAGCAAAAATCACTTTCGATCAGGTTCTTGCAGTTGGCACAGACAAGGGTCTTAAGGCAGGCAAGGATTGCGCAAAGGCTACTGTTGACGCAACAGTTGTTAAGAGTGGCAAGGGCAAGAAAATCACTGTTTTCACCTACAAGCCAAAGAAGAACGAAAAGCGCAAGATGGGTCACAGACAGCCTTACACAAAGGTTGAGATCACAAAGATTAACGCTTAATTGTTTGATTTAATGATTAACAGAATAGAATTTTTCAAAAGCGGTGATATGCTTACAGGATTTGAATGCAAAGGTCACACCGGATTTGCCGACGAGGGCAATGATGTTTTGTGTGCATTCATCAGCAGTGCGTGTTATCTCACGGCAAACACAATCACGGATGTTATCAAACTTGATGCCCGTGCTTCTGCTTCCGACGGATATATGTCATTGCGCATCAAGTCATCACCGGAAAAGGCGCAGGATATTCTCAACGGTTTGGTTCTTCATATGACGGAACTCCAAAAAGATTATCCTCAAAACATAAAAGTAACTATATCGGAGGTGTAATTATGCTTAAGCTTAATGTACAACTTTTTGCTCATAAAAAAGGTATGGGTTCTACAAAGAACGGCAGAGACAGCGAATCAAAGCGTTTGGGCGCAAAGAGAGCTGACGGTCAGTTCGTACTTGCAGGCAACATCCTTTATCGTCAAAGAGGCACACACATCCATCCTGGTACTAATGTAGGTATCGGCAAGGACGACACACTTTTTGCTCTCGTAGACGGTACAGTTAGATTCGAAAGAATGGGCAAGGACAGAAAAAAGGTTTCTGTTTACCCAGTTGAGCAGTAATTGACAGATTCATCCGCAGTCGCAGGATTGCGGATGTTTTTTGTTTGCTCGGTTGACAATCGGGCAGAATATAATTATAATTAAAATGTCGCAAAGATAATGACAAAACGAATTGAATTTTGTTTTCTTGCAAAATATGTCTCCGTAGCTCAGTTGGATAGAGCGACTGCCTCCTAAGCAGTAGGCCATCGGTTCGATTCCGGTCGGGGATGCCAAAAATTGAAGTCTTGAAATCCTTGCAATTAAGGCGTTTCAAGGCTTTTGTTGAAAATGCACTTACTGCGTGCTATAATGAAGCCGAAAACAAATCATTTTTAAAGAAACGGAAAAATTATGTTTGTAGATATTGCGAAAATAAAAATTAAAGGCGGCGACGGCGGTGCCGGTGCGGTTGCCTTTCACAGAGAAAAATATGTTGCGGCAGGCGGTCCTGACGGCGGTGACGGCGGAAAGGGCGGAGATGTTGTTTTTGTAGTTGACGACAATCTTGCAACTCTTGCCGACTTCAGATATAAGCGTAAGTATTCCGCACCAAACGGCGAGGGTGGAAAAGGCGGTCGTTGCAACGGCAAAAAAGGTCAAGACCTCGAAATCAAAGTGCCTCGTGGAACAATCATCCGTGAAGCAAACAGCAAGGCTGTTATGGCGGATATGAGCAAAACAGAGCGTTTTGTTGCCGCAAAAGGCGGAAAAGGCGGATGGGGCAATATGCACTTTGCAACTTCAACCCGTCAGGTTCCTCGTTTTGCAAAACCGGGTGTTCCGGGCGAGGAATGGGAAGTCAGCCTTGAACTTAAACTTCTTGCGGATGTCGGTCTTGTCGGTTATCCGTCAGTCGGCAAAAGCAGTCTTATTTCTGTTGTTTCACAGGCGAAGCCGAAAATCGGCGATTACCACTTCACAACTCTTGTGCCGAATCTCGGCGTTGTAAGTATGGGCGAGGGCAACAGCTTTGTTATTGCCGATATTCCGGGGCTTATCGAGGGTGCAAGCGAGGGCGTTGGTTTGGGTCATCAGTTCTTGCGCCATGTTGAGCGTTGCAGAATGCTCATTCACATTGTTGATGTCAGTGGCAGTGAGGGCAGAAATCCGATTGACGATTTTGAAAAAATCAACGAGGAACTCAAAAAATTCAATCCCGACCTTGCCGAGCGTCCTATGATTGTTGCGGGCAACAAGATTGATATGGCAGAGCCTGAACAGATTGAAGAGTTCAAAAAATATGTCAACGATAAGGGCTATGAATACTATTCTATTTGTGCGCCGATTATGGAGGGCACAAAAGAATTGATGAATGTAACTTGGAATATGCTCAAGGAGCTTCCTCCGATTAAGGAATACGAAGTTGAGGAAATTCCGCTTGAGTCACTCATTCCGGAGGATGACAACAGCTTCAAGATTACTCAAGAGGACGAGGGCTACTACCTTGTTGAGGCAAAGTGGTTCCCGAGAGTTCTCAAGGGTATTGATGTCACCGACTATGAGGCACTTCAGTATATGCAAAGAGTGCTTGAAAAGAGTGGCGTGTTTGACGCATTAAGAGAGAAAGGGATTCAAGAGGGCGACATTGTCAGCCTTTATGACATTGAATTCGAGTATATTCCGTAATGAGATTTACAGATAAAGAAGCACATCCAAACGAACTCAGTCCGCTTAACCTTGCGTTTATCGGTGACTGCATTTATGAAATGCTTGTGCGTGAAACTTTGGTGCTTGATGCAAACCGTCCCGTAAATGATTTGCACAAGGAAAGCGTAAAATTTGTGTCGGCAAAGGCTCAAACTTTGGCTTATGACAAAATCAAGGATGTTCTCACCGAGCAGGAAACCGCAGTGTATAAGCGTGGCAGAAATGCCAAGGTGGGGCATAATCCAAAATCCGCAAGCCAGGGAGAGTACCACATCGCAACAGGTGTTGAGGCACTTTTTGGGTATTTGTATCTCACCGAGCAGGACGACAGAATCAAAGAACTGTTTGGAATTATAACCGAATAAAAAACAATTTAATAAGAATAACCGTTCTTGTATTTCCGTAATACAGGGCGGTTATTTTTTTGAATAAAGTTGTAAAAATACGGTTAGATACGGTGTTATTATTTCCATGGCTTTATCTGCCGACATTAAAATTATAAATTTGGTGTGTTGAATTTTATTGACACAAAAAGTACACAATGGCATTATATACTTATGGCAAGGAGGAAGAAAAATGTACAGAGTTTTAGTTGCAGATGATGAAAAAGCAATCAGAGAATCGGTTTCGGATTATTTGAGGGCAAAGGGATTTTCCGTAGCTGTGGCATGTGATGGCAAAGAAACTGTTGAAAAAACAAAGTCGGATTCGTTTGATTTGCTTATTCTGGATGTTCGTATGCCGAATATTGACGGTTTAAATGCTTGCAAACTGATTCGTGAATTTTCTTTGGTGCCGATACTTTTTCTTTCGGCTTATGGCGAAGAAGATGATTTTTTAAACGCTTATAAGGTTGGCTGTGATGATTATATTGTTAAACCGTTTCCGCTGTCGGTACTTGTTGAAAAGTGTAATGCAATGATTAAGCGAAACAAAAGCATTGATACCGAAATTATAATCGTCGGAAGTATTTCGATTGACGCTGAAAGGCGAAAGGTTTTCACTCCCGAAAGCGTTGTAAATTTGAGTAATGTTGATTTTGAACTGCTTTTGTATCTTTGCAGAAATAAAGGCATTGCCCTTAACAGGGATATAATTTTAACTCGTGTTTGGGGCTATGATTTTGACGGCGACGCAAGAGTTGTGGATACACATATCAAGAGGATAAGAAAGGCCCTCGGCAGGCATTCCGCTCAAATAAAAACAATCTCCGGTGTCGGTTACTCTGTAGAGGAGGTGTGATTATGAACAAGAAAAGAATGAATTGCATAATCACTTTGTCGCTTGCCGTGTTGTATGTTATTTGTGCCGGACTGTCATTTAATATTTGTTATTCCAAAGAAGGACGGGATTTTGAAAACGCTTCTATGAATTATGTCAATTTGCTTTTAGATAATATCAATAATATTATTTATTCCGATGGCGGAGCACAAAATCTTGACGAATTGCAGGAACAGCTTGCAACTGCCTATACCGAATTTTATCCGTCTTATTACGGGGTTTACGATGAACACGGAAAACTTGTGTTCAAAAACAGTTCGTATATCCAAAGCGATGATATAGGCTTTGTTCCTGTTGATGCAAATGATGAAGTAACAGAGCAGTATTTGTTGTTTGACAAAGAATTAACTTCATATCCCGTGATTGATAAATTTTGTTATGTTACAGAAAACAATAAGATTGTTCCGACAAAATTATATTTTGTTTCGGCAGATGAGAGCATCGATAAAAATGCTTCAAAAGTTATTGTGCTCAGCAATAAAAAAGCAACAGGTGAATATATAAGCAAAACCGATTTTTTAGGTTTTACAAGTAATATTTCGTATAATTATAACAAGGTTAATAAAAAGATAAAAAATGATTTGATTGATTTGTATTCCAATAAAAATGTAAGCGTTTCCGATATAGAAAATACGGGCGGATACAACGGATGCGATGAAGCAAAATATACAAGCACTTTTGAACTTGACGGCAAAAAATATTATTTTATTGTTCATGTAAAGCACAGTTTGTTTTACGATACGCTCATAAGTCAAACTTTTAAAAACAGTATTTATAATCAAACTTTTTTGTTTTTGATTGTTGCTGTCGTGTTGTTTGTTACACTTAATAAGATGTTTGACAAAAACGAAAAACTAAATCAGGCACGGCAGGCTTTTACTTCGGCAGCGGCACACGAACTTAAAACGCCGATTACAATTATCAACAATCAATGCGAATGCCTGATGGAAAATGTAGCACCCGAAAAGCAGCAGGAATACATTTTAAATATTTACAGGCAAAATAGGCATATGTCGTCACTTGTAGGCAACCTTTTGCAGTACAATCGCATTGATTTCGGCAAAATTCAAAAAACAAAATTTGATTTTAAAATTGTATGCCTTGAAGAACTTGAAAAGTACGAGTCACTTATTGAAAATAAAAACCTAAGTATTGATACTTCGGAAATTTATGATGATGAAATGACGGCAGATGAAAAACTTATCAGGCTTGTTGTTGATAATTATATTTCGAACGCGGTAAAATATACTCCGAACGGTAAGAACTTAAAAATTTCATATGACAAGTATAAGGGCTTTATTGTGTTTAATGAAGGCAGTCATATTGATGAAGCGGATAAAAATAAGATTTGGGAAGTGTTTAACCGTTCGGTCGGCGATGAAGTGATTGAATCAAGCGGTATGGGACTTGCGGTTTGCAAAAAGATACTTGACGCACATAAGTTTAAGTATGGATTTAATAATCTTGAGACCGGTGTTGAATTTTATTTTAAAACAAAATAATTCTTTACAAATCTGATTTTGTGTGATATAATCTTTTTGCTAAATGCGGATGACTCGGTTCTGGGGGCAAGTCGGATACGACATACACCGAGCCCACTACTGTGTTTTTCGCAATGCAAATATTATTATGAAAGGTGATTTTAATTATGACACAGGCAGAAAAGCAAGCTATTATGGCTGAATACGCTACTCACGAGGGTGACACAGGTTCTGCACAGGTTCAGGTTGCTGTTCTCACAAAGAGAATCAACGAACTCACAGAGCACCTCAAGGTTCACAAGAAGGACCATCACTCACGCAGAGGCCTTCTCAAGATGGTAGGTCACAGAAGAAACCTTCTTGCTTACATCTACAAGAAGGATATTAACGAATACCGTGCACTTATCGCAAAGCTCGGCATCCGTAACACTCTTGAGCGTAACATGGCTGAAAACGAGGACTAATAATCCGTTGGCAAGTGATACCTGTTTGGCATCGCTTGCCTGTTTGTTTTTGATTCCAAAGGAGGAGCAAACAATAGTAGTAAATTGAGGGTGTAACTGCACAGATTTATGCCTTGAGTTTATTACTATTGCCCTCCTTTTGATATATAATAAAAATATTAATTTAGAGAGGTAAAAGTATGTTTTTCAAGAATTTTAAAGTATGGGAAACAGAGCTTGCCGGCAGAAAACTTACCCTTGAAACAGGTAAGATGGCAGGCCTTGCAAACGCATCAATCCTTGCTCGCTATGGCGAAACAGAGGTTTTGTGTAATGTAACAGCATCGGCAAAGCCGAGAGAGGGCGTTGATTTCTTCCCACTCAGCGTAGACTACGAAGAAAAAATGTATTCGGTTGGCCGTATTCCGGGCTCATTCCAGAGAAGAGAGGGCAGAGCTTCCGAAAAAGCTATCCTCACATCTCGTTGCATTGACCGTCCTATCCGTCCTTTGTTCCCAAAGGATTTGAGAAACGACTGTTCGGTTGTTGCAACAGTTATGTCTGTTGACCCTGACTGCTCACCTGAAATCACAGCTATGATCGGTGTATCCGCTGCAATCGCAATTTCGGATATTCCATGGGACGGCCCTATTTCAGGCGTAAATGTCGGTCTTGTTGACGGTCAAATTGTCATCAACCCGGGTCTTGAGGACAGAGCGAAGAGCGACCTTGTTCTTACAGTTGCTTCAACAGCAGACCTTATCGCTATGATTGAAGCAGGCGGTAACGAAATCAGCGATGACCAAATGTTTGACGCTATTATGGCAGGTCACGAAGAAAATAAGAAGATTGTTAAGTTTATTCAGGGTATTGTTGATGAAATCGGCAAGCCAAAGTTTGCTTACGAATCATCAGATCCTGATCCTGAAATCCTTGCTCAAATCGAGGACTTCTGCATTGAGGATGTTAAGAAAGCACTTGATACAGACGACAAGAATGTTCGTGATGAGGCTCTTCTTCCTATTTATGATGCAGTTCACGAGAAGTTTGACGAACTCTTTGAGGGCAACGAGGGCAAGATTGACGAGATTATGTATCTTGTTCAAAAGCATGTTGTTCGTGCTTGGCTCAAAGATGAGCACAAGAGAGTTGACGGCAGAGGTATTGATGAAATTCGTCCTCTTAATGCCGAAATCGACCTTCTTTCAAGAGTTCACGGTTCGGGTATGTTCACAAGAGGTCAAACACAGGTACTTTCAGTTGCAACACTCGGTCCTATGAATGATGCACAAATCCTTGACGGTCTTGATGAGCAAACCGAAAAGAGATATATCCACCACTACAATTTCCCATCATATTCAGTTGGTGAAACAAAGCCGTCAAGAGGCCCGGGCAGAAGAGAAATCGGCCACGGTGCTCTTGCAGAAAAAGCACTTGTTCCTGTTCTTCCGTCTGTTGATGAGTTCCCATATGCTATCCGTGTTGTATCCGAAGTTCTTTCTTCAAACGGTTCAACATCACAGGGTTCAATCTGCGGTTCAACTCTTGCTCTTATGGCAGCAGGTGTTCCGATTAAAGCTCCGGTTGCAGGTATTTCTTGCGGTCTTATCACAGGTGATGAGGGCGTTTACGGCGACTTTATGACAATGGTTGACATTCAGGGCCTTGAGGACTTCTATGGCGATATGGACTTTAAGGTTGCAGGTACAAAGAAAGGTATTACAGCAATTCAGATGGACCTTAAAGTACACGGTCTTACTCCTGAAATCATCAAGGAAGCTTTTGCAAAGACTCACAAGGCAAGAAATTACATCCTTGACGAAATTATGCTCCCTGTTATCAGCGAGCCTCGTAAGGAACTTTCAAAGTACGCTCCAAAGATGTACACACTTCAAATCGACCCTGACAAGATTGGCGATGTAATCGGCAAGGGCGGCAAGGTTATTCAGGAAATCCAGTCTGAATACGAAGTTAAGATTAACATTGAAGAAGACGGCAGAGTATTCATTTCAGGCGTTGACGCAGAAAAGTGCGAGGGTGCAGTAGGCGTTGTTAAGCTTATCGCAACCGATCCTGAAGTCGGTGCTTTCTACAACGGTGTTGTTACAAGAATTATGAACTTCGGTGCATTTGTTGAAATTGCTCCGGGCAAGGAAGGTCTTGTTCACATTTCCCGTCTTGATGTTAAGAGAACAGAAAAGGTTGAGGATGTTGTTAATGTAGGCGATTCAATCATCGTTAAGTGCATTGAGATTGACGACCAGGGCAGAATTAATCTTTCAAGAAGAGATGCTTTGATTGAACTTGAGGGTATGAAGCCTGAAAATGATATTGAAGAAACTCCTCGTAAGCCAAGACGCGATAATCATCGCCGTGGCGACAGAAGATAATTAAATATCAAGTTTACACAGCTTTCCTTGCTTGCAGGGGAAGCTGTTGTTTTTGAAGTGGGCAACAATTATCGGTTTGTTCAAAAATTGTTTTCTTGATTATATAACTTATATATAGTATAATAGTAATACTATTTTTAAAGGAGCATTTTTATGAGTGAAAAAATCCCAAATATGGATTTTGACGCAGATGAAGTAATTGACGACTTCAAGTCAAAATTCAAGTGGCCTTCAAGCAACGAGGTCGAAGTGGTGGTTAAGCCGCCAAAAGTAGGTCTTAAATTTTTGATTTCGCTTCTTATTACCTTGGTTGCGGGTGCAGGCGTTTATTATATGATGATTCCTGCAATGAATTTTAAATCAACAGATTTTTACACATTTTGGTTTATAATCATTGCAATTTTCTGTGCTTCGTTTTATCTTCTTTGCGGTGCAAACAAAAAAGTAGAACGCCGTGAATATTGCAAAAAACGCTCGATTTTTCCTATTGTGTTGGTTGTTATGATGCTTGTTGTTATGGCGGTCGGCTGGCTTGTGGGTTGCACACTTTTCCGTGCAAAGAGTTACAGCGAACTTGTCGATGTTAAGGAAAGCAGTTTTTCCGAGGACTTCAAGGATATTAATTACACCGATGTTCCTCGTCTTGATGCGGTAACATCAAAGGTTCTTGCAGATCAGCAGCTCGGTTCACTTTCGGAATACAAGAGCCAATATGTTGTTTCCAATGTGTCAACTCAAATCAATTACAAAAATCATCCTGTCAGAGTTGCATATCTTGAATATGCCAATGTGTTTAAGTGGTTTAACAACACAAAGGACGGTTTGCCGGCATATATGCTCACCGACCTTGTCAGCCAAAATGTAACTGTTGTTAACTGCGTTGAAAAATTCAGCAGCGGTATTAAGTATTCTCCAACGGAACTTTTTAATGAAAAACTTATCCGTCATTTGAGATTTCAGTATCCAACCGCACTTCTTGACACCCCTAATTTTGAAATTGACGATGAGGGACATCCTTATTGGATTACTCCGGTGCTTGACAAGACAATCGGTCTTTTCGGCGGTACCGATGTAAAGGGTGCAATTATTACAGACGCTCTCACGGGCGAAAGTCAGTATTACAGTATGGGTCAAATCCGCACGGACGACTCTCTCAACTGGATTGATGTTGTTTATAACGAAAATCTTGTTGTTCAGCAATATAACTATCACGGCAAACTTTCACACGGCTTCTGGAACTCTATTATTTTCCAAAATGATGTAAATGTTACATCGGACGGCAGCGGAGTTATTGCTATGGACGATGATGTGTGGGTTTATACAGGCGTTACATCTGCTGAGGCGGATACATCAAACTTCGGCTTCATCCTTTGCAATCAGCGTACAAAAGAACTCAGATATTACAAAAACGGCGGTGCTCAGGAAAGTTCGGCTCAGGCTTCGGCAGTCGATATGGTTCAGCAATATCGTTATCAGGCAACCTTCCCGATTCTTCTTGATATTGAGGATCAACCTACCTATTTTATGTCACTTTACGGTGACGGTTACACGGTTAAGGGCTATGCGCTTGTAAACCTTGATGACAAAACTATCGTAGGTACAGGGCTTCTTGACAACGAAAAGTCACATTCAAACGCACTTAATGCGGCGGTTGAAAACTATATTTCGGCTCTCAAAGATAAGAATAAGGTTGACAAAGATGCAAATGCCGATGATTACAAGGTTGATGACTCCTCGTCAAATACTATGGTTGACGGTGATAATGCTTCGGCGGATTCAACAACCGAACAACCGCAGGAAGAACAAAAACTCGCCGTTACAGGCGAAGTTAAGGACATCAAAACTTCTGTAAATGACGGCAACACGGTTTACTACTTGCAGGTTAAGGGCAAGTATTATTACATCACCGTAACCGATTGTATGGATGTTCTTCTCATCAACAAGGGCGATAAGGTTAAAGTTACCTACGCCAAGGACGGCGACAAGTTCGTTCTTGCAAGTGATGTTGAAGTTGTAAAATAATTTAATAAATCGGAGACTGCTAAGAAAGTCTCTGAATTTCGTTTTCTTGCGAGTGGGAGCTGTACGATGGTACCGCCCCCGAGCAAAAAACGGAAAGCGCCAAAAATGCTGTAAGTATCAAACTTACAGCATTTTTAAAACTCTACCGTCAACACTTCGTGTTGCCACCTCCCTCTTTTGAAAAAAGAGGAGGCATAATTCTGTTGGGTTATATTTGGCGTGGTTCAGAGGCTTTATCGGCAGTCTTTTGTTTTTCGCAACCGTAAGTTTACATTGTTCAACCGTTTTTTGATTGCCAAAATGGTTGATTTTTGCTATCATTAGGTTAGCAAAGGAGGTAGCTTATATGAAATTTGATGAGAACTTGAGAGCGTTTAGAAAGCAAAAGGAGTTTTCACAGGAATACCTTGCGGAGAAAATGAATGTATCCCGTCAGACTATTTCCAAATGGGAGAACGGCACGGCTATGCCCGATTTGAAAAAGTTAACCGATTTGGCAAGTCTTTTTGATGTCAGTATGGACGAACTGCTCGGAACATCTGCACCCGATTACAAAACCTCGGTGTCCGACAATGCCGAACTTGAAAATTTGAAGCAGGCGTTTGACGAATACAAGGCTAAAAATAAAAAGACAACAATCATATTCGGTGCGGTATCAACAGTGCTTGTTGTTGCATTGATTTTTACAACGGTCAATTTGTCAAATTCAATCGCAAATCTGCAAAGCAGGGTGAACAGCTTGCCGTCGGGGCAGGTGATTTATCAAAATGACGGTGATGACGACAGCAGTATTCTTTGTGATGTTGATTGCTTCGTTTCAAAGGTGGACAAGGACAATCCCGACAAGGTTGAAATGACCTTTACTTATGCACCTAAAACTTATGTTAAAGGTACGAGTGTAAAGTTTGTTGTGACCGATGCGTTGAAATCTACCGACCCGCAAACAACATTTGAAGCGGAGTTGAGCGGTAATTCGTTTTGTGCTGTGATTCCGATTAAAATGTCGGGTTCAAACACGGTGAATGTTTCGGTTGATGACGGCACAAATGTCACCTCCGAACAGATGGATATTGATTGGGTTGGCGAGTATTATGCCTTTATAAATCAAATCCAAAATTATGACATTGATTCGACAGGCACAAACGAAAGAATAATTTTTAGTGAGAACACTGTTCAGTGGGAAGAAAATTCCGAATGTCCGAAAATTACAAAGGCTTTTCTTGAAGCCGAGGACATAAACGGAAAAATCGTTTATTCCAAAAAATGCAAAATTAAGTTATCCGATTCTGTTTATTCGGTTGATGCCGAAAGTTTTGACAGCGCTGTGAAGATTTCCGCTGTTTATATAAAGCTTATTGATGAATACGGCACAGAATGCAGAATGAAATGCGCTTATGTTTATAATGACACCGACGGTTTTGATTCAACTGCCGAATCGGTTGAAGTGACTCCCGAAGTGACAATAAGATTCCCTAACGGAATGAAGTTGACAAGTTAATCGAAAATAAAAAAGGCTATTTTGGTGTGAATACCAAAGTAGCCATTTTGTTATATTTGTCAGAATGCGATTTTTTCTTCAATGAATGCTTCGAGTTCTGAAATAGGAAGTCTAACCTGCTCCATTGTATCTCTGTCACGAACTGTTACGCAACCGTCCTCAACAGAGTCAAAGTCGTATGTGATGCAGAACGGAGTACCGATTTCGTCCTGTCTGCGGTATCTCTTTCCGATTGAGCCTGCGTCATCATAGTCAACCATAAACTTCTTTGAAAGGTTTTGGAACACTTCTTCAGCCTGCTCGTTGAGCTTCTTTGAAAGAGGAAGAACTGCGCACTTGTACGGTGCAAGAGCCGGATGGAAGTGCATAACGATTCTCTTGTCGTTCTTTTCCTCGTCAAGCATTTCTTCGTCATATGCTTCGCAAAGAACTGCAAGGAAGAGTCTTTCAACACCGAGTGACGGCTCGATAACATATGGAATGTATCTCTCGTTTGTTGTGCCGTCAAAGTATTCAAGATTCTTGCCCGAAGTCTTGATGTGCTGTGTGAGGTCGTAGTCTGTTCTGTCTGCTACGCCCCAAAGCTCGCCCCAACCGAACGGGAAGTTGTATTCAAAGTCGGTTGTTGCCTTTGAGTAGAAGCAAAGTTCTTCAGGGTCGTGGTCACGAAGTCTGAGGTTTTCAGGCTTGATGTTGAGTGAGTAGAGCCAATCTCTGCAGAAACCTCTCCAGTATTCAAACCACTCAAGGTCTGTACCCGGTTTGCAGAAGAATTCAAGTTCCATTTGCTCAAATTCACGAACACGGAAGATGAACTTGCCCGGAGTAATTTCGTTTCTGAATGACTTACCGATTTGAGCAACACCGAAAGGAACTTTTCTTCTTGTTGTTCTTTGGATGTTTGCAAAGTTAACAAAGATACCTTGTGCGGTTTCGGGACGGAGATAGATTTCGTCCTTGCTGTCCTCTGTTACACCTTGGAAAGTCTTGAACATAAGGTTGAACTGACGAATGTCGGTGAAGTTGTGAGCACCGCAGTTTGGGCAAGGAATGTTCTTTTCCTTGATGTAGTTGCTGAGTTCTTCGTTTGACCAGCCTGCAACATTTGTGCCGTCAAAGTCCTCAATAATTTGGTCTGCTCTGTGACGGGTTTTACATTCACAGCAGTCCATAAGTGGGTCGGAGAAACCGCCCAAGTGTCCTGAAGCAACCCATGTTTGTGGGTTCATCAAAATTGCGGAATCAAGACCTACATTGTATTTGTTCTCTTGGATAAACTTCTTTCTCCAAGCGTCCTTGATGTTTGTTTTGAGTTCAACACCCAACGGACCGTAGTCCCAAGTGTTTGCAAGTCCGCCGTAGATTTCACTGCCCGGATATACAAAGCCTCTGCCTTTGCAAAGAGCAACGATTTGGTCAAGTGTTTTTTCAGAATTTAACATTGAAATGTCCTCCAATTTTTGATGTCTTATATTATACTATTTATATTGTTTTTAGTCAACTTATTTTGTAATGCTCGTCTTTGAGCACCGCCTCGGCACATTTGATTCCGTCAACAGCGGCAGAAACAATGCCTCCTGCATATCCTGCGCCTTCTCCGCAAGGATAAACGCCCTGAATGTTGCATTCCAAAAATTCGTCACGCAAAATGCGGACACTGCTGGAACTTCTTGTTTCGGGTGCCGTGAGCACTGCATCATAAAGATTGAAGCCGTGGAGCTTGTTGTCCATTTGCACTATTGCGTCTTTCATTGTTGCCGAAACCTTTTGCGGCAAACATTCTTCAATGTTTGTGAGCGTAACTCCCGTAGGGCAAGTAGGCTGAACATCACCGAGCTGTGTGCTTTCTTTGCCTGCAAGGAAGTCGCCGACAAGCTGTGCCGGTGCTCTGTAATCTCCGCCGGCAAGTTCAAATGCCTTGTGCTCAATTTCTCTTTGATAATATATTCCTGCAAGCGGATGGTCGGATGGAAAATCCTTTGGCTCGATTCCAACCAAAAGTGCGGAGTTTGCGTTTTCTCCGTCACGGGCAAGAGAACTCATACCGTTCACGATAACGCCCTCTTTTTCGCTTGCTGCGGCAACAACAGTACCGCCCGGGCACATACAAAATGTGTATGCACCACGCTCGTGAAGTCCGTGGCAGGCAAGTTTGTAATCGGCAGCACCCAATTTCGGATGTCCTGCAAATTTGCCGTATTGTGCCTTGTTGATGAGACTTTGCGGATGCTCGATTCTTGCACCCACTGAAAACGGCTTTTGTATAATCTCAACTCCGAGGTTGTACAGCATTTCAACCGTATCTCTCGCACTGTGACCGATTGCCATAATTACGCTGTCGGTCTCGATGTCAAAGCGTTCTCCGTGGCAGATATATGACACACCCTGAACCGCTCCGTTTGCCGTGTGGAGTTTGTCAAGTCTGCATTCAAGCTTAACTTCTCCGCCGAGTTGTTCAATCCTCTTGCGGATGTTTTTTACAACTATCGCAAGTCTGTCTGTGCCGATGTGCGGCTTTGAAGAATACAGAATTTCTTCGGGTGCACCTGCTTCGTAAAGTTCTTCAAGCACCTTGCGGATGAACGGACTTTTAATTCCCGTTGTGAGCTTGCCGTCCGAAAATGTACCGGCTCCGCCCTCGCCGAACTGAACATTGCTTTCTTCATCAAGTTTGCGTTTTGTCCAAAATTCGTTTACATCACGCTGTCTTGCATCGATGTCCTTGCCTCGCTCAAGTATAATCGGCTGTGCACCTGCCTGTGCAAGTATAAGCCCTGCCAACATTCCTGCCGGACCAAAGCCGACAACGATCGGGCGAAATTGTGAACTTCTGTTGTTTGCAGGCAAATCATATTTGTACGGCTTAACCGTCATAACCTTGTTTGATTTGCACTTTGCAACTATTTGCTCCTCGTCAAGCGATATTGTCACATCCACGCTGTATGTGAAATGCACATCGTCCTTGCGTCTTGCGTCAACGCTCTTTTTGAATATCGTCAGATTTGTGATGTATTTTTCGTTTATTTTTAAAACTTTTGCCGCCTTTGATTTGAGGAGAGCCTCGTCATCGTCAAGCGACAGCTTAATTTCGTTAATTCTAATCATATTTCTTTTCGTTTCAGTTTGGTTGTTATGTCGGTTGCGGCGTTGATACCGCTGTATATTGCATATGTGAGGTTAAAGCCGCCGCATTCAAATTGATTATCGGTGAGTTCACCCACTATGTAAAGA
This sequence comes from uncultured Eubacterium sp., assembly GCA_900539325.1. GTDB lineage: Bacteria > Bacillota > Clostridia > Oscillospirales > Acutalibacteraceae > Eubacterium_R. The sequence continues at coordinate 121,542 of UQCC01000006.1, forward strand.
AATGGTATAATCTTTGATTCGTTGCAGTCGGTTAATTCGCTGTTAGGTACGCCGCCCTTTGTGATTTGAGCAAAGTCATATCCCTTTGTTCCGGTAATTATTATGCGTTGATTTTTTACGCATCTTGCCATTCTGTCCGCTTCGCCGTTTGCTTGCTTTTCAAGTATCGAGCACAGCTTTTGCGGAAGTATTCCGGCAAACGAGCCGAAATTTTCAAGATGTTGCTTCAAGTCTTCTTCGCTCATTTCGGGAACAAAGTCGATGATTGCAACGGTTTTATCCTGCCCCGATTGAAGTCTTTTGTCATTGATGAAAGTTGAAAGATTCATCACAACGATGCCCGAAAGACCGTAGTCCGTAAACAAAAGTTCACCGTATTCCTCGCCGATAATCTCGCCGTTTGTTTCTATTTTTACAAGGCATTTTGTCCTTGTGCCTTTGAGCGAACGGCAATTTTTGTTTGATGATTTGAGCTGAACAAGGGCAGGGGAAAGTTCGGTAATTGTGTGACCGAGCGATTTTGCAATTTCATATCCGCTGCCGTCCGAGCCGAGTGCCTTTTGAGCTTTGCCGCCGGTGGCAAGGATAAGCGTTGCACTTTCAAACACGCCTTTGCTTGTGTAAACAAAAAAGTTGTCGCCAAAGTGCTCAACCCGTTTTATTTCACAGTCGGTTACGATATTTATGCCAAGGCGTTCACATTGTCTTTTGAGCACATCGACAACCGTTGCCGCCTGCAATGAATAAGGATACATTCTGCCGCATTCATCTTCACGCAATACAAGACCGAGCGATGAAAGAAAGTCAAACACTTCGCCGCAGTGCTCGGCGTTTTTGTTTGCAATGTTGCATCTGCCGTTGCCCGTTGCGTGAATTTTTTTGAGTATATCGTCAAGATGTTCCAATACGGTTACATCAAAATTAGGATTGTTTTGTTTTATTTTGATTGCCGCCGCAATGCCCGAAGCACCGCCGCCGATTATAACCGCCTTCATAGCTATTCCCTCATATATAACTGTAATTAATGTATATATATTATAATACATTATAAATTTTTTTCAACTAATATTTTCGCTCTGCCGCTTCCTTTTGCACGGAATATATGATTTGTCACGATTATCGGCAGAAAAGGGTTGACTTTTGTTGACATCTGTGGTATAGTCTTTGTACCTCGTAGAAAAGGGCTTTTATTTTTGTGCCCTGATTTTACAAATCCGTAAGCGTTGCGGATTTGACGGCACGAGGGAGATTGTTATCGAAATTTAATAGGAGGTGCCGAAATGAGAGTTAAGATTACATTAGCTTGCACTGAATGCAAACAACGCAATTACAACACAATGAAAAACAAGAAAAACACACCTGACAGACTTGAAATGAACAAGTATTGTCGTTTCTGTAAGAAGCATACACTTCACAGAGAAACAAAGTAACGGAGGAATAACGATGGCTGAAGATAAAAAGGCTAAGAAGACAGACGCTAAAAAGTCAAAGAACGACAAGCAGAAGTCTAAGAAAAATCCGTTCAAGTCAATCGCAAGTTTCTTTAAGAGTGTAAACAGTGAAGGTAAAAAGGTTTCATGGCCTAAGGCACAGGAAGTGTTAAAGAACACCCTTGTTGTTATCGTAGTAATCGCTATCGTAAGTGCGGTAATTTATGTTATCGACCTTGGTCTTACAAGCGGTATGAAAGGCATTAAGCAGTTGGCACAGACAACTACAAGCCAAACAGAGAAAACAACAGCCAAAACAACAGCCGAGGCTCTTACCGAAGCTACAACAGAAGCCACCACTGCCGAATAATTAAGGAGGCACACGATGGAAGAAGCAAAATGGTATGTTGCTCACACATTTTCAGGTTATGAAAACAAGGTGGCAACCGACCTTAAAAATAAGGTCGAAAACCTTAATCTTACTGATATGATTCAGGACATTGTCATTCCTACCGAAACCGTTGTTGAAGTAAAGGACGACGGCACAAAGAAGGAAATCGAAAGAAAGATTTTTCCTTCATACATTATGGTAAAGATGATAATGACAGACGACACTTGGTACATTGTCCGCAACACAAGAGGCTGTGCAGGTTTTGTAGGACCTGAAGGTAAGCCTGTTGCTCTTACCGAAGAAGAGGTTAGAAACCTCGGCGTAGAAAAGGTAAGCGTAGAGGTTCAGTACGAAGTTGGCGATATGGTAACCGTTATTGACGGTCCTCTTGAGGGCTTCACCGGTACTGTTGAATCGATAGACACAGCCAATAACAGCGTACAAGCAATTGTATCTATGTTCGGTCGTGAAACTTCAGTTGATTTTGAACTTGACCAACTCGAAAAGGTCAAAGATTGATTTTAGTAATCGGCAGCTTTGTGCTGCATTTACCGTAGGGCGTTATTTATAGCGTCTTATGAGTGGGAGGAGATATAGCTTCTCCGCCAATAACCACATTTTTTAGGAGGAAAATAATTATGGCTCAAAAGGTAGTAGGTTTAATTAAACTTCAAATTCCTGCCGGTAAAGCAACTCCGGCACCACCTGTAGGTCCGGCTCTCGGTCAGCACGGTGTAAACATTGTTGCTTTTACAAAAGACTTTAACGAAAGAACAAAGAATGACGCAGGTCTTATCATTCCTGTAGTAATTACTGTATATGAAGACCGTACATTCACATTCATCACAAAGACTCCGCCTGCAGCAGTTCTTATTAAGAAGGCATGCGGTATTGACAAGGCATCAGGCGTACCTAACAAGACAAAGGTTGCAACAATCTCTAAGGCTGATGTTCAAAAGATTGCAGAACAGAAGATGCCTGACCTTAACGCAGCATCACTTGAAGCTGCTATGTCAATGATCGCAGGTACAGCTCGCAGCATGGGTATTGTAGTAGAAGACTGATTCCCAATGTGGGAGGAAAAATCCGATTAACCACTGGAGGTAATTTTTAATGAAACACGGAAAGAAATATACAGACGGCGCAAAATTGATTGACCGCGCTAATTTATACACATCAAAAGAAGCTTTGGACCTCGTTGAAAAGACAGCTAAGGCTAAGTTTGATGAAACAGTAGAAGTACATGTTCGTTTGGGCGTTGACTCTCGTCATGCTGACCAGCAGGTTCGTGGCGCAGTTGTTTTGCCAAACGGTACAGGTAAGGATGTTAAGGTAGCAGTATTCGCTAAGGGCGACCTTGCAAAGGCAGCTCAGGATGCAGGTGCCGATATCGTAGGTGATATGGACTTGATGCAAAAGATTCAAGGCGGCTGGATGGAATTCGATGTATGTATCGCATCTCCTGATATGATGGGCGTCGTTGGTCGTTTGGGTAAGGTTCTCGGTCCTCGCGGCTTGATGCCTTCACCAAAAGCAGGTACAGTTACTATGGATGTAGCAAAGGCTGTACAGGAAGCTAAGGCAGGTAAGATTGAATATCGTCTTGACAAGTCAAACATCATCCACTGCCCAATCGGCAAGGTATCATTCGGTACAGACAAGCTCCTTGAAAACTTCAATGCTCTCCTTGACGCTATCATCAAGGCTAAGCCTGAAGCAGCAAAGGGTCAGTACATTAAGTCTTGCGCAGTAGCTTCAACAATGGGCCCTGGCGTAAGAATCAACCCATCAAAGGTTGGTACTGTTTCTGTAGCAGAATAATAAAAAGGTGTTGACAAGAGTGTTCTCTTGTGATACAATATACAAGCTGTTCAACCAAAGACAGTAGGTGTCCCTGTGACATAAGCTTTGTCGCCTACCGAGGAATGAGCATTATGTAGCACTTTGTGCAAAATTATGTAATGTTGTGCATCCTCGATTTGGGGATGCACTTTTATATTTGTTGGATAGCTCCAAAAGTCCGTTTTATGCGGCAAAATAATTATGGAGGTAAACTAAAATGCCAAGTACAGTAGTTCTTGAAAAGAAAAAGCAACAAGTTGCCGATCTTGCAGAACGCATCAAGGGTTCATGCGCAGGTGTAGTTGTTGACTACAAGGGTATTAATGTTGAAGACGACACAAAGCTCAGAAAAGAGCTTCGTGAAGCAGGCGTTACTTACACAGTAGTTAAGAATTCTATCCTTAAGCGCGCAGCTGAAGAAGTTGGACTTGAGATTGCGGATTCTGTTGTAGAAGGTACAACAGCAGTTGCAACATCAGTTGACGATTATGTAGTAGCAGCTCGTATTCTCAACAAGTACGCAGAAGAAAATGAAAACTTCAACATCAAGACAGGTTATCTCGACGGCGCAATCATCGCTAACGAAGAAGTTGTAGCACTTGCTAAGCTTCCTTCAAGAGAAACTCTTCTTGCAACTATCGCAAGTGTAGTAGTAGAACCTATCGCTTGTATCGCTCGTGCAGTTAATGCTCTTGAAGAAAAGGGCGGCGCATCAGCAGTTGAAGCAGCTCCTGAGGAGGCTCCTGCAGAGGAAGCACCGGCAGAAGCACCGGCTGAAACACCGGCAGAATAATTACTAAATTTAATTCTAATTATAACGGAGGAAAAAATCATGGCATCAGAAAAGATTACAGCAATTGTAGATTCAATCGCAGAACTTACAGTTCTTGAACTTAAAGAACTCAAAGAAACAATCGAGGAAACATTCGGCGTAACTGCAGCAGCAGTAGCAGTAGCAGCAGCTCCTGCAGAAGGCGGCGCAGCAGCAGCTGAAGCTAAGTCAGAATTCGATGTTGTTCTTACAGAAGTAGGCGCAAACAAGATTCAGGTTATCAAGGCAGTTCGTGAAGCAACAGGTCTTGGCCTTAAGGAAGCTAAGGAAATCGTTGACGGTGCTCCTTCAACAGTTAAGGAAGCAATGCCAACAGCTGACGCTGAAGCTCTTAAGGAAGCTCTCACAGCAGCTGGCGCAACAGTTGAACTTAAGTAATTTTAGTTTAAACTTAATCCATAATTTAGGAAGCTACCTCAAAAGGGTAGCTTCTTTTTTATATTTAATAAGGCTATATATAAGTTAAACGACTGCCTCACAAAAGTGAAGCAGCCGTTGGGTGCTTATTTATTTTTTATTTTTGTGCTTGTCTTGGCAAAACAACCTTGACCTTGAACAAATCGCCGTCGATGTGGATTTCCATTCTGCCGTGCATTGCCTGACAGAGGTTGTCTGCAATCGAGAGTCCCAAACCATTACCCTCCTCGTTGCGTGACTTATCCCCACGAACAAAGCGTTCTTTCAGTTCATCCGCCGAAATATCAAGCTGTTGAGCCGAAACATTTTTGATTTCAAACACGGCGGTGTTGTTCTGCTCGTAAACATCCGCATAAACTCTTGAGCCTTTTGCCGAATACTTGCGTGCATTTGACAACAAGTTTTCAATAACTCTGTATGTCTTTTGACCGTCTGCTATTGCCGAAAGGCTCTTTTTGTCGCCCTTGAAGATGAGTTCAAGTCCGTTGTCGGCAAATTCCTGCTGATGTTCAACTACTGCCTGGGTTGCAAGCTCTCCCAAATCAAGCTGTACCAAATTGAGCTTTACCACTCCGCTGGTAATCTTTGACGCTTCCACAAGGTCGTCAATAAGTCGCTTCAGCCTGCCACCCTTTTCGTCAAGAACACCGATGTATTCCTGCGCTTTTTCGTCTTGAATATCGCAATGCTTCAAGAGGTCAACATAAGTGATGATTGATGTGAGCGGTGTTTTCAAATCGTGCGAAACATTTGTGATAAGTTCGCTTCTCATTCGCTCATCTTTAACAGCCTTGTCAACCGCACGGTTAAGTTCCTCGGCTGTGTATTTTTGTGCATCCACAAGCATTTTGAGGCTTTGCGGAAGTTTTTGGTAGTTAACTCTCGGCGGTCGTCTTTCGTTAAACGCCTTGATGATTTCGTCAAGGTCCATAACATATTTCACAACAAACACAAGGCTTGCTACATTCATACCAAACCAAGCAAGGCAAAGGAGCCATCTCACTCCGCCGTCATCACAAAACCACACAAAGAACATCAACAGCAAATTGACAACACCGTAGCCGATGAGATATGCCATTAGTTGCTTTTTAAACACATCAGGGCGGTATTTTAAGAACGCAATGCCTTTCTTCTTTGCAGGTTTTGCAACAACCGTCTTAAAGAGCCATACAAGGCACTTTATCAGCATATAAACAAGTGTGTTTTTGAAAAATCCGCTGTGAGCCTTTACCTGTCTTGCCACCGATGTGAGCCACTCGCTCATAACAAGGAAGATTGCAAAAGCAAGGGCACAAACAAGAGGCATGAACATATTTGAGTTTACAATGCTGATAATCATATCAGCTAAATCATTGTAAATATCCGCCTCGAAAAACAGAATTTTAGCATAACAATAAAGTGAATTAACCAACAAGAAAAATCCGCCTGCAACAAGTCCGCCGCTTACAAGAAAATGCAAATCGTTTGGCACTTTGTCGATTTTGGAAGTTTTGTATTCACTGCCTTTTCTGCCTGCAAGCACGCAGTTCCAAACAAGGAGCAACAGCAAAAGTATGATGCAGGCAACGCTCACGGCAAAGTTTTTCATCGGATTATGATTGACTTTGTCAAAGTTTTCCTGAATTTCGGAATAGTAATCATCCTTTGCCTTGCTCATATCAATTTGAAAATAAGCCTGCTTTGTGTTATTGGTGTAGAAATCATCATAATCATTGCAAAGCGAATAAAATCTGTTTCTGCTCAAATTGTCCTCGCCGAGCCAAAAGCCTTTATCTGCCGTTGCACTCTTTTTGAATGCGTTTACATCATCAACATTTGTGTAAACGACACCGTCTTTTGATTCAATGTAAAATTGCAAAGCATCTGAAACTTCGGTTTGAGTGAAATAAGGTCCGAGATCTTTGGTTACTTCGTTATCAAACTTTTTTTCAAGGTATTTTTGTGCCTGTTCGCTTGAATATGATAACGGAACAGAACAGGTAAACCACAAATATCTTTCTGGCGAAAGTTCTTCCGAATAATTTGTCGAAAGTTCTTCCGAATAATCTTTTTCAAAGTAAAAAACATCTCTTCCGAACTCATCGAATTTATGTTGAATGTTATACAGCGATGAAGCGTCGTCATAATCAACATCACCGTCATCATCTTCGTCATAATATTCATTATACTCATCATTATACGACTTTTGCAACGCTTGACTGTTTGCATCATAAAAACTTTTTGATTCAAGGTATTTTGCAAGCATACCGTCAACGAATTCCGTTTTCTTTTTTTCTATCTGCTTTTGCATATAGTTTCGATTTGACCAAGCAAGCACAGAATTAACATCTGTTCTAAAATCATTTTCAAATCCGTTCATGTCATAAACAGTGAGGTCGTTGCTCAGGCAATCGCCAAAGCCAAACAGATACGCCGATTTGACAACTTCGATTCCGTTGAGCATACCCACGACAACAAAAATCAACGCAAGCAAAAACGAAATAACTCTTGAAGTCTTTTGAATTTTAATATTTTTCAATTTTGTATCCAAGTCCATACACCACCTTTAGATATTTAGGGTCTTTGGGGTTAATTTCGATTTTTTCTCGGATATTTCGTATATGTACGGTTACGGTTTTTTCAATGCCGAACGAAGCCTCGTTCCACACAGCCTCATAAATCTGCGAAGAAGAAAGAACAACATTCATATTCTGCATAAGATATTCAAGAATTCTGTATTCACGGGCTGTGAGGTGAACCTCCTCGCCGTCAACGGTCACACGCTTTGACTTTGTGTCGAGCACAAGACCGCCCGTGATGAGCTGACTGTCGGTTTTCACCATCGAGCCGAGAGTTGAATAGCGTCTGATTTGGCTTTTCACCCTCGCCACAAGCTCAAGAGGATTGAACGGCTTTGTAACATAATCATCGGCACCGAATGAAAGTCCCGTGATTTTGTCCGTGTCTTCGCTCTTGGCAGAAAGAAGAATAATCGGAAAATTCTTGTTTTCTCTGATTTTGAGCATAGCGTTTAAGCCGTCAATCTTGGGCATCATAATATCAAGGATGAGGCAGTGCACTTCATTATTTTCCGCAACCCTGATACATTCCTCGCCGTCAGAAGCGGTGAGAACATTGTAGCCCTCGTTTTCAAGATAAATCTTAATTGAATTTTGAATTGCGATGTCGTCATCGCATACTAAAACCGTGTACATATATTTCCCCTCCGGTGATTATATTAAACCATACCGAATTTAATAATTGAACAAGAAAAAGTAAAGAACTGTCAAAGAATTGTACATTGAGAAGTAGGGGAGGATATTATCCTCCCGAAAAATCATCTTTTTTTAATATAATGATACTTTTTGTTTTGAGTGAAAATGAACACTTCCGACATAATAAGTGTACAAACTTCTGCAACCGTGATTGAAAGCCAAATTGCCTGCTTGCCGAACAACAGCGGCAAAGCAAAAATGCAAACGATTTGGAACAAAAGCGTTCTCAAGAAGGATATAATCGCACTGACAAGTCCGTTGTTGAGTGCCGTAAAAAATGCCGAAGCGTAAATGTTATATCCGACAATCAAGTACGAAGTTGCAAACAGTCTGAACGCCATAACCGTAAGGTCATATAAGCCCTCGTCATAGCCGACATAAATGTTTGCAATAGGTCCTGCAAGAAATACGGACGCAAGCGTAATAATTGCCGAAGCACCGAACAAAATAGCAAGACTTTTTTTGAAAATATTTTGCAATTCCTTGTTGTTTTCGGCACCGTAATTGTAACCGACAATAGGTGCGGAACCGATGGAATAGCCGATAAAGAGCGATGTAAACATAAAGTTTAAATACATAATTGTGCCGTAAGCCGCAACGCCGTTTTCGCCGTAATATTTCATAAGCTGATAGTTGTACATTATGCTTACGATATTTGTGGAAAGATTTGTCATAAGCTCGGATGAACCGTTTGTACAGGTTTTGAGCAAAATTTTACCGTCAAATTTTGTTTTGCAAAGACGGAGTGAGCTTGAATTTTTGCTTATAAAATAGATAAGCGGAACTATACCGCCGATACTTTCACCCGTTACCGTAGCGGCTGCCGCACCGACAATGCCCCATTTGAACACGCCGACAAACAAAAAGTCCAAAATAATATTTGTAACGCCTGCAATGATTGTTACGGCAAGTCCGATATGCGGTTTGCCTGCCGTAGGCATAAAACTTTGAAAGAACACCTGGAGCATAAACGGAGTTATGCTGATCGTTATAATTCTGCCGTAAAGAACGCAATATTCAAGCATATTTTTATCTGCACCGAGGAGCTTCGCTATTTGCGGCATAGCAATTTCAGCCGCAACAAAAATCACAATTCCGACAGTTATTGTGATATATACAAGCATTGAAAAAACTTCGTTTGCCTTTTTATTTTTACCCTCGCCGAGCAATTTGGATACAATGGCATTACCGCCCGTGCCGAACATAAAGCCTATTACGCCCATCATTAATAAAAACGGCATAACAAGATTAACGGCGGCAAACTGTGTTTTGCCCGTGTAATTTGATACAAAGTAGCCGTCAACAACATTGTAAATGCTTGAAAATATCATCATAACGATTGACGGAATTGTAAATTGCATCAACTTCTTAAAATTAAAATGGTCCGAAATTTGTGTTTTCATTTTTCCTCTCCGAATCTATTTTACTCAATGACTATACCATATATATGTAGATTTGACAACCGTGAATGTAAAAACCGCAAAAAACAAAAAATCACCCGTAGCATTTCTACCACGGGTGCAATAAATTACTTTACTTTGTTGCTTCAACAATGCCCTCTGCAAGGCCGGCAATAGATTGAATTTCCGATGGAATAATAATCTTTGTTGCCTGACCGTCTGCCGCTTTTGCAAAAGCTTCAAGAGCTTTAAGTTTAAGCACCGCATCGTTTGCATTTGCTTCGTTAAGCAGCTTGATTGCCTCTGCGCTTGCTTGCTGAACGGTTGCGATAGCCTGTGCCTCACCCTCTGCTTCTCTGATTTTTGCTTCTTTAACAGCTTCTGCGGCAAGAATTGCGGATTGCTTTTCTGCCTCAGCTTCAAGGATTTTTGATTCTTTATGACCTTCTGCCACAAGAATTCTCGATTGCTTTTCACCCTCGGCACGGAGGATAGCCTCACGGCGTTCACGCTCTGCCTTCATCTGCTTTTCCATAGCGTCCTGAATTTCACGAGGAGGGATAATGTTTTTTAGTTCAACTCTGTTAACCTTGATGCCCCACGGGTCGGTTGCTTCATCAAGAATTACACGGATTTTTGCATTGATAGTGTCACGGGATGTGAGAGTTGAGTCAAGCTCAAGCTCACCGATGATGTTACGGAGTGTTGTTGCCGACAAATTTTCAATAGCGGAAATCGGACTTTCAACACCGTAGCAGTAAAGTTTTGGGTCGGTGATTTGATAAAACACAACCGTGTCAATCTGCATAGTAACATTATCTTTTGTAATTACAGGCTGTGGTTTGAAGTCAACAACCTGCTCTTTGAGGGATACAATCTTTGCAATTCTGTCGATAAACGGGACTTTCACATGAAGTCCTGTTTCCCAAGTTGTAAAGTAAGTGCCGAGTCTTTCAATAACATAAGCCTTTGATTGCGGAACAACTCTGATGTTTGCAAAAACGAGAGCCAAAAGTGCAACAACGAGCACAACGATTACTATAATTAATTTCATAAATTTTCTCCTTTAAATAATTCTATTATATGTTAATTTTGTTTAACTATTAATTTTACGCCGTCAATTTTTTCAACAGCAACGAGGCTGTTTGGCGGAAGAATTTTGTCATCACAACTTCGGGCAGTCCAAACCTTTCCGTCAATTTTCACTGTTCCTGTCTGTGCAATGTTGTTGATTTCCTCAACAACCACAGCAGTCTGCCCGATGACTCGGTCGGCATTAGTCGGCTGAACCTTTGTTTGCAGTTTTTTGCGAACAAGCGGTCTTGTCACCAAAAGTGCAAGCACACTGACCGCAATGCAAATAACAACTTGAAGGTAAATCGGGGCACCGAGAAGTGCCGACACAAGACCTGCGACCGAGCCGATAACAAACCATATCGACACGAGCTGAACAGTTATCGCTTCAAGCACACCGAACCCGATAATAGCCGCCGCCCAAATAATGTACATCATTGAATCAGACATACTTTTTTTCACCTCCATAAGAAATTACATATGTCAACCTTTCCATATGTTGTACACATTATACCATATTTCGGCGATATTTTCAATATGTTGTGAACAATATGAACGAGATTTACAATCTGTTCACACTCCGATACTACAGGAATAACACGAATAATTTTGACATACAACCTGTTGTGGTTAAAATATGCGTGTATCTAAAAAGCCGGCAAGGAAAGCAATCTTGACTAATTCATTAAACAATGTTAACATTAATTCAGAAATAAAAATAGCCTACAAGTCCAATATAATTTTATGAGGTCTCTGCTGATTTAATATAACGGACGGTAAGCATATAAATATACAGACGGGAGTGTAAAAAATATGATACTTAAAAAGAGCTCAACAATAATTTGCTTAACAATACAATTACTGTTGAATATCGTTTGCATGATATTGGTATACATGTATGTTATAAAAATAAAAATTCCTGTTCAACTGTATGTCGGATTCGAATTTCTGAATGATTTGTATCTTTCGTTTGCGGGTTATTTGTTCTTTTTATTACTGATAGTTTTTAATATCATAACAATCATTTGTATAGTTTCTGAAATTATAAATTTAAAAAATAAAAATACAGATAACTCTTCTGTCAAAAGAATAATTATTATTCCTCTTGTATTTATTTTTTGTTTTCAACTTGTTGGTGCCATTCCGGCAGCCACACAAAAGGTAAAAAATTTTTCCGATGTCAATTTATCGTTTGATGATGAATATTCGGGTGTTATTTCTGATTTGGATTCATATTATATATGTGTTGACAATCCTATTGCAAAAGCCGGATATTTAGAAAAATATTATAGAGATAATAATCAAGATATAAGGTTTTTGTGCTCATATCAACAGGGCAAATACAGCTTTTTTAATGATGATTTTGAAATAATTGACGAAAGCGAGTATTCATTTAAAAATAAGGTTGAAAAAGAAAAATACACTCTTTATTATGACCTTGACGGTGATTCTGTAAGTTACGCTCTTACTGTAATTAAAAATGATTTTAGATACATAGCAATTTTCAGTGATGAGAATTTATTGAAAGATTCTTATTCAATCGAAGATTTTGTTAATGACAGTCTGAGTATATATGACGAATGGAACAGCTTATAAGATTAAGAAAAAGGTATTTGAGTGTTTGATTTCTTTGCAAATATTACTTCTGCCGCAGTTTCAAGAAGATTTTAAGGAGAATAATAATGTGTTTTGATGGAATTTGGATAAAAGCCATTTCCTTATTAGTGATGTCTGTGATTACTCTTATATGTGGTATTTATGCTTTAAAAAAGATGAAATGGAAGCCCTATGAATTTATGGTAGTAATAGTAGTTTGTATTTTTTTGCTGATTTTAGGTTGTAAAAACGTAAATTATGCAATTAACCCTGAAATCAAAACAATCAGTGTAAACTATAACTATCAGAGTAGCAATGGCGTTATTTTTGGTCGGGAATATCATTTTGTTGATGAAAAAGATAACAGCTATGATTTAACTATGGATCCTATTACAACAAGAAAAATTTTCCAAAATAAGGATTTTAACAAAAAAACAAAATATATTATCAAATATGAAAAGAAGTCAAATGTAATAATATATATTGATGAAGCTACTAATACAAATGTTAATCAGATTTCATAACAACAAATAGGGCTGAGGAAACTCAGCCCTATTATATTTTATATTACCATTCTCCTAACCCCAAGCAAAGCTTTTGTAAGTTTCAATCCAACTTTCAAGGCTTTGAATTTTTATTTCACCGATATTGTGAGCGACCATATCGTTGCCGATGTAGATGCCGGCAAAAATCTTGAAAGTATTGTTGACGGAAACAACAAATACAGTTATACTTATGATGAAACAGGTATCAGAACATCAAAGACTGTAAACGGCAAAACAACTTATTACAATACCAAAGACGGCGTTATTCTGTCACAGACTGATTGAACAGATACCCTTTATTTTCAATATGATAATACAGGTAGCCTCTCGGTTTTATTTGTGACGGTACGCAATATTTATATAAATATAAAATCAATGCACATTCATTTTATTTATGGGGCAAAACATGAAAGTATTAATATCAATACAATACCCTTATGCAATTATTGAAATTCCAAATCGTTTAGAAAATTCATTTATAAAAATAAAAAATGATTATATAAACATGCTAAACGATGGTACAAATAATAGTTTAATAAACTATGATGATTGCTCAGGAACAAGTCGGATTTTTTCAATGACCATAGAATGGCTAAGTCAATATTTGATTAATGATGAAGAAATAAAAATAATAACTCTAAAACCAAGTGATAAAGAAACCCAAAACTTTTCAAAAAAGAATTCTCTTTTCATTTAATATAAAAACTTTCAACATTATTGATTTTACTACAAAAGGAGCAAATTAATGTTTTTAGAAAAAGAAATTTTAATAAAAATGATATTTATTTTTGTTAAAAGCATTATTATTTTGTCACTTTATTTGCATTTTGACAAACGAAATAATATTAAAAGAAAGACTATTGAATATCTTACAATTTTTATTTTCTGTGATTTATATGTTGTTATTGATGTAATTAAGGAATTAAAATCAAAGAGCCATACCACGCAAAAAGCACTTATTGTAGTTCTAACGGTATTGCTAATTGCTAATTCTGCGGCAGGTTCTGTTAATATCATATATAATAAATTGAGTGATACTCATTCATCCTCTACCGAAACGGTATCAAAATATTATGACCGAAAGGGTATTGAGTATAACGAATTGGAAAATGTGGTCTACTATACCGAAGACGGTGCAGAATTTAAGTATGACGCCAAGCAGTTTGAATATGTTTGTATTGTCAATACAAAGAAAAACAAATATAACTCGCGATATGACAGCCTGTTTACATATATCGACAAAAACGGCTGGATAGTCTTTTCCGACAATATACTTGATTTTGATAAAAGCAAGGGAGATTTCGGCTTTTACGATAAAAATACAGATGAATATTATGCCGATATTCACGCAATACGTTGGAACAAAGACGGAACGGTTTATTGGGATTATTAGATTAAAAAACAACAAATGTTAACCAACAAATGATTAATAGATGAGAAAAAGGCACAACTTACGGAGAAAAATTCCGCAGGTTGTGCCTTAACTTTATTTAAATATATCAATCCATTTATCGTGGTCTTTCCGTTGTATGTATTCCTGAATATTATCTTCGCAAAACACATCAATTATTTTATCAAAACTTTCGGCAAGATTCAAAGTTTTTAGTGTTTCAAGTTTTGTCCAAAACACCTTTCCTTCGTTGGATGATTTTAAGGTTCCGGAATATTCGTTGGTTTTAAAGAGTAAAACCACATAGCGTTTGTTTCTTTTTACTTCCCACCACTTAATGCCGCATAATTTAGGATTTTTAATGATGAGTCCCGTTTCTTCTTTAACTTCTCTAATGACAGAATCAACAAAAGATTCTTGTTTTTCAATATGACCGCCGGGGAAAGTGATACCGCCCCAAGATTGGTTGATTTTATCTTGAACCACAACATTGCCGTTGTTGTCATAAATCATACACATATTGGTTAATTCGATTTTTTCGTATTTGCTCATAATAATACCTTAAAATATTAAATTATTGTTTTTTAAATTATATCATAAGCGTCAAAATATGTCTATATGTTGTGATTTTATTTTAATTAATAAATGCTTTTGGGTTTGAATTAATTGATATAAATAAAAAAGAGTATTCATAAAATTCTTTATGAATACTCGATATGGTCGAGGTGACCTTTACTTAAAATTTAGCATCACTCAAAATTCCTTGATTTTAAAGGTCTTTTTCGATATTTTAGTTTTTACAGTTTTATAGTCTACCCCTTAAAACACCCCATTATTGATTATGAGGTTATATCAAGTGGTTTTAAACTAAAAACATTATAACATATAATGAATAATACTGCAATCAATTTAGTTTGCATTTTCTACTTTATTGATATAATCTCCTAACTTTGAAATGGAATCATTGTGCATACTATTAAACACATCGGCGTATGTATCAAGAGTAATATGAATATCTGTGTGACCCAACCATGTTTTTAACACTACAGCCGGTACATTAGCTTCAATACATCTTGTGGCAAATGTGTGCCTTAATGCGTGTTGCCCTCTATAATCTATACAGCATTTTTCACAAACTCTTTGAAAAAAGCAATTAACTTGTGATGTTGTAATAATTTTATCATTCTTGTCATCATAAAATAATAAACCGTATTGATTTTCTGAATATTGTTCTAAAGCAGCAACAAGAACTGTTCTTAAACTATCCATTATAGGTATATCTCTAATACCTGCATATGTTTTAGTTCCGTTTTTTATAAATGATTTATCATTTACATTTCTTGATACAGTTGAACGAACTTTAATTATATTATTTTTAAGGTCTATATTTTCAGGCTTTAGCGCATTTATTTCACCCATTCTCATACCACTGTATAAAGATATAAGAAGTTGAAGTTTGTATTCATTTCTGTTTTGTGGTGCTTTATAATTTTCTAAATATTCTACAAATCTTTTTTGTTCTTCTTTAGTCAAGGCAAATACTTTTTTATTTGTTTTACTTGATTTAGGACATTTCATATCACTTGATGCCATAATGTTTTTTGTAATTATTCCTTTGTCATATGCTATTCTGAATGCAATACGAATTTGACGATATATTTTTACAATGGTACTGTTTGAATAGTGAGTTAAAGTGCGTAAAAACAGGTCAATGTGACTTTCGGTTAATTGTGCTATCGGCGTTTTACCGATAGCACTTTTTTCTATAATAGCTATTGTATATAAATTTCTTGAATATCCTTGTTCGTGTGTGTAATTCTTTTCAAAGTCGGATTTTGCTTTATCTTTTGCAATATCCGGTATTGTTGTATCAATATCAACACCCGATTTTTTCTTTTCTAATCTATAAAGAAAGGTTTTGGCTTTTTCCTTACATAGTATATCACTCTGCCCATAAAATGATTTATGCTTTGTTTCACCATATTCATCGACATATACAATCCTATATTCAAATGTACCGTTTGGGCGTTGTCTAAAAGTACCCTCACCCCTTTCATTTCTGAATCGTTTTTTAGGTTTTGCCATAAATCTTCTCCTTATTTCCAATATCCGTCATTTCGTTTTAAATGCTTTTTTGAAAAGTAGTCAATCAATGCGTGTGCCTCAACAACTTTTATTCTTCCAAAATTAGATGACGGAAATTTTGGATCATTAAATAATTTTTGTACTGTGTTCTCGCTCCAACCGAGCATATTTTTTAGGTCTGAAATTGTATAGAATTTAACTTCACTTGATATATAAATTTGTTTTTGTCTTTCATCCATACTGCTTTTAATTGCCTCCTTTGACTGAAGTTTATATTAGATTCAATTATTTGTTAATTATGCGATTTTTCATATTGCATAATTGACATTAATTATGCAATCCAACACTTATTAAAAGTGCTTCATTGCCTATGTAAAAAGCCAACCACAGAATTAACTATGGTTGGCTTTTATAAGAAGATAATATAATTTGTCCCCGACACCCCAATTATCAAAAGGAAATCATCAAA
>UQCC01000007.1 GCA_900539325.1 uncultured Eubacterium sp.
GATACTTAAACGCTGCATTTAAAATTTCAGCCTCGCCAAAACTCTTGCCGATAAGCTGCATACCAATCGGCATACCCTTTGCGTTGAATCCGCACGGAACCGAAACACCCGGCAGACCTGCAATATTGACAGGTACAGTGCAGATATCCGTAAGATAGGTTTCAATCGGATCGCTTACAGCATGTCCCTTTTCAAATGCTGTCATAGGAACTGTCGGAGCAAGGATTACATCGCACTTTTCAAATGCGTTGTTGAATGCCTTAACGATAGTGCCGCGAAGATTCTGAGCCTTTTTGTAATAAGCGTCATAGTAACCTGCGGAAAGAACATAAGTACCGAGGAGGATTCTGCGTTTAACCTCTTCGCCGAATCCCTCCGAACGGGTACGGCAGACCATATCGTGAGTGCCGTTGTAATGCTCGGTTTTGTAGCCGAAACGGATACCGTCATATCTGCCGAGGTTTGAAGATGCCTCGGCACAGGCGATGATATAGTAAACAGGAAGGGCAAATTTGAGTTCGGGCAGGTCAAAGTAAACAATCTCTGCGCCCATTGACTTGTAGATATCGGCAGCCTTTAAGACAGCCTCTTTTACATCGTCACGGACACCCTCAAGATATTCCTTTGCAATACCGATTTTCATACCCTTGATGTCATTGTTGAGTTTTGAATAAGTGTCACCGACAAAGCCCTTTGAGGTTGAATCTTTTTCATCTCTCTTTGAAATTGCGTCAAAAACAATTGCAGCGTCCTCAACAGACTTTGTAATCGGTCCAATCTGGTCAAGTGAACTTGCATATGCGATAAGTCCGTAACGGGAAACCGCACCGTAAGTAGGTTTAAGACCTACAATACCGCAGAATGATGCCGGCTGACGAATTGAACCGCCTGTATCCGAACCGAGAGCAATAATACTTTCTTCAGCAGCAACAGAAGCTGCCGCACCGCCCGATGAACCACCCGGAACTCTTGTAATATCCCACGGATTTTTTGTTGGGCCGTAAAATGATGTTTCTGTTGTTGAGCCCATTGCAAACTCGTCCATATTAACCTTGCCGAAAGTTACCATATCGGCATCATTAAGTTTATTGATAACGGTTGCGTTATACGGAGGCTTGAAGTTTGAAAGAATCTTTGATGCACAAGAGGTCAACTTGCCTTTTTCGCAGATATTGTCCTTGATAGCAATCGGAACACCTGCAAACAATGATGTAGCCTCGCCCGAATCAATCTTCTTTTGAACAAGTTCTGCCTGCTGCAAAGCAGACTCTTTATCGAGTGAAACATAGCAGTTATAAGTACCGTCCTTTTGCTCAATAGCCTTTGCGACACTTTCCACCGCATCCATAGATGTTATTTCTTTATTCTTAATTTTTTCTGCAACCTGAAGGGCAGTCATTTCATAAATTTCCATTCTATTCCCTCCTTAGTCCACAGTCTTTGGCACAACAAAACAGCCGTCCTGACTTTCAGGAGCATTGGCAACAATTTCGTCTGCCGACATTGACGGCTGAACCTCGTCTTCTCTCATAACATTTGTTACAGGGAAACAGTGGCTCATAGCCTCAACACCGTCTGTATCAAGCTCGTTGAGCATATCAATGTAGGTGAGGATATCCTGAAGTTCGTTGCCGACTTTCTTTTCCTCGTCCTCTGTCAATGTGATACGAGCCAATTTTTCAAGATATTTAATTAAATCAGGAGTAATTTGCATTATATTTGCCTCCAAAAATTATTTGTCCTTTTCAACCGGTCTGCGAAGCTTGATGTGAGTTTCACGAAGCTGAAGTTCGGTTACATAGTTTGGTGCACCGAGGAGCATATCCTGTGCGTTGCTGTTCATAGGGAACGCAATGATTTCACGGATATTTTCTTCATCCTTAAGGAGCATAATCATACGGTCAACACCCGGTGCCATACCTGCGTGAGGCGGTGCGCCATAGTGGAATGCGTTATAAAGAGCGCCGAACTTCTCCTTAACGGTATCCTCGCTGTATCCTGCCATTTCAAAAGCCTTAACCATAACATCAGGTCTGTGGTTACGAACAGCACCCGATGAAAGTTCAACACCGTTACAAACAATGTCGTACTGATAAGCCTTGATTTTTGTCGGCTCTTCGTTGAGAAGTGCATCCATCTCGCCCTGTGGCATTGAGAATGGGTTATGTGTAAAGATAAGCTGACCGTTTTCGTCACGCTCAAACATTGGGAAGTCTGTGATGTAGCAGAATTCAAACCTGTCTTTATCAATAAGGTCAAGACGGTTTGCAAGCTCTGTTCTGATCATACCTGCGAGTTCGTTGACAACCTTTGGTGTGTCGCAAATGAAGAACAATGTGTCGTCTGTCTTGAAGTTGAAGATTGAGCGAAGTTCCTCTTTTTTATCATCAGGAAGGAACTTGTCAATAGGGCCTTTGTATGAGCCGTCCTCAAGAACTTCGATATAGCCAAGGCCTTTCATACCGATTTCAAGTGCGTACTTGAGCATCTTTTCAAACCAGCCCTTTGACTGCTTTGCACAACCCGGTACATTGATACCACGAACAGGTCTGCCCTTGAATGCCTTGAATTCTACATCAGAGAAGAACTCTGTGAGGTCAACAATTTCAAGAGGGTTACGGAGATCAGGCTTGTCTGTACCGTACTTAAGCATAGCCTCTTCATAAGGAATTTTTACAAATGGCTTTGGAGAAATTTTCTTTCCTCCGCCAAACTTTTCAAAAGTATCATAGAGAACTTCTTCAGCAACCTCAAATACATCCTCTTGAGTTGCAAAAGCCATCTCAAAGTCGAGCTGATAGAACTCACCCGGTGAACGGTCTGCTCTTGCGTCCTCATCACGGAAGCAAGGTGCAATCTGGAAGTATCTGTCAAATCCCGAAGTCATAAGGAGTTGCTTAAACTGCTGCGGTGCTTGCGGCAAAGCGTAGAACTTGCCCTCATGCTTACGAGACGGAATGATGTAGTCACGAGCACCCTCCGGTGATGAACAAGTCAAGATTGGAGTTGTGATTTCGGTAAAGCCGAGAGAAGTCATCTTCTGACGAAGATATGAAACAACCTGGCTTCTGAAAATAATGTTGTCGTGAACCTTTTTGTTTCTCAAATCAAGGAAACGGTAAGAAAGACGAACATCCTCACGGGTTTCTCTGCTTTCGCTGATTTCAAAAGGCAAATTCTCTGTGCAAGGATTGAGCACCTTGAGAGTGTCAACCTTTACTTCAAGCTCGCCTGTTGCAATTTTTGGATTGATTGTTTCTTCATCACGCTTAACAACAACACCCTCAACAGAGATAACGCTCTCTTTGCGAAGATGGTTGATAAGGTCATCATCGTTTACAACGACCTGTGTTACACCGTGCTCATCTCTGAGATCGATGAATGCAACACCGCCGTGGTCACGGATTGTGTCTACCCAACCTGCAAGCTGAACTCTTTGGTTGAGGTTATCAAATGTAAGCTCGTTACAGTTATGTGTTCTGTATGCCATAATATAATTCCTTTCATGGAAAATTCTGAATAGATATAAAAATCCATATTAACGCTAATATTATAGCACAGTTATATTGCCACTTCAACAACTATTTTATATTAATTATATATAAATATATAAAAATACAGATAACCTTAAATAAGATTATCTGTATAAATTTACTGTTTTTCGTATAAACCGGTTGCCTTGTTGAGTTTGTAAGTCGTTTCGCCATATGAATCATCAGACACTTTGCAATATGTATCTTCGTCTGAATAGTAATACTTTTCATAATCGGCAATCGCAGAATGATTTGCAAATATTTTTGCACCGTTTTCATCAAGGCTCAAATAGTAATCATAAATTGCATTTGCGGCAAGAGTGTGAGAATAGTTAAATTTTCTGATATCCCCACTGCTTTTGATTTCTATCGTTTTTAAATTAAGCACAAGTTCATCGTGATAATTGTTGCCGACGACCCTATAAAGTTCTTCTTGGGCATCTGCATTTCCACTTTTTGCAAGGGAGATGAGATACGGCACGGCACTGTCGGAAAGGTCGGCAATGTTGCCAACATCAATATTTTCAAGCGTGTGATTATTATATGCCTTGATGTTGTAATCTGCAATTCTTGCATCAACATTTGAATAAGAAATTGCTATCAAAAGAGCGGAGCAAAAGACGATAATCGTTTGCATATACGGCACTTTCGGTGCAAAAATGTGGACAATCAGCATCACAATTACAACAAGCATCATAAGCATAAAAGCAAACACCAAAATGCGATTTTTTGAAAGTCCGTAAACGCTGACATTCATCACCATTTTTTGCATTGCCACGATTACAAGCAGTGCTGAAAACACGGACACAAAGGTACAAAGTGCCTTTAGCAATTTGCCGTTTTTGCCTTTTACAAAAGCAAAGATTATGCCGATAATAGCTAAATTGATTGCACAAACCGTGCACATTTCATAAAATCCACGGCGGGCAAATTCAGAAGCGGTATTTTTATATCCCTCCGGCAAAATATAGGAAAACGCACTAAAGAAATACGCAAGCTGTGAAAATAGATACAATAAATATGTTGCGGAAATCACGCACAAAAATGAAGTGCAAACCGTGTACGGCAAACTTTTACGCTTTTTCAGCTTGCCTTTTTCGGTCGCAGTATTTTTATGTCTTAAAGAAAACAAATAAGAATAGCAAAGCGGAATTAAAATTAAAGTCACAACAAGTTCGCCCATATACGAAGCAAATTTTGAAACCACACCGCTGACAAGTCCTTCAAACGCCGCATCCGACTTTACAAGAAGCGGAACAACGGCACACAAAACAGGAATTGCAAGCAGCACTCCGACAAGGGCGGACAGCGATTTTTTGTCCTTTTTCTCCCCTGCTTTGACCGAGCCGACAACATCGGGCATTGCCCTGAACACTCCGCAAGTTAAGGCTTTGAGCGAAGCGGTCATTATTTTATACGAGCCGAATTTTTGCTTTTCGTCTGTATACGACACGCAATAGAGCACATAAAGTCCAAGTGCCAAAATCGGCATCAAAAACTGCGTTATGCTGTCGTTATAGAGAATTACGGGAATTGAGGACGCCACGCCCAGAATTCCGTAAACAACACCTATCGGTGACGGCTTTTGATTTTTGCCAAGCAAATACACCGTTGAAAATGCAAAAGAAAGCACATACGTAAGTGTAAATCCCAAACCTATTGCTTTGGCAAACAGAACAAAATCAACAAACACAAAACAGAGTGCAACCGCCACGGGAAACAAAAATTTGTCCTTTTTATCCAGCGGTAAATATTGTTTTTCAGTCATAATAACACCTCACAAACAATCGGATTTAATCAGGCTGATATTCAAGAATATCGGCAGGCTGGCAATCGAGTTCTTTGCAGATTGCATCGAGCGTTGAAAAGCGAATTGCCTTTGCCTTGCCTGTTTTGAGAATTGACAAATTAGCCTGCGTGATGCCCACACGGTTGGCAAGTTCAAGCGAGGACATCTTGCGTTTTGCAAGCATAACATCCAAATTAACTACAATCATTTTGCCCTCCTATTATATTGTCAAATCGTTTTCTTCTTTAAGTTCAATCGCTTTTGCAAAAATCTTTTTGATGACCTTCAACAGCATAGCCATAAAAAGTTCCGCAAGCAAAAGCATAGAAAACAAAAACACATATGTATCAATACGCAAAACAGATGAAGCAATGACCGAAGCAAAAGCGACAAGACTTGCATATACACAGCAATAGCTTATTTTATCAAGGTATTTTGTTGTTTTAATTTCAAAAACTTCGTTTTTTCTTACAACGGTTAACAACTTATCTATAAACGCCAGTGCAACATATCCCGCAGAAAGTGAAAACAGAAAAGTATAAAGCACGGTGAAATACTTTTCCTCCACACCCTCAATCAGCTTTGTGCCGTGCGCTCCCGCAAACTGAAGCTCAAACAAAACAACACCTGCCACCGCCAAAGCAAAATAGCAAAACTTAATTATAACCTTTAACGCTACTGTGGTTTTATCGTTATACATAATTCTACCTCCGTTGGTATCTTTTTCATTGTTATACCACGAAAATTATCGTTTGTCAATAATTATTTATCATTTTTCAAACATTATTTGGCAAATGGAAAAAAGAAAAAGGGACTAAAAGCAGTCCCTTAATAACATTATTCTATTACTCTGGTTAACAAAGTATAACGCATAGGTTCAAGGTGGATATATCCGTCTGTTGCCGTTTCGTCAAAAAAGCAATATGAATTATCCCAATGCTCGCCGACGAAAATATCAACATCGGTGTCATCAAGATTGACAGCCACCAAAAGTTCGCTGTTTTCGTCCGTGCGGAGATAAGCAATAGTTTTGTGTTCGCTGTATAACGGCACAAACTCACCTTTTGCAAGCACCTTGCATCCGAGCCTGATTTCGCCGAGACGCTTATACCAACGGAGAAGTTCGTTGTTTGGTTCTTCCCAATTCATACAAGCACGGTTGAACGGGTCTTTGCGACCCTCCATACCGATTTCGTCACCATAATAAAGTGACGGCACGCCGGGCAATGTATACTGAATAAGCGATGCGATTTTCATCAGCGAAAGTCCACGCAAATATTCATATTCGGAAAGTTTGTTGTGTTCATACTGCCAATGTCTGCCATAGCCCTCACAACTGTCACCCGCAAGTCGGCTGATTGCACGCTCCGTATCATGAGTGCCGATATGGTTCATCAAAACATTTGTAACCTGCGGCGGATAGTTTTCAACAACCGTCATCACACGGTCAAAAAATTCATGGGCATTTGGATATTTTACAAAATCCAAAACCGCATTTGCAAACGGATAGTTCATAACGCTGTCGAGCTGTTCTCCGAGGAGATAACGGCGACGCTGACCATAGGCAAATTTTGTGGTTGCGTCCTCCCAAACCTCGCCGATAATAACGGCGTTGCTGTTTTCCTCCTTGACTGCCTTGCGCAAATCATCAAGAAACACATCGGGAAGTTCATCGGCAACATCAAGACGCCAACCGGCTATGCCGCATTTGAGCCATTTACGCAAAATTCCGTCTTTGCCGCAAATATATTCACGATAGCTTTCATCCTCTTCTCTGACCTCAGGCAGAAGTTTAATGCCCCACCACGAATCGTATTCATCGGGATAATTGATAAATTTATACCACGAATAATACGGACTGTTTTGGCTGTTATACGCACCCACGCTATCGTAATTATTGTACAAATTAAAGTACTTACTGTCACAGCCTGTGTGACTGAACACACCGTCAAGAATAATCGAAATGCCGTACTCATTTTTTGCAACCTTGCAAAGATTTTTCAAGTCCTTTTCGGTGCCCAAAAGCGGGTCGATTTTTTCATAATCGGCTGTGTCGTATCTATGGTTGGAATTTGCCTCAAATATCGGGTTGAGGTAAATACAAGTTACGCCCAAATCCTTTAGGTAAGGGAGTTTTTCCTCAACACCCAAAAGGTCACCGCCGAAATAATCGTTGTTCCAAATACCGTTCATCTGTTCTTCTCGCCAAAAAGGCTCTTCGCCCCATTTGCGAAGAACACGACTTTTTCTATATCCTGTTTTTTTCTTGCCGGAATTATAAAATCTGTCAGGAAAAATCTGATAAATTATACCGCCCTTTAGCCAATCGGGAGTGGCAAAATTTTTATCATAAACCGTCTGCTGAAAGTCGGCACCGTTAGGTGAAAACTCTCCGTGACCGTGACCCATATTACGCACAAAGCTTTTGCCCCACGGGGTATCAAGTTCAAAATGATACCAATATAATCCGGGGGTGTTGGCAACAAAATGAAGTTCCCAATACTCCTTGTCGTCACCGCACATACCTGCCCAGAACATAGAATTGTAGACATTGTTTTCATTTTCCTTGTGAACACAAAGTGTAGCCCCGCTGCATTTCATTGAGCGAGGCACAATTATGCGAAGCTTTACAGGCTCATCGGTTGCGATGGCACGGATTTTATCTTTATATTCTTTACTGCGAGAATTAAATACCATATTATATATTATCTATTCACACGACAACTCCCCTTTTATTTTAAAGGGGAGTTGTCAAAATTACTTTTTCTTTGATTTTGAAGCCGGCTTCTTTGCAGGAGTTTTTGGTGCTTCTTTCTTTGGAGCAACTTTTTTCCCTGCTTTCTTTTCAGCCTTTTTCGGTTCTGCCTTTGCTTCTTTTTTTACCTCTTTTTTAGGCTCTGCTTTTTCTTCCTTAGGAGCCATAGGCTTTGACTTTTTGGCTGCCTTTGGTGTTTCAGAGGCAAACTGAACAGGCTTTGTGTGCCAAATGTTGTTTGCATAATCTATTATGGAACGATCGGCAGAGAATATGCCTGCGCCCGAAATGTTCATCAAAGACATCTTAACAAACTTTTCTCTGTCGGCATAAGCCTTTGAAATTTCTCTTTGAGCACGCTGATAATCGGTGAAATCTGCAAGTGCCATATATGGGTCGGTATTAACAAGTGAATAGTAAACCTCATCAAACTTCTTGCCGTTTACACCGTTTTGCAAAAATGCCATAGCCTTTGCAAGTGTTTCGTTGTTTTGAATATAGCTCTGTGGGAAATAGCCTGCCTTTTTGAGTTGTTCAACCTCCGGAGTTTTCATACCGAAGATGTAAATATTATCCTCACCGACAGCATCGTGAATTTCTACATTTGCACCATCAAGCGTACCAAGAGTTATAGCACCGTTGAGCATAAGTTTCATATTACCTGTGCCCGATGCCTCTGTGCCAGCAAGAGAAATCTGCTCACTGATGTCGGCAGCCGGCATAAGAACCTCGGCAAGAGAAACATTGTAATCTTCAAGGAACACAACCTTGAGTTTGCCGTTTACATCAGGGTCGTTGTTGATAACATTTGAAAGTGCGTCAATAAGCTGAATAAGTTTCTTTGCCATAAAGTAGCCCGGAGCCGCCTTTGAAGCGAAGATATAGGTCTTTGGATAATAATCCGCATTTGGATTTTCCTTGAGCATCTGATATTCCGAAATAATATTAAGAATATTAAGTTGCTGTCTTTTATATTCGTGAAGTCGTTTAACCTGAACATCAAAGATGGAATCAGGGTTAATATCAACACCGTTACGCTTTTTGATAATCTTTGCAAAGCGAACCTTGTTTTCGTGCTTGATTTCGTCAAGCTTTGCAAGAACTTTTTTATCGTCCTTAAACTGACGAAGTTTTTCGAGTTCGTCACTCTTTGTGATAAATCCGTCACCGATAAGAGAAGTGATGTAATCGGTCAATGCAGGGTTTGCCTGGCAAATCCAACGGCGGAATGCAATACCGTTTGTTACATTACAGAATTTTTCCGGAGTAAGATTATAAAAATCGTTGAACACGGTTTCTTTAAGAATTTCCGAGTGAAGAGCAGAAACACCGTTTACACTGTGCGAACCGATAACGCAAAGGTTTGCCATACGAACAACGCCGTTTGAAACAACTGCCATACGCTCAACTCTGTCTGCATCATAGGTTGCCGACCAAACATATGCACGGAAGCGGTTGTCAATTTCCTTAGTAATTTGATAAATACGAGGAAGAAGTCGAGAATAGAGTTCTTCGCTCCAACATTCAAGTGCTTCTTTCATAACAGTGTGGTTTGTATAAGCAACCGTACGGGTAACGATTGACCACGCATCATCCCAACTATATCCGCATTCGTCAAGCATAATTCTCATAAGCTCAGGAATAGCCATTGTCGGGTGAGTATCGTTGATATGAATTGCAACCTTGTCGGGAAGATTGTCAAGAGTGCCGTACTTTGTGAGGTGACGCTGAATAATATCCTGAATTGAAGCAGAAACAAGGAAGTACTGCTGACGAAGGCGGAGTGACTTACCTTCAGGTGAATTATCGGCAGGATAAAGAACCTTTGTGATAGCCTCTGCCATAGCGGATTGCTCCATAGCCTTCATATATGAACCCTCATTGAAAAGAGTCATATCAAGTTCAGGCTTCTTGGCAGCCCACAAACGAAGGCGGGATACGCCCTCGCCTTTGCCCGAAACATACATATCGTACGGAATAGCCTCAACAACATTGGCGTCCTTATGATTTACATGGTGGAAGTCGCCGTCCCAGCTATCTTCAATATAGCCCTCAAACGCAACCTTGCACGAACGCTCCTCACGAGGAACAAGCCAAACTTCACCGCCCGGAAGCCAGAAGTCAGGAAGTTCTGTCTGCCAACCGTCAATTAACTTCTGCTTGAAGATACCTGCTTCATAGCGGAGTGAATAGCCCATTGACTGAAAGCCTGTTGTTGCAAGGCCGTCAAGATAGCAAGCCGCAAGACGACCCAAGCCGCCGTTACCAAGACCTGCATCAGGCTCTTGCTCATAAAGGTTATCAAGCTTTACGCCCATTGATGATAGGGCCTTGTCAAATGTTTCTGTAAGGCCGAGATTATAAAGATTGTTTTTGAGTGAACGACCCATCAAGAATTCCATACAAAGATAATAGATTTCTTTTGAGTCCTGTCCTTTTGCTGTATGTCTGAAATCGCTGTTTTTCTTTGAAAGTTCATCACGAACTATCATAGCAACAGCCTTATAAAACTGCTCATCGGTGGCAACATCGGGTGCAACACCGAAGAAATGAGAAAGCTTATCGGTAATAAGCTTCTTTGCTTGTGTTGTAGAAATAGCTGTTTTCATACAATTCCTCCAAAAATTTATTTAAAAATGATATGTTATTTCTTAATTTTTGTATATTGTACGCTAAAAATGCAACTTTTTCAATAGTCACAGCCAAATATATACATTTTACACAAAAACACAAAAGACCTCTTGTATAAATAAGAAGTCTTTTTGCAAAAATCACTTGCTTTTCTTTAAAAATTTGCCAAAAATCTTGTTTGCGAGTTCTTTTATAGGCTTGAAATTTACCAAAAGCATAGCCAAAACAAGAGCCGATTCGATACCGTACATCATTGCTCCCGACTTTAGCTTTATCATAACAATGCACTGAACCGCAAGGATTGCAACCTCGGCAATAAGAAGCGGTGTGTTGAAATTGATTGCGATATATTTTTTGGTGTTTGCCCCTCTGAAAATAAACACAACGGCAAAAGCGATAACGGTTGCTATTGCGGCACCGATTGCACCAATATTCGGAATCAAAAGCAAATTGAGCACGATATTTGTCAATGCTCCCGACAAAGCGGTAACCATAGCCATAACCGACTTCTTCTCCGCCATATAAACGGATGCAAGGAAGTTTACAAGGCACGAAAGGGTTGTTGCGATAATAAGAACAGGAACATATTTCCACGAATCATAATAAATCGGTTTAACCAAAATTTTGGTAATAAACTGACAGAACAGAATAAGACCCGAAGAAACGGCAAATATACCGCCCGAATAAACACGGAACACCTTGCTGAAGAACTCTGCCTTGTCCTCACTGTCGTATTCATCAACAGCAGACAACTGCCACGCATCAATAAAAATTGACGAAAACATAATAACAAAGTTTGGAATCTTTGAAGCGGCGGTATAAAGTCCGTTTTCGGCAGAACCGATAAAGCCCGTTACCATATATCTGTCCGACACATTGATTATCCACCACAAAATAATTGTCGGCATAAGCGGGACAGAATATTTGAGCATATCAATCTTTGTTTTCTTGTTTACCTTATGAAAATGAAGGTCGTTCCACAATTTTGTTGCAACAAAGAGGAACACAACCGACATAAAATCGGATGCAATAATAGCAAGAACATAGCCGGTAACACCCATATTAAGCGGACCGAGGAACAACAGATTAAAGAGCAGAGTTGTTGCGGTTGCAATAATACCGTCTATTGCAAAAATTCTAACCTGTCCGCAACCTCTTACGAACTGTTGGCATAGTTGACGCATACCCGAAACCAACACAAAAAGATACAATAGCGGAGCGTATTCGCCAAGTTTCATATCGTTGATTTTTATCAAGGTCACGGGATAATAGAAAATCAAAAATGCCAAAAAGCCTTTAAGCGTTGTTCGCACACCAATGGTGAAAACATCGCTTTTGTTCTCGTTCTTATCAAGAGCAAAGCGAAGCGCCGCACTGTTTATTTGCAAAAACACAATAGGAATGAGCACATTTGCGGTTTGCTGAATAAGATCGCCCGTAGAATACTGTTCAGGCAAAAGTTTGCTCGTGACATAAGGCATAAGCAAAAAGGACAAAATCTTTGAAGAAAATGTACCGATTGCAAATATTATTGTATTTGTGGCTAATTTTTTATACTTATCCAAAAATCTTTACCTCTTAAATTAGTAACTCCATTTGCCGCCGCCAAAAGTCATAACATTTGACGAGCCTGTAAGATTTGATGACGCACGATAAATCTTGTCGCCGTTTGAACGCTCACCGATAATAAAATCATATTCACCGCCGTGCTGAATAAACACATTGTCATTTGCCGTAACATTGCCTGAAGAAAGCATTGTTTTTGTAGCGTCGCTGTTCATATTAAGTTCAAACATCTTGAACTTATCGCCGTCAAGATCGGCGTAGAACATTCTGTTTTGGTCAACAACAACAGGCTTGCAAAGGCTGACGCCCTCAACCAATGTGACCGTTTTTTGTGAACCGTACTTTTGACGAATGATATTGTACTTGCCGTCGGATTGTTTTTCGTAATAATACATAAAGCCGTTTTCCATAGACAAGGAGGTAATCTCGCCGTTTTTACTGTCAGGTCTGAAGCGTTCTTCTTCCCCACCTGCTGAAAGCACGCAGAGATAAGCCACATTTCCCGACATATCCTCACTTGTAAAGAACACTCTGTCAAGCGAAATACCTATCAAATTAACCTTATCTCCGTAGCCCGAATAAAGCACCGTAGGAGTAAAGTTTTGAGTATTGACGGCAACAACCTCGTTATTTGTTGAAATACAGTAAGCTGTTGTGTCGTAAATATATGCAAGCATAACATTATCGGCTACCTTGGCGAGATTTTTACCTGTTTTTGTAACCTTATACAAAGCGTGGTCGCTTTCGTTAACGAAATAGAAGTAATCGCCTCTGATATTAAACGATGAAAGTATATCGCTCGATTTATAAACACAGGCATAGCTTTCACTTTCGGGCAAGAACTTGTAAATACCTCTGCCGTCCACGATATGATAAACAATGCCGTTATCCTTATCCACCTTGCCGCCGTTTAAAAGATTGCCTATCATAGCACCTTTTTTAGCCGCTTCAAATTCAAAATCCGAATGTTCAAGATATGACACCTGAGGAAGCGTTGTAGCCTCTGTTGTGGTTTCACGAGGGACGGTTGTTGTGGTAGTCGTTGTTCTGCCGATGATGTTTTCATCAACAAAATCGGCAACCTCTTTATTTTGCAAAACGCTGCTGAAATAAAAATCGGTGAAAACATATTTTACCGACAAAAGTCCTGCCGCAATAAGAACAACAAGCACGGCAATAATAACAAGCAAAGCCTTGCCGAAGCCGCCTTTTTTCTTTTTTCTCTTTTTCTTTTTTCTTTTATTATCAACCTGCGGTTGAATATACGAATATTCGTTATTATTTCTTTTCATTATCTGACTTGTCCGTCTCCGTAAATCAAATATTTTGTTGAAGTAAGTTGTTCAAGTCCCATAGGTCCTCTTGCATGAAGTTTTTGAGTTGAAATACCGATTTCTGCACCGAGCCCAAACTCCGCACCGTCCGTAAACCTTGTTGAAGCGTTTACATAAACAGAAGAAGAATCAATGCACTTCAAAAACTTTTCGGCATTTTCCTTATTTTCGGTAATAATAGCTTCGCTGTGACCTGTTGAATTTGTATTGATATGAGCAATCGCCTCATCAACAGTATCAACAGTTTTTACGCTGATTATATAATCAAGGTATTCGGTTGCAAAATCATCTTCCGTTGCCGGCACAACAAGACTGCACGCCTTTTGTGCACGCTCGTCACCACGGATTTCAACATCCTTTTCCTTGAGCTTTTTTGCAATAATCGGCAAAGCCTTGTCAATAATCTTGCTGTTGATAACAAGACTTTCGCAAGCATTGCACACGGATATTCTCTGCGTTTTTGCATTGAATATAATCTCTGCCGTCATATTAATATCTGCACTTTCGTCAACATAAATATGGCAATTACCCGAACCTGTTTCGATTACAGGCACGGTTGAATTTTCAACAACAGCCTTGATAAGACCTTTACCGCCTCTCGGAATAAGGCAATCAAGGTATTCGTTCATATGCATCATATCGTTTGATGACTGCCTTGAAGTGTCGCCGACAAGCTGAATGACATCTTGTGAAAAGCCTGCCTTTGCAAGTGCCTCTCGCATAATATCGGCAAGAGCGGTGTTTGAATTGATAGCCTCCTTGCCGCCACGAAGAATTACGGCATTGCCGCTTTTAAGGCACAGAGCCGCCGCATCAACGGTGACATTAGGGCGTGCTTCAAAAATTATACCGATAACGCCCAAAGGCACGGTAACTTTCTTTATAAGAAGTCCGTTATCTTTTTTGTATTCGGACAGCACCCTGCCGCACGGGTCAGGCAAAGAAGCAACTTGACGGGCACCGTCTGCCATAGCCTTAATTCTGTCGGCATTGAGCATAAGGCGGTCGATAAGTCCGTCATTCAAACCGTTTTGTCTGCCGTTTTCTATATCAACATTATTGGCAGAAACGATTTTATCAATATTTTCTTCAAGCATATCGGCAATAATACCGAGAGCGTTGTTTTTTTGCTCTGTTGTAACCTGGGACATAAAGGTAAGCGTTTGCTTTGCCTTTTTACCCTGTTCAAAAACTGTCATATCAAAACTCCTGCGTTCATTCGGAAAAATAAATCAATTAGGTAAAAATTTTGTGCCAACATTTTCGCCGTCAAGCACATTATAAATTTTCTTTGGTGTGACACCGTTCATAACAACAACAGGAATACCCGCATTGTTTGCGATTTTTGCCGCCTTAACCTTTGTTGCAAAACCGCCCGTTCCCTTTTCGCCTGCACCGCCTGCAACCGCTTCAATCTCCGGAGTAATTTCTTTTACAACAGGAATAAGCTTTGCATCGGGATTTTCCGACGGATTGCTGTCGTACAAGCCGTCTGTATCGGTGAGCATAACAAGCAAATCCGCATCGATAAGTTCTGCCACCGTTGCAGAAAGGCAATCATTATCGCCGTTCAAAAGTTCTTCGATAGACACGGAGTCGTTCTCGTTTACAACCGGAATAACGCCGTATTCGATAAGTTGATTGAATGTGTTTGTGAGGTGCATCTTGTTTTCCTTATTTTCAAGTGCGTCATATGTAAAAAGAAGTTGCGACACAATAACATCATATTCGCCGAAAAACTTGTCATAAAGGAACATAAGTTCACCCTGACCGACAGCGGCGGCTGCCTGTCTGCCCTTTATGCTTTGGGGCTTTTTATGCAAGCCAAGACGAGCCGTGCCTATTCCGATAGCACCCGATGACACAAGAATAACCTCGTGACCCATATTGTGCAAATCAGCAAGAACGGATACAAGTTCTCCGATTTTTTGAATATTTGTTTTTCCTGTTTTATGAGTAAGGGTGGAAGTGCCGACCTTTACCACAATTCTCTTCTTTTGCATAAAATTTTTGCTCCAATATTATAATTCAGTTTAATATTATAGCACAGTAATATTAGCGTTGCAATTAAAAAGATGTATTTTTGGCTAAATTGTGTAAACAATAGAGGTGAAAAATGATAAAGGAGTATAGATATGACAAAAAGAAGCTATATCAGAATTGTATCATACATCGGTTTTATGCTTGCGGTCATAGTGATTTCAAGCGTTATGAGTGCAACGAATATGAAAGCATACAAGACCGAACTTGAGGTTTCGTACCAACAAAGTCTTGCGGAATTTGCCGAATGTCTTGACAAGGTTGATACCGACATCACAAAAAGTCTTGTATCAAATTCAAAAGGCGAAGTGTACGATTTAAGCAGAGATTTATATGCGCAATGTTCAACGGCAAAAAACGCAATGAGCCGTCTGCCCGTCAGTCAAATGGAACTTGGCAACGCATACAAATTTTTGAGTCAATGCAGCGACTATGCACAATATATCGGCGGTAAAATCGACAAAAACGAAATCATAACCGAAGAAGAACACCAAAACCTAAAAAACCTGCTCGGTTATGCACAAAAATTCAGCGAACAGGCTAAGGATATGGTGGCAACGGTAAACGCTGGTGCAATGATTACCGAGGGTGAAGTTAAAAGCGTTAATCAAATAAATGTTTCTCCGCTGTCAAACAGTTTCAGTGCAGGTGCGGAAATTTTTGAGGACTTCCCCACTCTGCTTTATGACGGTCCGTTTTCAGACCAAGTGCTGAACAAGGCGTCAAAGCTTGTAAAATCCGGTGATGTCAAAACTCGGGAAGAATGCAGAAAGATTTTTGCAAGTGCAATCGGAACGGATGTAAATAATGTATCATACGAAACCGATGACAAATCAAAAATCCCGTGCTATACCTTTAAATGCGGCAGATACACGGGTTTGGTGACAAAGCAAGGCGGATATATCAAAGAAATCTTATATTCCGGCAAAATTCAAAATTCAAACATCACGGCAGAAAACGCATGCAACCTTGCCGTGAATGCACTTGAAGAACTTGGATATTCAAATATGACGGTATGCTACTACAATGTTGAAAACAACATTTGCACGGTTAACTGTGCATATCAAAAGGACAATGTATGCTACTATTCGGACTTAATCAAGGTCGGTATTTCAATGAATGACGGCGAACTTGTGAGCGTGGACTCAAAAACATATCTCACAAACCATACAAACAGGAAGCCGAAAATCGCAAAGCTTTCTACAAACCAAGCAAAGAAAAAGCTGTCAAAATACCTTGAAGTAAAAAGCTCGAAAATGTGCGTCATTCCAAAGGAAAGCGGCAAAGAAATACAATGCTACGAATTCACCTGCAAAAGCAAGGACACAGGCGAGGAGACCCTTGTTTACATCAACTGTGACACAGGCGAAGAAGAAGATATTATGATAGTGTTAAAATCGGCAAGCGGTACTTTGGTAAAATAATGAATAAACAAAAAAATATTACACACACTACCACCGAAAGGATGATATAAATTATGAAAAAGATAATTATTATTTCACTTGCAGTTATTATGGCAGCTGTGATTTTTGTAGGTTGTTCGGGCAAAAAAGACAACACCATGAATACAACCGAAAAGACGACCTTATCAACAACTGCTAAGCAAACTACCACAAGCAAGGCGAAAGAGGACCTCTCCAAAGCCGGAAACGATGTTTCTCGCCGTGCCGACAAGGTTGGCGACGATGTTGGCGAAGGCGTTGACGACATTGCCGACGGCGTGGGCGGAAGCGTTGACAAAGCCGGAGATGCGGTAAAAGACGCATTAGATTAAAGTATATAAAAAAAAGGTGCTCATTCGTCAAAATGAGCACCTTTTTTTATTCCATTTTAGCTTTTAAGCTCAATTCCGTCATTCTTAAGTGACTCGATAATGCTGTCTGTTACCTCTTGAACTTCCTCTCTTGTAAGAGTTTTGTCAGAGTGAGAGAATACAATACGAGTTGTGATTGACCTTGTGCCGTCATTTTCGTCCTCATAAATATCTGTTACATAAACATTCTTGATGAGTGGACTTCTTGTTTGGGCAATAGCCTTTGCAATAGGTGCAAATTTTTGTGAAACAAATGAAAGGTCAACTTCAATTTCAGGGAACTTTGACGGCTCAACATATTGGATTGAAGCGTTTTCAATATTTGCAAATGCTTCAACATCAACCTCGGCAAACACGATAGCAGCCTTCTTGTCAATTTTCTTTTGAACAGTTGGATGAACAATACCGATTTGACCGATTTCAACGCCGTCACAGATAATTCTGTTAAGATTTCTTGGGTGCTGATAGTTTGATGTTGCCTCAATCGGTTCAAATGAAAGCGACTTGTGCTTAATATCGTCGGACATAACCTCCAAAATATCACGGAGTTTATAGAAAAGCACAGACACAGGAGCAATTTTGCTGAAAAGCGTAATAGCAAGTTTCTTCTTTTCTACGCAAAGATTGTTTTCGTCAAGGCCTGTAACAACTCTGCCGATTTCAAAAATACCAAAGCGAAGTGCAAATGAAGTGTTTTGCTTAACCTGACAAAGTTGAGTCGGAATAATTGATTTACGAATAGTTTCAATATTAGGGTTTGATGCACCCTCAAGTTTGATTTCACCCTCTACATCAATGCCGAGAGCCTTGAGTTCATCGTAATATGCCCATACATATGAGTGAAGCTCATGAAGTGAAAATCTCTTTACAAGCAAGTCCTTGATTTTATCCTCTACGGTTTTTTCAACATCAGGGCGAACAGGATAAAGCGGAGCAAGGCAGGTGTGAACATCAAAGTTATCATAGCCGTAAATACGGGTGATTTCCTCGATAATATCGGCTTTCATCGTAACATCCTTAGTTGCTCTCCAAGACGGAACATCAACGGTGAATTCGTCATTTTCAACGCTTGCCTTGAAACCGAGTGATGTAAGAGTTGAAATAATGGTATCGTTTGAAATTTCAATACCGGTATATTTGTCAACAAATGACTTGCTGAAATTAAGTTCAACCTTGTCATAATGATAAGCATAATCATCTGTAAGTGCCGAAACAACGGTTGACTCCTCGTCATACTTTTGAAGAAGATTTACAAATCTTGCGATAGCTGTTACTGTCATCTCAGGGTCAAGGCACTTTTCATATCTCATAGAAGCGTCTGTTCTGTGTGAAAGGCGAACAGTTGACTTACGAACCGAAGCCGCATCAAATGTTGCGGATTCAAGAGTAAGCGTTGTTGTATCGTCAACAATCTCGCTGTCAAGGCCGCCCATAATACCTGCGATTGCAACAGGAGTATTGTCGTTGCAAATCATAAGAGTGTTTTCGTCGATATTTCTTTCCACTCCGTCAAGAGTTTGGAAAGTAAACGGCTTGTCAAAACGCTTAATTCTGATTTTTTCAACCTTACGGCTGTCGAATGCGTGCATAGGCTGACCCATTTCGAGCATAAGATAGTTTGTAAGGTCTGCAAGGAAGTTGATGGCTCTCATTCCGCAATAATAAAGGCGGATACGCATATCAACAGGAGAAACAGTACGCTTGATATTTTCAACCTGCAAGCAGGAATATCTTTGGCAAAGCGGGTCCTCAATCTTCATATCAACCTTTGGAAGATTGTCGTACTTTGAAAGGTCAACGGTTTCAAGCGGCTTGAGTTCTCTGCCCGAAAGTGCAGCAAATTCTCTTGCGATACCGTAGTGTCCCCAAAGGTCAGGACGGTTTGTAAGAGACTTATTGTCTACTTCAAAAATAATATCGTCAATAGCATAAACATCTTTAAGGTCTGTACCGTTTGGAATATCATCTGTGATTTCCATAATACCGCTGTTATCATCGGAAATGCCGATTTCCTTTTCCGAACAGCACATACCGTATGACATATAGCCTGCAAGAGAACGGGGAGCAATTTCAATCTCGCCGATTTTTGCACCAACTTTTGCAAATGCGGTTTTCATGCCTACTCTTACATTAGGTGCACCGCAAACTACATCGGTAAGTTCTGCCTCACCTGCATCAACCTTGAGCAAATGAAGCTTTTTTGAATCAGGGTGATTTTCCACAGATTTAATCTCCGCAACAACAACGCCCGAAAGGTCAGAGCCTTTGAAGAAAATATCATTTTCAACTTCTGCGGTAGAGAGTGAAAACTGATTGATAAGTTTAAGTTTGTCAAGTCCGGACAAATCAACAAAGTCCGAAATCCAATTCATAGATAAAAACATAATGTCACTCCCCTTTCTTATTCATCATCGGTGAACTGGCTCATAGCCTTGAGGCTGCCGCCGTTCAAATCACGAATATCTTTAATGCCATATTTCATCATAACAAGTCTTGTAAGACCTAAGCCGAATGCAAAGCCTGTGTATTTATCAGGGTCAATACCGCCCATACGGAGAACCTCCGGATGAATCATTCCGCAAGGGCAAAGTTCAAGCCAACCGCTGTGTTTACAGCTTGGGCAACCCTCGCCGCCGCAGATAAGGCAGCTGATGTCAAGTTCAAATCCCGGCTCAACGAACGGGAAGAAGCCCGGACGAAGTCTAACCTTAATATCCTTTTGGAACACTTCGGAAAGCATGGTTTTCATAAAGTAGATAAGGTTTGAAATAGAAATATCATTGCCTACCATCATACCTTCCATTTGGAAAAAAGTGTTTTCGTGGCAAGCGTCTGTTGCTTCGTTACGGAAGCATCTGCCGGGAAAAATAGCCTTGATAGGAGTTCCGTTATTGATAAGTTCATCCTTATATTTTCTCAAAATAGCATTTTGTGCGGCAGAAGTTTGCGACTTCAAAAGCTGACCGTTTGTGAGATAATATGTATCCTGCATATCACGAGCAGGGTGATCCTTTGGCACATTAACAGATTCAAAGCACTCATAGTCGGTTACAACCTCGGGATAATCCTCAACGGTAAAGCCCATTGACTTAAATATCTGCTCACACTGACGCTGAACGATGGTTACAGGGTGATAGGAACCTCTTGCCAAATTTGCAGGAAGCGAAAGATCAAATTCGGGCATAAGCTCAATTTCCTTTTGAACTTCCTTTTCTTTCATTTCTGCTGTTTTTTCGGCAATTCTTTGAGCAACCGCACCTTTAAGTTCGTTTACTTTTTGTCCGAAAGCCTTTTTGTCTTCGACTGAAAGTTCCTTCATTGCCTTGAGCAAATCGGTTACACTGCCCTTTTTGCCGAGATACGCAACACGAACATCCTCAAGTTCAGACAAATCCTTAATATTTTCAAGTTCTTTTTCAAACTTGGACCTTAAGTCTTTAATCTTTTGTTCCATTGATTTTCCTCCATAAAAAATAAAATCGCCTCATAAATATGAGACGAAAAGTTCCGTGGTACCACTCAAATTGCATACATAAAATATGCCGCTCTAACCTTTATCGCAGGTGTACGCCCTACTTAGTTGCTCGCAGGGTGCTCGCAGGCTGAAATTCAAATCCCCGCCGATATGCACTCACACCGACCGTGCACTCTCTTTTATCAAACGGACACTCTACTTACACCTGTTCATCGCATTAATTCTTTAATTGTTGCATAAATTATAAACCTTAAAGACAATTAAGTCAAGTTTTTTCAATATTTTGTTTAAAATACTAAAAAAAGAGTTGAAATATTTTTGAATAATGTATATAATATAATTTGAATTAACATATACCAAAACTGCGGTATATAACACTTAAGCGGAGGTGGATCAAAAGTGAAAGACAAAACTATGACCTTTAGAATCGCAAACGACAACGAGGATGTAATGAAAGACACCCTTACCGCCGTATACGACGCATTAAAGGAAAAAGGCTACAATCCGATAAATCAAATAGTCGGCTACATCTTATCCGAAGATCCAACATACATCACCACTCATAACAACGCAAGAAGCTTAATCCGTAAGATAGACAGAGATGAGCTTTTGGCAGAAATGGTAAAGTATTACCTCAGCTAATACATTATTAAGGAGGGTTACCTTTGGCAGAAAAGTTTTTTGAATACAAAGGAAAGCCTTTGGTCAGAAGCGGCAATACGATTTACTACGGTGATATGAACGACGCATATGTTGTTTGTCTTACAATCAAAAATGCCGAAGATTACAAGGACATTACTCTTGCAGGTGACATCACAATTCAGTTGCTTGCTACTGACGAAACATTGTCACCAAAGGACAGAATTGTTAAAAAGAGCGAAAAGAAAGGTCTTTTCACAGCACTTGATTTGGGTGCAACCTGGCTTGAACGCCAGCTCAAAAAAGAAGCGTAAACAATTCATAAGAACGAAAGAACCGATATAATCGTCGGTTCTTTTTTATTTAATAAATTGTTATGTTGACAATCTTTGTGTAAAAATATAAAATAAAATCATAAATTATTCGGAGGCTGGCAATATGGCTGAAAAAGTGAAAGAGAAGAAAAAGCATAAGGGGTTGAAAGTTTTGGGTGTTATTATACTTATCATTGCGTTGATAGTCGGCATCGGCTTCGGCGTTATATATTATCTCACAAAGCCTGTTGACGACACAAGCGACAAGGCAATTTATGTAGGTGGTATGCGTTCGTCACAAAGCATTGATTACAAATCGGATTCGGCAAAAGGTCTTGAAAATGACATTATTGTTAAAATAATGCAGGTTTCGTGGAAATTCTGTGACAAGTCGGACAAAGAAAGAATGGCAACACAAACTCCGCCCGAAAATGTTGTAAAGGTAAAGGATGTTGAATATCTTGATGACGGCAACCCGTACCATAAATTTGATGTATTTTATCCCGAAGGCACAATTCCCAAAGAAGGCTTGCCTGTTATCATTGACATTCACGGCGGCGGATGGATGTACGCATCAAAGGACCTCAACGAATACTACTGTATGGAGCTTGCAAACAAGGGATATTGTGTATTCAGCATAAGTTACAGACTTGTGCCGGATGTTACCGTTTACGAGCAAATCAAGGACTGCACCGATGCGCTTGCTTATATAAACAGCAATATGAAAAATTATCCTGCCAACAAAAAAACCGTTATGCTCACAGGCGACAGTGCCGGCGGACAGCTTGCACTATACAGCACAATCCTTAACAACAATCCTGACGCAAGAGAAATTTTCGGCACGGTTGAAACAAAGTTAAACATAAAATGCCTGCTGCTTACCTCCCCTGTTACATACGCAAAATCGGGCGGATGGTTCAGCATTTACACAAAAAAGATGTGGGGCGAAGATTACAAAACAAAAGCCGCATACAACTATATGGACCTTGATGAAATTATGGAACTTGCAAACAATATGCCGCCAACATATTTCATCACAAGTTCGGGCGATACTCTTGCCCACGACCAAACGGTAAACGCATATAACTATTTTGCCGACAAAGGCTATGAATGTGAAATTCAGGATTTCACCGATTTAAGAGACGGCAAAAAACTGCCGCATGTTTTCAGCGTGTTAGACCCGTTTGACGAATACGGTCAAAAGGCAATCAACAACGCCCTCGATTATTATCAAAAATCACTGTTGAAATAACGCAAATACATATATGAAAAAAAGATATATAATCAAAATGATATTCCCGATAATATGTATTATTGTCGGGATATTGTTATCAGGATATGCAACAACCGAATACATAAACGACTGCCAAGAAGTGAAATGGCAACCGACAGAAGCCATAATTACAGATATGGACAGCTATGAAACTTCCGGAGGTCGGTACGACACGACAACAACAATTTATATAATTACATACAATTACGAAGTCAACGGCATTGAATATACTAATGAAATAAGATCTGAAGTTCCGAGCCAAGTAGGCAGGAACATAAACATCAAGTACAATCCTGACGAGCCGTCAAAATCAACAACAATAACAGCTCCTGATACTTCAAAATTTATTATAATATTGTTTTTCAGCATTGTATCGATTTTCGGCGGTGTAATATTCACGGTGATTATTTGGAAAAACAGACTTATTTTCACCGATATTGAATACGAAAAAAACGAACCACATTATCTAGAACCAAATCGAAAAAGTGTATCAAAATCATATTTAAAAATAATTTTGTTCTTTGCCTGTTTTTTAGTTTTGGCATTCGTTTTAATGTATTTTCAACCGTTTGCACAAAAGAACATAAAATCAAACGACTTTGTTCAAATAATGCAATCCGAGGGATATACAGTAAATAATTCTTTGGAAAAAACACAAAAAGAATTCGGTATGGGTTCAATAATAACAGAATCATATTCAGTCAACACATATAACATACGAATTGATTACTGCGTACTTAACTCCAACGAAAACGCAAAACTGTTATATGATTCGGCTTCATTGCCGGCAGACACCTACACAATTACCGATAAGCAATTTTTAGGTTCACAAGATGATGAATTCTTTTATTGCAAAGCATATATTAATAACACCTTTGTATACGGTGCTTGCAAAATCGAGCAAAAAGATAAACTTTTGCAAATGTTTAAAGATATGGGATATTATTCTGAATAAATAAGGACTGCTTCACAAATTTAAGTGAAGCAGTCCTTGTTTTTTAATCTCTTGATTCAATTATGAGTTTACGGTCGTCGGAGCCAACCAACTTAATATCGGGTGTAATATGCACCTTGCCGATATTTTTATAGAAAACGGACACCTTATCCTTTTCGCACACAACGGAGAAAATAAGGCGTGTGCAGTTGCCCCTCTTATACTCAAAGGTTTCGCCGTCGTCATCAAAGAATGAACTTTGGAAAAAGCCTGTTTCAAGCGGATAAACGGTAAACACAAGTTTTTGCTCGCTTTCAAATCCATACTTGCCCTCATCAGTTGGGAACACGCAACCGCTGCGGATGAAATAAGGCATTTTTGATGTTGGCGGAATGTGGAGACTGACATTTTGGCCGCCCTTATAAAATTTGCCGTCAAGATACCAATCATCGCCCTCCGGAAGATAAGCGGAAATGTTTTCTATTCCCTCATCAAGAACGCAGGTTGCAAGCACATCTCTGCCGACCAAGAACGATTCACAATCCTCTTCTATATCCTCATCGTCATAATAAAGGAAGAGCGGAGCATTCATAGGTTCATCATAAGACACGCTGTTGTAAGCCGAACTGTAAAGATACGGAATAAGTTGTTTGCGTTGTGCAAAAATTCCTCTGACATCATCGATTACATCCTCATAAGTCCAAGGCATTGTAGCCGTTCCGTCGGTGTTCCAGCTGTGAATTGTAAATCTCGGTTCAAAAAGACCGTGCTGAATCCAACGAAGCAAAAGTTCCTTTGAAGGCATTTCGCCTGCAAATCCGCCTAAATCGTGACCGTAGAAAAACATACCCGACATTGAAAGAGTAAGCCCGATATAATGACCGTAATACAAATCGTGAAACGAGGTCATATTATCACCCGACCAGGTTTGTGCCATTCTTCTGACAGCTATATTGCCGCTTCTTGTAGAAAGAAACGGACGAAGTTCGGGGTGCTTTTTTCTTTGTGCTTCGTATGAAGATTTAACCATAAGATAAGTTAAATCCGGTCTTACATCCCTTGCACGGATTTTGCCGAAGCCGAAGCCTTTAACTGTTGCGTCGCTGTCCTTAATATCAAATTCGTTATTGTCATTCCAAGTGGCAACAATTCCGTTATCAAGGAGTTTTTCCGTTACCTGACTGCCCCAAAAATCATAAGCTTCTTTATTTGTGAAATCGAGATACGAGCCGAGTCCGTCCCAAAACTGGGTTACAAACGGAGTGCCGTCCTCATTTTTTACAAAAAGTCCCTTTTCGGCAATCATACCGTACATAGGGTGAGTGGTGAGAAATGCCGGCTTAATGTTCGGAATAAGGTGAATGTTACTGTCCTCATAGCTTTTTACAAAAGCCGCAGGGTCCGGGAACTTATCCTTGTTCCAATTAAACACACATCTTTGATTACCGATGGAGGTATAGCCCGAAGAAAGATAGAAACCCGAGCACGAAAAATCAAGGTCTTTAACCTTATCAAGAAAGCCTTGCATTTGCTCGCCGGCATTTTCGGAATCGGTATAAGCCATGGTGGAAGCACAATAATCAAAACTCCACTTCGGCGGAAACGCCTGTTTGCCGCACATACGGGCAAAAGAACGCAAAATTTCAAGCTTTGAACCGAAAATAACATAATAAACTATGCAGTTGTCCTCGGTCTTGAAAAACTTATACGGCTGATAATAATTGTTAATTTCAACGCCGAAATCCATATAGCAGGTAGCACTTGTGTCATAAAAAACACCGTAATTGCCCACGCTGTTTTCACAAATATAAAACGGAATGTGCTTATAAAGAGGGTCGGAACTTTCGGCATCGTAGCCGAGTGCGTCCGTAGTTTCAATTCTGAAACTTCTGCCCGCTTTATCCATAAAGCCGCTTTTATCGCCCAAACCGAAGATTTTTTCGTCCTCTTCTCGTGAGATGTAGTGATAATATCCCCTGCCGAATTCATTTTCAAGATTGTACGAAAGAGGGCGTCTGTCCTCAAAAAGCACCTCGCCGTCATCAATAAACGAAAGCAGGAAGTTATGAAAATCAACATCTATTTCTATTCCCGAAGTAAGCGTGATTTTTTCGCCGTTATCGGTGTTTTCAACCTCCGGAGTGTCAAAGTGGAATCCCTCGGTATCAAGCCTGTTCCTTGCCGGAGAATTTGGCTGACCGTAAGGATTTATGCAAAAAGTAGGCAAAATGTCCTCACCGTGGCGGTAAATCGCAACTCTGACAATATTTTCTTCAACAAAATCAAGTCTTGCGTTTACATCATCGCAAGCATAAAGTCTGTAATTATCGGTGTAATCCACCAACTTAAAATTATGATTAAATTTCATTAAAATTCTGCTCCGTTATTTGAAAAAGTGTTTTTGAATAATTTTTTTGTATCCCATTTTTCGCATCGTGTATTTTCACAAAATCGCATAGGCTCGGCATAACCGCTTTGCCAATCGGGTATCTCGGCGCAGTTGGGATTGCCTGTTTTTGCGAAAGCCGTAATTGCCGAAAGCATTTGATGCGAAATTTTATAATCTATATCCTCAAACGGTCGCCAATTATTGCCCAATGTGCCGAAAGCATAAAGCAAATCGCTTGAATGCCATGCACCGCTGTTGTCGCCCGGCAAATCACGGTTAAAGTTATAAACATAACAAGGTGCGCCTTTTTTTATGATTGCCTTTGCAAACTTTTTGGTAACACCCTCAAGGACAATAGGCACCATATCCGTTTGAGTAACACCGAGCATATACGAAACACCGCTCGGAATTGTAAACATATTGAATGTATTTTTTGTTATAATCTTGCCGTCCTTAACAGGCATAGTATAAAGCATACTGAGTTTATCCTCATTGCACGCTTCAAACCACGCATAGTATAGAGTTTTAGGGTCAACGCATCGGAGTTCTTCAATATTATTAACCCCCGCTTTTGAGATAATATTATCCCAAAACTTCTTTGTTTTTTGCGGTGACAACGGTTTTGCAACTTCACGCTGAAGTGCTCCGCCGCTCATCATAATTGCACCGCCAAACCAATTTTTGCACACCGGAGTGCTGAGCAAAATATCAACACTCATAGCACCGGCACTTTGACCCATAATTGTAATTTTGTCACCGTTGCCGCCAAAGGATGAAATATTATCTTTGACCCACTTAATTGCCGCAAGCTGATCGTAAAGTCCGAAATTGCCGCATCTGCCCTTTTCATCCGTCAAATCGGGATGTGAGCAAAAGCCAAACGGACCGAGGCGATAATTGATTGATACAAAAACAACGCCTCTTTTGGCATATTCCGCACCGCTGATATGTCCCTCGTTTGACGAACCGCCTGTAAAACTGCCGCCGTGAATGTAAAAAAGCACGGGAGCGTTTTCGGCGTTTTTAGGTGCGTAAATATTTAGATAAAGGCAATCCTCACTGTATTCAAAGTTCATATTTTGCCTAAACTCTTTGTGATAAAAAGCATTACAAATCTCGTCATCTTCAAACGCACGACGCTGATACGAACATTTGCCGAACAAAATTGCGTCATACATACCGTTAAATTTTGTTGTAATAACAGGATACTTCCAACGCTCTGCCGTTGCGTACCTTATGCCCCTGAACTCGAAATATTCTCCAAAATCAATGCCCTTGATTTTGCCGCATTTTGTATTTAATCTGACTGCATTCATAGTATCACCAAATCAAAGTGTATCAACATAGTCTTTAATATCGTAATCTTCAAACGGCGTTGTT
Source organism: uncultured Eubacterium sp. (assembly GCA_900539325.1). Lineage (GTDB taxonomy): Bacteria > Bacillota > Clostridia > Oscillospirales > Acutalibacteraceae > Eubacterium_R. The sequence continues at coordinate 27,866 of UQCC01000007.1, forward strand.
TTGCAAAGATAGAGCGGATGATGCGGATGTCCGTTTTTAAGGAGCTTGCCTGCATGCACCCATTTTGCATTGTATTTTTCGCCGATTTCTATCATTTCCTTTACACAGGATTTAAGATAGTCACGCTCGTCAACTATACTTCCCCACGCCGCCCAAACGGTTGCATTTTGCGAATGAGAAAGAACATAATCAAACGCTTTCATATTTTCGTTATGTAAAAATGTATTAACCTCGGCGTCCATATCCTTGGGTCTGGTTGCCCTTTGAGCATAAACATTGAACATAATAAAGCTGTCATATCCGTTAAAATGAGCCAATCGCTCAACGGATTTGAGGGTGTTATCAAGATTTTCAGGCTCTGCCGTAGACGGATTAATACCTATGCAGATAACGGGATTTTCACCTCTTGTGCCGAGAAGATAACGGTAATCCCGATACTCACCCGGAACATAAATCCACTTTTTCGCATCAAACGATGTTGCCGACAGCGAGTCGTTATAATCCTCGTCAAAACTTTTTATCTCAATAAAATGAGAATCATCGGTAGGTATATGCATTTTTCTCACTCTTTTCTTAATTATAATATACTACCTACGGCAGCAAAATACAATAACAATATTGTAAGCAAACTGACAACGCTCAAAAACAAACAACAGATGTATCAAAAAGCTGTGAAACCCAAATTGAGCCTCACAGCTTTTAATTAATTATTTCTTTCAACGACTTTTATTTTTACATTTTCGTCAATACCGTTAAACGCCTTAAATCTGTCTTTCCACTCGTCGTTTTGTAAATCACTGCACCAAACATAATCGTCATATGGCAACTTTTTAACTTTTATTACCGTTTTGGTTTGTGAATCGGTTTGTGCTTTTTCAATTCTGTGTACATCTGCAACATAAATTGAAGAATAAACATATAACAAATATAACAAACCGACCGACGAAACAATCATAGCGGTTTTGGAATATTTTGCCACGCTCTGTTTTACAGCATCATCGACATTTGAAAAAAGTTCAACAACAAGAGCAATCATCATAATATATGATGCAAAAAAGCACCTACTGCCTATCGGAGTTACAACAAATAAAGGAGCAATCATACATCCGGTGCTGAAATACATAAACAAAATTTTTGCTTTTTTATCACCGGTTAAAGGCAACACAACTAAAAATACAAACATTGCCAAAATGTACACAGCAGTGGCAAAGCTCTGTAAAAGCTTATATCTTTCATCGGGATATAATCTTCCTACACCAAACATTAATGAAAAGCCGGCATACATAACAATAACCGTAAGGCTGAGTTCACCGATAATCCTCGTCTTTAACGAAAGCTTATTTTTTAAGCTATGCCAAAGGATAACACATACCGCTGCAATAAACACATTCAGCACAAAATTTTTAAAAAAGCCCTCCGGTGAAATTGTATCAAGATACGCAGAAAATGCTCTTTTTACAGTTGAAACAATGCCGTTATCTCCTATTGTTCTATAACTGTCATTACCGCTTACAACATTGTGATATACCGAATTAGAAAACATTAAAACCGTTCCGCCGACTGTTCCTGCCAAATAAGAAACAAATGAAGCGTATACCTTTTTAAATTTTACTATTGCGTAAACTAAAACAAATATTGCAAGAACAACTGAATATAAGGTTATATGTTCAACAATCAATGAAGAAACGAAGCCGAGCACAAACATCGGCAGTATATGCCAAAGCGGATATTTCGGCGGTTCTTTTTCATAAATACCACGAGAATAATACACATACAACAATATAAAGAATATTGAAGTTGCATAATTGGCGAAACCGCTTGTCCAAACTATTGATTGTTTTAGCAAACCTACCGGCATAAAAACAAGAAGCAAGGTTATAATCCATACTGCTCCCCTTTGCTTTTTGGTAATGTTATTAATTAAAACAATAATTCCGGTTACAGTACCCGACATTACAACCGTTTTTAAAATATTTGAACGCGTTAAAGCCAAAACGATCAAATTACCGACATATCTGCCGCTGTAATTATCAAACCATGTTTTAAGTCGTTCAATTCCCAATGCACTTCCCCATGCCCAGTCATCGCCCGTATAAGGAAACAGACTGCACAATATCAGCAATGCAACAAAAATCACAAAATAAGCAAACGGCAACGGATTCGTTTTAATTTTATTAATCATATTTTTCATTATTGTTTCTCCTCATTGCGAAGCAAGTCCTCGCTCAAATGTTCCTTCAAAATATAAATAGGTCTGCCTTTAACTTGGTCATACACCTTTGACATATACTCGCCCAAAATTCCAAGGCTCATAAGCTGTAAACCGCCAAGGAACAAAACAAGCACAACAATAGACGCATAACCCGGAACATCAACACCGTAAGCAAGTCGCTTGATAATTACCAAAATGAGATAAATCACCGACACAAATGCCGAGAAAAAGCCGACATATGCCGACAATTTAAGCGGAAATGATGAAAACGAAATTATACCCTCGACAGCATATTTTAAAAGTTTAAAGAAGTTCCATTTTGATTTTCCGTTTTCTCGCTCCTGCACTTCGTAAGGAATAAATTTTGTATTAAAGCCGACAAAGCCAAATATTCCCTTGGAAAAACGGTGATATTCGCCCATACTGATAACGGCATCAATCATTTTTCTGTTTATCAATCTAAAATCCGATGCCCCGTTTACAAAATCAACCTCTGACATCTTATTGATAATCTTATAAAATGACGATTTAAGGGCTGACATAAATTTGTTTTCCTTACGCTCTGCCTGATAAGCAGTTACGCAATCAACGGTATTGTCCTCTTTAATGACATTCATCATCTCAACAACAACTTCAGGTCTTTGTTGCAAATCGGCATCAATAATACAGGCGTAATCGCCTCTTGCATTTTTCAGTCCTGCATAAATGGCAGCCTCTTTGCCGAAATTTCTGCTAAAAGACAAAACCTGAACTCTGCTTTTATCTTTATCAAAAAGGCTGTGCAATCGTTCAAGTGTTTTATCCGAACTGCCGTCATCAACAAAAACGAACTCATATTCATCAATATTACTCTCAAAAGCCATAACGGTTTGAGAATAAAACTTTTCCACATTATCTTCCTCGTTGAAGCAAGGAACAACCAAAGATAACAAAATAACACCACCTTATAATTATTAATTATATTTGTATTACCAAAAAATGTCAACACAAAAGGGCTGTAAGATTCAATAAACTTACAGCCCATCAATATTATGGTCTATTAAATTAAATTTATTCCTGACCGTCCCAACAATAAGTGCAGAGTTTGTCTTTGTCAATACCTACAGAGGCAATCATATCGTCAAGTCGATGATAACGAAGCGATGTAAAGTGAAGTTGCTTGCAAATTACATCAATCATCTTTTGATACTTTTCGCTGTCCGGATTTACATATTCCTGAATAAGTGCATCGTCCGGTTCTCTGCCCTCAAGCTCGGTGATAACACGCCTTGTGATAAGGTCCATATCCGAAGTTGAGCGTGAGAAGTTGAGATACTTACATCCGTAAAAAAGCGGAGGACACGCAGGTCTGATATGAACTTCCTTTGCACCCGATTCAAAAAGGTACTCGGTTGTTTCACGGAGTTGTGTACCACGAACGATAGAGTCGTCAATAAGAAGCAAGCTCTTATCCTTAATCAAATCAGGAATTGGGATAAGTTTCATCTTTGCGATGAGATTACGCTTTGTTTGGTTTGGCGGCATAAACGAACGAGGCCAAGTTGGTGTATACTTGATGAACGGACGGGAATAAGGAATGCCTGTTTCGTTTGAATATCCGATTGCATGAGCAATACCGCTGTCCGGAACGCCTGCTACAATATCGGGATGAACATTATCTCTTTTTGCAAGAGCCTTGCCGCAGTTATAGCGCATTTTTTCAACGCTGATGCCCTCATACGAAGCTGACGGATAACCGTAATAAATCCAAAGGAATGTGCAAATACGCATTTTTTCGCCCGGTTGAATGAGAGTTTTAACACCATTTTCATCCATAAACACAACTTCACCCGGACCGAGTTCCTTATAATTTTTATATCCCAAATTGAGATATGCAAAACTCTCGAACGAAGCACAATAGCCGTCCTCTTTTTGACCGATTGAAATAGGGGTTCTGCCAAGCATATCCCTTGCGGCATAAATTCCCTTAGGTGTGAGTGCAAGGATAGAAATCGAACCATCCACAGCCTCCTGAGCATATCTTATGCCGTCAATAAAATTCTCTTTTTGATTAATAAGAGCGGCAACCAATTCGGTTTGATTGATGTCACCGTTTTGCATTTCAAAAAAATGAGTGTTGTTTTTAATAATATCGTCAACAAGTTTGTCGATGTTGTTAATTTTGCCTACGGTAGCAACCGCAAATGTACCGTGATGTGAACGCACCAAAATAGGCTGTGCCTCAAAGTCACTTATACAACCGATACCGTATTGACCGTGCATAGTGTTTGATTCTTTTGTAAACTTTGTTCTGAAAGGAGCATTTTCAATATTATGAATTGCCTTGTCAAAGCCTGCTTCTTTGTCATATACAGCCATACCCGCACGACGGGTGCCGAGGTGAGAATGATAGTCTACACCGAAAAACAAATCAAACACGCAATCGTCTTTTGATACCGCACCGAAAAATCCGCCCATAATTTACCTTACAGAGTTGTTCTCTGCTTCCCTCTCTAATTCGTTGCAAATATTATAACAAATCATCGGTGCAAAAACAACAGGAATAAGCCATTATTTTACAAATTTTTTAAGTCTGTTTGTAAGTACGGCGGCAAGTGCAATTTTTACAGCATCCGGAATTAAGAAAGGAATAACGCACCAGCCAAGGATTGTTGCAAGTGAAGCCGGCTCATTTGTCTTTGCGTAAACAACGGCAAACCACGCTGTACCGAATGCGTAGCAAACCAAAATGCCGACAACCATAGACAAAATAAGTGCCCAAAGTTTGTTTGTTTTATCCGAAACAATACCTACGATAAGAGCGGTAAAAATAAAGCCAATTATGTATCCGCCGGTTGAGCCCAAAAGAACACCGAAGCCGCTTTTAAATCCCGAAAAAACAGGAACACCGATTGCACCGATAAGAATATAAAGCAGGGTTGAAAGTGTTCCCCTCTTTGCACCGAACAAGCCTGAAATGAGCACTACGCCCATTGTTTGCAATGTAATCGGAACTGTGAGCGGAATTGAAATCCACGAGCAAACCGCAATAATTGCCGCAGAAAGACCGATGTAAACAATATCGGTTACTTTTGAATTTGTTTTCTTTTTTTCTGTTTGTGCCATAATCACATACCTCAATAAATTATTTTCGGCTTTCGCCAAATCGGTATATATTGTAACACATAAATTTAAATTGTCAACCTAAATTTTAAAACAGGTTTACAATTAGGAGCATTCAGAAAAAGTGACAGGTTCGAAAGGAGAAGATAATTGGATACATAAACGAAACACTGTTTGCTCATTTGAACAAACAGTGTTTACTTTATAATTTATTTATTTCGTCAACAATGTTGAGGAGATTCTGTTCAAGCTCTTGTGCCTGCTCATCATCTTCTTCATTGAGCACTTTTCAATCCTGTGGCTTATTGCCTCTCTTTGCAACAAGTTCTGCAAGAATATGCTCATGCTCTTTATCAGTCATTGCATATTTAAGAGTAGGCAAAGCTGAAAGGAACATACCGATTGCAGGTGGGATTGAAATGAGGAAGAACATTGCTTCAGCATATTTGCCGACACCGGAACCGCCGTCATATGTGATGAAGTTTGCACCGCTTTCGATTGCCTTGTTGAGCTTGTCAACATTAACGCCGCTGTAACCTACAAAAGCGTATACGGCAGATGAAATGATTGTTGAAATACCTGCTGCAAGTTTTGTAATAAAGCTTTGACCTGAGAAGAATACGCCGTCGGTACGAACACCGTTGTGATATTCCTCATAGTCTACACAGTCGGCAATCATAACTGACTGAAGAACATTGATACCGCCGAAAGACGCACTTGCAAAAAGCATGCAAATACCGATAACGATTGACCAAGCTGTAGATGTAAGGTCACCACCCGAAACTTTGAAAAATAGAAAGATAAGAGCAAAAGGAACAGCGCCTGCGATTGAATAGATATTGTAAAGAGTTTTCTTTTCAACCTTTTTGATGATTAGCGGAGTAACGCCCATTGCAACGAACTGACCTACAAAAAGGCCGACTGCAACGCTGCCGAGACCGATAAGAATCTTGAAGTCGATACCTGCGATTGAACCATCTTCATTTGTCTTGAGGATGTTCATAATGTTACCGTTTGCATAATAATATGTAACAAGAGTCATGGCAACAATCATAAGAAGCTGAATCGGGCTTCTGAGGATACCTGAAATAAGGATTTGTCTGAACGGCTTGTTGCCGAACATAATTTGGAAGTTTTCCTTGAAAGTATAACTCTTTTCGGATTTTTCAACACGCTCTCTTGTAAAGATGCCGGCAAACTCAAAAAGAATTGTTGCGATAACAGTCATAATAACAACTGTTACAATAAATGCCTTTTGCATATCGCCGCCAAACGCGCCTGCAAGAGCCTGTGCAACTTGAACAACAAGAACGCCGATACCGCCGACGCCTGCAACCATACGGGCAAGACCCAAAATCTTGCTACGGTCGTTTTCGTCCTCTGTCATAAGAGAAGTAATACCCCAAAGAGGAATATCGCAAACAGTAAAGCACATACCCCAAGCGATGTAAGACACAGCCGCCCAGGCTACAATAAGCACTTTTTGTGCGTTTGACGATGCTTCGGCATAGTTGCCGTTGATAAATGTTAAAATAGTGATTACGCCTATAATTGCAGGAAAAATAATAAGGTACGGTCTGCATTTACCCCATTTTGAATGGGTTTTATCAACAATAGTACCCATCATCGGGTCGTTTACGGCATCCCATATTCTGGCGATAGTCATAATCCAACCGAGAGCCATTGCCGGCAAACAAATTACATTCTGAAAATAGAAGTAAAGACCTGTTGCAACAATGTTGTAAATAAGGTTTTGACCAAACATACCGACAAGATATCCTGCCGCCTCTTTTTTGGTATAGGTTTTAGCTTTTGAATTCATTTTTACACCCCTTTTAAATATTATATATATAATAACAGATTATATATAAATTAACAAGAGGTTTTTATAATTAAAAACAAATCGCATATTTTTCTTGCCAAAAACGACAATTTACTTTGCTTAAAACTTATTACAGATTTTTTGGCGACCGACGGATTTTCAAATGTCGTAATAAAATTCGGAGTTTGCGAAACCATATGTACTGCATCGAGCAAACGGTTAAGTCCTCTTGCGGATTTTGTGGCAAACACCACGGGACATTCAAGAGCATAGGAGAGGCGTGTTTTATCTATTTTTATACCCATCCGCCTTGCTTTTTTAACATCGGTCAGATACAAAACACATTTTTGAAAATCGACCAAATCAACAAGAGTTTCAAAGCAGCAAAAAACATCCACGGCAGAAAACACAACGACCCTGACATTTGCATCATCGGGTGCTTCAACACGATAAAGAGACGATTTGTAATAAAACCTATCCCCTGTTCTTTTTCGAGAAAGCGGACAGGTCAGTTCGTGCACAAGTTTCTCGCTTTCGCCGACAAAGCCGACGGTGCTTATTGATTTGATTTTGAGCATAAATATCACCACAGGATATACTATTACTTATCCTTTGGTTTTGTTACAAGACTGACAACGAGTGCCGACAAAAGTGCAACGGTTATACCGCCTGCCGATGCACAAAGCGGACCCGTAACTACTCCCAAAAAGCCTTTTTCTCTGATTGCTTCTCTTGTACCGCTTGCAAGAGCAGAACCGAAACCTGTAAGCGGAAGCGTTGCGCCTGCACCCGCAAAATCAATCAATTTGTCATAAACCCCGATACCGCCGAGCACAACGCCGAGGCACACAAACGAAACAAGGATTTTTGCCGGAGTGAGTTTTGTTAAATCAATCAAAAGCTGACCAACAACGCATATTAATCCGCCGACAACAAATGCTTTTAAAAACAACATAAAAAATCACCTAAATCTATTTTAACCGATTTAGGTGATTTTATTACAATGTTAATTTAGCCGAGGTCAATCGGATTTGCATTGTCGTACTTCGCTTTTCTGCCGTACTTTTCTTCAAATCCCGGATTAATATAATCCTCAACGATTCTGCCGTCACGAATACGAACAACTCGTTCCGCCTCCATGGCAATCTCATTGTCGTGAGTGATGACAATAACGGTTCTGCCCTCATCCTTGAGTTGGTGCAAAATCTTCATTACATCCTTTGTTGAACGAGTATCGAGGTTACCTGTCGGCTCATCGGCAAGAATAACCGGAGGAGCAGCGGCAATAGCACGGGCAACCGCAACCCTCTGTTGCTGACCGCCGGACAAAGCCTTTGGCAAATGGTCCATACGAGAGCCAAGCCCAACTTTTTCAAGTGCAGCGATAGAAATCTTTCTGCGTTCATCTTTTTTCATTCCACGATAAACAAGCGGAAGTTCAACATTTTCAAGTGCAGTAAGTGACGGAATGAGGTTGAAACCCTGGAAAATAAATCCAATCTCCTCATTACGAATAACAGACATTTCGTCATCTGTAAGGTCGTCGACAAGCTTGCCGTTGATATAATATTCGCCCTCTGTCGGAGTGTCAAGCAAGCCAATCATATTCATAAAGGTTGATTTACCCGAGCCTGACTGACCGATAATGGCAACAAATTCGCCACGGTCAATAGTAAGGCTGACGCCGTCAAGTGCGTTAACCTGATTTTCACCTGGATTATAAATCTTATATACATTTCTTACATCAACAAGATGTTCCATAAAGCGGCTCCTTTACGATTAGTATAATCGAATTATACAATTATTAATATACAAAGTCAACAATACTTTGCGAATATTCACACAGCATTTACAAATGCTATATACATAAACAAAAAATGAGGTGTAAATATGAGCATATCAAACAGCGATTATTCAAAAATGACAGACAAAGCAAGTCCTAATTCCCCTGTTGTGCCAAACTGCATAAGAGCGTTTTTGTTCGGCGGAGGAATATGCCTGTTTGCTCAAGTGCTCAACACACTGTTTGAAAAAATCGGATTGAACGCAGATGAAGTTAAACTTGCAACACCGTCAACCGTTATAATAATAACGGCAATTCTGACCGGAATAGGCGTGTTTGACAAAATTGCACGCTATGCCGGAGCGGGAACAATTGTGCCGATTACAGGCTTTGCAAATTCCGTTGTATCCCCTGCGCTTGAATTCAGACACGAGGGGTATATACTCGGCACGGCGGCACAAATGTTTTCCATCGCCGGACCTGTGATTGTTTACGGCACGGCAACTTCCTTTTTGTACGGACTGATAATTTACATTTTCAAGCTATATTAAATATGGTCTTTATATTGTTCGGCGGTTATGATGCCGTCATTTACATTCAGCTTGCAAATTCGTGCATTGCGTGCATCAAAAGCATCTGCTCCCAAGCCGTCATCATAATCCCTTGCGTGATAAATTGCGTACCACTGACCGTTTTCTTTAATCATAGAATGATGACCCGTGCCCTCTTCAAAATCGTTTGCTTTCATCACAGGGCAATAAGTGTGGTCATCGGGATATTTTTCAAATTTAATTTTGCGAAGGTCGGTTTCGTCTGTCTTGGCTCTTGCATAGCCGATATAATAGGTCGGCTGTTCAAAGCAGTTGCCGGAATACATAACATACTGCCAATCGCCCTCTTTGAAATAGAACGCACCCTCAATAGTATGCCAATGCTGACCTTTTTTATATCTGTCACGGCAATAAATATCCTCGTCAAGAGTAGGCACAACAACAGGCACCGGCTTGCCCTCAACTGTAAATGGGTCAAGGAGTTTGTCAACCGCAATATATGTGCCGATTCGATCGCCCTCAAAGGTGTTTGTTGAATAAAAAATCCAAAGTCCTGCCTCATTTTGAACAACATGAGAATCGATAGAAAACGGCTCTATAAGTTGCTTTACAACCTTGAACGGACCAAGCGGATTGTCGGCAACCGAAACATGCATAGCACCTCTGTGACCGCCCTTGTCGGGTGTGTATCCCTCAATTTCAAACGAATTGTACATATAAAACTTGCCGTCAAGTTCTATAACGCTCGGTGCCCACCACGAATCGTGCTTGCCGTCTGTGAGAACCATTCCCTCAAACTTCCAGCCTTTTGTGAGTTCATCAGATGAATAGGCATAAATACCCGTGTGACCGGTGGTGTAAATATAGTATCTGCCGCCGGATTTCAAAATAAACGGGTCTGCCTGACCGAGATAATTTTCCTTATCAACTTCTAATAAGTGCATAATAAACTCCTGTTAATTTTTATTATTCTTTTCGGCTTCAAGTTCTGCTTTTTCCTTATAGAACATATTAGCCTTGAGATAAATTTCGATAAATCCACGGATGACTTCTGCCATTTCGCCCTCTCTGTAATTAGGAAGAAGAATATGCTCGTCATCATCAATGGCAAGCGGTCCTCTTTCAAAATCGTTGAAAGTCGGCATAAGCGAATAATTGGTCTTTGTCTTTACTATCGAAATCATAGTAAAATCCTTGGTAGCATTGGCAAAGCCTTTTTTCTTTGTGTAACGCTCGATAGTTGAAGTATCAGCGCTGTCGTTATGCTTTTTTGTATAGCAAGCATTGATTACCTTTTCGATATAATCCTCAAGTGCCTTATCGGTGTAAGGTGCTTTGAGAAGCAAAACAGTATCAATATCGGCAATTCCGTACTTGTCACTTTCGCCGCAAGGGATGCCGATTAAGTTTTCGTTTTCGTCAACATAAACCGAAATTGTGTAAAACTCTCTGTCCATAACAAACCTCCGAACAATCCAGTATAATATAGAATTATATAATATATAATTGAAAATTTCAACAATAAATGATAATATAGTAAAAAGCAGGTGACGATATGAAAAAAGCATTAATAACAGGCGGTGCAACAGGAATCGGCAAGGCAACGGCAATTTTATTGCAACAAAACGGATATGATGTGTATATTACATACAACAAAACAGAGCCGGACTATGAAGCGAACGCAATCAAATGCGATCTTGAAAATATTGACGAAATAGAAAATACAATCAATGAAATCGGCAATATTGATTTGCTTGTTAACAACGCAGGGGTATCGCTTATCAAGATGATAAACGACATCACAGCCGATGACTACGAAAAAATGACCGCCGTGAACGAAAGAGCGGTGTATTTTGCAAGCAAGTTTGCCGCACTTAAAATGATAAGAGAGCAAAGCGGTGCAATAATCAACATCAGTTCAATGTGGGGGCAGGTCGGTGCTTCGTGCGAAACGCTGTATTCCATGACAAAAGCAGGGGTTATCGGACTGACAAAGGCACTTGCAAAGGAACTTGCACCGAGCAACATAACCGTAAACTGTATTGCCCCGGGAATAATCGACACAAGAATGAACAATATGTTTGACGCCGAAGAATTGAAAGAAGAAGTACCTCTCGGCAGACTCGGCACGCCGGAGGAAATTGCAAAAGCCGTGCTGTTTTTTGCAGAAAATCCGTACATCACGGGTCAGATTTTAGGCGTTAACGGCGGAATCGTAATATAAAGATAAACCGTAAAGAGCACAAAACTCTTTACGGTTTTTTTATTTACTGCGGTGTAACAAGCAATGTAATCTTTTCACCTGTAAGTTTTGATTTTTTGTAATCCTTTGTAGGAGTAGGTCCGCAGGCATTTGAGCCTACGCCGAGGTGATAAGAATCAAAATGCAAAAATGTTGTGTTACATTCCTGAAGTTCCTCGATATGCTGAGCCTTTGCACATTGCTGCGAAGTGTAATGGTCTGCGGAAAAAGTCATTCTGCCGTTAAGCGACAGGAACATAAGACCGTTTCCGTCATCATCGGTAAGTTTTGCCCAGCGAACACCGGAACGCATAGAGGATTCCTGCGGTTTGATATATTCTTCGTGCATATCGGCAACCTTTGTTTTATAAATACCGAGCATAGCGTGCTCACAAAAATCAGGTGCATTTACGCTGTCGCCCATTCCGTAATACTCAACATTTGAATATACTTTCGGCATTTCAAGAGTTAAGCCGAAACGAGGAGCAAAAATCAAATTCTTTGACTTTGTGCACTCGGCACTTACCTTAACAGCACCGTCATTATAAACTTCATAAGTAACGGCTACATTGCAAACATTCTTTTTCTTAACTGTTGAAACAAAGTAATTTGATGTAATAACAACTCTGTTACCCTCTGTTTTGAACACATCGGTAACGGCTTTCGGCTTCTTAACAAGCAATTTTTCGGTATCAAGTGCAAACGCTTTCCATATACGTTTAATATTAAGGTCGTTATCAATAGGTGCACGGTAAACGCTTATGCCAAAGCCCTTAGTACCTCCGAACGGCGCAGCATTAATATATTCTCTGCCGTTCTTTTTATAGCTGATTACTTCGCCCGAAGCGGTGTCAAAAACAAACTCGCCGCCGTTAAAGTAAATATAAATTCGTTTTTCGCTCGTTTCAACAACAGGAGCGTCTTTTTCGGTATTTTCATACACCTTAACATCATCTGCAAAGTTGACAATCTGTTCACTTGCAACCTCAAAATCGCCGTCAAGATATGTAAATACTATCGCTTCGTCACCTTTTGCATGCTCAATATCAAGCTCAACGGTTTGATGAGAACGCGGCTCAATATCAAGTGTAAATTCTCCGTTTTGTGCCACATTGCCGTCAACAAGATAATTCCATTTTACGGTGTAATCCGCCTTAGTAAAGCACTTGTAATTATGAAACTCAAAGCTGTCACCGTTATGCTTAACAATACGAACGGGACGATAGCAGTTTTTCATTTGCAAAGCACCCGAATGCGGAGTTCTGTCAGGAAAGAAAAGTCCGTCAACGCAGAAATTACTGTCGTGCTTGTTTTCGCCGTGGTCGCCGCCGTAGGTGTATTTAATCGGTCCGTTCTCATGATAAATCGCATGATCCGCAAATTCCCATATACAGCCGCCCATCATATTGTTCCCACGCAAAATTGCCTGAACATAATCTTCAAGTCCGCCTGCACCTACGCCCATAGCATGAGCATATTCGCACATATAAAACGGCTTTGTGTAAAACTTTTTAGGAAGTCCGGAGCCGTTTGCGATTTTGTTAACTTGCTTTTGCCACGGATACATCATGGAAATCACATCATATGCCCATCTTCTTGTACGCACAACACCCTCGTAATGAATAGGAATATCGGTGAGCTTTTTAAGCTGTTCATAGCAATAATCCTGATTTAAATATCCGTGTGCCTCGTTGCCGAGTGACCACATTGTGATGCCTGCGTGGTTTTTATCACGCTGAAACATTCTGTACACTCTGTCCCAATAGCGTGGTTGCCAAGCTTCGTTATGAGAGCATGCACCCGGTTTGTGAAGTTCCACTTCGCATCCGTGAGATTCTATATCAGCCTCATCAACAACATAAACGCCGTATTCATCGCACAAATCAAGGAATATCGGGTCGGGCGGATAATGAGAAGTACGAACGCAGTTGACATTGTACTCCTTAAAAATCTTAACATCTTTTTCCATATCCTCAACAGTCATTACATAGCCTGTTTTAGGGTTGGTATCGTGATGATTAACACCCAAAAGCTTGATGTTTTTATTATTAAAAGTAAAGACATTACCTATAATTTTAATATGCTTAAAGCCTATCGGTCGGCGAATAAGTTCGACAATCTCGCCGCCTTTTGAAAGTGACACAATAAGAGTGTAAAGATTAGGTTCTTCGGCAGACCATTCCTTAACATCAAGCGACGAAAAAACAATTTTATCTATCTGCTTTGAATCAACATTTACGGATTTTGACGAAACAAGCTCGTTGCCGTCAAAAAGAGTTGCCGAAAATTCGCACTCATCAACAAGTTTGAGTGACGGCAAAACGGTTAAATCATATGTAAGGTCGGTATTAAACTTGGTTTTTACCTCAAAATCATAAACGGAGTTTTTGTTGTTCTTAAAAAGTAAAACATCACGGAATATGCCGTTGTCACGGAACATATCCTGACATTCGAGATAAGTGCCGTTTGTCCATTTGTGATTGACAACAACAAGGTGATTTTCGCCCTCAACAAGAAATTCGTCAAGTTCAAACTCAGCAGTGTTATGACTGCCCTCGCTGTAACCGACATACTTTTCGTTTACAAAAACATCAAGTCCGCCTGCAACGCCCAAAAACGAAATGATATAATTTTTATTCAAATCATCAATATTAAAGGTTCTGTGATAAACGCCCACCGGACAATCAACGGGAATCTCCGGCGGATTTGGTTTGAACGGGTAACGGGAATTAAGGTAATACGGCTTTTCATATCCCGTATGCTGCCATACTGACGGAACGCTCACCTTATCAAAATCCGTTTTATCAATATCAAGTTCGCTTGGAAGTTCGGATTCTTTTTTGTAATAAGCAAAGTCCCACTCTCCGGACAGCACTTCAACCATCGATGATGAATAACGCTCGGTTCTTATGTCAGTTTTTCCCATTTCTTCGGGTGAAGAAAACGGAATAAAATAAGAACGGGGTGTAAGTACATTATCTTTAAACACATCAAAGTTTTTATAATTATCGTTTTTAATTTTGAATTTCATAATTTCCCCTTTAAGCAATGTCTACTTCAATTTTGCTATTGTAACGCCGTCCTCACCCTCACCGTACTTGCCGAGGCGAAACTCATCAATATTTGGATGGTGACGAAGTTCTTCCGTTACAACGCTTCTGAGTACACCCGTACCCTTGCCGTGAATTATTCGGACCTCTGTAATTCCGTTGAGTACGCATTTGTCAATAAATATGCCAAGATTGCCGATAGCCTCCTCGGCTGTTTGACCTCTCAAATCGAGTTCGGTTTTTACATCCGCATCGGCACGGGAGGAGGTGCGATAAAGATTTCTCTGCGGCTTAGTAGGTTTTTTCTTTTTCTTTTCAATCAGCATAAGGTCGGACATTTTAACTCTTGTTTTGAAAAGTCCCGACTTTACGGTGACATTGTTATTTTTAACTTCAATTACTTCGCCCTCGCCGATACCTCTGATGATAACGGCATCACCCACAACAACGGGACGGGGAAGTTTGTAATCGTCATCCCAATTATCCGCAATCTCCTGCGGATTGATAAGGTCGTCCATCTCGCCCATTTGATTTTTAATTGCACGACGAGTCTTTTTTGCAAGCTCCGTTGCGTTTTCGGGTGATTTTTCTTTTTTCATTTTTTCAAGTTCAAGAAGAAAATCAGACGATTGGCGTTTTGCTTGATTAATAAGTTTTTCGGCTTCTTTTTTTGCCTTTTCGAGTTCACGAGCCTTCAAGGTTTCTATTTTATCTTTTTCGGACTGTGCCTTAGAAGCCATCTTTCTTGCCTGTTCGGTTGCTTTTTCGGCGGCTTTCTTTTCGTTTTCAAGCTCGTGGCGTGCAGCTTCAAGTTTGTCAAGCACCGCTTCAAAATCTCGATTATCCGAACCCACAATTTCTTCGGCACGGCTGATAACATCGTCCTCAATACCGATATGCCTTGAAATCGCAAAAGCATTTGACCTGCCCGGCACGCCGATGAGCAAATGATATGTAGGCGACAATGTTTTAACATCAAATTCACAACAACCGTTAACCACCCCATCGGTATCGAGTGCATAGGCTTTAAGCTCGGCATAGTGAGTGGTTGAAAGGATTTTTGCACCCTTTTGCCTCAACTTTTCAATAATCGCAACGGCAAGTGCCGCACCCTCGATAGGGTCAGTGCCGGCACCGAGTTCATCGATAAGTACAAGTGAACTCTCATCCGCAACCTTTAAGATATTTGCAACATTGGTGATGTGTGATGAAAAGGTTGAAAGATTTTGCTGAATGCTCTGCTCGTCGCCTATATCAACCAAAATTTTATCAAAAACTGAAATTCTGCTTGACTGATATGCCGGAATGAGAAGTCCGCACATAGTCATAAGAGTAAGCAGTCCGACTGTTTTAATCGACACGGTTTTACCGCCGGTATTAGGACCTGTAATAACAAGAGTATCATATTTTTCACCGAGAGAAATATCAATCGGCACAACCTTGTTTTTATCAATAAGCGGATGTCTTGCCTGCTTCAAATCAATAACACCGTCGGTATTGATTATAGGCTTTGCCGCCTTCATTTTGTTTGCAAGATGGGCTTTTGCAAAAATAAGATTGAGGTCAACCGCCGCTTCATAACTGTGCTTTATGCTTTCGCCGAAATTGCCTGCTTCAACCGACAGTTCAAACAAAATACGATTGATTTCTTCTCTTTCCTTACCCTTGAGCACTTTAATATCATTATTAGCCTCAACAACGGAAATCGGCTCGATAAACACAGTTGAACCGGAAGAAGATGTGTCGTGCACCAAGCCCTGAACATTGCCCCTGCATTCGCTTTTTACAGGCACAACAAATCTACCGTCACGCTGAGTAACAATAGCCTCCTGCAAAAACTTTGTATAATGCGGCGAATGAATCATAGCATCAAGTTTGTCACGAATCGAGGCGGATTTTGCTCTGATTTTGCGGCGAATGTCATACAAAGTTTCGCTTGCCTTATCGGAGATTTCCTCTTCACTTATGATACATGTAAATATTTTATCTTCAAGATACTTATTAACCGTTATACTCTCAAACAAATTATCAAGCGTTGTCCTAACCCCGCTGCAATGACCGTGCCACTCGTAAAGTGTACGGATTGAACGCAGAGTTGACGCAATGTTGAGAAGCTCACGGGTGTTAAGCTCGCCGCCTGCCGAAGCACGGGCAAGAGAGCCGTTTACATTATAAAGACCTCCGAATGACGGAGCACCGAAGCGTGCAAGGAGCGAATAAGCGTCCTCTGTTTGATTAATCATATTGCACACGGCAACAAAATCCGAAGTGGGCTTGATGTTAAGTGCCATTTCGGCGGCATCGTCACACGAAGTTTCGTTTTTTAGCATTTCAAGAACCTTGTCAAGTTCAAGAGTTTCGTAATTCTTTTCCATAATTATATAATCGCTTTATAAAATTCCAAAGTAGTCAGTTTTCCGTCAACACGAGAGAGCAGATATTTTTCAACCGTAGAGCACAAAAGTGCCATATTTTCATCGCTAAGCGAAAATGAAAACACCTTGCCGAGATCAACAAAGCAAATAAATCTCATAGCGGTAATGACCGCAAGCGGAAGTTCAACGGCGTTGTTACGATAACAATCCTTGCAATAAATACAGGCTTCCTCGTGGTCAAAATACATAATATCGGTTTCGTATGTACCGCAACGGTAACAAGCCGTCAAATCTGGCATATATCCACCGAGAGCAAGCATACGCAGTTCAACGGCAACCTTAATGAGCAAGTGACTTTTTTTGCCTTGGCACAAAAGGTACAAAGCATTCAAAAGCAATCTGAGCATACCCGGCATCGGCTGTTCCTCCGAACCTAAAAAACAGGCAAGCTGTGCAAAATACTGTGCAAGTGACAAGGTTTCTATATCGGAGCGAAGATTAAAAAACACCTCGATTGAGGTTGCATTGTCGATAACATACGCTTCCTTGCTTCTGTAAAGTGAAAACTCGCTGTATGCAAAAAGCGAGGTTGCAGATAGATTTTGACTTTTAATAGTCTTTGCACGGCGGACAAAAGCCTTAATCAGCCCAAAATCTTCGGTTATAACGGTAACGAGTTTATCGCTTTCCCCCACCGTTTGTTCTCTGATTATAAGTCCCTTTGTTTTTGTCTGCATCAGTCTGCACAACCTTGTTTTTATTTTCTGATTGTTTATATTTCAGGTAGTCCGAAACGCTTCCCGTAGACACAAAGTTTTGCCACAAATTATCCATAAAAAACACCACCGTTACTATTTTATCCTATGGTGTTTTAAATGATTTGTGCCAAATTAATCCAAACCGAAATTGTGGATTAATCCCTCACGGTTACGCCAATCTTCCTTTACCTTTACCCAAGTTTGAAGATTTACTTTTATACCAAAAAAGTTTTCCAAATCCTGACGGGCATAAGTTGATATTTTTTTGAGCATGGCACCCTTTTTACCGATAACCATACCCTTATGACTTTCACGCTCGCAATAAATAATCGCTTCAATATCAAGAATATCTTGATTGTCACGCTCACGCATTTTTTCGATAGACACGGCGACACCGTGCGGTACTTCCTTGTCCATAAGTCTGAGAATTTTTTCTCTGATAATCTCTGCGGCAAGCACTCTTTCGGGTTGGTCGGTAAGAGTATCATCAGGGAAAAAGTGCGGAGAATCAAACGCAAGCTTTTTCATCTCGTCAACAAGTTCATCAATATGCTCGCCTGTTGAAGCACAAACAGGAACGATTGCTTCAAAATCAAACAACTTGTTAAGTTCCACTATGCGTTCAAGAAGTTCTTCCTTATCTTTAATCATATCGATTTTATTGATTGCAAGGATTACAGGCACTTTAAGCTTTTTAAATTTTTCAATCAACTCATATTCGCCTTTTTTGATGTCGCCCTTTGATTCAACGACAAAAAGGCAAGCATCAACACCGCCGATTGAGTCGCCGACAGCCTGATTCATTTTTTCACCGAGTTTGTTGTGTGGCTTGTGATAGCCTGGAGTATCGGTGAAAACAAGCTGTGTTTCACCCTCGGTGAGAACGCCCATAATCTTTGTGCGGGTGGTTTGCGGCTTTGATGACACAATAGCGATTTTTGTACCCAAAAGTTTGTTAAGTATAGATGATTTGCCCACATTAGGGCAACCTACAATAGCAATAAATGCTGTTTTTGTCATTAATTAATCTCCCATATAATAGCTGTTGTCACGCTTAAGTCCGATTTTGGTAAGAACTTCCTCTTCCTTTTCACGCATATGTACCTGCTCGATACCGCCGTTTTCGTGGTCGTATCCAAGCAAGTGAAGCATTGAATGAACGGTCAAAAAACCGATTTCTCTTTGAAGAGAATGATTATATGCCTTTGCCTGCTCCATAGCCTTCGGTACGCTTATAACGATATCGCCGAGAATTTTTGCACCTGTGTCCATATTAGTATCGTACTCTCCGTTTTCGCCCATAGGGAATGAGAGCACATCTGTTTCTCTGTCTACATTTCTATATTGTGCGTTAAGCTCGTGAATTCTCTCGTTATCCACAAAACAAACGCTTACTTCTGCATCCGAGCCGAATTTTTCAGCCTGCAAAACCGCATTACAACAGCGGCGAATCAACATTCTTATTCCTCTTGGAACAGTAATTTCTTTTTGTTCGTCGGAGATTATAACTTTTACTTTATTCATTACTTATCTTCTCCTTTTCTTTTTTTCATTTGCTTTTCATCATATTTTTCATACGCTTTGATAATATCCTGAACAAGTCTGTGGCGAACCACATCCTTTTGAGTAAACTTGATAATCTCAATATCATCAACATCTTTGAGGATATTCAAAACGGTTTTAAGTCCCGATTTTTTACCGTCGGGCAAATCAATCTGTGTAATATCGCCGGTAACAACCATCTTTGACCTGAAGCCGAGTCGGGTCAAAAACATTTTCATTTGTTCCGGTGTGGTATTTTGTGCTTCGTCGAGAATGATGAAGCTGTCATCAAGAGTTCTGCCTCGCATATAGGCAAGCGGTGCAACCTCGATTGCTCCCCTCTCCTGATAATTTTGAAAATTCTCTGCACCAAGCATATCAAACAAAGCGTCATAAAGCGGTCTTAGATAAGGATCTACCTTGCTTTGCAAATCGCCCGGCAAAAATCCGAGCTTTTCGCCTGCTTCAACAGCCGGCCGTGTAAGAATAATTCTGTTAACCTGCTTTGCTCTGAACGCCGTGACCGCCATGGCAACGGCAAGATATGTTTTACCCGTTCCGGCGGGACCTACACCGAATGTGATTGTGTGGTCATCGATAGCCTGAGTGTATTTCTTTTGACCGAGAGTTTTAGGCTTAACCGGTCTGCCCTTTGCGGTTATACAAATAGAATCGTTTGTCATTGAAGCAATTTTGTCTTCGTTGCCCTCATTAACAAGCGAAAGAACATATCTTACATTTTGGTCGGTAAGCGCCTCGCCTTTGCCGATAAGAACAAGAAGCGAATTAATTGTTCTGACAGCCTTTGACACATCTTCGGCATCGCCCATAATTTTTAAATCCGAACCTCTTGACACAATGCTTACGCCGAACTCACGCTCAATCATACGGATATTTTCGTCAAACGAGCCGAATAGCGACACCGCCTGCTCCATTGCATCAATCGTTATTGTTTGTTCTGTCATACACTTCCGCCTTAATTGAATCTATTTTTCTGTCCGTAACTTCAAGCACGGTAAATCTTACTCCGCCGTATTCCACGGCTTCGCCCTTACTTTCCTCGTTAGGAACTGTGCCAAGCCTGTTGATAACAAAGCCTGCAACAGTATTATAATCACCCTCCGGCAAATTAATACCGAGTGCTTCCTCGACATCTTCTATATCACACGCACCGTCAAAAACAAAGGTGTCATCATCAATCTTTGTAACCGATTGTTCCTCATCATCGTACTCGTCTTCGATTTCGCCTACAAGTTCCTCAATAATATCTTCCATGGTAACAAGTCCGGCGGTTCCGCCGTATTCATCAACAACAATGGCAAGCTGAATATGCGTTTCGGTCATTTGAGCAAAAAGCTTGCCGCACGGAATAGTTTCCGGCACAAAAAGCGGTGTACGGATATAATCCTCAATTTTTTCACACTTTGGAATTTCCGTTCCGACAAATTTGAGCAAATCCTTTACATACACAATGCCCTTGATATTGTCAAGGTCTTCTTCATAAATAGGAATACGGGAAAAGCCCTCGTTAATAGCAAGTTTGACAACATCAATTATTTCCTCGGTAATTTCAACGGCGGCAATATCCGTTCTGTGGGTCATAATATCGCCGACATTAGTATCGTGAAATTCAAAAAGATTATTAATAATATCTCTTGTGGATTTTTCAAGTTCGCCCTCGTCATCGTCAACAAGTTGCTTGATTTCTTCCTCGGTTGAACTCTCTTTTTTAAACAAGCGTTTTAAACTGCCAATAGCCATAAAGGCAAATACCTCCGATTTAACAAAATTATACAGTAATCCATTCTATTATATTATAATATATAAATATTAATTTGTAAAGTGCAAAGTAATATGTTATTATATATCAAAATGAGGTGATGGCAAAATGCTTGAAAAGATACAAGACAAAAATATTTGGGACACCCTGAAAGACAGCAAAAAGCCCATTGTGCTGTACGGAATGGGACTCGGTGCAGAAAAAATTATGGCAGAACTTGAACAAAGAGGACTAAAGGCAGACGAAGTTTTTGCAAGTGATGAATTTGTAAGAGGTCATTCGTTCAAGGGCTACAAAGTGCTCAAATACAGTGAAGTTTGCGAAAAATACGACGACTTCAACATTGTACTTTGCTTTGCAAGTCACATTGACAGCGTTATTGAGCATATTGAAAAGATAAACAGCGAGCACACGGTATTTGCACCCGATGTTCCCGTGGCGGGCGGAGGACTTTTCACCCGTGAATATATTGCCGAGAACGAGTCAAAATTTGACGAGGTATATTCTCGACTTGCGGATGAAGAAAGCAAAAGGGTTTATCTTGACATATTATCATTCAAGGTGTCGGGCAAAATTGAATATTTGCTACGCTCATTTGGCGAAAAAGACAAGGTCTATTCAGAAATTTTGAAGTTGACCGACAACGAAGAAATCATTGATTTGGGTGCATATGACGGAGACACGATAAGAGAATTCACAGCCGCAACAAACGGTAAATACAAGCACATCACCGCACTTGAACCTGACGCAAAAAGCTACAAAAAACTGCTGAAAAACACCGACGGTATGGAAAATTTGACAACGCTGAACATGGGTGCGTGGAGCAAAAAAGACACGCTGATTTTCAGTGCAGACGCAGGGCGAAACAGCAAGCTGTCATCAAGCGGAACAAGCGTTGAAGTGACCGATATTGACAGCCTGAACATCCCTGCAACATTCATCAAAATGGACATTGAGGGAAGCGAAATGAAGGCACTTGAAGGCATGGAAAAAACCATAAAATCGCAACTGCCAAAGTTATACATCTGTGCCTACCACAGAAACGAAGATTTGTTTGCCTTGCCGTTAAAGGTGTGGGAACTTAACGAAAACTACAAAATATATTTCAGGCATTCAAAATATATACCGGCATGGGAATCAAATTTTTACTGCCTAAGCAGTTGATAAACACTCTGACACACGCCAATAAGCATACTCTTTTTAACAAAAAAACGGACATTCTTACAATTGCAAGAAAGTCCGTTTGTATTTTTATTATTCCGCTTCTTTATGTCTTTCTATAAGAACATTGAGCATTTCTTGGTGAGATTTGCTTGTAATCTCATACTTAATGGTAGGAATGATTGAAATTGCCATACCGATTGCAGGCGGAATTGTGATCAAAAGCCACATTGCCTTTGAATAATTTTGAAAATCGGTTGCAAACGACGCACCGTTGGCAATGGCTGTATTCATTTTTTCAATGTTAACATCGGAATAGCCGACTGCGGCATAGACATAAGCCGAAATAATTGAAGCAATACCCGTTGAAAACTTTTGGATAAAGCTTTGACCTGCAAAAAACACACCGTCGGGACGGTAATTGTGATGATAGTCCTCATAGTCTATACAGTCGCTTATCATAACGCTTTGGCAAACCATAACCGCACCAAAGCCGATTCCGGCAAAAAGGAGCAGCACGCCGTCGATGACTACCCAACTCATTTTGGCAAGTTCGGTAGGAGCGATAAGATAAGTAACAAACAGCAAAGCCATAGGCAAAGCGGAAAAGCCTGTAAGATTGTAAAGCGTTTTTACATCAATCTTTTTCATAAGCACAGGGCAAAGTGCCGTTGCACCGAACTGACCGATAAAGAACGCACCGCCAATGATAACGGCGGTAAGGAATGTTTTGCCGTTGCTGAACGCATTGGTTAAATCGCCGCCGCAATAGTAATATGTAAACAAAGTCATTACAACTGTTGCGAGGAGCTGAAGCGGAGCACGAAGAATACCGGAAATCAAAAGTCTTCTGAACGGTTTGCAGTTCCACATAAGTGCAAAAGATTCTTTCATCGTTTTTCTTTCGTCAGTATTAGGTACTCGTTCTTTAACGCCCAAGCCTGCACATTCAAAAAGAATTGACGACACAATCGTCATTGCGATACCGACAACGATAAAGCCTTTTTGTGCATTTTCACTTTCGCCGAATGCTTTGTTAGCCACCTGACTGAGAGCAACAACCGACACAATACCGAGACCTGCCGCAACGGAAGAAACTATTCTTGCAAGTGCAATAAGATTTGCTCTGTCTTTTTCAACCTCACTCATACGGCTGATGACGCCCCAAAGCGGAACATCGCCTGCCGTGTAGGACATACCCCAAAGAACATAAGACACAGCCGCCCAAGTTACAATCAATACCATAGCGGTTGTATTACCGTTTTCTTTAGCCACGGCATAATTTCCGTTGAGGAACGCAACGCATGTAATCACGCAAATTACAAGAGGAGCAAAAAGAAGATAAGGTTTGCACTTGCCCCATTTTGTTCGTGTTCTGTCAACAATCGAGCCCATCATCGGGTCGTTGATTGCATCCCAAATTCTTGCGATTGCAAAAATCCAGCCGAGTGCCACAGCCGGCAAACAAATTACATTTTGAAAATAATAGTAAAGCCCTGCCGTAACAACATTGTAAATAAGATTTTGACCGAAAAGACCGGTTAAAAACATACCGGCTTCTTTTTTGGTATAAGTTAATCTTTCGTCCATAATAACCCCTTTTTTTAAATTAGGACAAAAAAGGACGATTCCACCGAACCGCCCTTTTAACATTATTCGCTATAAAAATGTGACTTATGCAGCCTTTTCCTCTGCTGTATCGTCTTTCTTTTCTCTCATAAGTACAAACTTTTCCATTGGGAAGAGAACTACCATCTGAACAAAACCTGCTGCCATAGAAGCAAGAAGACGGGCGATAGACTCGTTTGTAACTATCTTGAGGAACCAGTTGCTTGCTTCAACCTTGAGAAGTGCACCAACGATTGCGCCCTGCATCCAAGTTGAGAAGAGGATGAGTGCAAGAAGAAGCACGATGTAAATAACAAAGTTGTACCAAGCAGAATCAGACTTGAATGTTGTCTTTTTATTCTGATAGAAACCGTAAATGTTAGCAATAAGGTTTGAAAGAAGGAACGGAAGTACATAACCCCAGGTTACTACACCGTCGATAACATACTTTGTAGCTTCTTTTGAGCCTGCTGTGAACATTGTAGGTGTGAAAATGCCTCTTAAAAATTCAGGAAGCAATGTGTGAATTTGGTCGCATACCAAAGGAAGCAAAGCCGCAAGTGCCAACTGAATGATTGTTACAAGACCCGATACAACAAGGAACTTTACAAGTTGCCAAAGAGTCTTGATGAAACTACCCTTTTCTTCGGCAGCGTTATCAATGCCGCCAAGACTGAATTTTTTCTTTTCGTCTGCCATAAATTTACTCCTTAAAAATTATGTTTTCTATGTAAATAGCGAATTTACTAAATCATTATAACAATTTTTATTCCAATATGCAACAATTATTTTAGTAAAAACATACAAAAATTATGAGAACAACAATCCGAGCATAGCGGTGCCCGAAATTGCGTGAATAATAGCGATAACCGCCCACACGATAAGTGCAACGATGCCGGCAAGTATTGCAAGAAGAAGGATTACAACAAGGATGAGAATAAGGAGCACAAGCGGACCTTTTTTGCTCTTATTAACGGTATCTTCAAACTTCTTTTGTTCAAAAGCGGAAGCGGGTGCAGGGTTTTGCTCATCATAAATCGGATAAAGCGGAAGAGTTGCCTCGGCATCGCAATAGCCGCTGTTCCAAAGAAGAGGCTCAAAAAGTCCTCTGACCGAAGTTGCACCTTTGAGCACCTTGCCGATTGAAAAATGAATTGTATTCAAAAATGCGTCAATTACATTAAGAAAGCCGCAGGTAAGCTTGTATTCCCTTGTATCCGGAGTGTACGGAGAATCGCCGCAGTACAGATTTTGAATAAGTTCAAGAATAAAATCAATAACCTTATTGTTTGCAATATCGGCTATATCGGACTTTTTAAGACCGCTTTCTTTTTTACAAAGTCGCCAAATTTTCTTAAAAGTCAACTTGTTAAGGAACTTGCCGACCGGTTTTATTATCCAAGCAAACTTTTTGACGGTTTCGCCCGGTACCGAAAAAGCAGGTGCCATTTCTGCAAGGCGGTCAATATCATAACCCATTGCCCACAAAACTTCCTTTATCATACCGAAGAAAAAGTTTTTCATATAATCGGGAAAGCTCTTGCCGTCTGTATCAAGTCCGTCAACATTGTCAACAAAAACAGTGTCAACATCTATCTTTGCGTTTTTCGGGTCAAAGGTAACATTTCTCATTACAGGCGGACAACCGATAAGTGCACCGCAGGTAATATCATAAAACTTGTTGCCCTTTTTGGTTGTGATATCGCTGATGTCGTGAACATGGGTGTGACCCGTGAGCATACAGGAAAGACCGGCATCCGCAAAGATTTCCCGTGTTGTTTCGTAATTTCTCTGCATATTTCCGCCGCCGATAATATTATAAAACGGTGACGGTGAAATCATAGGGTGATGGGTCATTGCAATTACAAACTGGTCGTTCTTTTTTGCATCTTCAAGTTGTTCCATAATCCAAGCCATACAATCATCGGAAAAGCCTGAACCACGCTCGCCCTCCGGCTTGTAATTTGTGTCGTCATTGAGTGCAAACAAACGATAACCCGGTGCAAGCTGAACAACATAGCACATAGACTCCTTGTGCACGGCAATAGCCTCATTGGGGCCGAATTCATAATACATATCCCACAAATCGTGCCTATCGCCAACGGCAGGGACTTCAACCCTTTCATCGCCCTCACAAGCATAGGCAATGCCGTTGTCCTGATAATCATGGGTAGCTGTTATAACATAAACCCTCTTGCCTCTTTTTTTGAGGTCACGAAGCATTTCAATAAACTCCTCGTGCGACTGAATTTCGCCGTCGTGAGTGGTATCTCCTGAAAGAAGAACTATATCTGTTGAAGTGTCCTCACACAGCATATCAAAGGCTCTTTTGATGACAAGAGGACTGTCCTTAATCACCATCTGCGACTTTGATTCCATCTTGTCATAAGCCTTGCCGTGAGTGCCGAGTTTTGTTGAATAATAATGAACATCAGTAATAAACTGAACCTTAAGCGGCTCGTTATTTGAGCCTACAATTTTGTCTGCCATATTCTTACCTTTCAATTACAAAGTTTCAATTTTAAGTATACCCTTATCAACATCTTTGTCAAATGTAAATTCCAATGAACCGCCGTTACGGAGCTTAAATCCAACTTCTTTTCCGTTAAGGGTAGCCTTGTACGAATTCTTATCACTGAGGGTAACAATCATAGAATATTTTTCGTTGTTGCCGAAATACTTAAACGAAATCTCGGCACTGTCATCGGTTACATTTTGGTAATCGGTCCATACATCAAGACCTGTTGTAACCGTTCCCGGCTTGTAATAAGCATTTGCCCAAATGCAAATAGGAGCAGACAAACCGCCGAAGTTGTGGAACCATCCTCCACGGCGGGTTTTGATGCCGAAACATTCATATGTAAAGTAGGTAAAATCGGTTTCTTCTCTCCACATTTCAAGTGCACGGTTTGCAATTTCAAACGCAAAATCGGTATCGCCGTTATCGAGCATAGTTTTCCACACAAACCATTGATGGCTCATCCATACATTGCCGTTCCAATAGCCGTCGTCAAAATAGTACGAAGCGGACATATCAACAGCCGAAACACCTGCCGCAGACCACATTTCATTTGGATTTTTAATGTGAGAAATAAGCTTTTGTTTTCTTTCACCGTCAACCGCACCTGCGATAAGCGGATAAACGCCGTCAAAGCCCTTATCCCAGTTTTCGCCGTCCTCGGTTTTCATAATATAAGGAGCATTTTTGTCCTTATCGTACATAGTGTAGCCGAAATATCCCGACTCCTCATCCCAAGCGTAATTGTTGAGTGCATCTGTTGAGAACTTAATATCCGCATCATAAACGGCAATATCGTCTGTTTTACCGAGATAATCGGCAACCATTTTCATAATCTTGCCTGCACGGATGATTTGGCTTGTAGAAAGGCAAGGGCAAGAATACTCCTCCGCCTTGTCGGCAATCATCTTGACCTGAGCCGGATAATCGTCCATACCCGAACAAGAATACCAATAATCATAGGTTGTAAGAAGTCCGTTATCAAACTTTGCACAGGTTGAATTATGGCTTCTGCCACGCAAAAATTCATAGTACAACTTCATTTTGTTATACAAAAAGTCAAGTTTTGCCTTGTCATTTGTACGCTTCAAAAGTTCAAGATATTCCACGAACTGAGTCGGCACAAGCGAGCCGTGAAGCAAGAAGCAAAAATCGTCGTTGTCATCATCGCAAAGATACATATCAAGTGCATATTGGCACAGTTCGTTGCTGAACTCAAGAAGTCCCATACCGATAAAGCCGCTGTCCCAAGTATAAAAACTGTCCCAACGCTTACCCGGTGTGTGGTGAATAACATTTTCGCCGTGCTTGTAAACAGGATAAACCGTGTTTGTCAACAAGGTTGCACGCAAAATATCGGTTGAAAGTGTGTACTTTTCACCGTCTTTGTTGAACTTTGCGGTTTCGCCTGCTGCTTTGCGTTCGTTATAAATTTTTTCGTATTCATCATAGTTCAAAGGCTCAAAATCCGATTTTGCAACAACCGCATACTCGATATGAGTGCTGTGCGGTTCAATGAAAATCGACTTGATAAGTGTATTTTGGAAGAAACCGTCATCCGAAGTCTTACGCTTAAACGAGCCTGAAAAAGTTTCTTTTAAATCGTCATATGTATGGTCGCCGTTTGAAAGACGATTGATAAGTGCATCTTCAAGGCTTCCGCTGTCGAGTGTGCGGAAACGGGTGTTTGGATTTGAAGTGATAACCTTAAATTTGCAATCGTTATACTTGTAGTCAATGTCAACGGTGTAACCTTTGCCGTTTTGAGCCGTACTGATTTCAGGTTCAAAATCGTGTTTAATTTCAACAACTTCAAGAGCGTTGCCTTTTTCATATACGGCAACAAAATCAAGTTCAACACCTGCACCGCCAAGGCTGACAAGTTCAAGATTTTCCGCAAACGGAAGTTCAATTATTGCAAGTTCGTTGCTGTGAGGCAATACGGTTTCAACACTGTTAACGCTGAATTTTGCTTCGCCGTCGGTAACGGTCTTGTATCTCAAAGCAACAACAGGGTTGTCAATGCCGTCTGCCGAAAGTTTATAGGCAACCTTATCCCCTGCTTCGCAACCGAAAGGCTTTAAGCCGAGATAATGAACATGAGCATTATCACATCTGTCGCCCAAGCCATAGCCGAGATAAAATTCCTCGCTCTTGAACATTCCTCTGAACATACCGTCCGGGGTTTCATTTTCCCACGGTCTGATTTTTGCGTAGGAATATTCGACATATTCATTTGCTTTGATAAGTTTGTAATTATCGTTCTTTGCCTTGATGTAATATTCCTTTGAATTCGGAAATTCAAGCGAAGAAAAGAAATTAAGAACCGTGTTTTGCGAAAGGTCGGTATTGTTTACAAATTCAATTCTTGCAAGATATGCTTCTTCGTTTATTTTTGAAAAAGACACATCGGCATATACCATATCCTTCCACATAAGCTCATATCTGTAAGAATAAAACGAATAATCCGTTGCACATTTCCACAAATGATAGCTTGACGGAACAGTTACATTGGGAACAGGAGTTGACGAGTTCCAAATTGTAGGGTGAACGGCAAAATCAAAGCGAACCGCATCTGCACTTGACTTGCCGTTTTTGTTATCAACTGTGCCCATAATTCTTGAAAGGCCCATATATTTTTTTGAATACGGACCCCATATAGGCATAAACGGTTTTTCTGCCATTTTTTATCTCCTTGTCAAAAAGTAAAATATCACAAATATTATGATTGAAAAATGCCGATTTGTCAATAATATAGTCTAAATTTTTCATTTTTCTTTACCTATTTATCGGTATTTTATTGACAAAATTTATATTTAAAGTTATTATACTATATATTATATTGTGGTGTATTATGCAGCAAGTAAAGGAGATAACATATGAACATTGACGAAAATGTACGAAAGATACTTGTTTCACTTTTAAGAAAATGGAAAGTAATTGTGGCATTTGCACTTGTAGGTGCATTGCTCGGATTTTTTTATACAGCAAACTTTACAAAACTGACATACACATCAACCGTTGAATTTCTTGCATATGCGGTAGATACAAAAAGCGAAATTAAGGGGTCATATACAAATCCCGATGATACAAGAACAAGCAACACAAGCAAAATGAATTACACCACCATGATGCTTAATACATATATTGAGATTATGAATACAAACGAATTTGCTTCGACAGTTGCTCAGGAACTTAATAACAGGATAAACTCCAGCTACACGGGAACAAACATAAAAAATGCAATGACCGTTGAAGCCGTGGAGGGAACGGCAATGTTTTTAATTACCGTAACAACGGAAAGCAACGATTTGTCTTATGAAATTGCTCATCAGCTTGAAACCGAGGTTCCTAATATGATGAAGCGTACAAACAACGGTCTTGTAATGGCAAGCGTTGAGGACAAACCGATAAAAGCATCTGCGGCAGGAAGCAAGGGCTATCCTAAAAAATGTGCCATAGGTGCCGTTGCCGGAATTGTTGTGGCATGTGCATACATCATCCTCAGAAATATGCTTGATATAAAAATTCGCACAAGCGAAGAGCTTATTGAAAAATACAACATTCCTGTTCTCGGCAGTATACCTAACTACGAAATTAAAAGTGCTGCAACTGCATCACATACAAAAACAGTCAACGAGCCTTATGTAAGCTCAGCCGAAAAAGGAGATGAAGAATAATGGCAAGAAAAAGCAACAAAAAATCAACAAGAATCAGCAGCACATCACGCCAGCTCCTTAAAGATATAGAAATGGACCCTTCGCTCAAATTCAGAGTTGAAGAAGCGTACAAAAGTGTTAGAACCAACATTATGTTTTCCGTAATGAAAAAAGGCTGTAAAACAATTGTTATTTCTTCATCTACTCCAAACGAGGGTAAAACAACTACAACCATTAACATAGCCATTGCTCTGTCACAGGCGGACCAAAAAGTTCTTCTTATTGACGGTGACCTTCGTAAACCTAAAATTCATCACTATTTTTCAGTACCTAATTCACCGGGACTTACAAATTATCTCGGCAGTAAAGTCGGCTCCGGCACAGACAAAAAAACAGATTTGTTTTCTTTAATTCACGCTACGGAATTTGAAAATCTTTCCGTACTATGCTCCGGCTCAATTCCGCCTAACCCGGCAGAAATTCTCGGCAGTGAACCGATGGCGGAATTTTTGGAGGAAATCGGAGAAGATTTTAACTACATAATTATTGACACACCGCCTATAAATGTTGTATCGGATGCACTCCCTGTTATCAGAGAAAGTGACGGCGTTGTGCTTGTTGTACGCTCAAACCAGTCAACTCATCCGGAAATTCAGCGTGCCATATCTGCTCTTGAATTTATTGATGCAAAAATCCTCGGCTTTGTAGTTAATTTTGCAGACAGCAATCGCACAAAATACGGCTATGGCAAATACGGTCGCTATCGTTATGGAAAATATAAAGGCGGTTACGGCTACGGTTCATACGGCAATTACGGCTCATATAACGGTTATGGCTACGGTTACGAAAGCGGAGGCTACGGCTACGGTTATGGCGGATACGGTTACGGCTACGGTTCGCAAAACAACTACGCATCATACGGATATGACAGTGCACCGTATGACGCCCGTCAAAACAAAAGATAAGACGATAATCGGTAAAGGACAGATTTATGATTATAGATAATCTTGTGGAAACCCATTGTCACATTATACCGGGAATAGACGACGGCTCACCCGATATTGACACAAGCCTTGCAATGATTGAAAAATTGCAAAGACAGGGTGCAAAAAAAATCATACTTACGCCGCACTATTATTCGGATAATATTTCGTTTGATGATTTTTTAAGGCGTCGTGACAAAGCTTTTAACGAACTTATGCGTGCACTTCCTAACGGAAGTCCGACATTAATTCCGGCAGCAGAGGTATACATCAGTCAATATCTTTTTAACAATACAAACATCGACGAGCTTAAAATAGGCAATTCAAATTACATACTTATTGAACACCCGTTTTCAAGCAGTTTTTCTGAAAATTCATACGACAGACTTATGAATATGTACTGCGATTACGGTGCAAAGCCTATCCTTGCTCATATAGAAAGATACCCGGCACTTATGGAAGACACCTACAAGTTGGAAGATTACATTGATATGGGATGCCTTACACAGGTTAACATTTCAACATTTTCAGACGCACACAGAAGCGTTAAGAAAAAAATTTTTAAGCTTCTTGACACCGGTCATATCCACCTTATCGGCTCCGACTGCCACAATCTGACAAGCAGACCGCCGGAATACGAAAACGGAATAAAAGAGATAATCAAAAAAAGCGGGCAGGAAGCTGTTGACACTCTTATAAAAAATGCCAACCTGCTCACATCGGGAATTTAAAAACGCTTCGGTTTACAATATGTAAGCCGAAGTTTTATTTTTACGCTTTAACCAATATAATATATCGGTGATTAATTTGAAAAAGGCAGCTACATTTTTTCAATCATTCGGCATACTAATACTCCTTGCAATGTTTATTTTGCTTTCGGCAAAAGCAAAATTACAGGCAATAGAAGGAATGAAAATGTGTTTAAATATAATTGTACCTTCACTTTTGCCTATACTGATTTTGACAAATACCCTGATAAAAAGTGAATGTTCGACAATATTTGAATTTATATTCAGACCGCTTGCAAAGTTGTTAAAACTTTCGCCGACGGCTGTTTGTGTTGTATTTTTCGGTCTTATCG
Source organism: uncultured Eubacterium sp. (assembly GCA_900539325.1). Lineage (GTDB taxonomy): Bacteria > Bacillota > Clostridia > Oscillospirales > Acutalibacteraceae > Eubacterium_R. The sequence goes on from UQCC01000007.1 coordinate 60,093, forward strand.
GGGGCTACCCTACGGGTGCAATACTGACCGATGAACTTTATGAACAAGAGATAATATCCGACACCACCGCAAAGAGATTGCTAAGGTTTAATTTTTGCGGTGGTATTGCTTTTATAATCACGGCGGTAGGCACGATAAAACTCGGAAGTACAAAATCCGGAACGATTATTTATCTGACAAATATTCTATCCTCAATGATAATTTGCTTTATTGAAAGCCTGTTTATAAAAGAAAAGGAATATCAAAATATAAAATTCAAAAAAATGAATTTTTCTGCGGCACTGATAAATTCTGTTGAGGGAAGCGTAAAAAGCATTGCAATAATGTGCGGATATATAGTTTTCTTTTCCGCACTGTCCGGTCTGTTTACAATTCCAAGTTTTCTTATGCCGATGATTGAAATAACAAACGGCATATTCGCAAACAATAATTCAATACCGTTTGAATACCTATGCTTTTTCTTATGCTTCGGCGGAATATGTATACATTTTCAGCTTTTCGGCATAATCAAAAAAGTAAATATGAGCTACCTTGACTTTTTCATTCATAGGCTTGCAGGCGGACTTTTGGCATATTTCCCGGGTAAACTGTACTCAGTTTGCTTTGCACCGAACAAAGAAGTTTTTGCAAACATATCACAGGTGACACCTAAAATAAGTGAAATCAACGGCAGTTTAAGTCTTATGCTTCTTGCAAGCTGTATTGTGATAGTTGTTGACTTAAACAACAAAAAATCAAAATTGCTTTAACCCATACAATATGTTATAGTATATTAGGTGATAAAAATGAAAAAGAATTTTGCAAAAATAATATCGTTGATGTTAGCGGTTTTGATGCTTACGGCATGCAGTGAATATAAAAGTGCAGAGCAAACCGTTTCCAAAGAAAAAGAAACTGTAACACAGTACACCGAAATTGCTCACAGCGACAGTATAGACGATATTCAGCCGTACACATATTACCCTTACACAACAATAAACAACAACATTCCGGAATTTGACAAAACGGACTACACTCAGTCTTTTGAAGAATACGGAGAACTTGATTCTCTCGGCAGATGCACATCGTGTATTGCAAACATAGGCACCGACCTTATGCCGACCGAAGAAAGAGACGCAATAGGTTCTGTTAAGCCGACCGGATGGCACATTGCAAAATACAACAATGTTGACGGCAAATATCTATATAACCGTTGCCATTTAATAGGTTACCAGCTTACAGCAGAAAACGCCAATCCGAACAACTTAATTACCGGCACAAGATACCTCAATATTGACGGAATGCTTCCGTTTGAAAACGAAGTTGCCGATTATATCAAAAAGACAAACAACCATGTTCTTTACAGAGTAACGCCTATATTCAAGGGCAACGAACTTGTTGCCAGAGGCGTACAAATGGAAGCCTACAGCATTGAGGATAAAGGCGAAGGTGTTAAGTTTAATGTATATTGCTACAATGTTCAGCCGGATATAGAAATAAATTACGCAACCGGAGAGAGCAGCTACATCGGCACCAAATCAATTTCATCAAACAAAGATGAAGAAAAGCAAACATATATCGTTAACCTCAACACAAAAAAATTTCATACCGAGGACTGCCCTGCCGTTCAAAAAATCAAGGACGACAACAAAAAGACCTACAAAGGATACAGAGAAAACCTCATAAACAACGGATATGAGCCTTGCGGACAATGCAAGCCATAAATCATCACAATTTATAAACAGTTAATCAAATCTTAATTAAATATTTGATTTTTTATGATTATATAAGTATAATAAAAATAATATATATTAATTGGGAGAATTATATGCCAAATTACGAAGAATTCAAATGTCCCGTATGTAACAAGCAGTTTACAAAGGACGATGACATAGTTACCTGCCCCGAATGCGGCACACCTCACCACAGAGAGTGCTACATGCTTTCGGGTCACTGCGTAAATCAAGGTTTGCACGCAACGGGTTACAGTTTTTTGCAAGACCACAAACCGATTATCCCCGAACCGACTGTTCAGGCTCAGGCAAAGACGGGCGAATACTACGCTCCGCCTGTTGACAATTCAAACAATCAACAAGCCCCGTCCGGTCAAAGTCAAAACGGTGAAGAACAAAATCAACCGCCGTTTCAACCTTTTCAAACGATTCAATTTGATATTCCGCAATATCAGGAACAGGGCGAAATTGACGGAGTAAGCATCAACGATATTGCCGCAACGGTCAGGACAAACCCTCAGAGATTTGTTGAAAAATTCAAGAAGTTTTCACAAAAAAAGAGCAAGCTCAGCTGGAACTGGGGAGCATTTTTCTTTGGTTCGTATTACCTGCTGTTCAGAAAAATGTATAAGCAAGGCATTGCGTTTTTCTGCATAATGTTTTCGGCTGTATTGGTCGGAGATGCGGCACTGTTTAAATTTGCGCCGAAATATATGGCGGCAATGCAGGATTTGGTTACAAACTACGACCCCAAATCAACAGCAATGCCCGACATATCTTCAATAACAGGAGCATCGGACGCACAAACAGCAGTAACAGTTATGTACATTCTGCTGGCAGTATTACTTTTAATCAGAATAATAATTGCCGCATATGCCGATTATTTTTACAAAGGCACGGTATTTAATATTATCAAAACCGTATCGGAACAGCTTGATAACGGAGCAAACTTTATTCAATCGTCGATTTTCGGTGCGGAAGCAAACCTTGATCAAGGACAAATGAAAAGAATGTACCTTGGCAATAAAGGCGGAGTGACGCTGTTTGCACCGCTTGTAGCATATTTTATAATGTATGTTGTAACATCATTGTTTTAGGAGAGAGAAACATGAAAAAAGTAAGAAAAGCCATTATTCCTGCCGCAGGACTTGGTACAAGAGTGTTGCCTGCTTCAAAGGCAATACCTAAAGAAATGCTCAACATCGTTGACAAACCGGCAATTCAGTACATTGTTGAGGAAGCATTCAACAGCGGAATCGAGGAAGTGCTGATTATCACAAACCGTGGCAAAGAAGCTATTGAGGACCATTTTGACCACGCATTTGAGCTTGAAACAAAGCTGGCTCAAAATCCGGATAAAAAAGACTTGTTGGATTCTGTTAAAGCCTGTGCAAATTTTGGCAACATCTACTTTTTGCGTCAAAAAGAAACAGGCGGTTTGGGTCACGCTGTGCTTTGTGCAAAAGCATTTGTTGGTGACGAGCCGTTTGCCGTTTTGTACGGTGACGATGTAATCATCTCGGATAATCCCGTTACAAAACAGCTTATCGATGTATACGAAAAATACAACAAGGGCGTTGTAGGTGTTAAAGAGGTTGACGAAGAATCAATCACGAAATATTGCTCGCTTGCCGTTGAACACCTTGAAAACAACCGCTACAACTGCACGGATATGATTGAAAAGCCTAAAAAAGAAGAAATTATGTCGCACTTTTCAATCTTGGGCAGAGTTATTTTGCCGCCTGAAATTTTTGGAATTTTGGAAAACACGCCAAAGGGTGCGTGCAACGAATTGCAGTTGACAGACGCAATGCGTACCCTTGCACAACAGCAAGGCGTTATCGCCGTTGATTATGACGGCACAAGATACGATATGGGCAACAAATTCGGAATTCTGCAAGCCAACATTGAGGTTGGACTCCGCCATCCCGAGCTGTCCGAAAAATTGAAGGATTACATAAAGGAACTGTCAAAAACTCTGTAATCCTCGGAAGGAACACGAATGAACAACAACTATTACAATCCGCAAGGCAACCAATATTATCAGCAACAAAATGCACAATATTTGATGATGAAGCAACAAATTGCATATGCAAAAAAGGAGCAACGCAAAGAACTTATCAAAGTCGGTTTTGTGCTTGGCAGTGCAATAATTGTGTACTTGCTTCTTCAAACGGTTTGGGGCTCTATGATAAGTGCACTCGGACTTTATGACGCATACCAAAACTCGGTTATGTTCAAATACGCATTTAACATCATCGGTGTTGACCTGCTTTCGCTTTTGCCGGCATTTGGCATTGCGGCTTTGATACTCAAAAGGAACTTTACCGGTGAACTTGTGCCCACAAAAAAAGTAGGCAAACTTAAAGCCACGGCTTGGGTATTCTTCGGTATGGGTTGCACCATTGTTGCAAATTACCTTGTATCGGTGATGATGGCATTTGTAAAAAATGTGCTCGGCTACGAACTCACTCAAAACAACTACGGCAATTCAGACGATATTTTAACATATATCGTTATGTTTGTTGCAACGGCGATTGCTCCTGCAATATTTGAGGAATTTTCGTTTAGATGTTGCACACTCGGCGTCTTGAAAAAGTACGGCAAAGGCTTTGCCGTGTTTATGGTAAGCATTATTTTCGGCTTAATTCACGGCAATGTGATACAGTTTGTATTTGCCTTTCTTGTAGGTCTTATTTTGGCTTACATCACAGTACAAACAGACAATGTAATCATTGCGATGTTTATTCACGGCTTAAATAACGCAAGGTCGGCTGTAAGCGATATAATCACCACCGCCGCAAACGAAAAGCTTGCAAACACCGTTTCGACAATCATTATGATAATTTTTATTGTTCTTGCAATAATCGCTTTGATTTATCTTTTATATACAAAATCTTTTGCAACGGAAAAGAAAATAAAAAGCCTTTATGACAACAACTTCGGTACAAAAATTGCTTGTATGATTCCGGGAATGATTGTTCCGTTTGCAATTCTCATTGCATTAACAAAGCAATATGTCACAAAAATATGACGGAAAACAAATTTATGCAAGCCGCACTTGAACTTGCAAAGCAAAGTGCTCTTGAGGGTGAAGTGCCAGTAGGTGCGGTAATTGTTAAAGATAACGAAATTGTAGGCACAGGCAGAAACAGGCGTGAATACGGCAAAAACGCACTTTATCACGCAGAGATAGAAGCTATAGACTCTGCATGCAAAAAGCTCGGAGGATGGCGTTTGTGGCAATGTGATATGTATGTTACGCTTGAGCCTTGCCCGATGTGTGCCGGCGCAATTATCAATTCAAGAATTAAAACGGTCTATTACGGTGCAAGCGATAACAAAGCCGGGAGTTTCGGCTCGGTTGTTAACTTCAACGACCTGCCGTATAACCATAAACCGGAGATTATCGGTGGTGTTATGGCAGACGAAGCACAGGCAATGCTCACGGCGTTTTTTAAAAATTTAAGAGAAAATAAGAAAAAAGGTTCGCAGTAGCGGACCTTTATTTTTTGTAGGGGCGGATATTATCCGCACGATAGAATAAAAAAGAGGCGACCAAAGGTCGCCCCTACGATGTATCATTAATCAATAAACTGTGCTTTCGTCGGGCAAATCTTCATCCGAACCGATAGTGATATCGCCGGTTGTTCCGCCGCTACCTATATACGAAGTTGTAATAATGTCAGAATTCATAAATTTGATGATTTCAATTATAGGTTCTTCAAATTTTTTCATTATAACCCCTCCTTAAAAAGTTTGCTCTACGGCAACATCGGAATAAATTGTTTTTGTTTCGTTGCCTTGCTTGTATGTTACATACGATCTGCAAGTTACTGAATGTAATGTTGAATTTGTTTTAACTCTTGCGTTTACGGTATATTCATTACCCTTTGAAAGATGTTCTGCTTTGATAGGCTGCTTTTGTTTGCCTACAGCAACTTCAAGACCCCATTCGATTGCGGTGCAATCTTTAGGAAGATAGAACTTGCAGTTGTATGTAGCCCAACGATATGTATCATCCTTATCTGCAAAGTGACCTGTAATACCTGTCTTTGCAACTCGTTCGCTTACTTCAACAACATAAATGTCGCTTGTCTTTGGTGCATAGAAATCTACGCCCTCAAGATAGGTAAGAATGTTTTCGCCCTTTGCATCGGAAGCAAGTGCATATTGCTTGCTCGGGTCGATTCCATCAGGACGCACAAAACTGTCATAGCTGTATTTTCTTGACCATTTACCGAAGTGAACATTGCACAAGTCGCTTTTATTTATTGAAGCGGTATATTTTGCTCTTACATAAATTGTTTCGCCCGTGCCTGTTATTGATTCATTATCCCAGCCGTTTGAAGTGTAAAACGGAACTATCGGAACGGTTACGCCCAATTGTGCAGGTGTCTTTGTATCGTCCTGCTTAACATACTTAATGTCTACGATAACGCCGTTCTTGCCAAGGAATACAACCTTTGAATACTTAACGGTTTCGCTGTCATTAGGTTCATCAAGTTCGTAAACCGTAACTGTTGCGGACTTTGTTACATAAAGTGTAAGTTTTGTATCTGTTGAGGAAAGTTTTGTGGTGGTTGCACCGTCATCGGTTGATATAGTCCACTTGTCAACACCTTTAATTGTTGGAGCCACATCTGCAAGGTCAATATCAAGTGCTGTGCCGTAAGTTTGATTTTCGTATTTTACTGTTTTAGCAGAATTTACATATTCTATTTGAAGAGTTACGGTTACAGACCTTTTACGAAGAACTGTTTGAGCAGATTGAATAGTATAAGTCAACGCATCTAAATCTTCTTGAGTTTTTGCATCACCTTTTTTAGCCGTTGCACCGGTAACAATTTTATAAAACTCGGCATATGATTCATCGGTATATTCCGTCATATGCATCATAATAGCACCGGCAACATCTACTGCGGCATCGTATGCAGTGTAATCAATTACTGTACCTTTACATACAGTACATTTACCGTCTGTGCCGAGAGTGTGCTCTTCTTGTTCTTTAAAATCACCTTTTGTGCACTTCTTGATATGGTGTGTTTTGTCAACATATGTATATGTATATTCATGACCTGTTGCAGGAATTTCTCTGACAGTTGTTTCATCGCAATACTTACATACGCCCGTCTTAGAACCGGCTGTTGTACAAGTTGCCGCTTTGGTAACTGTCCAATCGTATGATGAATCTGCATGATTAACAGCAGTATCAACAGTTGGATTTGAAGAATTAACTGTATTGAATTTTGTATTATAGAACGAAACCAATCCACTATAATTATTTGTGCCTACAGCAAAATAATCGTTAGGGTTCTTTGCCATTACTTCATCTAATGTTGAAATTACAGTTGATAAACCGCCCTGTCTGTATTTTGCGATATTACCGTAATATTTTGCCTCAGCAGACTTTATCTTGCCGATTACATAATTATAGTTGATAACTCTGATAACCTTGCTACCTGTAAGAGTATCTTTTGCGTTTGCTTTGTCTTGACCTACTCTAACATCAAAATTAGGAGTGTATTCAGTTAAAAGAGGATCTGATTCACCAAATGTCTTTTTAACTTGAAGAAGATTTGCATAAAACTTTTCATCTCTTGTTCCTTGATTATAATAACCTGAAGTTGTATCACCGGTACCGCTGATATTTCTTTCTGATTGAGTAAGCCAAACCCAAGTCATATTCAATCTGCCGTCAAGACCTTTCCACTTTCCGGCAAATTGTACATCCGAAGTATTGCTTACATACACGGCAAATACACGAAGATTATTCCAATTATAAATGAGATTCGGTTTAGAATTACCCCACAAAGCATACATTGCACCAACCTGTGGAGTGTCGCCACCGTTATAAAGAACCGTAGCTTCAGGAATAACAACTTTATTATCAGTAGTGAAACCACTTTCACCTGAAGTAAAGTTCACATTTTTTGCCGTACCTGCAGCTGTACCTGCGTCGGTCATGCCTGTTTCGGAATAAAGAACATTTTTATAAATTTGCTTATATTCATCTGTTGAACTGTTATCTGCGTCAACAAAAATCTTTGTTGAACCCAACTTATCAATGAAGTTACCTGTAGGAGCAGTAAAAGTACTTGCTTCCATCGTAGCAACTGCATTTGTCAAAGTTGTAAGTGCTGCTGCAAGGTCACCGCCGTTGCCTTCGCACAAGTTCTTGCGCACATTAAAATAATTAACATATGCATTATAAGCGGTATTGACATTTTTATACATAACAGTACCGGCTGCCATAGCCTTCATATCTTTTTCAAACTTCAAAACTGCGGTAGGAAGTGAAGAAGAATTTTGTTCAACATTAACAGCGACTGTCTTATTATTGATTGTAACAATAGTATCTGTCCATGATGTACTTTCATCGGCTTTTCCACCGGCAGATGTAATCATAAAGCATATTGTAGCAATACTTCTGCCGTTTTGCTTTGCAAATTTAATTGCATTGCCAATATTAACGGTATGTGAAGAACCATCGGTAGTAAAATCGCCCAATTTTTTCATCGAATAATGAGAGGTTGTATTTCCGATATGGTCTGAATTGTCACCCTTAAAAACTTCCGATGAACTTTTCGAATTAATTGTACTTAATTTATATTCACCGGTTGACTGATCAAAGTCGGTATAATTGGCTGTAGGATACCATACACTAAGTCCCATATTTTCAGTACATCCGCTTGCCATTGCCGATGTAAAGTTATATGATGCACTGACTTCATCTAAATCTGTACATGAAACATTACTAACATCAAAGTTAACAAAGCCGATAGTAAAGTTTCCGTCCTGTGCATCATTACAAATTGTAAGTTTAGGATCGGTAAATCTACCTTGGTCACTTCCCTTAATTATACCATATGCGGAAACGGTTGCAGTTGATGTAGTTGTTGCCGCACTTGCCGTAAGAGTTGCAAACGGAAGTGATGAAACTATCATCAGCACCGCTATGAGGCAGGCAAGAGATTTTTTAAAAATCTTTTTCATATACATTCCTCCGAATTGTACATAGCAATTACACATATTTTTACTTGTAAAGATTTTACCATAAATAGGTAAACAATTCAACATTTTTCTATTGAAATAATAGATAAATTATATCAAAATCATAAATAAAAGTTTGGATATAATAACAAAAAGTTAAAAAAGGTGCCGAATAAAGCGTACCGTAGGGGCGGATATTATCCGCCCGATGGGTATAAAAAAGAGGCGACCAAAGGTCGCCCCTACGAAATCATTGTTTACAACAACTCGGCTACTTTATCACCCATTTGTTGAGTGTTTACAGGAGTGAAACTGTCCTCGAAAATATCAGGAGTTCTTACCTGTGTAAGAGCGGTATCGACTGCCTTTTCGATAGCGTCTGCCGCTTCGGATTCGCCGAAAGTATAGCGAAGCATCATTGCACCCGAAAGAATGGTTGCAAGCGGATTAGCCTTGCCCTGACCTGCAATATCGGGAGCAGAACCGTGGATAGGCTCATAAAGGCCGAATGTACCCTCGGCAAGAGAAGCGGATGCAAGCATACCGATAGAGCCTGAAATCATTGAAGCTTCATCTGACAAAATATCACCGAAAATGTTTGAAGTAACAATAGTGTCAAACTGATTAGGATTGCGGACAAGCTGCATTGCACAGTTATCAACATACATATACGAAACCTCAACCTCAGGATAATCCTTGGCTGTTTCTTCCATAACCTTTCTCCAAAGGCGAGAAGAATCAAGAACATTTGCCTTGTCAACGCAGGTGAGCCTTTTTTCACGCTTCATAGCGTATTCAAAGCCGGCTTTGACAATTCTCTTAATCTCCGGATAAGTGTATCTTTCGGTATCATAAGCACCTACAACGCCATTTTTCTCATAAGTTCCACGGTCGCCGAAATAGATACCGCCTGTAAGTTCACGAACGATGAGAATATCAAGACCGTCACCGATAATTTCTTCTTTGATAGGGGAAGCACTTTTAAGCGGTGCAAAAATCTTTGCCGGACGGAGATTTGCGAAAAGTCCCAAATCCTCTCTGATAGCCAAAAGACCTTTTTCAGGACGGTTGTTACCCGGCTGACTGTCCCACTTTGGACCGCCGACAGCGCCCAAAAGTACGGCTTGCGAAGCCTTGCAGGCATCTGCGGTTTCTTTTGGATAAGGCACGCCCGTTGCGTCAATGGCACATCCGCCCAAAAGCTGATAATTATAATCGAACTTAAAACCGAACTTTTCACCGGCTGTATTCAAAACCTTGATTGCCTCATCAACGATTTCCGGGCCGATTCCGTCGCCCCTCAATACGGTAATATTGTATTCTTTCATAGCATTGTCCTCCGAAATATTATATCAATCAGCAAACATCAAATATGCCCGGCATGGTATCGTCACGCATTGTATCAGGCTGGTCACGGTTGATTGCACAAATGACGCCTTTCATACAAGCGTAGCCGATATTATGGCTTACGCCAATGCCGAAAATTGTTTTACCCTGCGGTGTTTTAAGCTGAATATAGCTGATAGCCTTTGAATCCGAGCCGACTGCGATTGCGTGCTCGTCATAATCAATAAACTCATACTCACGAAGCGGAGTTTTGTTCATAGCGTCACAGAACGCACCTACCGGACCGTTGCCGAAGCCCTCAATTTGAACAGGTGCTTCATCTTTATATTTAAGAGTACCGGTGAAATGAACGGTTGTAAGAGTATCTTCCTCGTTCTTCTCCTCGGTGATTTTATAATTAGCAAGTCTGTAAGGACCGTTGACATTTCTGTATTCCTTTTGGAAGAGGTCGAATACCTCGTCAGCGGTAAGTTCCTTGCCCTTTTCATCGCAAGCCTTTTGAACCACTGCGCCAAACTCAGGGTGCATTGCTTTTGGCATCTTGATGCCGTAATTTGTGGAAAGGATAAACGCTGTTCCGCCCTTACCCGACTGTGAATTGATACGAATAATCGGCTCGTACTCTCTGCCCACATCGGCAGGGTCGATTGGAAGATAAGGAACTTCCCACATATCGGTTCCGCTTTCTTCCATATAGATTTTGCCTTTATTGATAGCGTCTTGGTGAGAGCCTGAGAACGCCGTGAACACAAGCTCGCCGGCATAAGGATGACGAGGCGGCACGGTCATTTTTGTGCAACGCTCGTAAACTTCCTTAACGCTGTTAATATCGTGGAAATCAAGTTTAGGGTCTACGCCCTGAGTCCACATATTGAGTGCAAGAGTAACAATGTCAACATTGCCCGTTCTTTCGCCGTTGCCGAAAAGTGTGCCCTCGATTCTGTCTGCACCTGCAAGCAAGCCGAGTTCTGCTGCGGCAACGCCCGTGCCTCGGTCATTATGAGGATGAAGCGAAATAATTGCGGCATCTCTGTTTGGCAAATGACGGCAGAAATATTCGATTTGGTCAGCGTAGCCGTTTGGCGTTGAGCCTTCAACGGTTGACGGCAAGTTGAGAATAATCGGATTTTCCTTGGTAATATGGAGTTCTTCCATAACACGCTTGCAAATCTCAACCGCATTGTCCATCTCTGTGCCCGTAAACGATTCAGGCGAATACTCAAAGCGAATATTTGTGTCGGGATTTTTCTTTTTTTCTTCTTCGGTAAGCTCGTAAATAAGCTGTGCGCCCTTGACAGCAATATCAATTACGCCGTCCATATCGGTTTTGAAAACAACTTTTCTCTGCAAGGTTGAAGTTGAATTGTAAAAATGCACGATAACATTCTTTGCACCGTGGATAGCCTCAAAAGTCTTTTTGATAAGGTGAGGTCTTGCCTGAACAAGCACCTGAATTGTTACATCGTCGGGAATGTAGCCGCCGTCGATAAGTGTGCGTAAAATTTCGTACTCGGTTTCGCTCGCTGACGGAAAACCTACTTCGATTTCCTTGATTCCGACATCAAGAATCGTCTTGAAAAATTCAAGCTTTTCTTCCAAATTCATCGGGTCAACAAGTGCCTGATTGCCGTCACGCATATCAACGGAACACCAAATCGGCGCCTTGGTGATTTGCTTGTTCGGCCAAGTTCTGTCCGGAATGTCTATCGGTTTGAATCCGAAATACTTTTCATAACCTTTTTTCATAGTAAAAATCTCCTTCCGTTAGGTGCAAAGGGATATAAAAAATCCCCTACACTCATAAAGTATAGGGGCGTAAAATACGCGGTACCACCCTATTTCAGCAGAGGTTAAACTGCCCTTTAGCATCTATCAATGCCTCAGCCTGTAACGCAGCCACACGGACAACCCTATTGATTTCTGTTCAGGTCGTCGACTCCACAGAGAGCTATACATTATCCGCCATCCACCGATTCACACCAACCATCGGCTCTCTGAAGCAAGCAAACAATCTTTTTCTGTTTCTTCATCTTTAAGGGTACTGTTTAATTTTCAGTAAATTCATTATACCAAAAAACAGGGATTTGTCAAGATTTTTTGAAATAAAATTTAAACAAAACAAATCAGCCTCCCCTTATAAATAAGAGGAGGCTCTGTAGGTTGGCAAAAAACCATGTTATTTAAATTTTTGAATATCCGTAGCCGTTGCTGATTGCATCAACCGGAATGCCCTTTTGGCAAAGCGGGCAATCGTGTGACGGATAAGAAATATAGCCCGGCAAATCCTTTTCGCTAAACAAAGTGTTTACAGGAATATTTGCGATACGGCTTTGCATGGAAAATGCGGCTGAAATGCCTGCAACCTTGCCGCCGTAATATGTAACGCTTTCGATAGCACGCTCAATAGTTCTGCCCGATGTGATACAGGAAATGAGGAGCAAAACATTTTTGCCGTAAATCATTCTGCGAAGATTATCTCTGAAAATCAAGTTGCCTGCGGCATCGTATTCACTGCCGACAACATACACGGTTTGTTCCGGATTAGGTGCCATCATAGACGGTCTTGCAAGCTCTCTTGCCAAATATGCGCCGAGTGCCTGTGTTTCGTACAAACAAAGCACGGTATCAACCTGAATGTCATTTGTGTTGTAATATTCTGCCATAAGTTTGGCCGCATCAACAGAAACATTGAGATTATGTTTAATATCGGAGGTGCCGACATAATAATTGATGTGGTTATTTGCGGAGATAAAGTGCCCCGGCATAGCGTGAATAAACACATTTTCGTTTTTCGGATTGGTTATAGTATAGACTTTGTTCATAAAAACATCCCCTTTTTATTTCATTTTACACTAAAATAATGTGTATTGCAAGTAGAAATTTAGAATTATTATACAAAAATATATAAGAGTCGTAGGGGAGGATACCATCCTCCCGTGAATATGCGAATTCGTATCGGGCGGATAATATCCGCCCCTACGGGGCAATCAAAAAAAATAGGTAAACAAAAAGCACCCGCAGAAGCGGGTGCCGTTTTTGTTAAAGCGGGATGTCATCATTCTGACCGGTTGCAGATTGTGTTGTAAAGCCAAACAAATTACCAAGGTTATTGTTTGTTACATTGCCACTGTATCCGCCTGTGTTCGAGGTTGTGATAACATCGTCATTCATAAATTTAACCACATTAATTTGAGGTGTATCAAATTTTTTCACAATTATTACCCCCTTAAATTAAAGTGCTTGATTAACTGTTTCTGAGTAAATTGTAGTTGTTTTGCCGTTCAAAGTATATGTTACATATGCACGACCGTCAACTGCAGTGATTGAAGTTGCAGTAATAGGAGCATTCAAGCTGATTGAGTATTCATTTCTTTCAGACTTTGATTCAGCCTTAACTCTTGCTGTCTTGCCGTTGAGAGTAACTTCAAGACCGTATTCAACAACCGTTGCACCTTCAGGAAGGTAGAACTTACAGTTGTAAACAGCAGACTTTGTAGTTTCTGTTCTCTTGTTGAATGAACCTGTGATACCGATTGAAGCCTTATCTTCTCCGGTGTATTCGCCAACATAGATGTTATCTGTCTTTGGTGCATAGAAATCTATGCCGTTAAGAATTGTAAGGAGCTTTGTATGCTCTGCGTCGGAATAAAGTGCATACTTCTTTGTAGTATCTGCACCGGTGAGATATACATAGCTGTCGTAGCTGTATTTCTTTACGCCGCCTTCAAAGCCGTCATAGTGAACGCCGCACAATTTGTCTTCTGCCTGTGTGGTTTCGTAAACAGCCTTTACGCTGATGTCACTGCCTGTACCTGTTACGGTTTCCTTATCCCACTTGCCTTTGTTGTAGAAAGGAATTTCAGGAACACCTACTGTATTTGTTTCAAGAGGTGTGCCCTTTGCAACATACCTAACTGCAACAACAACATTGTTCTTGCCGTAGAAAGTTACCTTTGAAGAATCCTCTGTTTGTTCTTCATTTGTTTGGTATGCCTTGATAACAACATCCTTTGTAACAACGATTGATACTGTCTTGTCATAGGTGTTGAGTCTTGTAGTTGTTGCACCGTTATCGGTTGAAACAGTCCACTTTTCAACATTCTTGTCGGACACAGCATCATAAGTTTCGCCGTAAGAAACTGTCTTTGTTTCATGAGTTGCTTCATTACCATCGTTATCATATACAAAAGTAACGGTTACAGACTTTTTACGAAGAACTGTTTGAGCAGACAAAAGCATTGCGGTTGCTTTGTCAACATCTTCTTGAGTTGTGGCTCTATTTCTGAGAGCAATTGCCTCATTGGCAAGTGCTTTGTATTCATCCATAGAGTCATTTGTATATTTTGAAATATCATTTATTGTTATTGTTACATGTTCTTTTGCAGCATCATTCCAAGCATCCAAGTCAAGAAAAACATTGCCGCATTCTGTACATTTGTTGTCAACAACATTACAAGCTTCGGACTTTTCTGTTGCTTGTTCTGTAAAGGTGTAATTTGTAGCTGTTGCAGGCCAAGTGTACTCAGTCCACTTATGCTGATTTTCACCTGCATAAGTCTTTTGTGTGCTTGCTGTGTTAGGTGTCTTGTTTGCCTCCAAAGCCTTCACATCATTTTCAGCTTCAACAGTTGTTTGTGAACCGTCAGCTTTAATGAATGTGTATGTGTACTTCTTTACTTCAAGATTATTGTATGCAGTTGTTAATGCTGAGCCTAAATTAGTTGCAGTATTTTGTACTGTTCCAAGAGTAACATTTTTATAATTTGACAAGAATTCTTCATCATTCAAATATGCTGTTTTGTAAGCATTCCAAGATTCATCTGTGTATACATCAGATGTCTTAATTGAAGAATTAGCTGTATTATAAGGATTACGAGCAGCCGATTTGTCAGCAACATATACATTCCAATTCGACTTTGTAATATTTACACCCCAAACATTATTACTTCCGTTAGCAAATCTAAGTTCATATGAGCCTGTCATAGTGCCATTTGTAATTGATGAGGCATCGCCAGTGATCTTATTTGTAAAGATTTTTGTAGAAGGAACACCTGTATCTGAATCATATGAAAATGTTGAATAAGGATCTGTTTGTGTAAAATTAGAGCCTGTCAAAGTATGAGTGTCAAGATTTACATTACCGCCACTTGCATTATCACCTGTAACAATATTAAACGGAATTGTAACCAAATCAAATGTAAATGAACTTCCGTTTTGTGCAGAGAAGCCATAGTTATCTGTTGTGCTCTTATCAAAATAATAATATCCAGTAGGAGCAGTTGTAGTTAAAATTGTAGTGCCAGTGCCAATACCGCCCGAATTTTTATATCCGGTTTGACCTGCAACCTTATCAATTGAAATATTGTTTGTTAATCTCCAATGATTTGTATCATTTTTATTATCATATCTAACTTGTGTACCCGGCACAAAAAGTTCCTTAGCATTAGCAGAAACAGAATTTGAATCACTTGAGCCGTTGCTTGAAGTTTGTCCTAATGAGCCCTTTAAAGTTTGACTATAAGCCATAATAATTTTCAAAGGATTAGAGATTCCATAATATCTTTGAGATATGCTTGCAGCATGTGCAGGTACAGGAATTGTATCAACATAAACCTTGTTATATGAAACATATGACTTTCCATTATAAGTAACATTTGTTTTTAATGTTACAGTAGAGTCATCATGATTTGAGCCAAAGTTACCGGTCAAAACATTATTAGAAACTGAAAGTTGTGCATTTGAATCCTCAACACAAGAAACACTGTTAATTGTTACACCATTGGCAACTGAAACAGTTGTTTTGCAATCAGTAGCCGATTTAACATCTCCTGAAGCAATCTGTGTGCCTTTCATCATAAAATTGTAATCTGTGCTTACAGTATTTGTACCATGTGTAAAGATTACTGAACTATACTTAATTGCACCGGTAATTTCAGGTGTTTCATCTGCTGCCAAAGCAGCAAACGGCATTGATGAAACAGCCATTACGCCGGCGATTAAACCTGCGATTGTTTTTTTAATAAATTTTTTCATAATCATCCTCCATTTTAAATTTACGGTGGAACCGCATAAAATATGAAAAATAATAAATTTAATTACATAATAATACCTTAGAGATTACTAATCTCAAAGATTTGTATCTGTTTTGTTGCCGTCATAACCCGGACCGATATTAATATCGGAAGTTGTAACGACATCGCACAAATTAAATTTTAAAATTTCTGCATTAGGTTTGATATACTTCAAAAATATCCCCCCAATTAAAAAAATTAAAAGTCCTCAATATTCTGCCGACACATCTGACCGTTAGGCAAAAACCCATGTGTACATCAATTAATATAGCAACGCAGAATTTTACTTAATAAATTTTACCATAAAAAGGTAAACAATTCAAGCCTTTTCTGTTGGAATAATAGATAAATTATAACAAAATTATAAATAAATTTTTAGATATAATAACAAAAGGTTAATAAACGACAAACAAATGTACCGTAGGGGCGGATATTATCCGCCCGAGGGAACAAAAAAAAGAGGCGACCAAAGGTCGCCCCTACGAAATTTTAAAAATTATTCAATAATTGACTTACCTGTCATTTCGGCAGGTTGAGGCATAGACATAACCTTGAGCATAGTAGGAACTATATCTGAAAGTTTGCCGCCCTCACGGAGTTTTACATCGCCGCAGTTGCAAACAATGAAAGGAACCTCATTTGTTGTATGAGCGGTGAACGGTGAGCCGTCAGCTTCTTTCATTTGATCGGCATTGCCGTGGTCAGCAGTAATAAAGAGAGTGCCGCCGTTATCCATAACAGCTTGATAGAGAGAGCCAACGCACTCATCAACAGCCTCAACAGCTTTAACTGCCGCATCAAACACGCCTGTATGGCCTACCATATCGCAGTTTGCAAAGTTTACGATAACAACATCATATTTGCCCGAACGAACAGCCTCGTTGAGTTTTTCAGAAACGAGATAAGCCGACATTTCAGGTTGTAAATCATAAGTTGCAACCTTTGGTGACGGAATAAGAATTCTGTCCTCGCCCTTGTTAACGGCTTCAACACCGCCGTTGAAGAAGAAAGTTACATGAGCGTATTTTTCTGTTTCGGCAATACGGAGCTGAGTCATACCGTTGTTTGCAAGATATTCGCCGAATGTATTTTTAAGAGTCTGAGGCTTGAAAGCAACATCAACATTAGGCATTGTTGCATCGTACTGAGTCATACATACATAGTTAACCGGGAAATACTTTCTTTCAAATCCTGTAAAATCAGGGTCAACAAAAGTACGGGTGATTTCTCTTGCACGGTCAGGACGGAAGTTGAAGAACACAACGGAGTCGCCTTCTGTAACTCTGCCCTCATTTTCAAGAGTAACGGTTGGAAGAATGAACTCATCTGTAAGGTTCTTGCCGTCACCGTCTACGGTTTCATAAGAAGCCTCGATAGCGGCAACAGGGTCTGTATTCTTATTGCCCTCGCCGAAAACAACGGCGTCATAAGCCTTTTTAACTCTATCCCAGTTATTATCTCTGTCCATAGCGTAGTATCTGCCCATTACAGTGGCAACTTTGCCTACGCCGATTTCGTTCATCTTTTCAATAGCTTCGGCAACATAATCCTTACCCGATGTAGGCGGAACATCTCTGCCGTCCATAATGCAGTGAAGATAAACCTTATCCTGACCCATTCTTTTTGCAAGTTCCACAAGAGCAAAAATGTGCTTATTGTGGCTGTGAACGCCGCCGTCTGACATAAGGCCCATAAGGTGAAGTGCCTTGCCTGAATCGATTGATTTTTGAACAGCGTTTTTGAGTGCTTCATTTTCAAAGAACTCGCCGTCATCAATAGCCTTTGTAATTCTTGTAAGTTCCTGATAAACAACTCTGCCGGCACCCATATTTGTGTGGCCTACTTCGGAGTTGCCCATTTGACCGTCAGGCAAACCTACATCCATACCTGAAGCACCGATATAAGTGTAAGGATATTTTTCCATAAGCATATCGAGGTTAGGCTTTTTTGCAGCCGCAACAGCGTTGCCGTAATCACTCTTATTATGGCCGAAGCCATCCATTATACAAAGAACATTAGTCTTTTTCATATTAAATCTCCTTGGTTTGAAAGTTGGGGCATAATTAAGGGATAACCCCTCAGTCGTGCAAAGCACGACAGCTCCCATTATAAATAAGGGGCGCCTAATTAAAGGTCGCCCCTACAATGAGGCGATACCGCCTGCAAAAATATTTTATTTTGAAGCTGCTTTTACGATTACAGAGAAATCGTGAGCCTTGAGTGAAGCACCGCCGATAAGGCCGCCGTCAACATTTTCTTTTGATGTGAGTTCATCGGCATTGCCTGCGTTCATTGAACCGCCGTACTGAATTGTAACACCCTGTGCGGCATCGTCGCCGTAAGCTTCTGCGATAGCGGCACGAACATAGCCGTTGCCCTCGTCAGCCTGATCAGCTGTTGCTGTAACGCCTGTGCCGATTGCCCATACAGGTTCGTAAGCGATAACAACATTCTTGAGTTGTTCTGCTGTTACATTTGTAAGAGCCATCTTTGTTTGGAACTTCAAAAGAGTTTCTGTATAGCCGAGTTCTCTTTGTTCAAGAGTTTCGCCTACGCAAATGATTGGCTTAAGGCCTTTTTCAAGAGCCTTGAGTGTGCGAAGGTTAACGGTTTGGTCTGTTTCGCCGAAATATGTTCTTCTTTCGCTGTGGCCGATAACAACATATTCAACACCGAGTTCGTTAAGCATATCTGCCGAAACTTCACCTGTGAAAGCACCGCTGTCCTTAAAGTGAACATTTTCTGCACCGATTTTAATATTTGAGCCTTTTGCTGCTTCAACAGCTGCAGGAATATCTACGAAAGGTACGCAAAGTACAACTTCGCAATCTGCATCTGCAACAAGTGGTTTCATTTCATTAATCAAAGCTGTTGTCTGTGCCGGAGTGTTGTTCATCTTCCAGTTGCCGGCAATAATAGCTTTTCTCTTTGCTTTATTCATTACAATTACCTCTTTTGTATTAAATTAGTCTTTATCTTGAAGAGCAGCGATACCAGGAAGTTCCTTACCTTCAAGGAATTCAAGTGAAGCGCCGCCGCCTGTTGAAATATGGCTCATTTTGTCAGCAAAGCCAAGTTTTGTAACAGCTGCAACAGAGTCGCCGCCGCCGATGATTGATACTGCGCCTGATTCTGCAACAGCGTTTGCTACTGCGATTGTACCTGCTGCAAAGTTATCCCATTCGGATACGCCCATAGGACCGTTCCAAATTACTGTACCTGCACCCTTGATAGCGTCAACGAAAACTTCCATTGACTTAGGGCCGATATCAAGACCCATCCAACCGTCAGGAATTTCATCAGAGCTAACAATCTTTGCTTCTGTGTCAGCAGCATACTCTCTACCAACCTTGTTATCAACAGGGATAAGGAACTTAACGCCCTTTGCCTCTGCGTCAGCCATCATTTGACCTGCTTTTTCAACCCAGTCAGCCTCAAGAAGAGAATCACCGATTGTGTGACCGAGATACTTCATAAATGTATAAGCCATACCGCCGCCGATGATGATAGTATCGCACTTGTCGATGAGGTTTGAAATTACACCGATTTTATCCGATACCTTTGCACCGCCGAGGATTGCAACGAGAGGTCTCTTTGGATTTGCAAGAGCGCCGCCCATAAACTTGATTTCCTTTTGGATGAGGAAACCGCAAACAGCAGGAAGATAAGCCGCAACGCCTGTTGTTGAGCAGTGTGCTCTGTGAGCTGTGCCGAATGCGTCGTTAACAAAGATGTCTGCAAGAGAAGCAAGTTCTTTTGAGAAGTTCTCTTCGTTCTTTGTTTCTTCTTTTCTGTATCTAACATTTTCAAGAAGCATAACTTCGCCGTCTTTAAGTTCAGCGGCAAGCTTCTTTGCGTTTTCACCTACTACTTCAGGATCTTCTGCAAGTTTAACTTCTGTGCCGAGGTACTCGGAGAGTTTCTTTGCAACAGGAGCAAGACTGAATTCAGGCTTATATTCTCCCTTAGGTCTGCCAAGGTGTGAGCAAAGGATAACCTTTGCGCCGTGTTCCATCAAATACTTAATTGTAGGCAAAGCCGCTACAATTCTCTTATCATTTGTGATTTCGCCGTCCATAAGAGGAACATTGAAGTCGCAACGGGCAAGAACTCTTTTGCCCTTTACATCAATATCTTCGATAGTCTTTTTGTTAAGTGCTTCCATGATTTTATCTCCTTTATGAATTTTTAACAATAGTATTATACAGTATCTTTATTGATAAATCAATAATAAATGTTAATTATTTAACAAATTCTGTTGTAACCTTTACAATGTTTTCTGCCGAAAGACCAAACTGCTTGAGAAGATCCTTTGCAGGGCCCGAATGACCGAACACATCATTTACGCCGATACGCTTAACCGGAGTAGGGCATTTTTCAGAAAGGCAAGCACATACGGCTTCGCCCAAACCGCCGATAATGTTGTGTTCTTCAACGGTTACAACCTTGCCTGTTTTCTTTGCCGAGGCAACAATGAGTTCCTCATCAAGAGGCTTGATAGTTGCAATGTTAATGATTTCGGCATCTATTCCCTGCTCTGCAAGAGTCTTGCCCGCTTCGATAGCTTCGGCAACCATAAGACCGTTTGCAACGATTGTTACATCCTTACCTTCTTTGATAATCTCGCCCTTGCCGATTTCAAACTTATAGCTGTCATCGTGAAATACAGGAACGGCAAGTCTGCCGAATCTCAAATATACAGGACCTTCATATTCATAAGCAGCCTTAACAGCCTGCTTTGCTTCAACATCGTCCGCCGGACAAATAACAACCATGCCCGGAATAGAACGCATAAGCGCAAAATCTTCACAGCACTGATGGCTTGCACCGTCCTCACCTACGGAAATACCGGCGTGAGTTGCACCGATTTTTACATTAAGGTGCGGATAACCGATTGAGTTACGAACCTGCTCAAAGGCTCTGCCTGCCGCAAACATTGCAAATGATGAGGCAAACGGAACAAGTCCCATAGTGCTCATACCTGCTGCGGCACAAATCATATTTGCTTCTGCGATACCGCAATCAAAATGTCTGTCGGGATAATCCTTTTTGAAAATGCCTGTTTTTGTTGCAGCCGCAAGGTCGGCGTCAAGAACGACGAGTTTATCTGCTCCGCTTGCCGCAAGTTCTTTAAGTGCGTTACCGTAACTGCCACGGGTAGCAATACATTTTACTTCGCTCATACTTACGCCTCCAATTCTGCAAGCTTGGCATTAAGTTCTGCCATAGCAATGTTATATTCTTCTTCGTTAGGAGCTTTTCCGTGCCAGCCCACTTGATTTTCCATATAAGAAACGCCCTTGCCTTTTATAGTGTTCATAATGATTGCAAAAGGCTTTGTTGACTTGTGGAAAGCATCAAAAGCTTTTTCAATTTCGTCAAAATCATTGCCGTCAATAGTGATAACATCAAAGCCGAAAGCCTTAACCTTTTCGTCGATAGGCTCAGCAGACATAACCTCACTGCACGGACCGTCAATTTGAAGACCGTTGCAGTCAATAATAATGCAAAGATTGTCAAGTTTGTATTGGTTGGCAAACATCATAGCCTCCCAAACCTGACCTTCTTCAATTTCACCGTCACCCAAAACAGAGTAGATATTTACATCTTTGCCGAGATACTTTGCACCCTTTGCCATACCGACAGCAACGCTGATGCCCTGACCGAGAGAGCCTGTACTCATATCAACGCCCGGAACGGTATTCATATTAGGGTGACCCTGAAGATAAGAATCAATGTGACGAAGTGTTTTCAAATCCTCAACCGGGAAAAATCCCTTATATGCAAGAGCAGCATACAAACCCGGTGCACAATGGCCCTTTGAAAGAACAAGTCTGTCCCTATCGTCCCACTTAGGATTCTTAGGGTCTACTCTCATTTCCTTTTCATAAAGATAAGCAAAAACATCTGCCGCAGAAAGCGAGCCACCCGGATGTCCTGCTTTTGCATTATAAGTACCCTCAATTATGCCCATACGAATTTTTGTGGCATAAATTTCGAGTTCTTTTTTACATACTGAATCCATAAAAAAGCTCCTTTAAAAATCTTTATTATCGTTTTTATTGTACCAAATTACAACCGAATGTGCAAGAAGAAATTATCATATTATATATGTTAACTTATACAGTAAATTAATATTCAATTTGTACAAATATAACATTGATTTAAAGTTTAAATATGTGTATAATTAACATTAAGACATTACAAAGGAGAAGCTATGGATCAAACAACTGCAAATAAAGAAAAAAAGTTAACCGATAAAGTTATAAAAATAATGACAGCCGTCATATCGGTTTTGCCGTTTTTTTCGCTTTTTATGGCAAAATGGCAAACCGATCCGGACACCTACTGGATTATCAAAACAGGTGAATACATCTGCAAACACGGAATTCCTACCAAGGATTTTTTGACATTTCATACAAACATGGACCTTGTGGTTCAACAATGGCTGTCGGATGTAATATATTACAAACTATACAATGCAATGGGCTTTTTCGGGCCTATGTTGCTTGTGCTTATAATGTATTGTATTTTTATAGTCTTATTCAAAAAGCTTTGCTTACAAATATCAAACAAACCTATTATTGCAAGTTTTGTAACATTTGCCGCCGCACTCGGTATGATAAACTTTTTTGTTACAAGACCTCAGATTTTTACATATTCAATAATTCTCGTTGAATTGATATGCCTTGAAAAATTCGTAAAAAGCAACAATTGGAAGCACTTGATACCTCTGCCGATTTTATCAATACTTGTGGTTAATTTGCACGCATCAATGTGGACAATGCTGTTTATAGTATTGTTGCCATATATGGCAAACGCTTTGCCGATAAAGATTAAAGGCAAATCCATTGCCTGCTGCAAGTTGATGCCGCTCATAATTGTTGCAATAATAATGGCAGCTTGCGGACTTATCACTCCTTACGGAATAAAAGGTCTTTCATTTTTATTCACAACATCAATCGGCGACAAGGTGAACAGTGCTATTTTAGAATTAAAGCCGCTTACCGTATCAAAAAATAATTTTTCATTTCTTATTTATCCAACAGCAATTCTTGCAATTTATATTTTTTATAAAAAAGGCAAAACAAGTATCAGACACGCTTTGCTCTCAGTCGGCACTGCTTTAATGATGATGATGTACGTAAAGCTCATACCGTATTTTATTATTTGTGCAATTCCTTCAACGCTCAAATATATTGATAACATAAATTTCCGCAAAGAGTTTATGAAATTGGTTGCAAAAGACCAAGAAGCAAAAAAATCACAAAACAAAAAAGAGTCCAAAGGACTCATTAAATGCACGGTTGCGCTTATAATCGTTATATCAGTCGGAATTGTAGGCTATCTTGCAAACAGCTTTTATACCCAAGCGTCAAATTATATTAAATATGACGGCGGCAGCAAATCAACTGTATATATGGATAAAGCAATTGATAAAATGCAAGAGGACATTGACAAAAACAATGTTACCGATTTAAGATTATTTAACGGCTTCAATACAGGCGGTTACCTTGAATTCAAAGGATATACCACCTACATTGACCCCCGTGCCGACTCGTTCGTTAAGGAAGCCAATCACGAATATGATTACTTAACCGAATATTTTAACTTGATTAACGGAAAAAAAGACTACAAAAAAGTTTTCAACAAATATAACTTTAATTATGCTTTTGTTGATATAAATTCCGAAAAGCCTTTGTATGTCAACTTGAAAAACGATGAAAATTACCAACTGATTTATAAAAACAAAAAAAATGCAGTATTTAAAAAAATATCACAAACAGGAAGTAAACAATGAAAACAGCAGTATTAATTCCATGCTACAACGAAGCAAAAACAATAGAAAAAGTAATCAAAGATTTTAAGGAGCATTTGCCACACGCAGAAATCTTTGTTTACGACAACAACTCAACCGACGGCACATATGAGATTGCAAAAAAAGCCGGTGCAACCGTAAGAAAAGAAGTTCGCCAAGGCAAAGGCAATGTTGTGCGCTCAATGTTCAGAGATATAGACGCAGACTGCTATATAATGGCAGACGGTGACAACACATATCCGGCAAAATTTGCACCCGTGCTTGAAAAAGAAGTACTTGAAGGTAGAGCCGATATGGCAGTAGGTGACAGGCTCAGTTCTACATATTTTGAAATGAACAAGCGTCGCTTCCACAACTTCGGCAATGTGCTTGTAAAGGATATGATTAACTTCCTTTTTCATTCAAAAATCAACGATGTTATGACAGGTGCAAGGGCATTCAACCGTGATTTTGCAAAATCATTTCCTGTTTTATGCAAAGGTTTTGAAATTGAAACGGAAATGACCATCTTTGCACTTGACAACAACTTTAAAATAGTCGAAAAACCTATTGATTACCAAGACCGTGAGGAAGGAAGCGAAAGCAAGCTCAATACATATTCCGACGGCTTTAAGGTGCTCAAAACCATCGGTATGCTGTTCAGAGATACAAAGCCGCTTTCGTTTTTCTCGATTATAGCCGCTATACTTATGGCGGTGGCGATTGCATTTTTTATCCCGGTATTTATTGAATATATTGAAACGGGATTGGTACCGAGAATTCCGACCTTCCTCGCTTCCGTTACATTCGGTATTGTGTCGGGAATGAACTTCTTTGCAGGCGTTGTGCTTTCGGTTCTCCGCAAACAACACAGGCAAGTATTTGAAACGAATCTCAACATAATCAGAATGCTTGACAAAAACGACAAGTAAAACTCCAAATAATAAAGTCAGTCCTCAAAAATTCAAAGGGGCTGACTTTTTTTATTTATACATTAAGTTTTTGTTTTTTATCATTATGTTTTTTATAAATAATCGCACACACTCCCGAAACAACAGCTGTCAAAACAAATATAATCACAGCGGATTTTATATTGTTCTTCATCAATTCGTTGCCACAAACAGTTGATGTGATTATTGACGGAATTCGTGCAATTGTTGTTATTGCAAAAAATCTGAATAGATTAATATCAGTTGCCGAAACGATATATGTAAAAATGTCTTTTGGTGTTCCGGGGATAAGATAAAATATCCACAAAAAGAGATTTTGATTATCTGTATCACTCAAAATCCTTAGCTGTTTTATTTGCTCTTCATTTACAAAAGCACCGATGAACGCTTGTCCAAACACTTTTGAAAGAAAAACGATTACGAGCGAACCTATAAATGTGCCGATTGAGCAATAAAGAAGCCCTCCCCAAGTGCCAAAAGCGTAGCCTGACGCAATCTCCAACGGTTCGGCAGGTATAATCTTAATCACTGTTTGAAATGCACGAATAAAGATAAACACAACCGCACTGAAACTCTTGTATTGTGACAGCCAAGCATCAAAACTTTTTGTATCGGATACGAATTCGGTCAGCTGTTTGCCAACGGTAAAATACACCGCCAGAAACAAGGCAACAAGGAAAGCGAATGCCACACCGTAAATTATACAAACATTTTTAGGCGGAATCTTGAAGTATTTTTTAAGCAGTTTCATCATAATACCTCCTCGGTTGCAGGATTGGCATACGATTATAATAATGCCAATAGCCGTCTAACACACCTTTGTATCCGCTTTTCCATGGTTTGTACTTGCCGTTGAAGTGAATAATATCCGTATGTTCATTTGCATATTCCATTGCTCTTTCAAGAGGCATTTTCTTCAAAAGCCGTGCAAAGCAACGCTCATCAAGATTGATGACATATTCATCATAAAGACCGATTAAGCCATCATACATAATGTTGATTACATCTTGGTCGGCAAGGAACAAGATTGACTTTTTCTTTTTGATGATTTCAAACACCCTGTCTGCCGAAAAAATCTTTCGCATAAGGTCAAGATTAAACAGCATTATACCGGCATTGACATATCTTTTTGATTTTTTGATACCAAGTCTTTTTCTGTTCCACGAATCCATAGTGCCGTCAAAATGCTTTGCGGCAATCAAAACATTGCCGTTAAAATCAGAATTATAAAAATCATCAAGACGGTTGATAACCACGGTGTCGGGATCGATATACAAAATTCGGTCAAGGTTGCTTGGCAAAAGCTCACTTGCAAAAATCCTATAATAAGTTTCTTTAGAAATTCGTTTGCAAGTCGGAGCAGAATCAAACAACGAATTGTCAACCTTTATAGGATGAAATTTGATATTTGTATTTTTTGTCACCGAATTAATTTCCCTAAAATCCGCAATGGTAAGCGAAGAATGAACAATATACAAATCAACCCTTGTTCCCTCGTTTGAACAAGCAATTGATTTAAGCATTGTGCACAACGGCAAAACATAACCGCTGTTAAGAGTTACTAACATATTCATATTCATATCCACATCTCCTTAATTCACAAATAAATAAGAATAAAGCCACCGAAATCGGCAGAAAAGTCATTACCCTTTATGTTCTAAAGTTTAACATTGCTTTTTTCATATTGTGTTAAAGAAAAGGAAAGAACTTATAAAGAATCTTAAAAAAGAATAAACAAATTTCACCTTTTCTTTAATATTAAGAATACAACACGGAAATTAATTTTTGGTGACAAATTCAATTACAATAATGCAAGAATATATTTTTAAACGCACAAAATCCCCGGATTACTCCGGGGATTTTAATTAATCAATATTTTCGATTAGGAATTAGTCTTTGAGTGCAGCCTTTACAGATGCAAGTTCGTCTGCAAGCTCCTTAGGAAGCCTGTCGCCAAACTTAGCGTAAAGTTCATCAACACCCTTGAGTTCTTCTTCCCAAGCGTCCTTATCAACATCAAGAATCTTGTTAACTTCTTCTTCAGTCATATCAAGACCTTCAAGGTTGATATCCTTAGCATAAGGAAGATAACCGATAGCTGTTTCCTGAGCGTCAACCTTACCTTCGCAACGGTCGATAATCCAGTCAAGAACTCTGAAGTTATCGCCGAATCCAGGCCACAAGAAGTTGCCGTCTTCATCCTTACGGAACCAGTTAACATTGAAGAT
The DNA here is from genome assembly GCA_900539325.1 of uncultured Eubacterium sp. Classification (GTDB taxonomy): domain Bacteria; phylum Bacillota; class Clostridia; order Oscillospirales; family Acutalibacteraceae; genus Eubacterium_R. The sequence continues at coordinate 87,192 of UQCC01000007.1, forward strand.
TTTAGGAGCCTTGTCCTCGTCGAGAGTTTCGCCGATTTCAATCCAGTGCTTCCAGTAGTCACCCATATTGTAACCGCAGAATGGGAGCATAGCCATAGGGTCACGACGAACTACACCAACTGCACCTGTTGCAGCAGCAGTTGTTTCAGAACCCATAATTGAGCCTACGAATACACCGTTGTTCCAGCTCTTTGACTGATATACAAGCGGAGTGAGCTTTTCACGACGACCGCCGAATACGAATGCAGAAATCGGAACACCGTTTGGATTGTCGAATTCTGATGAAAGGCAAGGGCAGTTTGCTGTCGGAGCAGTAAATCTTGAATTTGGATGAGCGCCCTTTTCTGTTGATGTTTGACCGTTCCAAGGATTACCCTTCCAGTCAATAGCATTTGCAGGCGGATTCTTATCAAGACCTTCCCACCAAACAGTGTTGTTGTCAAGGTTGTGAGCAACATTTGTAAAGATTGTGCCCTTCATTGTTGACTTAAGAGCGTTAGGATTTGACTTCATATTTGTACCAGGAGCAACGCCGAAGAAGCCGTTTTCAGGGTTGATAGCATAAAGTCTTCCGTCCGGACCCTTCTTAATCCAAGCGATATCATCGCCTACTGTCCAAATCTTGTAGCCCTTATTTCTGTATCCTTCAGGTGGGATAAGCATTGCAAGGTTTGTCTTACCGCAAGCTGACGGGAATGCTGCACAGATGTACTTGATTTCGCCGTTTGGCTTTTCAAGACCGAGGATGAGCATATGCTCTGCCTGCCAGCCTTCGTTCTTACCGAGATATGAAGCAATACGAAGAGCAAAGCACTTCTTACCGAGAAGTACGTTTCCGCCGTATGCAGAGTTAACAGAGATAATAGTATTGTCTTCAGGGAACTGAACGATCCATCTGTTTTCAGGGTCTACATTACATTTGCAGTGCATACCGCGAACCCAGTCGTTGCTGTCGCCCAATACATCGAGAACCTTTGCACCGACTCTTGTCATAATGTTCATATTAAGAACAACATAAATTGAGTCTGTGATTTCGATACCGATTTTAGCAAGAGGAGAACCTACAGGACCCATTGAATAAGGGATGATGTACATTGTTCTGCCTTCGTAAGAACCTGCTGCAATTTTATAAAGCATATCATATGCTTTATCAGGAGCCATCCAATGGTTTGTAGGACCGGCATCCTCTTCCTTTGTTGTACAGATAAGAGTACGGTCCTCTACACGGGCAACATCGTTCTCTGCTGTTCTGTGAAGATAGCAGTCAGGAAGAAGTTCGTCGTTAAGCTTAATCATTTCGCCTGTTTCAACAGCTTCAGCCTTAAGAGCGTCGATTTGCTCCTTTGAACCGTCAATCCATACAATCTTTGAAGGCTTCAAAAGTTCAACTTTTTCGTCGAGCCAAGCAAGTAAAGATGGATTCTTTGTGAGTTTTGATTCCATAATCTATTCTCCTTTATATATTTTACATTTGGTATATGGCTTTTCAGCCTGAAATCAGTTACAGTAACGCATACTGATTTGTTAGTATGATTATACTTATTATTGAGCAAAATTTCAATAGAAAAAAGCAAAATTCATTAATTTGTCACATTAATATGTTTCAAATTGACAATTTTTTGTCAATAATGTAAATTGTCAAGCGGCATGGTGGCATAAGCGTTTAAATTTTCGCCTGCAACAGTGCCTGCCTTATATTCATAACAGCCTTGTGAAGCAATCATTGCTGCGTTATCGCCGCAATATTTAAGTTCCGGCAAATATAAATTCCAGCCGTGCTTATCGCAGATTTTCTTTGCTTCGGCTCTGAGCTTGCTGTTTGCGGAAACTCCGCCGGCAATCACAAGTTTATTATAACCGAAATTCTCCGCCGCACTCTCAAAATGCGAAAGCAAAAGGTCAACAACACTTTTTTGAAAAGACGCCGCCAAATCGGCAATATTGATTTCTTCATTTTTCTGCTTTGAATTATGAATAGTATTTATTACAGCGGTTTTCAACCCTGAAAACGAATAATCGTAAGGTGCATCGTGAATTTTCGGCACGGGGAACTTAAAAGCATTTTCATCACCGCTCGGCGAAAGCTTATCAATACTGATACCGCCGGGATATTCAAGTCCCATGGTTCTGCCGGCTTTGTCGAGAGCCTCGCCTGCCGCATCGTCACGGGTTTTGCCGATAACTTCAAAATCGGTATAGGATTTTACCGCAACTATATGGCTGTGACCTCCGCTGACAACAAGGCACAAAAACGGCGGTTCAATATCGCTTGAAATGTAATTTGATGCAATATGTCCTCTTAAATGATGAACCGGAACAAGCGGCGTACCTGTTGCACTTGCAAGACCCTTTGCAAAATTAACCCCCACAAGAAGTGAACCGATAAGACCGGGAGCATAAGTAACAGCTATTGCATCGATATCATCCATAGTGCACTGTGCCTGTGCAAGTGCTTCTTCAACAACACCGCTGATACTCTCGGCGTGTCGGCGAGATGCGATTTCAGGCACAACGCCGCCGTATAATTTATGTTCCTCCAAAGAGGTTGCTATTACATTTGACAACACCTTGCGTCCGTCCTCAACCACTGAAGCGGCTGTTTCGTCGCAAGAACTTTCTATTCCTAAAATTTTCATTTACTTATCCTCAAATTTATATGTCATTATTATTGCATTTTCCGTAGGGTCGGTGTAAAAATTAGGGCGAATGCCGACATTTTTAAACCCGCACTTTGTGTAAAGCGAAATTGCAGGGAGGTTGCTTTCTCGCACCTCAAGGGTGATGAACGACATCTCGTTTTTCATCTGCTCCCTGACCAACGCTTCGGCTATACCCTGCTTGCGATATTCGGGCAGAACGGCAACATTTGTTACATATCCCTCGCCGCCGAAAATCTGAAGTCCCATATATCCCGCAACAATTCCGTCAACCGTTGCAACAAGAAAATGTGATGTATCAAGACCGATTTGATTTTTTAAATCTTCCCTGCTCCACGGATGTGCGAAGCAGGTTTTTTCTGTTTTTTCAACACCGTCAAGGTGCTTTTCTTCAAACTTTTCTATATTCATAATTATTTCGGGAGAATGATATTCTCCCCTACAATCGTTTCTATTTGGTAATTTAATGTGCGGTGTACCAATCCTTGCCTATTGCACCGTCTGCACGGAGTTTAACCTTCATTTGGCAAGCATTTTCCATTTCCTCGGTTACGATTTCAAGCACCTTTTTTGAATCCGCTTCGCTTGTTTCAACGATAAGTTCATCGTGCACCTGCAAAATGAGGCGAGCGTCAAGTTTTTCGTCATCAAGTCGCTTATCAACCTTAATCATTGCGATTTTAATAATATCGGCAGCTGTGCCCTGAATAGGCATATTTCGTGCGATTCGCTCACCTGCCGCCTTTACCATATGGTTAGTTGCGTTAAGTTCAGGCAAATATCTGCGACGCTTAAACAAAGTTTCGCTGTATCCCTTTTCTCTTGCAAGGTCAATCACATGGGTCATATACTTGTTTACTCCGCTGTATGTCGCAAGATAACTGTCGATATATTCCTGTGCCTCCTTGCGTGAAACACCGATATCTTTTGCAAGGCTGAACGCACCGATGCCATAAACAATACCGAAATTGACAGCCTTTGCAGATGAACGCATTTGCTTTGTAACAAACTCCTCAGGCATATTGAACACCTGAGCGGCTGTGGAAGTATGAATGTCCGCACCGCTGTTGAAAGCGTTAATCATATTTTCATCGTTTGCAAGGTCGGCAAGAACACGAAGTTCAATCTGACTGTAATCGGCATCAACAAGCACATCACCGTCTTTGGCAATGAAAAACTTTCGCATTTCTCTGCCGAGTTCGGTACGAATCGGAATATTTTGCAAATTCGGTTCAAGTGACGAAATTCTGCCTGTTCGAGTTTCCACCTGATTAAATGAAGTGTGAATTCTGCCGTCTGATTGAATAGCCTTTAGCAAGCCTTCGCAATAAGTTGAATTCAATTTTGTGAGAGTTCTGTATTCCAAAATGCAGTCGATAACAGGATTTTCGTTACGCAAGCCCTCAAGAACTTCTGCATTTGTTGAATAACCGCTCTTTGTTTTTTTCTTGCACGGCAAGCCTAAATCTTCAAAAAGTGCAACCCCCAACTGCTTTGGTGAATTGATATTGAATTCGTGACCGACAAAACCGTAAATCATCTCTGTAAGTTTATCAATTCGTGATGACAGTCTTTTGCCGAAATCTTCAATGCCCTGCTTATCAACAGCAAAACCCTCGATTTCCATTTTTGCAAGAACCTGTGCAAGAGGAAGCTCGATTGTGTTGAGAAGTTCAATTTGGTCTGCCTCTTCAAGAAGCGAATTCGTCTTTTCAAAAAGCGGCATAAGCACCGAAGCATTGACTACTTTTTCATCACTGCCACCGAGGGAGTTTTTATATTCGGGAATTGCAACGCCGTACTCCATGCAAAGATGGTCGATTGAATAATTGTTATCTGACGGTTTGAGAAGATATGCCGAAAGCATAAGGTCACCGCATACATTTTTGCATTCAACGCCTAATTCTTTTGCAAGGCGGTGAGAGTATTTTGAATTATAAGTGTACTTTTTGCAATTATCATTTTCAAAAAACTTGCGAACAAAATACTTAAACTCTGGAGTTTCACTCGGCATAACGATAATTTGGTCGCCAAATGCAAAATACAAATCAGTTACCGAATTGTCTACAATTTCAGGATAATAATAAGCATCATTGTCACCGATTTTTTCAAGAAGATAATCGGCGTCAACGCAGGTTAATCTTTCAAGTTCACGAAGTGCAACTTCCTCTTCGGCAGCTGAAACAACCGCATCATTTGCGTTGAGGTTAAATCTGTCCATAAGGCTGAAAAGTTCGAGCCTTGCGAATTCGGCAGCCGCACCTTTTTTGTCACCGTCATTAAGTTTGTATTCGTTAATGTCGGTATTAATCGGCGCATCTGTTACAATCTCACCGAGTTTTAGTGAAAGATAGGCATTTCCTTTATCATTTTTGAGTTTGTTGCGAACGCCCTCTTTTATGTCGATTGTGTCGATATTTTCATAGATATAATCAATAGTTTTGAAGCGAGAAATGAGGTCAAGTGCCGTCTTTGGACCTACGCCCTGAACGCCGGGAATATTATCGGAATTGTCGCCCTGCAAAGCCTTAACTTGAATGAGGTCAACAGGTTCAACACCGTACTCTTCAAATATTGCTTTTTCGTCCATAACATCAGTACTTTTTGTTCTTGCAAGGAGCACCTTAACGCCGTCATGAGCAAGTTGCAGACTGTCTCTGTCACCTGTTGCAAGATAGCAAGCGTCGCCGTTTTCTCTACAAACTCTAGCAAAGGTTCCGAGAATATCATCAGCTTCCCAGCCCTCACATTCAACGGTTTTAATGCCTAAAAGATGCAAAATATTCTTGAGCACAGGCATTTGAGAACGAAGTTCTTCGGGCATAGCGTGTCTGCCTGCTTTGTAAGCATCGTACATCTTATGTCTGAAAGTCGGTGCGTGCAAATCAAAAGCAACTGCAACCGAATCAGGCTTACACATATCTTCAAATCGGAGCATCATATTCAAAAATCCGTATATTGCATTGGTATAATCACCCTGCTTTGTTGTGAGAAGTTTTATTCCGTAAAACGCACGGTTGATTATACTGTTGCCGTCAAGAACCAATAAAGTCATAGCTATACCTCAAAAATTTTATTCATAATATTATACCACAATACCGCGCTTAATACAACAAAAAGCACCCAAGTAAATTAATACTTGAGTGCCTGTATGCTTTTTAATTAAACAAGTTCAATGATGCACATTTCAGCAGCATCGCCTCTACGAGGACCTGTTTTAATTATACGAGTGTAACCACCGTTTTTATCTTCATACTTTGGAGCAATTTCATCAAAAAGCTTTTTAACAACATCTTCCTTAGTAACATAAGCAAGAGCCTGTCTTCTTGAATGAAGTGTGTTCTCCTTGCCGAGAGTAATCATTCTATCGGCCATAGCACGAACTTCTTTAGCTCTAGTAACGGTTGTTTCAATTCTGCCGTTTTCAAGAAGATAAGTAACCAATCCTCTAAGCATAGCCTGTCTGTGGTCGGTTGGACGACCGAGTTTTCTGCTACCTGGCATTGAAATTCCCTCCTTTAGTCTTCTTCCTTGCTAAGTTTGAAACCAAGAGAAGCAAGCTTACCAATTACTTCATCAAGTGACTTACGACCAAGGTTTCTGACTTTCATCATATCGTCTTCAGATTTGCCAATCAAATCCCCTACAGTGTTGATTCCTGCTCTCTTCAAGCAGTTGAACGAACGAACTGAAAGGTCAAGTTCTTCAATAGTCATCTCAAGAACCTTTTCTTTTCCGTCATCGTCTTTTTCAACCATGATTTCAGCGTTGCCCATTTCCTCAGAAAGGTCAACAAAAAGGTTAAGATGTTCATTGAGGATTTTTGCGGCAAGCGAAACAGCTTCGTCTGCCGGAATAGTTCCATCAGTTTCAACATCAAGGATAAGTTTGTCAAAATCAGTTTGTTGTCCTACACGAGTATTCTCTACTGTGTAATTAACCTTTAATACAGGTGTGTAGATAGAGTCAATTGCAATAGTGCCGATTGGAAGTTCCATAATTTGCTTGTTTCTGTCGCAAGGAACATATCCTCTACCGTTATCTGCTGTGAGTTCCATAACAACATCGGCGCCGTCATCAAGATAAGCAAGATGAAGCTCCGGATTCAAGATTTCTACGCTACCGTCATGCTGAATGTCGCCGGCAGTGATTTCGCCCTCGCCCTTTGCATTGATGTAAAGGGTTTTAGGCTCTTCGTCATGAATCTTAAGAATTACATTTTTGAGGTTAAGAACAATTTCAGTTACATCCTCTTTAACATGAGGAATTGTTGAAAATTCGTGTTGTACACCGTCAATCTTTACAGAAGTAATAGCGTAACCCGGAAGTGATGAGAGAAGAACTCTTCTCATTGAGTTTCCGAGAGTTGTGCCGAAACCTCTCTCAAGAGGTTCAACAACAAATCTGCCTACGCTTCTGCTTCCCTGAGTAGATAAATCTACTATTTCGATATTAGGCTTATCAATTTCAATCATCTAAAAGCCTCCTAAATATATAGCTTTGTTTTCGCTAAATAACAAACCAATATAATCAGCTTATTATTTAGAGTAGAACTCAACGATTAAGTGCTCTTCAACAGGTGTTGCAATTTCTTCTCTTTCAGGAAGAGCAACAACCTTTGCTGTCATAGCCTGAGCGTCTGCATCAATCCACTTAGGAATTGTACGAGAAGCATTTGATTCAACAAGAGTCTTAAACTCATCTGTTGACTTGCTTGTATCCTTAACAGCAATTACATCACCGGCTTTTACAAGGTATGACGGAATGTCTACCTTTGTACCGTTAACGGTGAAGTGAGCATGATTTACGAGCTGACGAGCCTGAGCTCTTGAACTTGCAAAACCTGCTGTATATACGATATTGTCAAGACGGCTTTCGCAAAGTTGAAGAAGGTTTGTACCTGTTACGCCTTCCTTACGCTCAGCCATAAGGAAATACTTATGGAACTGACCTTCGCTTACGCCATAATATCTACGAGCAGACTGCTTTGCACGAAGCTGCAAACCATATTCTGAAGTCTTTTTACGATTTTGACCATGTTGGCCAGGTGCATATGAGCGACGCTCCAATGCACATTTGCCTGTATAACATCTGTCGCCCTTGAGGAAAAGCTTCTTTCCTTCACGACGGCAAAGCTTACAAGCAGGTCCTGTATATCTTGCCATATCAAGTAACCTCCAATAAATTATACACGACGTCTCTTTGGCGGACGACATCCGTTATGTGGGATAGGAGTAACATCTTTAATAAGACTTACATCGAGGCCTGCTGACTGAAGTGCTCTGATAGCTGCTTCACGACCTGCACCCGGACCCTTAACATAAACTTCAACAGTTTTCATACCATGCTCTGTTGCAATCTTAGCTGCAGTTTCTGCTGCTGTTTGTGCTGCAAACGGAGTTGATTTCTTTGAACCACGGAAACCCATTTCACCGGCTGAAGCCCATGATACTGCGTTGCCCTGTGTGTCGCTGATTGTTACGATAGTATTGTTGAAGGTTGACTGAATATGAGCAACACCACGCTCAATATTCTTCTTCTCACGTCTTTTGCGTGGAGAAGCTGTCTTCTTAGTAGCCATACTGAATATTCCTCCTACTTTACTTCTTCTTGTTTGCTACGGTTCTCTTTGGACCCTTGCGTGTTCTCGCATTGTTCTTAGAAGTCTGTCCTCTTACAGGAAGGCCCTTAATGTGGCGAGTTCCGCGGTAGCAACCGATTTCTTTAAGTCTCTTAATATCGAACGCAACTTTTCTTCTCAAGTCACCTTCAACATCAAGGTTATGAGTGATGTAATCGCTAAGCTTCTTTACATCTTCTTCTGTTAAATCTCTGCAACGTGTGTCTGGATTAACGCCTGTTGCTTCGATGATCTTGTCTGAGGTTGTTTTGCCTATACCGTAAATATAGGTAAGACCGATTTCAACTCTCTTGTCATTAGGTAAGTCAACACCTGAAATACGTGCCATACTACAGTTTACCTCCGATTATTAGTTCAGGATTAGCCCTGACGCTGTTTGTGCTTTGGATTTTCACAGATAACCATTACTTTTCCATTGCGCTTAATAACTTTGCATTTATCGCAAATTTTCTTTACAGAAGGTCTAACTTTCATTTGAATATCCTCCTTAAATTTACTTTGAACGCCAAATGATACGACCCTTAGTTAAGTCGTACGGTGACATTTCCATTGTTACCTTATCACCGGGAAGGATGCGAATGTTGTTCATTCTGAGCTTTCCGCTGATATGGGCTGTAATAATGTGGTCGTTTTGTAACGCTACCTTGAAAGTTGTGTTAGGTAACAATTCAACCACAGTACCTTCAACTTCTATCATATCTGACTTAGACATCATTTTACCTCGCTAATTATATTAGTATGATGTTGTTTCTATCTGGAATCACATTACGGCGTAATCGCCTGCAATTCAACTCGCCTACCGTTAAGCCCTTGTCAAAATTACAGGACCGTTTGATGTAATGGCAATGGTGTGCTCAAAGTGAGCTGCCGGTTTGCCGTCACAAGTTTTTACAGTCCATCCGTCAGAGAGCTGTTTAACCTTATAGGTTCCCAGATTTATCATCGGTTCAATTGCCAATGTCATTCCGGGTGATAGTCGGATACCACGACCTGCGTGTCCGAAGTTCGGTACGCTTGGTTCTTCATGAAGTTTTGTGCCTACACCGTGACCGACAAAGTCACGAACAACACCGTATCCACGCTCTTCACAATATGATTGCACTGCATGACCGATATCGCCGATTCTGTTGCCCGGAACAGCAGCCTCAATTCCCTTATACAGAGATTCTCTGGTTGTGTCCACCAGCCGCTTTACCTCAGGAGAGCAAGTCCCGCAGATAAAAGTAGCAGCATTGTCGCCGTTATATCCGTGCTTTGCAGCACCCAAGTCGATAGAAACGATGTCGCCATCTTTTATAACTCTATCTTTACTTGGAATACCGTGGATTACTTCATCGTTTATAGATATACATGCGGTAGCAGGATACCCGCCATAGTTCAGGAAATTAGGGGTAGCCCCACATTTCTTGATAAAATCATAAGCGATTTTATCAATCTCCCATGTTGTGACACCGGGTTTAACGGCTTCACCTGCCACCTGTAATGCCTGAGCCGAAATTATACAAGCTTCTTTCATAAGCTCGAGTTCACGACTGCTTTTTAGCACTATCATGTTAATCCTCCAATGCGGCAAAAACGAGCTTTGTTGTATCAGCTACATCTTCCTGACCTTCAACAACCTTAAGCTTACCGAGATTCTCATAAAATCCCTTAAGCGGTTCTGTCATCTTGTGATATTCAACAAGACGGTCAAGAACAGTCTGAGGAGCGTCGTCTTTACGCTGAATCAATTCTCCGCCGCAAGCATCGCAAATTCCGTCTACCTTTGGTTTTTTGTACTCAATATGGTAAGAATTTGCACACTTTGAGCAAACGCGGCGTCCGGACATCCTCTTTGTAATAGCTTCATCCGGTACTTCGATATCAATAACTTTATCAATATCTACACCGCTGTCAAGCAAAGCCTGAGCCTGCGGAATTGTACGAGGGAATCCGTCGAGAATAAATCCGTTTTTACAATCATCGTCATTAAGACGATCCTTGATAATTCCGATAACAACTTCATCAGGAACGAGCTGACCGGCATCCATATAACTTTTTGCCTTAAGGCCCATCTCTGTGCCGTCCTTAACAGCGGCACGGAGAATGTTACCCGTTGAAATTGCAGGAATATTTAACTTTTCACAAATCTTTTCTGCCTGAGTACCTTTGCCGGCACCCGGAGCTCCTAAAAGAATAAGTTTCATATCATAAATCCTTTCGATTAATCAAGGAAGCCTTTATAATGACGCATTACCATTTGTGACTCTAATTGACGAACTGTTTCAAGAGCTACGCCAACCAAGATGATGAGTGATGTACCGCCCATTGTGATTGACATACCGCCTGTGCTGTCCGAAGCACCCGAAAGCGGCTTGATTGCAGCATCGCAAATAAGAGAATAAATGATTGGGAACAACGCAACTACCGAAATCATCAAAGCACCGATAAGGGTAAGTCTTGAGATGATTCTCAAAATGTAGTCTGATGTAGGTCTGCCCGGACGAATGCCCGGAATTACACCGTTGTTCTTACGAAGATTATTTGCCATTTCGATTGGGTTGTACTGAATTGTACTGTAGAAATAAGCAAAGAAAATAATCAAAATGAAGTACATTCCTGCATACCACCATGAGTCACTCTGGAAAGCTTTGAAGAACTTTTCCCAGAAAGTGCCCTCATACTTGCTGCTTGAGAGGAACATTTGAACTGTACCCGGAAGAGAAAGTATTGATGATGCAAAGATGATTGGAAGTACGCCTGACATATTAACCTTGATAGGCATATGTGTGTTTTGACCGCCATACATCTTTCTGCCAACAACGCGTTTTGCGTATTGGATAGGAACTCTTCTTTCAGCATTGTCGAGCAATACGATATATGCAATCATCAAAACAAAGACTACACATACAACAGGAACAAGAACTTTATATACGGTTCTGCCTGTTGAGATGTATTGGAACAACTGCTTAATAATTGTTGGGAAACGAGATGCAATTCCGGCAAAAAGGATAATGGAAATACCGTTACCGATGCCTTGAATTGAAATCTGTTCACCGAGCCACATAATAACTGCTGTGCCCGCTGTAAGAACGGCAATAATAACAACTGCCTGGAATACAGCGTCAAAACCTGTATATGCAGCACCGCTTGCATCAGTTGCAAGCAAGCTGTTTGCACGAAGATAGAAGAAATATGCAAGAGATTGGAGCAAGCCGAGAGCGACTGTCAAGAATCTTGTAATTGCAGTGATTTTCTTTCTGCCTTCTTCGCCTTCCTTTTGGAGATTTTCCAAAGCAGGAATGGCAACAGCCAAAAGTTGAATAATGATTGATGAGTTGATGTACGGAGTGATTGACATAGCGAAGATAGTTCCGTATGTGAAAGCACTACCTGTCATCAAGCTCAAGTAAGTCATAATTGTGTTGCCTTTACCAACGTCGATTTCATCAACGATATTTACAAACGGAACAGGAATAACCGAACCGATTCTAAAAATAAGAATGATAAAAGCAGTAAACAGAAGCTTTTTTCTGATTTCGGAGATTTTGAATGCATTAATGATGGTTTTAATCATTTACTGCACCTCCACCGTTCCACCAGCTGCTTCGATTTTTGCCTTTGCGGACTCAGAAATTGCGTCAACCTTTACAGTCAAAGACTTTGTGATTTCGCCCTTACCGAGAACCTTTACGCCGTCAAGTGTCTTCTTGAGAAGACCGCAAGCTACAAGGCTTTCTGCATCAACAGTTGCGCCTGCTTCAAATCTCTTTTCAAGGTCTGAAACATTTACAATAGCGTATTCTGTTGCAAAGATGTTATTAAAACCTCTTTTTGGCACACGTCTTTGAAGTGGCATCTGACCGCCTTCAAATCCAGGTCTTCTGCTGTAACCTGAACGTGCCTTTTGACCTTTGTGACCCTTACCGGCTGTCTTACCTTGGCCTGAACCTGCGCCACGACCAATTCTCTTAACTGCCTTCTTTGAGCCCTCTGCAGGAGAAAGTTCATGTAATTTCATTTGAGCACCTCCCCTTATTCTTCTACGATTGTAACAAGGTGGGAAATCTTCTTGATTTTACCTTGTGTTTGTGCGTTATCAGGTTGTTCTGTAACGTTACCGATCTTGCGTAGACCAAGTGAGTGAGCGGTAGCAATTTGATCTTTCTTGCAACCAATTAAGCTCTTTGTAAGCTTGATTTTCATAAATCAAATTCCTCCTTAACCTACTATTTCCTTAACGCTCTTGCCACGAACGGCTGCAACTTCCTCAGCAGTTCTGAGCTGGCTGAGACCATTGATTGTAGCTCTTACAACATTGCAAGGATTGTTTGAACGGATAGCCTTTGTACGAATATCCTTGATACCAACTGTTTCAACAACAGCACGAACAGGGCCGCCTGCGATAACTCCGGTACCCTTTGGAGCCGGCATAAGGAGAACCTCGCCTGCGCCAAACTTACCTTTGATTTCGTGAGGAATAGTTGTTCCTCTGAGTGAAACCTTAATTACATTCTTCTTTGCATCTTCGATACCCTTACGGATTGCATCAGGAACTTCGCCTGACTTACCGATACCGAAGCCTACAAGTCCGTTACCGTCACCAACTACTACGAGAGCTGCGAACTTAAAAATTCTACCGCCCTTTACAGTCTTTGATACACGATTGATAGTAACTACTCTTTCTTCAAGTTCCATTGAAGATACATCAATTTTATTGTTCATAATAATTAATCTCCCTTCCTTAGAACTCAAGTCCGCCTTCACGAGCGCCTTCTGCAACTGCAGCTACACGACCGTGATATACGTAACCGCCACGATCGAATACACATTCCTTAATGCCCTTCTCTGTGGCTCTTTCTGCTAATTTTTTACCTACAGCCTTAGCTGCTTCAACGTTACCGCCGTATTGTGCAAAGTCCTTTTCAACTGTTGATGCCTGAGCAAGTGTTACGCCTGCTTCATCATCGATGAGTTGAACATAGATATTTGCAAGGGAGCGATATACGTTAAGTCTTGGACACTCAGCAGTACCGCTGATCTTACCGCGTACACGAACGTGACGCTTCTTTCTTGCGATGTTAGAATCTTGTCTTGAAACCATTGTAATTCACTCCTTCCTTTATTTCTTACCTGCTTTGCCTTCTTTACGGCGAATATGCTCTTCAGCATATTTAATGCCCTTGCCCTTATATGGCTCCGGTGGTCTCTTTTCGCGAACCTGAGCTGCGAACTGACCAACTGCCTGCTTGTCTGCACCGCTGATTACGATAGCGTTTGCATTAGGGCATTCTACCTTAACTCCTTCAGGAGCTTCCATAATAACCTGGTGTGAGAAGCCGAGGTTCATTGTAAGAGTATTGCCTGAAGCTGATACTCTGTAACCAACGCCGTTTACTTCAAGGTTCTTCTTGAAGCCTTCTGTTACACCTGATACCATATTTGCGATAAGTGCTCTGTACAAACCGTGCATAGCTCTGTGTTCCTTATCGTCTGATGGTCTTTGTAATGTAATCTCGCTGCCTTCGATTGTAACTGTGATGTCCTTGTTAACATCCTGAGTAAGAGTACCGTTTGGTCCCTTAACGGTTACAGTGTTTTCTGCGTTTACTGATACTTCAACGCCGGCAGGAATTACGATTGGCTTTAAACCGATACGTGACATCCTAACTGCACCTCCTTACCAAACAAATGCTAATACTTCGCCGCCAACATTTTGCTTGCGAGCTTCTCTGTCTGTCATAATACCTTTTGATGTTGAAACGATTGCAATACCGAGTCCCTTCATTACCTTTGGCATATCCTCTACATTTGAGTAGATTCTAAGACCAGGCTTTGAAACTCTGCGCAAGCCGGTGATAACCTGTGATTTGTTTTCGCCATACTTGAGTGTTACACGGATAACACCTTGCTTTTCGTCTTCGATTACTTTATATGATGCGATATAGCCTTCATCAAGAAGAATCTGAGCGATTGCCTTCTTCATATTTGATGCAGGAATATCTACTGTTTCGTGTTTTGCTGAGTTCGCGTTACGAATTCTTGTAAGCATATCAGCGATTGGGTCTGTAATATGCATTGATATTTCCTCCTTATAAATTTAGCAATTCTCGATTTACCAAGATGATTTCTTAACTCCAGGAATCTCACCCTTGTGAGCAAGTTCTCTGAAGCAAATACGGCATATACCGTACTTACGAAGGTAAGCATGAGGTCTACCGCAGATCTTGCATCTGTTGTATTCTCTTGTTGAATACTTTGCAGGCTTTTGCTGCTTAACTTTCATTGATGTCTTTGCCACGATAATCCCTCCTTACTCTGCAAACGGAGCGCCCATAAGTTTGAGGAGCTCTCTTGCTTCTTCGTCTGTGTTTGCTGTGGTAACCATAATAATGTCCATACCACGAACCTTGTCAATCTTGTCGTAATCGATTTCAGGGAAAATCAACTGCTCCTTGATACCCATAGCATAGTTGCCACGGCCGTCAAATGAGTTTGGATTGATACCTCTGAAGTCACGAACTCTTGGAAGTGAGAGATTGAAAAATCTGTCAAGGAATTCATACATTCTGTCGCCTCTGAGAGTTACCTTTACGCCGATTGGCATACCTTCACGGAGCTTAAAGTTAGCTACCGACTTTTTAGCCTTACATACGATAGGCTTTTGACCTGCGATTTGTGTGAGGTCATTAATGATAGAATCAACTACCTTTGAATTTTCACGAGCTTCGCCGCATCCAACATTGAGTACAATCTTGTCAAGCTTTGGGATTTGCATAACAGAATCGTATTCGAACTTCTTCATCAATGCAGGAGCAACTTCAGAACTATATACTTCTTTAAGTCTTGCTGCCATTTGTTATGTCCTCCCTTTCTTAAAACTCGTTTCCGCATTTCTTGCAAACGCGGATGCCGCCCTTTTTGTGGCCTACTCTTGTAGCTTCATTGCACTTAGGGCAAACTAATTGAACTTTTGATGCGTAGAGAGCAGATTCAACCTCTACAAGTCCGCCTGTCTCGCCAACCTTTGATGGCTTGATGTGCTTTGTAACAATGTTAACCTTCTTAACGATAACCTTGTCTTCAGCAGGACTTACAGCGATAACTTCGCCCTGAACGCCCTTTGACTTACCTGAAAGTACCTGAACGGTATCTCCGGTCTTTACAAACATTTTCTTCATACTGAGCACCTCCATTAAAGTACTTCCGGAGCGAGAGAAAGAATCTTCATGTAATCTTTTTCACGAAGTTCCCTTGCTACGGGGCCAAAAATACGGGTGCCTTTAGGAGTTTTGTCCTCCTTAATAATTACGGCAGCATTTTCGTCAAAACGAATATACTGACCATCATCACGACGTACACCTTTAGTTGTACGAACGATGACTGCTTTAACAACTTCGCCCTTCTTAACGATACCACCCGGAGCAGCCTTTTTAACTGACGCTACGATGACATCACCAATGTTGGCGTATCTTCTGCCTGAACCGCCAAGTACACGGATGCAAAGGATTTCCTTAGCGCCTGTGTTGTCGGCAACCTTCAAACGACTTTCTTGTTGTATCACAGTGTTTACCTCCTTCGTACTGCAAAATAACACTTTGCTAAGTTGCAGTTATTATTTTTTGACTAAATTAATAGACTTTTTAATATTCTTAAAAGCTGTAAATCGTAACGATTACTTAGCCTTCTCGATGATTTCAACTACACGCCAATTCTTATCCTTGCTCATTGGACGACATTCCATAATCTGAACCTTGTCGCCAACGCCGCATTCGTTTTTCTCGTCGTGTGCCTTATACTTAACAGACTTATCAACAATCTTATTGTAAAGAGGGTGCTTAACTCTGTCTTTGATAGTTACAACTACTGTCTTGTCCATCTTGTCTGATGTAACAACACCAACCATAGTTTTTCTGAGGTTTCTTTCCATTAATCAGTTACCTCCTTATCAGGAATTAGCATTTTCAAGTTCGATAGCTCTTTCAACTGTCTTGATACGAGCGATATCTTTCTTGACTGCTTTAATTCTCATAGGGTTTTCGAGCTGATTGATAGCCTGCTGGAAATGAAGATTGAAAAGTTCTTCTTTAAGCTCAACGAGCTTCTTTGCTCTCTGCTCTGCAGAAAGTTCTCTGATTTCTGATGCTTTCATTACTGCTCTCCTCCCTCTTCTTTTTTAACAAACTTACATTTTACAGGAAGCTTGTTTGCTGCAAGTCTCATAGCTTCACGAGCAACATCCTCGCTTACGCCTGCAAGTTCAAACATAACCTTTCCCGGCTTAACTACTGCTACCCAGTAGTCAACATTACCTTTACCTTTACCCATACGAGTATCGGCAGGTCTTGCTGTGATTGGCTTGTCTGGGAAAATCTTAATCCAAACTTTACCACCACGCTTTGTGTAACGGGTCATAGCGATACGGGCTGCTTCGATTTGAGCTGCTGTGATCCATGCAGGTTCTGTTGTTGCAAGACCGTACTCACCGTATGATACCTTATTGCCTCTTGTAGCCACACCTGTCATACGACCTCTGTGTTGCTTTCTGTGTTTTACACGCTTAGGTAAGAGCATTATTTATTTCCCCCTTCCTTGCGATTTGTTCTTCTTCTCTTATTGCGAGATTCTCTGAGAACTTCGCCCTGATAGATCCATACTTTAACACCGAGTCTGCCGTATGTTGTAGCAGCTTCTGCTGTGCCGTAGTCGATGTCTGCACGGATTGTTTGTAGAGGAATTGTACCCTCCTTATAAGTTTCAGATCTTGCGATTTCGGCACCGCCGATTCTGCCTGAAACCATAACCTTGATACCGCGAGCACCAAGTCTCATTGTGTTTCTGATTGCACCCTTAACTGCTCTTCTGAATGCAACTCTGCGTTCGAGCTGCTGAGCAATTGACTGTGCTACCAATGTAGCATTGAGGTCAGGTTGCTTAATCTCAACAATGTTGATGAATACTTCGGAAGGATCCTTGCCGAGCTTCTTTGCACAAGTTGCCTTGAGCTTTTCAATCTCTGCACCCTGCTTACCGATAACCATACCCGGCTTTGCACAGTGAATGTTGATTCTTACTCTCTTAGTATCTCTTTCGATTTCTACCTTTGGAACACCTGCGCTGTAAAGTGACTTCAACAAATACTGACGAAGATTATAATCTTCTACAAGAATGTCGCCGAATTCGCCTTTCTTTGCATACCAGCGAGAGTCCCAGTCTTTAATAACGCCGATTCTTAAACCGGTTGGATTACATTTCTGTCCCATTTAACTTTCCTCCTCGCTTAGTCTTCCATTTCCTTGAGTACAAGGGTAATGTGTGATGTTCTTTTGTTAATTCTGTATGCTCTGCCCTGAGCTCTTGGCTGAATTCTCTTAAGAATTGGACCCGGAGCAACATGTGCTTCGCTTACATACAATCTTGTTACGTCCATATTGAAGTTATTCTCTGCGTTTGCCATTGCTGACTTGAGAACCTTTGATACAGGCTCTGTTGCAGCTTTTGGTGTAAACTTAAGAATAGCCATAGCCTTGTCTGCAGGTTGGTTTCTGATAAGATCAAGAACGATCTGAACCTTTCTCGGAGACATACGAACATAAGTTGCTTTTGCTTTTGCTTCCATCATAAATCTCCTTTCAATTACTTACCTGTCTTTGTGCCTGCATGGCCTCTGAATGTTCTTGTCGGTGCGAATTCACCGAGCTTGTGTCCAACCATATCCTCTGTAACATATACAGGAACATGCTTTCTTCCGTCGTGTACAGCAAATGTGTGACCTACGAATTCAGGGAAGATTGTTGAACTTCTTGACCAAGTCTTAATAACTTGCTTGTCGCCTTTTTCGTTAAGAGCTTCTACTTTCTTGTAAAGACTATCTTCAACGAATGCGCCTTTTTTAGTACTTCTACTCATTTAATCTTCTCCTTTCTTCTTACTTGCTGTTTCTGCGACGAACGATCATCTTGTTAGAAGCCTTCTTCTTGTTACGAGTCTTGTAACCGAGAGCAGGTTTACCCCATGGAGTACATGGACCCGGACGACCGATAGGTGACTTACCTTCACCACCACCGTGAGGGTGATCGTTAGGGTTCATTACAGAACCACGAACTGTTGGTCTCCAACCCATATTACGCTTACGACCGGCTTTACCGATTTTAACATTAGCGTGGTCTGAGTTACCTACAACACCAACTGTTGCGATACATTGCTTTGGAACATTTCTCAACTCGCCCGAAGGAAGTCTGAGAAGTGCATAAGGGCCTTCAAGAGCCATAAGCTGTGCGCTGTTACCTGCCGAACGAGCAAGCTGAGCACCATTGCCCGGATAAAGCTCTACGTTGTGTACGATTGTACCAACAGGCATATTTTCAAGTGGAAGAGCGTTACCAACTACGATATCTACATCGGTACCTGCAACTACTGTTGCACCTACCTTAAGACCTTCAGGAGCTGTGATGTAGCTCTTTACACCGTCCTCATATTGAATAAGAGCAATATGAGCTGATCTGTTTGGATCGTATTCGATAGTCTTAACTTCAGCAGGAACATTGAACTTGTTTCTCTTGAAGTCAATTACACGATACTTTCTTCTGTTACCGCCGCCACGATGACGAACAGTGATTCTTCCGTATGAGTTACGACCTGACTTCTTGTTCATTGGTTCAAGAAGTGATTTCTCAGGAGCAACTTTTGAGAGAGAAGAATAATCAATAACCGACATATTTCTTCTTGAAGGTGTAGTCGGCTTATAATTTCTAACTGCCATTATAATCTCCTTACCATGAATAACTTTGCGAAAGGATGGCACCTTTCATACCTCATCATTCATTTGTTTCTGTTGCTTATATAATAATAGGTATATATTACTTATTATATTGTGATTACATCATATCACTGAAGAATTCGATTTCTTTTGAATCTTCTGTCAAAGTTACAATAGCTTTCTTCCAAGATGGAGTGTAGCCTACATTGTAGCCTTGTCTGCGCTTACGACCGCGAACATTCATTGTGTTTACCTTAGCAACCTTTGTGCCAGGGAAAGCTTCTTCAACTGCCTTAGCAATTTCAATCTTGTTTGCTGTCTTTGCTACCTTGAAGGTATATTTCTTTTCCATAATGCCCATCATTGAGTTTTCAGTGATGATTGGCTTAAGGATAATATCCTGTGCTGCTTTCATTATGCGTATACCTCCTCAATTTTCTTTGCTGCGTCTTTAAGAACAACGAATGAATCACAATTAAGAATGTCATATACACAAAGTGTGTTTACTGTAACAACCTTAACGCCTTCGATGTTACGAGCACTCTTGTAGATTACTTCATCTACACCGTCAGTAACGATAAGTGTCTTCTTTGCAGCCTTAAGCTTTGCAAGCATTTCAACAATAGCCTTTGTCTTAATGCCTTCAAGCTCAACCTTATTTACTACCATCATTTCTTCGCCTGCAACTTTTGCTGACAAAGCTGACTTCATAGCAAGTCTTCTTACTTTCTTGTTAAGTTCAACCTTGTACTTTCTTGGCTTAGGGCCGAGAGCGATACCACCGTGTGTCCACTGTGGAGATCTTGTTGAACCTTGACGAGCACGGCCTGTGCCCTTTTGTCTCCAAGGCTTTGCACCGCCACCGCTTACTTCTGAACGAGTGAGAGTTGACTGTGTTCCTTGTCTTTGGTTAGCAAGATAGCTAACTACTGCTAAGTGCATTGCGTCAGCATTTGGTTCGATACCGAAAACTGAATCAGCAAGCTCTAATTTGGAAGTCTTTCTTCCTTCTTGGTTATAAACCTGAACCTGTGCCATTTATACCTCTCCTTTCGTTAAGCTTTTACTGCGTCAGCAATAACAACGATTCCGCCCTTTGGACCAGGGATTGCACCCTTGATTGCGATAAGGTTTGATTCTGCGTCAACCTTAACAACCTTGAGGTTTTGAACTGTTACTGCTTCGTGACCGTAGTGACCTGCCATCTTCTTGCCCTTGAATACTCTTGAAGGGCTTGAACAAGCACCAAGTGAACCTGCGTGACGGTGGTTAGGACCTGTACCGTGGCTCATACGGAGTCTTGAGAAGTTCCAACGCTTGATTGCGCCGGCTGTTCCATGACCCTTGCTTGTTCCCTTAACATCTACAACATCGCCTGCAGTGAAAACGTCTGCTTTGAGGATGTCGCCGACATTCATTGCCGAGATGTCGTCAAGACGGAATTCTTTGAGTGTTTTCTTTGGAGCAACGTTTGCTTTGTCGAAGTGACCCTTCATAGGCTTGTTTACTCTTGCAACTTTTACATCGCCGAAACCAACCTGAATTGCTTCGTAGCCATCGTTTTCCATTGTCTTCTTTTGGGTAATTACACATGGACCGGCTTCAACTACTGTTACAGGAACTGCGTTGCCTGCTTCGTCGAAGATCTGAGTCATGCCGATTTTCTTACCGATAAGACCTTTCTTCATTTGTATTTCCTCCTTTGGTTATTGGTTGGGTACCCCCAACATGACCTCAACCGTTTTTGATTTGAATTATTTTGTTTTGATTTCCAAATCTACGCCGGCTGGGAGCTCAAGACCCTGAAGAGCTTCAATTGTTTTGTTTGAAGGTCTGAGGATGTCAATGAGTCTTTTGTGTGTTCTTTGTTCAAACTGCTCACGGCTGTCCTTGTACTTGTGAGTAGCACGAAGGATTGTTACCTTTTCAATCTCTGTTGGAAGAGGGATAGGACCGCTTACCTGAGCGCCTGTTCTCTTTGCAGTTTCAACAATCTTTTCTGCAGCCTGATCAACAATGCTGTGATCATAGCCCTTAAGTCTGATTCTAATCTTGACTTTACTTGCTGCCATTTTAATTCCTCCATTGAAATTTAGTGGTGCGAGTTCTAATCCTTAACCACGAAGCCGTGTGTTTCTACCCCTTCATTTTTAAAAGCCGAATGAAATATTCATCCGGGCGCAGAATGAGCCTACACACGCAGGCATTCGCAAGTTACCTGTCGCAGTCATAGCTTAGATTAGTTTCGCCCGTGTTTAAAACTCGGACATACTCCGTTGAAATTACCGCCGGGTTCAGCGCAACCTCCAACATCATCGCATATCATGTTGTGCAGTTAAGCCGCATATGCTATATATAATATATAACTTCAATATACGCAGTTCACCACACGTGCGACTATTATAATATATAGAGAGTGCCATGTCAAGGCTTTTTTAAAAATTTTTTCGAATAAATTTCGGCTGTTTTTACAAATTTTAAATTTAAAGTTTGTTAGTTTTGCACAAGATAAATTTTCATCTATATATAGTGTTTAAAGCACGCACTTATACCATATATAGAAAAGGCGGCAGATAATTCTGCCGTCTTACTTAATCAAATCTTGTTTTTAGGTCCTCTGCCTGTTTTTTCTTCATAAACAACAGCAACTTCTTCTGCTGTGCCCTCTGCAATGATTTTACCCTTTTGAAGAAGGATTGCACGGTCGCAAATTGCAAGTACCTGATCGATACTGTGGGATACAAAGAGTACGGTTACGCCATTATCAAACATAGACTGAACCTTTGCAAGACTCTTGCGTCTGAACCTTGCGTCACCTACAGACAAAACTTCATCGAGGATAAGAATATCCGGTTCAACAGCCGTTGCAATGGAAAAGCCCAAACGGGATTTCATACCGGAAGAATAGTTTTTCAGCGGAACATTGATGAAATCACCGAGTTCGGAAAAATCAATAATATCCTGAATCTTTGTATCGAGGAACTCTCTGCTGTATCCGAGAATAGCACCATAAAGATAAATGTTTTCCTTACCGGTATATTCCGGGTCAAAACCCGCACCGAGTTCGATAAGAGGAGCCATAACGCCGACCTTGGTAACTTTACCTGCGGTAGGCTTGTACACACCTACAATAGCCTTAAGAAGTGTACTCTTACCTGCACCGTTAAGACCCAAAATTGCAAGTCGTTCGCCTTTTCTTACCTGGAATGTTATATCATCAAGAGCTTTAAACTTAGCAACCTCAATATTACCTTTAATTTTACGAATAACAAATTCCTTGAGATTGTCAACCTTTTGCTTATTAAGGATGAATTCCATATCAACATGGCTTACATCAATAACAACAGGACGCTTTTTAAGTTCTTCCTCGGTCAATTTTTGTTCTTCGTGTTCGGGAAGTGTTTCGTCAAAAATAACATTTTCAATATTTTTTTCCATATTTCAACCTCTTTTTCTTACTGCAAGGTTACAGCAAAACCTATAAATAATTTTATATATAATAATATTACTTATTAATATCGTGCTTCTGTTTCCATGTAAAACATACAAGTGCAACAAAAAGTATGCCAAGAACGCCGCTTCCTATTGCAAGAGCGCACATAGAATCATTGAGCCATCTTATAAAAACATCAACAAGATATGTAGGATAAATCACAAGCTGTCGTGTTGCTTTAGTCACAGCAACGGCGGCAAGTACAATCAAGTTCATAATAAACGCTGCAAGGAGCGAATATGCAATGTTTCTCGTAGCATGATACTTCATCGAGGTACGCTTAAACAAAGAAACAATTACACCTATACCTATTGCACCGCACACGGCAATAAGAATACTGCACACTGTTTTTGATAAGTCACAAAAGTCTTTAACCTGACTTGCATATCCAAACTGTGTAACCTTACCGGCGTAATCCGCAACATTCTGAGCAAAATCATCAACAGCCGTGTCCTTAACCGATTTATCGACGGATATATTATTTGATTTTATAACATTGTCTACACTTGTTGCAACATTTTCCTTAAATTGAGTAATCAAGCCGTCATATGCGTCACTTGAAAACTCCCGGGTTGAAGCAAACTCATCTGATACATAAGCATTTTCAATCTTATATATATTATCATAAGTAATTAAATTGTCAACAAAATTATCCGGAACAGAGCTTGCCTGACACAAATCCTTTGTGTAACGAGCAATATCGCAACGCATATTTTCTACATATACGCTGTTTGTAAACTCTTTGGCAAAAGTTTTCGGATTGGCTGTAACCGAAACGAATTCGACGCACAAAGCACACATTATTATACATAAGTATAGAACAAATGCCAAAACGGTTCTTGCTTTACGGCGAGATGTAAAGTCTGTTTTCATACTACTGCTCCTCCACTATCAGTTTAGCATAAACATAAAAATGCTCATCGGCAAAATAAGAAAATGCATCAGTTGATTTTGAAGTAGCAAGCATAAGATTATCACCTATGACTGTCTCAGCCTTTTTTGCAACAGTTGTTTTATACACCTTATATTTAAATGTACCTAAATTAGATTCAACGGTAATTATATCTCCCTGTTTTGCATTATATAATGTTTTAAAGGAAGACGAATTGTAGCCGGCAATCTTTGACGGACCTCCCATACCAAAAAGATATGATTTACTGTTCAGTCCCACGTCGTTTCGCCTTGACACACGGTTATCGCCATAGTAAACCTTTTCATTAAGTCCGATTCTTTCACAAGAAATAGTACCAAGCAAAGAGCCTATTCTTATAGAATCAATAAAATCTTTGCCTGTCTTATTGTTAGACGAATCATCAACGCTTACATCATTGTAGCCAATCTTCAAATATGTTTGAGCGTCTGCTACTGTACTCTTTGCCATATCAAGGCCAATCATCATAAGCGGAGCAAATACAAAAAGTGAAATCAAAACAAATGATAACGAACGATAAATGTACGGATATACCGGACCTTTATGGCGTTTTGTATGAACAGACTTTTCATCTTTTTGCACTACGGACTTTTTCATAAAAGGTAATCACCTAAACCTTAATCATCTTCATATACAGCACCGCGTGAACCCGATGTTACATGCTGCGCATATCTCTTGAGATATCCTGTTAAATTCTGCTTAGGAGCAGTCCAATTTTTCTTTCTTTCTGCCAAAACCTCATCCGATACATTTACACGAAGAACTCTTGCAGGAATGTCAATTTCTATTTCATCGCCGTCTTCAACAAGTGCGATAGTACCGCCTACCGCAGCTTCAGGGCTTACATGTCCGATTGAAGCACCTCTTGTTGCACCGGAAAAACGGCCGTCGGTCAAAAGTGCAACCTGTGAACCGAGTCCCATACCGATAATTGCGGAAGTAGGAGAAAGCATTTCTCTCATACCCGGACCGCCCTTAGGACCTTCGTATCTGATAACAACAACATCACCGGCAACAACCTTACCGCCTGTGATAGCCGCAATGGCCTCCTCCTCGGAGTTATAGCACTTTGCAGGGCCTTTATGTTGCATCATTTCAGGAGCAACGGCGCCTTTCTTTACAACAGCACCCTCTTCAGCAAGGTTACCCTTAAGAACAGCAATACCGCCGTCCTTTGAAAACGGATCATCAAGTTTACGGATAACAACACCGTCTGCATCGGGAGCGTTGGCAATTCTTTGAGCAACCGTACCGCTTACGGTAAGGCAATCTGTGTTGATAAGTCCGCCCGAAGCAAGTTCCTTAATAACAGCCTGCATACCGCCTACATCGTTAAGGTCTGTAATAAATACGGATGATGCCGGGTTAAGCTTACAAATTTGCGGAGTTGTGTTGCCCATTTCGTTAAGGTCTGACAAATTGATATCGTGACCTGCTGCGTGAGCAATAGCCGTAAGGTGAAGAATTGTATTTGTTGAGCAACCGATTGCCATATCGGTACGCATAGCGTTTTGGATTGCTTTTTCTGTAATAATATCCGACGGCTTAATGTCATCTTTAAGAAGATCCATAACTCTTTCGCCTGCCATCTTTGCAAGACGAAGACGGGCAGAATAAACAGCCGGAATTGTACCCGAACCCGGAAGTGACATACCGATTGATTCTGTAAGGCAGTTCATTGAATTTGCCGTGTACATACCCGAACAAGAGCCGCAAGTCGGGCAAGCCGTAAATGCTGTTTGCTCAAGATTTTCAAGTGACATCTTACCTACTGCATTTGCACCTACATATTCAAACTGTTCGGAAAGACCGATAGGATTCTTTGTTTCGGTGCTTTTGCCCGGAAGCATTGGACCGCCGTTGATGAATATGCAAGGCAGATTAAGTCTGCAAGCCGCAAGGAGCATACCCGGAACGATTTTGTCGCAGTTAGGAATAAATACGATAGCATCAAGAGGGTGAGCTGTGAGCATAACCTCAATGCTGTCTGCAATAAGTTCACGAGAGCAAAGTGAATACTTCATACCTTTGTGATTCATTGCAATGCCGTCGCAAACACCGATTGTATTGAATTCAAACGGAACACCGCCTGCGTTACGAATACCTGCCTTAACCTGCTCTGCGATTTTGTCAAGGTGCATATGACCCGGAATATAGTCGCTCTTTGAGTTAACAACAGCTACAAACGGTCTTTTCATTTCGAGTTCGTCAATACCGAGAGCTCGCAACAGAGAACGGTGAGGGGCTCTTGAAGGGCCCTCTTTAATTAAATCTGATCTCATTTTTATACCTCTTTGTTATTTGTTATAGAATAAATTATAAATGCTTATTATATATATTATATTATTTATAAGGATTAATTTCAATATATTTTTATCATTTAATGAATTAGCAATTGCCTAAAGCGGTTAATTTCTGTTATCAAACACATTTTCTATATGATAGCGTGGCTTGCCTTGGCTCTTGTGTCCGTATTCTATTGCTTCCTTTGGGCAATAGCAAATGCACGCCATACAATGAGTGCAGTTATTCCCCCACACAGGCTTGCCGTCGGCAAGTTTGACATTGTTGAGCGGACAAAGTTTGACGCACTTGCCACAGCCTATGCAATCATCGGTTGCATAAAAAGCCTTTGATTTTACAAACATAGGATAAAACACATCGTTTACAATTCCGCTGTACAGCTTGTCAATCAATGAAGTTTTCAAAGTCTTAAACGGCTTTTCGTTTTTGATTTGCTCTGCCGTTTTTTCAATGTCACGAATTGAATTTGACACAATTTGCTTTGCCTCGTCAACCTGCGGCGCATCAAACATTGCAATGTAATTTTCAGGCATAACAATTTGAGCGGTGCCCTTGTAATCAAAGCCCTTTTGAGCACAAAGGAGCTTATTGAATTTTTCGGCATTGCCGACTCCACCGCCACAGGTCATAACAAACCAAACACCATCGGTGGCAGTTATATCAGTTTTTTCAATCCATTCGGTAACAACACGGGGAATTCTCCACGCGTAGGTAGGTGTGGCAATAACCAGCCTGCCGTTTACAGCGATTGGAGAATAGTCGCCGTTCTTTATTCTTTCGTTCAAATCAACAACGGTGTCGCCAAGCTTGTCGGCAATGAATTCGGCAACATATCGGCTGTTGCCCGTACCTGAAAAGCATAAAATCATATGATGCTCCTATTCTATATAAAAATAATAACGATTAAATATATTCAGCTATGCAACAAGACATGCAAGCCGTTTTCCGCAAAACACACCGAGCAAACAAAAAGCCACGCTCAACGCAACATACAATCCGCCTAGGCAATACATTTTGTTTTCAAACAAGGTGACAGCCTCAAGCGAAAAGGTTGAAAATGTTGTGAAGCCTCCGCAAACACCGGTTTTCCAAAACAGCACGGTGTTTGGAGATGTATTTTCTTTTTCTCTGACAATGCCGACAATAAAGCCGATAGCAACCGCACCGACAATGTTTGTGACAAGGGTCAAAATCGGGAAATCCGTTTTGACGGGTATCAAACTTATGGTATAGCGTAAAACCGCACCGAGTGCGCCGCCAAGTGCTACAAACAAGAAATTCATTTTAGTCTCCTTAATTATTAACAAATGTCATTATACCATAAGAAAAAGTTTTATACAACTGTGACATATTCTGCAACAACTTCACCAAGTACATAAGGCAAAAGGCTTATTGTTATTTTTCGTGTACTTTTTTTCCGGAAATATGTTCTATTTCTATTTCTATCAACTGTACGCCTTTAATTGCCTTTCTGATTTCTTCTTCAACTTCCTCCGCTGACGGATAATATTTAAGTGCAAATTTTCTTACTTTTTCTTCCGTAGTTTTGCAGTCATTAACTAATCTTGCTCTGCCAAATACCACACAGCTTGAAACATGGTAAGCCCAATCTCCATCATCCACATAACCGTCGTTCCAAGTTGTTAAACATACTTTAGCATCGTTCTTAATGGAATCTATCTTATATCTTCTTTAACTGCCAATGCCCATAATACAACCAAAACGACATCATTTGCAGCATACCAAACAGCGTAAAACGGACTGCGTTTGAATGTTAAGAACACAGCCATAAAACTTGTTGTTACAGACAGCGTACTCGGTATTAAGTTCGCCGTGTTGAAATATTTCAATACAAAGTAAAATCCCGTTGTTACAGTAATCGCAAGGACTGCCGTAACAATATATTCTTTTGGCTTTAGTCTCTGCACTTTTACTTCTGACTTGTTTCCATCGTAAGGATTTTTCAACCAAGAAATCAGCGAAAATACAGCCATAGGCATTGTCATCCCTAAATATGTCAGCATCTCGCCGTAATACGAACAGGAAAACGATATAATGCCGTAGAGCAGGCTGAAAATCACGGTTAATAACTGCCCCAATGGATTGCCTTTTGCAATGAAAATCAATGCGGTTACACCTATTAAGGACGCTATCAGGGAAATATACGAACTTCCGCCGAAAATCAAAAAGGACGCCAAAATCAGTATTACAGAGCCTATCTACAGTAAGATTTCTGTACCTGTGAAATACTTTTTCTTTTTTCCTTCATAACTCACTTGCAAATAACCTCCAAAAGTTAAGAAAAGCATCCGCATACACATCTTCTAAGACCTAACGATGTGTAAACGAATGCTTCTTGCATTTCACTACCCGGTGGCAGCTTACTTCTTTATATCTTTGTTTATTATATCTTTTACATATACAAAATTCAATAGAAAATTCCGATTTATCTTTTTCTTTCTGAAAATGGGCAATTACGCAATGGAACTGCCCATATATCTTTAAAATATGCGATTTTTTAGGCTCTGCACGATTTCCTGCATCAAATGATGTAAGTTTGATGTAAATCGCTGATTTGTGAGGTTGTCCTAAATCCCGAAGCCCACATAAATACTGAGTTTTTGCTGATTTTATTTGTCCAACGGTTTCATCGTCGGGACTTTCTCCGACGCAATTCCGAAGCCACTCATATTCCTGAGCAACTCCCTACTTTGCTTTTTTCAATCAGATAAAAAGCCTTGTTTACCTTTAAAATTGATTACTTTCCGCATAAGCAGTTGTATTATTTGATGTATTTGATGTAAATCCCGATTGAGAGAATGGGTTCTTCAATCGGATTGCTTACTAAATTATAATCTTTATTATTGAATAAGTCAATCAGACCAAAAAAGCAGCGTACCAATTTTCATTTTAAAGTACGCCACTTTTTCCTACGCTATTGAATTATTAAAGTATTTATCCAGTCCATCAAACTCGGTTCTTTTTAGTTCCTTTGTTACATCAGTATAGATATTTAAGGTTGTTGTTATATCCTTATGTCCGAGTGTATCCTGAATAACTTTTATATTTACACCTGCTTCACACATTCTTGTTGTAAATGTATGTCTGAGCGAATGACAACTAAAATGCGGTAAAAGCACTTCTGGGCTTTCTGTTTTCAAAAACTGCTCATCGTTGCAATCACGGATTATGCGTCGGATTGCCTTATTCAAAGTCGATTGATGTTGTGGCTGTCCGAAGCGATTGAGAAATATAAAATCTGTATATCCATCTATGGTTGCTTCGCAGTGAACCCCTAGCAGTTCTTGTCTTTCTTTTTCCATAACAAATGCTTCTTTAACAAAATCGAGCATCGGAACTTGTCTATTTCCTGCTTCTGTCTTTGGAGTATTCACATTGAAATAGCAGCCCTTTTTTCCTTCAGAAGTTCTGTGGTCATAATAAACCAACGTGTGATTAACATCTATAATCCCATCTTCCAAATCAATATCACACCATCTGAGTCCAGTAACTTCTCCAACTCTTAACCCCGTTCCAAGCATTACTGCAAACACCGGATAGCAATACACTG
>UQCC01000008.1 GCA_900539325.1 uncultured Eubacterium sp.
TTTGTTTGTTTCGTTAAAAACACCTCCGTTTTAGTTCTATATATACAAAAAAGCCAACTGATTTTCTAATAAAAACCAGTTGGCTCATATATAATAAGTTTTATATTTAGATATACTAAAAATTTTATTGTTTTTTTATAACAACATTATAATCTAATAATGAATTATTATACTCCACAATAAATTTATACTGTGTTCCTTTTGTTAATTGTACTTCTTCAGGCGATTCACAAGTAGTAGAAAACAATTCAGTATTTTCGTTATTTTTTAATGTAAGTTTGCACGCAGCTTCTTTGTCACTAAATATAATTGAAATATTATATAATCCACTTTTTTTAGGAATGAAATAATATATATTTTGCTGATCAACAAATGTTATGTTGCCAGAAAAAGATTTGCTTACATTAGCCGGTGGAAGAGGTGCAGAAATCAATATATCATATTGAGGAGTGCCTTGTTGTTGTATAATTTGAAGTTTATAATCTTCATTTTCGTTTAAATAAACACCTTTTCCATGTGAATATGTATTATAATCAAGATCAAATATTTCTTCATTAATTGAATTTTTCAATAAAACGTTATAGTTATAATCAGAATTATCCGTCTTGAAATCAAATCTATATATTCCAGATAACTCTGTGTGAAATACATAAGTATCTTCTTGATCAATATAATTTATTTTTCCAGAAGCTTTATTATTGCTTATGTTTTTTTCTTCATTTGGTATTCCTATAGTTATAGCTGCTGTCGGAAAGCCTTCAATTTGTGCTAATACAATTTTATATGTCTCATCTTTATTCAATGTTAATGTTTTGCCATGCAAATAACAGCTATAGTTCTCATCACACATTAAATCTTTTATAGAATCATATATTTTTAAATTATAATCACATGTAGCATCATCTGTTGACATATCAAAACGATATATGCCACTAACTGGTGCTGTATAATAAATAATATGTTCATCATCTATATGATTGAATTTAACAGAAAATGGATTTTCTGTAATTACATCTTTTAGTTCTTCAGTAGTTTCAATCTCGGTGGTTTCTGGAGCTATTGATATCGTATCATTTAATGTAGTATCTTCACTCACGCTTTCAGTATTTGTATTTTGCTCATAATCACTATGATTACAACCGATAAAAGAAACCACGATAATAAAAATTAAAAATATAACTTCAATTTTTTTCATATGTACCTCCTAATTTTCAAATTGCAACATTGCTGATTCTGAAGGAACTCCTATTTTTATAGTTGCAATTGGAAATCCTTCCAATTGCTCAACTGTTAGCGTATATTTCTCGTTTTTTATTAATATACAGGTATTTCCATTTCCATAAACACTATATTCAGAATCAAATATTATTTCTTTTTTTGAATCCATTAATACTACCTTATAATCACAATTGACATCATTTATTTCATAATCAAAACGATAAGTGCCATCTGTAGGGGTAATAAATTTAACAGTATAATTTTCGTCTTCATAAGATAATTTTTTTGAAAATGAATTTCCATTAATTGTCGATTCTTCAGTTGTTTCATTCGATGTTTCGTTATGTGAGCTTGATACTGTGTCAGAAATTGATGCAGAATAATCTGAAGTTGATGTTTCTGATGTTTTATCTGAAACTCCAACACAGAAAGACGCAATAGAGAATGCCAAAGACAAAAGAAATGAAAAAATCAATTCAAGTGTTTTAGAAGGATCTTTTATAATTATTGCAATAAAAACCGCTAATGCAATAATAGCAACTGTAACTAATAGTATAAAAATAGGAGTATTCATCAATATTCCTCCATCAACATGGTTTATTACTGTTATTCTATAATTATTTGACAATAATTTCAAGATAAAACCATAAAAATATTATACATTGTTTTTACTTATTACCAAATTTTTTAGAGTAATATATTTATACTTTATATTACAACTTTCTATAATGATTAGGTACATATATTTCTCTTAGCAAAAAACAGCATTTTTACAACAATAAATAAGAATCACTTTTGATTTTTATTTATTTGCCATAATTCCATTTAAAAATTTGTGGTTTATTGCGAAAATCAAAATTCAATTTATCTGATCAATCTAAATTTATAAAAAAAACAGGTATGCTATTTTTCAATAACATACCTGCTAATTTCATATTACTACGCTTACGGTTATATCTTTCCATTGATACGGACGAAGATATTGATTTGTTGCGTGTCTAAAGGCTTTTGCCTGCTCAAAACCAATCTTAAAACTAAAAGTAAGATTAGTCCTCCATTTCTGCAATAGCTGCCTGAGCTGCTGCAAGGCGAGCGATAGGCACACGGAATGGTGAGCATGAAACATAATCAAGACCGATCTTGTGGCAGAATTCAACTGATGTTGGGTCGCCGCCGTGCTCACCGCAGATACCGCAGTGGAGTGATGGGCGAGTTGCCTTACCGTTTTTAACTGCCATTTCCATAAGCTGACCAACACCTGTTGTGTCGAGTCTTGCGAATGGGTCGCTTTCGAAAATCTTCTTGTCATAGTAAGCGTTGAGGAACTTACCTGCGTCATCACGGCTGAAGCCGAATGTCATCTGAGTAAGGTCGTTTGTACCGAAGCAGAAGAACTCAGCTTCCTTAGCGATGTCAGCTGCTGTAAGAGCTGCACGAGGAATTTCGATCATAGTACCAACTTCGTACTTCATTTCTACGCCTGCTGCTGCGATTTCTGCATCTGCAGTTGCAACAACGATATCCTTAACATACTTGAGTTCCTTAGCATCACAAGCAAGAGGAATCATAATTTCAGGAGCTACTGTCCAATCAGGATGAGCCTTCTGAACATTGATAGCTGCACGGATAACAGCCTTTGTTTGCATCTTTGCAATTTCAGGATATGTAACTGCAAGACGGAGGCCACGGTGACCCATCATTGGGTTAAACTCGTGAAGAGATGAGATGATAGCCTTGATTTCTTCAACAGACTTGCCCTGAGCCTTTGCAAGCTTTTCGATGTCAGCTTCTTCTGTAGGAACGAACTCGTGAAGAGGTGGGTCCAAGAATCTGATTGTTACAGGACAACCTTCAAGTGCTTCATAAAGAGCCTCGAAGTCGCCTTGCTGATAAGGAAGAATCTTTTCAAGAGCAGCTTCTCTTTCTTCTACTGTGTCTGAGCAAATCATTTCTCTGAAAGCAGCGATTCTGTCTTCTTCAAAGAACATATGCTCTGTACGGCAAAGACCGATACCTTCTGCACCGAGTTCTCTTGCCTTCTTAGCATCGGCAGGAGTATCAGCGTTTGTACGAACCTTAAGCTTTCTGAACTCGTCAGCCCAAGCCATAATTCTGCCGAATTCGCCTGCGATTTGAGCATCAGCTGTTTCGATAATACCGTCATAGATATTACCTGTTGAACCGTCGATAGAAATGTAATCACCTTCGTGGAATTCCTTGCCTGCGAGAGTGAACTTCTTGTTTTCTTCATCCATATTGATGTCGCCGCAACCTGATACACAGCAAGTACCCATACCACGAGCAACTACGGCAGCGTGAGATGTCATACCGCCACGAACTGTGAGGATACCCTGAGCAGCCTTCATACCTGTGATGTCTTCAGGTGAAGTTTCAAGACGAACAAGAATAACCTTTTCGCCTCTTTCGTTCCAAACTTCTGCGTCTTCGGCTGTGAATACAACCTTACCGCAAGCAGCACCGGGAGAAGCGCCAAGACCCTTACCCATCGGAGTAGCAGCCTTAAGAGCAGCAACGTCAAACTGAGGGTGGAGAAGTGTGTCGAGGTTACGAGGGTCAATCATAGCAACTGCTTCTGCAGGAGTCTTGTGGCCTTCGTCAACGAGGTCGCATGCAATCTTAAGAGCGGCAGGAGCTGTTCTCTTACCGTTACGGCACTGAAGCATATAGAGCTTCTTGTTTTCTACTGTGAATTCCATATCCTGCATATCGTGGTAGTGATTTTCAAGAGTTTCACAAACCTTGATGAACTCAGCGTATGCTTCAGGGAATTCTTGTTCCATCTGAGCGATTGGCATAGGTGTACGAACACCGGCAACTACGTCCTCGCCCTGTGCGTTGATAAGGAATTCACCCATCAACTTATTTTCACCGGTTGCAGGGTCACGAGTGAAGGCAACGCCTGTACCTGATTGATTGTTAAGGTTACCGAATACCATAGGCATTACGTTAACTGCAGTACCCCATGAATAAGGAATATCGTTATCTCTACGATAAACATTTGCACGAGGGTTGTCCCATGAACGGAATACAGCTTCAATAGCAAGCTTGAGTTGTTCAACAGGGTCTGAAGGGAAGTCTGAACCGAGCTGCTTCTTGTACTCAGCCTTGAACTGTGTAGCAAGTTCCTTGAGGTCTGCTGCTGTAAGTTCTACGTCGTACTGAACGCCTTTTTCTTCCTTCATCTTATCGATAAGTTGCTCAAAATACTTCTTACCAACTTCCATAACTACATCAGAGAACATCTGGATGAATCTTCTGTATGAGTCATATACGAAACGCTCGAAAGCAGGGTCATCGTTACCTGCAATCATTGTTGCAACTACTTCGTCATTAAGACCAAGGTTGAGGATTGTATCCATCATACCCGGCATTGATGCTCTTGCACCCGAACGAACAGAAACAAGAAGAGGATTTTGCTTATCACCGAACTTTTTGCCGTTGATTTCTTCCATCTTCTTAACGCCTTCCATAACCTGAGTCATGATTTCGTCATTAATTTTACGACCATCTTCGTAATATTGTGTACAAGCTTCTGTGGTAACTGTGAAACCCTGTGGTACAGGAAGACCGATCTTGGTCATTTCTGCGAGGTTTGCACCCTTACCGCCAAGCAAGTTACGCATGGTCATGTCGCCTTCTTCAAACATGTATACCCATTTGTTTGACATTTGAAGTACCTCCTAAAAATTAAATACATTGTTGTTTATTCTGCGGAAAATACGACAACGCAGAATAATCCGATAAAAGTATAACATAGAACAACCGCAATTTCAAACATTTTTTTGAATATTTATGGAATAATTATAAATATATTATAAAATGGTTGAAAATTCGGTGGAAAAGGTGCATAATATAGCAAACTGATAATTATTACTACTACTGAAATGAGGTTAAACTATATGAAGTGTGCAATCATACTTGCCGGCGGCAAGGGAACAAGAATGAAAACAGACGCACCGAAAGTTATGTGCGAAGTTATTTTTGAACCGATGATTAAATATGTTGTGGACGCCGTAAAGGAGGCAGGTGCCGAGGATGTCTGCGTTATCACAGGATACAGACACGACATTGTTGAAAGCTGGCTTGCAAACTACGACAGCAACATCAAAACAGCACTTCAGGAGCCGCAGCTCGGCACGGGACATGCTGTTATGCAGGCAAGAGAATTCATCTCTGAGCACAAGGATGACGACATTTTAATTCTCAACGGTGACGGTCCGCTTATGGATGCCGAAACAATGAACAAGGCATACAATTACCACAAGGAAAACGACAACGCAATCACCCTCATTTCTGCGATTGTTGAGGACACAAACGGAATCGGCCACATCAAGCGTGACGAAAACGGTGTGCTTGAGCGTATCATTGAGCACAAAGACGCAAATGAGGAGCAGAAGAAAATCAACGAATCAAATGCGGGAACATATTGGTTTAAGGGAAACGAACTCCTCTATGCGCTTGACCGCATTACAAACGAAAACGCACAAAACGAATACTATCTCACAGACAGCCTTGAAATTCTCATCAAAAAGGGCGAAAATGCAGGCGCATACATCTGCGAAAACAACGAAACCGTTTTGGGTGCAAACGACAGAAAACAGTTCAACATTCTCAACAACATTATGAGAAGAAACATCAACGACAGTCATATGACAAACGGTGTTGACATTCCTTGCACAGACGGTGTTATGATTGGCAAAGATGTAAAAATCGGTGCGTCAACAAGAATTTTGCCAAACACAATCATCATCGGCAACACTGTAATCGGCGACAACTGCGTTATCGGTCCTAACACTTGGATTGACAATTCAACAATCGGCAACGAGGTTGTTCTTGACAACTGCAAAGTTACCGATTCGGCAATCGAGGACGGTGTTGACTGCGGTCCGTTTGTTAAGGTAAGGGCAAACAGCGTGCTCAAAAAGGGCGTGCACATCGGCAACTTTGTTGAAGTTAAAAACTCTGTTGTCGGCGAGGGCACAAAGAGTGCTCACCTCACCTACATCGGCGACAGCGATGTGGGAAGCAATGTAAACTTCGGTTGCGGCACGGTAACCTGCAACTATGACGGCAAGGTTAAATCAAGATGCGAAATCGGTGACGGTGCGTTTATCGGCTGCAACACAAATCTTATCGCTCCGGTTAAGGTGGGCGAAATGGCATACATTGCGGCAGGCTCAACAATCACCGACAACATCCCTGACGAAGCACTTTCTATTGCAAGAGCAAGACAAGTGAACAAAGAGGGCTGGGTTGCCGAAAAGAAGCCGTACAAAAACCAAAAATAACAGTTTAAATCCGTAGGGGCGGATATTATCCGTCCGATTAAAATAAAACCAAAGGCAAAATTTGTAATGAAAAAGAAAAGAAACAAAAATATTCTTGCGGTTTTGCTTGCGTTCACCGTAATTATCTGCACAGTTACCGGCTGTACGGCAAGCGGTGACAAAGAGGAGGAAACAAGCGAAACCACAACCGAAACAACAACCAAGCCTACCACAACGGAGGATTTGGCAACAACATTTAAAGAAAGCGACACGATGAAAATATATCCCGGCTTGTCAAAAGACAGCGAGGGTGATTATCCGTATGAGCTTGCTACATACACCTCTTATTACCGTTCAAGCGACAAAACAAGAACGGCAAATCTCAAAGCGGCTGTCAGCAAGCTGAACAACATCAAAATTCCTGATGATGCGGTATTTTCGTTTAACCAAACTGTCGGCAAGAGAACCGTAACCGCAGGATACGAAACCGCAAAGGTTATCAACGGCGGCGAATTTGTGGACGGACTCGGCGGCGGTGTTTGTCAAGTCAGTTCCACCCTGTTTGAGTGCGTGCTCCGTGCAAATGTTGAAATTGTGTACAGAACAAACCATTCGCTTGAAATCGGATATGTTCCGCTCGGCGGCGATGCCACGGTGCAATGGAACAGCAAAGATTTTAAGTTTAAAAACACGCTCGGTTGTGATGTCAGAATAAAAATGACCTGCGAGGGCGGAAAACTCACCTGCAAGCTTTACGGCAAAAAAGATGTTAAACCCGACAATGTAAAGATTAACATCAAAAAAGACGGCGAACAGTATGTGCTGACAAGAACGGTTGACGGCAAGCAAAACTATCGCACCGTAAGCAAGTACAACAAACCGAAGCCATCTACCACGGCGAAAAAGCAAACAACCAAAAAATCAGATAAATCAACAAAAACAACAAAAAAGAAGAAAGCATAATCTATGAAGCAAAAAAACAATATGCTTTCGGGCAATGTGCTCAAAAGTATAATTCCGTTTGCATTGCCGATAATGTTAAGCTCACTTTTGCAATACAACTACTCGCTTATTGACAACATCATTGTAGGCAGATATGTTTCCACCGACGCTTTGGCGGCTGTGGGCAATGTAGGTCCGATAAGTTCGTTTGTTGTAGGTGCATCACTCGGACTTACGAGCGGCTTTACCATTCCGATAGCACAGGCTTTTGGTGCAAACGACAGAAAAAAACTGA
The DNA here is from genome assembly GCA_900539325.1 of uncultured Eubacterium sp. Lineage (GTDB taxonomy): Bacteria > Bacillota > Clostridia > Oscillospirales > Acutalibacteraceae > Eubacterium_R. The sequence continues at coordinate 7,744 of UQCC01000008.1, forward strand.
ATTTATACACCGCTTCAAGCGTCAAAGTTTCGCTCATTGCAGGAATTTGCACAATAATTTTCGGCGAAATTTTGAGTTATCCTCTGCTTCGTGCAATCGGCACACCGGATGAAATAATCAAAATGTCGGCATCATACATCAATGTGCTGTACTTCGGCGTTCCGTTTCAAATGCTTTCAAGCAACTTTACGGCAATATCAAGAGCAGTCGGCGAAAGCAGAAAACCGCTGTACTTTCACATTGTCAGCGTAATAGTTAACTTCTTCCTTGATTTGCTGTTCGTTAAGCATTTTGCTTGGGGTGTTGAGGGTGCGGCAGGTGCAACGCTTATATCGCAAGCACTTGCAATGATACTCACGGGAGCGTATGTATTCAAATTTAATCAAAATATATCGGTTACAAAATCCGACTTTAAGCCGAACATCAAAGTTGCTTGGGAACAGATTAAACTCGGCATACCCGTATCGCTTCAGTTTACGATTACATCAATCGGTTCTATGTGCCTGCAAGGTGCGGTTAACGGTTTTGGTGCAAATGTTATTGCAGGATTTACCGCCGCAGGCAAGGTTGAAAACCTTACAAACATTCCGATGAGCGGTTTGGGTGTGGCAACGCAAACCTTTGTGGGGCAAAACTTCGGTGCCAAAAATTACGACAGAATCGTAAAAAGCATACGCAAGATATTTGTGCTCGACCTTGTAGTTTCGGTTATAATGAGCATAACGCTGTACGCAATCGGCGAACCGCTTGTGAGCCTGTTTTCAACAGAGGTGAACAGCGAAATGATGTTTGCCGCAAAAAGATACATACTTGCAACCGCACAATGTTACAGCCTTGTTGCAATACTTTTTGTACTGCGTAACTCATTGCAGGGACTCGGCTACACATATGCAAATATGATTGCCGGTGCCGGCGAACTTGTGGGCAGAATAGCCATTGCCTTTATTTTTACAAAGATTATCGGCTTTTCGGCTGTTTGCTATGCCGCTCCTGCCGCTTGGCTTTTGGCAGATATTCCGCTTGCAATTATTTATCTTAACAAAGAGAAAAAATTTAAACGCCTTGCCAAACAACAAAGTGCTGTTGACAAAGCGCAATAAAATGTATATAATAAAAATGAACAAGGAGCAGTCCGATAGACGGTCAGCCCTTTAGGTTTGTAAAGTAATCGCCCCTAAGTTTGTTAGGCTGTTTGGGCGGTTACTTATTTTTTTGGCGTGCTTCAGAAGTTTTATCGACAGATCGACAGTATGAAAAATCCTTACGGCTACATACCGTAAGGATTTTTTGTTTATTTATTCAACAAATGCTCGCAAGCGGCTGTTACAAAACCACGGAAGAGCGGATGCGGCTTGTTTGGACGGGACTTAAATTCAGGATGGAACTGACCTGCCACAAACCACGGGTGATCCGGAATTTCTATCATTTCAACAATATGATTGTTTGGACTTGTGCCGGCAAAAATCATACCGTGGCTGAGAAGTGCCTCACGATAATCGTTGTTAACCTCATATCTGTGGCGGTGACGCTCCCAGATTTCATCTGCACCGTAAAGTTCGTATGATTTTGACTCCGGATTGAGCACACATGGATATTTGCCGAGGCGAAGTGTGCCGCCGAGGTCGGTCAAAGTTTTCTTTTCAGGCAAAATATCGATAACCGGGTATCTTGTATCGGGATTGATTTCTGCCGAGTTTGCACCGTCAAGCCCCAAAACATTTCTTGCAAATTCGATAATTGCGATTTGCATACCGAGGCAGATACCGAGATACGGAATTTTGTGAGTTCTTGCGTAATTGCAGGCGAGAATTTTGCCCTCGATGCCACGACTGCCGAAACCGCCCGGAACAAGAATACCGTCAACATCCTTGAACACTTCGTCAAGGTCTACGCCGTCTGCTTCAAGGCTTTCGGAATCAATCCAATTAATATCAACGGCACTTCTTGTGGCAATACCGCCGTGCTTAAGTGCCTCGTTTACGCTGATGTACGAATCGTGAAGTTCAACATATTTGCCGACCATAGCGATTTTTACGGTTTGTTTTGGATTGCGAAGTGCAAAAAGCATATCTTCCCAATCGCTCAAATCCTGATTTGGTGCGTCAATGCCAAGTTTACGCAAAACAACTTCGTCCATTTTTTGCTCTTTGAGCATCATAGGAACGGCATAAAGAATATCGCAGTTGTTGTTTTCGATAACACAATCCGGACCGACATTGCAGAAAAGGGAAATTTTACGCTTAATATCCTCCGACAGCGGATGTTCGGTTCTGCACACGATAATATCCGGCTGAATACCGATGGACAACATCTCTTTAACCGAATGCTGAGTAGGCTTGCTCTTCAACTCGTCCGAAGCGGCAAGATAAGGCACAAGCGTTACATGAATAAACACACAGTTTTCTCTGCCGTAATCCGTTGCAAACTGACGAATAGCCTCCAAAAACGGCTGACTTTCAATATCGCCGATAGTGCCGCCGATTTCAACAAGGCAAACATCCGCACCCGTTTCTTCATTGCGGCGGATGTATTTTTTTATTTCATTTGTAATATGCGGAATAATCTGAATTGTCTGTCCGCCGTAAACGCCTTTTCTCTCGTCCGAAATAACCTTCCAGTAAACTCTGCCCGAGGTGAGGTTTGAATTTTGAGTAAGGCTTTCGTCAATAAATCTCTCGTAGTGGCCGAGGTCAAGATCGGTTTCCGCACCGTCGTCGGTAACAAAAACCTCGCCGTGCTGAACAGGGTTCATAGTGCCCGGGTCAACATTAAGATACGGGTCAAGCTTTTGTGCCGTGACCTTTAAGCCTCTTGATTTAAGAAGTCTGCCGAGGGATGCCGCAGTTATCCCTTTACCGAGTCCCGATACAACACCGCCGGTGATGAATATGTACTTTGGTTTTTTCATTTATGTGTCCTCCTGAATTAGTTTTGATATAACAAAAGACGGCAATACACCCTTGGGGTGTACAACCGTCATTAATTGTTGTGCGACCCCTTGTATATAATTACCTGTCGTTACAAGTGAGTCTGATGCCAAGCTCCTTGAGCATTTTTTCGTCAACGGAAGAAAGCATAACGGAACAATGCATTTCGCTGTGCTTCAATTTGTCAAGCTGTGCAAGAGCCTTTTTGGCATTTTCGTCCGTTACTGCCGATATTGCAAGAGCAATAAGAATTTCGTTGATGTGAAGCTGTGGATTTTTTGCGCCTAAGTGCTGTGTTTTAAGATTTTCTATCGGCTTGATAACCTCAGGGTCAATAAGAGTAATATCGTCTATTCCCGAAAGAGATTTGAGTGCATTGAGAAGCGTTGCGCTTGCACAACCCATAATAACCGAAGTTTTGCCCGTGATAATCTTGCCGTCCGGAAGTTCAACAGCCGCAGCAGGTGCACCTGTTTTTTCCGACAATTCCTCCGCAAACTTAACGCACTTTCTGTCGTTTACATCAAGGAGAGCGTTGTTGAGAAGAAGTTCAAGTTTGTATATTTCGCTGTCATTCTTTGCACCACGCTTTTTGTTACGCTTTGCATTGAAGTATCTGCGGATAATCTCGTTATTCGATGCTTCGCAAACCGCATCATTGTCGATAATGCAGTTGCCTGCCATATTTACGCCCATATCAGTAGGTGACTTGTACGGGCACTTGCCGTAAATCTTGTTAAATGTTGCTTTAAGAACCGGGAAGATTTCCACATCACGGTTATAGTTAACGGTGGTTTCGCCGTAGGCTTCAAGGTGCCACGGGTCAATCATATTGACATCGTTTAGGTCGGCAGTTGCGGCTTCGTATGCAATGTTAACCGGGTGATTGAGCGGAATATTCCAAATCGGAAAAGTTTCAAACTTTGCATAGCCGGCTTTAACTCCACGCTTGTTTTCGTGGTAAAGCTGTGAAAGGCAGGTTGCCATTTTTCCGCTGCCCGGACCCGGTGCGGTGATGACTACAAGCTCTCTCTCGGTTTCGATATAATCGTTTTTGCCGTAGCCGTCATCCGACACGATTTTTGAAATATTATTCGGATAGCCGTCAATAAGATAGTGATGGTACGACTTAATTCCTGCTTCTTTAAGCTTTTCTTCAAAAGCCAAAACCTTTGGAGTTGCGGTGTATTTTGTAAGGCAAACCGAGCCGACAAACAAGCCCTTGCTTTCAAAGGCATTAATAAGGCGGAACACATCAACATCGTATGTGATGCCGAGGTCTCCCCTGATTTTATTCTTTTCAATATCCTCTGCGCTGATTACAATAACAATCTCTGCCTCATCTTTTAGCTGAAGAAGCATTTGGAGTTTGCTGTCGGGCAAAAATCCCGGCAAAACTCTGCTTGCGTGATAATCGTCAAACAATTTGCCGCCAAACTCAAGATAAAGTTTGCCGCCGAACTCCGCAATGCGTTCCTTAATTCTGCTTGACTGCATAGACAGATATTTGTCATTATCAAATCCGATTTTATACATTATTATATTGTCCCCTCTTACGAACATTTAAAAAAGAAAAGACAGATGCACAAAACACCTGTCTGTACTTACCTATTATAAAGTATGGAGAGGAACTTTTCAATAGGTTAATTAAAAAAATTAAAAATTTTTGTATATGTTATTTTGTTTTACCTTTAAGGAACGGTCTGAGCGGTTTGTAAATAAGGGCTGAAATTGCAACGCTGATTAATCCCTTGATAAATGTAAACGGTACATTGTAAATCAAAATTGCCATTTCAATGCTGTTAACCTTGAAAAGTGCCTGATAAACGCCGAGCACTGCCTCTTTTGGCATAAAGTTGTAATAAAACGGATAAACAACAAAGAGGTTTGACGGATAACTTACCGCTGCCATAACGAGCGCACCGATTACGCCGCCCAAAATTGCACTCTTTTTTGTTTTATGCTTTTGATAAATCAAACCTGCTGTAAGAGTGAAAACTGCACCCAAAATGAAGTTTGACAATTCGCCGACATATCCGCTTCTGCTGACTGCAAGGTGAATAACATTTTTGATAAATTCAATAAGTATACCTGCGACAGGACCGTAGGCAAACGCACCGAGGAGAGCCGGCAAATCCGAAAAATCAAGTGCAATGAAATTTACCGGACTCGGAATTTCAAGATATTGCAAAGCCGTTGCCGCCGCCGCAAGCACGCCGCAACCTACAATAAGGTGGGTTTTGTTCGGTTTTGATGATGAATTTTGTTTGATGATGTTTTCTTTTGACATAGTCATTCCTTTCCTGCCCGGGTCGGCATAAGAAAAACCCCAACATAAAACCATGTTGGGGCGAAAGACAAATCCGTTACCTGCACACTCATCGGATGTGCAAGGTGTATTAAGATTTTATATTTCTTTCATCCGGACTTTAACCGTCGGTTTCGGAATTGCACCGAATCAGCTGTCTGCGACAGGTCGTGGACTGTACCACCGGTGAGGAATTGCACCTCGCCCCGAAATATTTGTTTATATAATAATACTAATTATATGTGTTGTCAATAGGTAATATTTACATTGTTGCGAATTTTCATTTCTGCGGTTATTTTATTCCAAATTCCCCGTGAGGAGCATAATTGCCGTGAGAGCCGCAACAGGTGCGGTTTGCGTGCGAAGAATTCGTTTGCCGAGAGTTGCACGAACTCCGCCCGAAGCTTCGATTTGTTCAACCTCTTCCTGTTCAAATCCGCCCTCAGGGCCTATAAAAACACTCACGCTTTCGGTATCGGGCTTAACAATGTCGGCAAGTTTTTCGCCGCCGCCCTCATAAAACACAATTTTAACATCGCTTTCATCTTCGTCAATCGCCTGACGGAGAGTTTTCATATTTTCGATTTTCGGCACAATTCCTCTGCCGCTTTGCTGTGCGGCTTCAAGCGCTATTTTTTGATAACGCTGATTTTTTTTGCCTGCCGCCTTGTCATCGGGGCGAGAAACGCAACGCTTTGTAAGGGTAGGCACAATTTTGCACACGCCGAGTTCCACGCATTTTTGGATAATATCTTCCATTTTACTGCTTTTCGGCACGCCCTGATAAATCGTCACCCTGCAACTCGGTTCGCTCTCGCACGCCTGCTTGTAACAAACCTTGAGCACAACCTCGTCCTTTGTAATTTCCTCGATTTGACAGCCGTAATCATCTCCGCCGCCGTCGGTAACGCAGATAACATCGCCGACCCTCATACGCAGAGATTTCGCAATATGTCTTGCACTTTCGCCGTCAAGTATAATTTTTTCGTCATTTATATTTTCAACAAACAGCTTTTGCATTTTTCACCTCATAAATTTTGTCTTGCCCAATAAAACAAATATTGTTGTGCTATGCCCTCTATGCCGTCAAAACATTCAGGCAGTCCGTCGGGATAAAACTTCATAACACGCTTCATCCACACATCAAGCGGAAAGCAGGAATAAAACTGCATACCAAAGAGCAGAGCACAGTTTGCCACTTTTTCGCCCACTCCGTAAATTTTGAGCAGTTCTTTTTTTGCTTCTGCAAGCGGCAGAGATTTTATGTAATCCAAATCTATCTCGCCGTTTGCAACATCCTTTGAAAGCTTTTCAAGATACTTTGCACGATAGCCCGTGCCGAGTGATTCAAAATCCTCAACACTCAACTTGCTCAGTCGTTCGGCACTCGGAAACGAATACCAATCGTCTGCAACCTCGTCACCGTAAGCCTTGCAAAGCCGTGAAATTATCAGCTTTATCCTTTTTATATTATTCTGCTGGCTGATGACAAACGAACACAGTGCTTCCCAGCTGTCCTGATTGAGTATGCGAATGCCGTAGTATTCATCAATCGTGGAAGCAAGAAGCTTATCCTCTTTCAACCTATTGCAAATCTCGTCATAATCCTTGTTCAAATCAAAATAATCAACCCAAAACGAATTAAATGTATCCTCATCGGTATCATAAAAAATAAGAGAGTCGTCCTCTTTTGCGATATGCAAAAAATGACCGCCGGCAACTCCGCAATACGAACCGTCCTCCAAACGCTCCCATCTGAACGCCTGACCGCAATCGAGAGTTAAATCCAGGTCAAGGCAGGTGACATTGTTTACAATTATATTATTTTCGGTAACGGTATAGTTCATTTTTGTAACCTCAAAAAACTTTCTGTAATATCAAGATTATAACATTTTTTTGTCAAGACCGAAAGTAAAAAACAGCAAATTATACAAAATTTTTAAAAAAATTTTTTTGTTGAAAACTATGTGTAAAATGTTGAAAGATATGTATATTTTTAGTTTTCAACACCCTAAAAGTGCTTAAATATAGCGTTTTGAGGGTAAGTTTTACACCTTTTCCACATAGTTTTCCACATTTTAAACATCGGTGGAATAATACGAAATGTTAACCTAAATGTGTTGTCAAGAGAAAAAAACTGTTAAAAATGTAGAAATTGAACATTCCCGTTTATGTATAAAATTCGGGCAATATTCAAACACTATTTGTATAAATTCAGTGCCGAAATTTTGGCAAACAAAAGGACGATGACTATGCTCAAAGGAGTTAACAAGCAAATACTTGAAATAACAAATCCCGACTCGCCGTATTTTGAGAAAATCATATTTTTTGTGCGACCCTCATCACAAAACACAGACGGCAAAAAAATCCGAAAAGAAGCAGAAAAAATCTCGACATCGACAGCCGTCAAACCGCCGAAACAAAAACTTGATGTCAAAAAAACGCTTGCTTTTGCAGGCTACTCGGCAATAACGATAATGTCGGGCGTGGGAATAACATTTTTGCTTGACCACTTAAACATTATATAAATAATTTCGGGAGGATAATATTCTCCCCAACGAAACAATACGGAGGACTGTATGAAAAATAAGGTAATCAAAAACATTGTAAGCTTTGCGCTTGCACTTGCGATAATTTTTGGTGTAGGCGGTGCAGGGCTTCTCGTCTACGACACATTCATTAAAGAAACAAGCGTTTATGCGTTGTCAAAACTCGGTTCAAGCGGAAGTGAAGTGAAGAAAATCCAACAAAAGCTTCAATCGCTCGGATATTACAACGGCTCGATTGACGGAATTTACGGCTCGGCAACGAAAAAAGCCGTAACGGCATTTCAAAAAAACTGCGGACTGACGGCTGACGGCATTTGCGGCAAAACAACACTGCTTTATCTCGGACTCGGCGGAAGTTCATCGGGCGGCAATTCAAACGGTGCGTATTCAAGTGCCGATGTTGAATTGCTTGCAAAAGTGATTTCAGCCGAAGCAAGGGGCGAAAGCTACGAGGGGCAGGTTGCCGTGGGAGCGGTAATTCTCAACAGAGTTGCACACCCGTCGTTTCCCGATACATTATCGGGAGTGGTGTACCAAAAGGGTGCGTTTTCGTGCGTAAACGACAGCAACTGGTACCAACCGGTTGCAGAGTCAAGCAAGCGTGCCGCAACGGACGCACTAAACGGCTGGGACCCGTCGGGCGGTGCGGTGTACTACTTCAACCCTGCCAAAACCAACGACAAATTTATGCACTCCAGAACCGTAATCAAGGAAATAGGCAATCACAGATTTTGCATTTAATAACGGGTTAAAATTATGTAATTAACGGCTATTTATTTAAAACATAGGCTGTTGAGAAAGGTTCTGAATTTCGTTTTCTTGCGAAGGAAGATGTACGATGGTACCTCGACTGAGCAAAAAACGAAAAACGCCAAAAGTACCGCAAATTCGATGTTTGCGGCACTTTTACAATCCCTCCGAGTGCGATAAATCGCACCCACCTCCCTTTACACAAGGGAGGCATTAAGCGGTTAGTTTATTTTATTGGCGTGCTTCAGGAACTTTATCACAGTCTATAATTATTTTTCATCGATTTGCTTGCTATACTTTGCAAGATAAACCGTTCTCATAAGGAAACATTCTGCCTTTGGAACATAGTGAGAACGATTGAAAATATCGCAATCGATTTGAGCGGCAGCACCCTTGTCCATAATAATATCAAGAGCCTGAAGGTCACCGTCGTTATTGCCGGTAATCATTGCACCCATACCCTGAACAAGAACTGCATTTCTCTTTTCAACAGCCTTGCCGATTTCCTTTGCACAATCGTCTGTGTCGCCGTTAATCCACGGAACGCACTTTACATCAAGACCGACAATTTGAGCAAAGTCGTCAATCATAGGTTCCATAGTTTCATCAAGGCAAGACACAGCAACAACATCAGGAGTTGCAAGGTGCCTAATCATTGTAACATTTTCTGTATTATAAATAGCTCTGTGAATTTTCTCTACCTTTGGAGCAATGCCGTTGATACCGAGTCCTGTTTCAAGGTCAACATCAACAGACTTGCCGCCTACTGTAAGAGTAAAGCGGTTGCCGTTTCTTACAGAAGAACCGAGGTCACAGATTTCTGCCGGCATTTCGCCTGCATTGTGCTTTTTGAGATAGAAGTCTCTTCTTGCTTCATCCGAATAAACCTTATCCCACGAATGACGAAGATAATTGTCCTTAATTACCTTTTCACAGCACTTCTCAAGATTTTCGGCAATAGCAAATGCGTGGTCATAATTATCACCCATGCAAAGTGTGCCGTGGTGCATAAGCATAATTGCACGACTGCCCGGGTTCATCTGAATACACATTTCAACCTTCTTGCGAAGTGAATCTGTTGTAGACATAGCGTAATCAGCACAAGGAACCTTGTTGCCCAAAACGCCCTTGAATTCATCATATACATTTCTGATTTCCATACCTGTGATGGAAACGATTGTAGCCGCTCTTTGGTGAGTGTGAATAACAAAATCAACTGTAGGATGATGACGATATGCTGCTGCATGAACACCCTTTTCGGATGACGGCTTAATATCGCCCTCGTGTGAACAGTCTGCAATGTTAACAACTACAATTTCATCGGGAGTAAGGTCTTCATAAGCTCTGCCCGACGGAGTGATAACAAACTGAGTATCGCTGATACGAGCGGAAACATTACCCCAAGTACGGGCAATAAGACCGGATTCAACAAGCTTTTTGCCTGCTTCAACAACTAATCTTTTAGCTTCTTCAATTTCGTAAGCCATATTTTTCCCCTTATATTTATGTAAATTATAAAGCGACAAACGGGCGGTTGTTGACCGCCCTTTTTATGTCATTAATTAATAATCAATCTTTTCGCACTTTGAAAGAACCTTGTCGAATCTCTTGATACATTCATCAATATCTTCTTCGGTATAAGCGCTTGAAGTGTAAAGACGAGAACCTGCAAGTGTTACAAGACCTTCTGCCATATAAGCAGCGCCCATATATTGCATTTCTGTCTGGCGGATGCCTGTTTCTTTAAGAACCGAAGGAATTGTCCAAGGCTTCTTCCAGTTAATTCTGAAGTGCATTGTAGCAACTGTATGTAACTGGCAGATTGAACCTACATTGTAGCATACGAACGGAAGGTCGTACTTCTTGATTGATTCATTAAGACCCTTAACAAGTCTGTCAGCCATTTGACCTGCAACTTGGCAAGCATTTCTCTTTTCGATTTCGCAGATAACTGTGTAACCTGCACAGCAAGAGATAGGTGTAGCAGCCATTGTACCGCCGCACATAGCCTTATGAATCTTCTTACCTTCAGCCTTATCAAGACCTGCGCCAAGATACTTCATAACTTCCTTGTGACCGCCGATACCGCCTGCACCCGGATAACCGCCTGCGATAATCTTACCGAAGATTGTGATATCAGGATCAATACCGTAGTAACCCTGAGCACCTGACAAACCGATACGGAAACCTGTTACAACTTCGTCACATACAAGAAGAGCACCGTACTTACGGCAAAGTGCCTGTACGCCCTTAGGAAAGTCCTTATCAACAGGACGGGTAGCTGATTCAGGGCCGCATGGCTCGATGAATACAGCAGCTGTGCCGCCACGGAACTTGTTGATGATGAGCTTCTTTTCAAGGTCTTTAAGATCATTAGGGAAGAATTCCTGTGTGTGCTTGAATACAAACAAAGGAACACCGTGTGATTGAAGGTTAAGTGTACCAGGAACACGCATACCCCAAGCAAGCTGATCTGACCAGCCGTGGTAAGCGCCGCCCATTTTAATTATATTCTTGTGGCCTGTTGCAAGACGAGCAACACGAACAGCACACATACATGCTTCTGTACCTGAACCGAGCATACGGAACATTTCTACTGATGGTACACACTCGCTGATTTTCTTTGCGAGTTTATATTCATAAGGGTGGAACAAACCTGTTGAAGGACCGCAGTCATCAAGGAGTTCCTTAACCTTTTCTTTAACAACATCGTCGTTTGAACCGATAATTGTAGGGCCGCCTGCCTGAAGAAAGTCGAAATATTCGTTGCCGTCGATATCCCAAAGCTTATTGCCCTTAGCCTTTGTCATAACGATTGGGAACGGATAGTTGAACGCAAGGTTGTGCTGAACGCCGCCGGGAATTACTTGCTTTGCTTCAGTAATCATTTCCTTAGATTTAGCACACTTCTTTGTGAAGTATTCATCTTCATACTCTTTAAGAGCTGCTCTGTTGATAGAGTAGATTGGTTTTTTGATTAATGCATCGAGCTGTGCTGTAAGCGCAGCAGCATTAGGATACTCTGTAATAGCGAATCTTGTATCCATAATTTTCCTCCTTAGATTTTATGGTGAGCGGTTACTCACTAATTAATTGGTGAGCGGGTGCTCACAGCTTTTACAAATTAAGTATATCACATTTTACCGATTTGTCAACTTTAATGTTGCGAATTTTTAGTTATTTTTGTTGCATTATATATTAAAAAATGGTAATATGTTCTTAGTGAATTAATACTCACCAAAGGAGATTTGGAGCATTTGCACAAACAAGTTATTCACCTTTTGTGCAAGGCTACAAAATCAAGATTTTTATGTTTGAAAAGAGATATAAAGAAGCGTTTGAGAGGGCTTCCGACGAGAGAAAAGAAAAAATACTTGAAGTCGGTATTAATGAATTTGCTTCTAAAGGGTACGAAAAAGCCAATATAAATATAATTGCAAAAAAAGCCGGAATAAGCATCGGGCTGATGTACAAATATTTCAGCACCAAGGAGGACTTGTTCATCACCTGTATTCAGCGTGGTATGTCAATCCTTGATGACGCGGTTGACGAAATACTCAAAAGCGATGACAAGCTTCTTACAAAAGCCGAAAAGTTGATAAGAACAACCTGTCAGCTCAGCCAAAAGGATGCAAACTATGTTAAACTCTACAACGAAATAACATCCGAGCGTAACAGCGAAAAGGCAATGGAATTTGCCAAAGCCATTGAGGGCAAAACAAGCAAAAAATATGTAAAATGTATTACCGACGCACTTGCAAACGGTGATGTAAGACAGGATATGGACCCTCGTCTTTTTGCATTTTTCCTTGACAATTTGCTGACTTCGCTGCAATTTTCGTTCACCTGCGACTACTATCGCAACAGGCTTGAGATTTATACGGGCGTTGATGTAGCCGAACTGTCGGAAGACCAAATAGTAAAGCAGTTGCTCAAATTTATTGAGTCGGCATTTACTTTTGAAAAATAGTTAACAAACTATATTTATATACGGAGGATAATATGAGTAAGTATGTAATCACCTATGATATCGGTACTACGGGTATCAAAACCTGCCTTATCGAAATCGACAAGGAAATGAAAATTCTTGCATCGGCAACAGAGGGTTACAACCTTTATGTTGACGAGGAAACCGGAGTTAAAGGCGGCAGCGAGCAGGACGCAGACGAATGGTGGAACGCAATGTGCGTAACCACAAAGGAAGTGTTCAAAAAATGCAAGAAAGTCAAGAAAGAGCAAATCGAGGGCATCAGCTTTTGCTCGGCAATGCAGGGTCTTGTTCTTGTTGACAGAGAGGGCAAGTGTATCCGCCGTCCTATGACATATATGGACCAGCGTGCAAGAGAAGAAATCAAAAAAGGCATTGCACACGGTGTTCAGGTTGCGGGCGCAGAGGTTACAAAACTTCTTAAATATCTAAAGTACACGGGTGCGGTTTCATCATCGGTTAAAGACCCGATTTGGAAATACAAGTGGGTTGAGGCTCACGAGCCTGAAAATTTCAAGCGTATTTACAAGTGGCTTGATGTTAAGGAATATATGATTCTTCGTTGCAGCGGCGAATTTGTTATGACAAACGACTCTGCATTCGGCACACTCCTTTACGACACACGCAAAGGTCACGAGGGCTGGTGCAAGCCTATTTGCGATATGGTCGGCGTTAATATCGAGCATATGCCTGTTATCAAAGCAAGCACGGAAAAAGTCGGCGAGGTTACAAAGCAAGCCGCTGAAGAACTCGGACTTGCAGAGGGCACGGCTGTTTACGGCGGCGGCGGTGACGCATCACTTATCGGCGTAGGCGCAGGTGCAACCGAAGTCGGCGACACTCACATTTATTCAGGCACTTCGGGCTGGGTAGGAACCGTTGTTCCCGAACAGCTTGTTGACGCAGGCGCTATGATGGCGGCTATCGTAGGCGCAAACCCTAAAACTTACAATTATTTTGCCGAACTTGAAACTTCAAATAAATGCGTAGGCTGGGTTAAGGACCACCTTGCACTTGACGAAATCGGCATATTCCTCAAAAAATACGGCCACAAAAAGGACGATTTGGAGGAGCAGAGCTTCAACCTTTACGATTATCTTGAAGAGGTTATCGACAGAGCAAATCCGGGTTCTGACGGCGTTGTGTTCACTCCGTGGCTTCACGGCAACAGATGTCCGTTTGAGGACCCTAATGCCGCAGGTATGTTCTTCAACATTCACCTTGAAACAGGCAAAACCGAACTTATCAGAGCCGTTGTTGAGGGCGTTTGCTTCCATATGAGATGGATGCTTGAGCGTCAGGAGCAAAAGGTTGCAAAGTACAAGACAACAAACGCTGTTCGTTTCTGCGGCGGCGGTGCACTCGGTGCTTCAACCTGCCAAATCCTTGCCGACATTCTCCAAAGAGATATTGAGGTTGTTGACTCACCGCAAAATATCGGTGCGGTTGGCGCTGCGGCTTGTATCGCAGTAGGTACGGGTATGATAAGCTCAATGACAGAGGTTAAAAAGCTTATCCCGGCTAAAATTACTTACCATCCAAACAAGGCAAACAAAGCGGTTTACGACCGTAACTTTGAGGTCTTTAAGAACCTCTACAAATGCAACAAAAAGAACTTTGAAATTCTTAACGGTTAAAAAATTAAATCAAACTCAATAATAATTATAAAATACAGAAAGCTGTCTCATATAAATAATGAGACAGCTTTTCTATTACATATTTAAAGATTTCCACTTTTTATATTTCATTTTCAATGTAGCTTTAAGCCACATTGAATTATATTCTCTATGAACTTCATTGCATTTATGAGCACATTTTTTCAGTTGGATACAATCAGCAGCTAAAAAACATTTTTTACATTTTTCGCTATACGGGCTTCTTACTTTAAAAGAATTATTAAGCTTTTCATCAATTATTCCATTTTCAACATCACCGACTGTTACTAAAGGCATTTCATGATGGCATTTGTTCAACTTACCATTTGGAAGTATGCTAAAAGAAACATCACTATCAGCCAGACAATTATAGCCGGCAGGTAATTTACCAAGAGTTGCAGGCATAAGCATATCCAGATCTTCTAATTTATCAAATAAAATACGGCACGACTCAATTACTTTATTGCAATCTTCAGCAGATTGATGTTTATAATAATCAAACAAGAATTTCGGATAAGCCCGAAAATACTCATTTCCTTTAAATCTTTCTTCAAGAATGTCTATAAGTTCCAAAAAGTTTTCCAAATTATCATTTGATACATTTAGTCTTACATTAACTTTAACTTTATTTTTTGTAAACAATTGGATATTTGATAAAACATGATTAAATGCATTGCCCTTATTTCCAACATAATTTTTTGTTTTATTATAAATAGCCGCAGGGCCATCAAGCGTAATTTGAATCCATTCTAAATTCCATTTTTCTATAGCGTGTTTAATGCTATTTTCATTAAAGAGATATGCATTGGATATCATACTTGATCTAAATTTTACACCATTGTTTCTTAATTCATCACACACAATATCTATAACTTTTGAATTAACCATCGGCTCGCCGCCAAACCATCGAATATGTATGATTTTATTATCTGAATTTTCAATTAAAAACTCAGCAACTTTATAAGCAATTTCTTCACTCATTGAAGAAATCGGTATCTTATATTCATAACAATATGGGCAACGCGCATTACAAGCATATGTTGTAAAAATAAAGAAGAATTTTTGTCTACTAAAATCAAAATTATTTATTAAATTTCTGGTCTGTTCAAGTCTTTGAAGCTCATCTACTTTTTCCGATACTAAAAAATGTCTTTTCCTAAATTCATCAAAGCAATCCAAGTTCTGTAAATTGTTTTTTATATCATCGGAACTTATTTCCGGCAAAAATGCTAATGAATGTGTAAAACCATTCCAAGCCAAACATCCATCTTCAACATCCACCAACAAAACAAATTGACTTAATACCAAATTTTCATCATTTGAAGGCCTCAAAAATTTATTTACAATCGGATTTTCATTAAAAATTATCTGCATAATAATCCCTCATATCATAAGATATAATTATGTTATCACAAAATAAAGGATGCATATGTGTGCATCCTTTATTCAACTAAACACTATCCTAAATCTATCAGTAATAATTTATAATAATCAATCAAATTCCGGTGGCAAATCAATACTGCCATCACTATCCGTTGATATTTCACCTTTTTTTGTTGTAGTATGCTTTTTTGTTGTAGTTTTCTTTTCAGTTGTTGTAACATAAACAGTAGTCTTTACAACTCTTGTAGTTCCATTTTGTGCAATAAGATATTCCTTTTCGGTAGTTTGCCTTGTTGTAGTTGTTGAAAGGTCTACCTTTTCGGCCTTTTTATTATTTTTCTTTTTAGCAGTTGTTGACTTTGGTTTTGATTTTGTATTTTCCTGTGATTTTGTCTCGCTTGCATTTATAGTGCTTTTTTCCGCTTTTTCACTGCTGATTTCCGTTTGAGCAATAGTAGGAGCCGTTGTTTCATCAGTTATATTTGTTTGACTTTTATTATTTGAACAAGAAATAAAAACCATTGATATAATTGTCAGCGCGCCTATTAACATAAGTATTCTTTTTTTCATACAATCAATCACCTCATAAATTTATTATATCATTATTTTTATAACATTCAATAGTAAAATTGTAAACAAAAAAATACGGCGTATTTCTACGCCGTATCTTTTTACTTAATATTAGTCGAAGATTGGTGGAAGGTCGCCCGGATCACCAGATGTTGTTACAACATCAACTACTGCGAACTTTTCAAGTTCTGCTACTGGCTTTGTGTACTTCACTATGTTTCACCTCCCTATGTTCTATTTATATAAAATAGAAAAATAACTGAATTACGCCTTGCTGTTAGCAATATATGCTGCAGATGACTTTGCATAACGCATAATAGAATCACATACTTCTTTAAGACTTGTTGAAGCACTTGTACTATTAATTTGAGTATGGCAATAGCCTTCAATTGTGCATTTTCTTGTATTAGAAATTACATTTCCATTAGCATCAAGAAGTTTGATATAAACAGGTGTGCTTGCTTCATAGCCCTTTACACCATTATAATAGAATATCAAATATTTTCCGCTTTCCTTGAACATATCAGGATTGTTCTTATATGAGAAGTATTCTATTGCCTGACCCTCTTTTTGAACCTGTACAGTTACAGTTTTTAAATCAGGAGCAGCTGTAGTTTTCTTTGCCAAGGTGATCATCAAATCAACAGATGAGCCCATTCTTGCTGAGAAACCTGTCATACAAGAAGGATTATCAATGGTTTCATATGTAGATGTACCAACATTTTGCAAGTTCAAATCGCCTGATGTTCTGCATGCCAATTCTTCAGCTGTGATATAATCAGTCATTGGTATCTTCTTACCGTTTGTTATACCATATCCTGTATAAATCTGTGATTTATAACCATACCAAATAATATCCGCAAGAAGGTTTCTCAAATTCTTGTATGAGTTTGGATACTTAGCTTTAGAATATGTATTAAACTGAGACTGAACATAGCTTGTTGCCGCATAACTATATGTAGGACCCCAATATGTTACGCCGTCTTTAACACCATAGATTGTATAGCTTACTTCCTCATTCAAGTAGAACGGAGTAATTTCATCAAATGTAAATCTTGCATATTGATTATTATAATAGAGGTCATAATCCTCAATTACAGATCTTGTTTGACCCTTAGTAGTATTAAGTTCTGCAACCATGTAAACCTTATCATAGTAATCAACAACACTCTTTGTTGTCATGATCTTAACAAGAATTGCAGAGTCAAGTGACAATTGATTACCTCTTCTATAAAGCAAGCCTGTATTAGGAGCTTCCTTAGTTTCGGTTTCGCCACATTCTGTACATGTTCTTGTTTGAGTACCATTCTTATAATTTGTACCGGATGTAAATGAAGCATCACCGTTGTACTTCCACTCACCCCATGTATGAACATGAGCGTCTTCCTTCTTAGGGAGTGTTTCTGTCTTAGTTGCACCGCAACCATCAAAAGTACATGTATAAGTCTTGACACCTGTTTCGATTGTTGTAGGTTCCTTGGTTACTACGCCTTGGTTCCACTCGTGAACAGCGCCTGTCTTAACTCTTGTGTAAGTTGCATCGGCTGCTGCCGGTGATACAACTTCCTTATCCCAAGAATAAGTATAGTGCTTTTCATCATCATGAGTTACTGCAGGAAGAGCAGGAGCAATTACATCTGTGCCCTCTTCATACGAACCGGATTGAAGAACTTTACCATTCTCATCATTAAATGTTATGGTATAAGAAGTACTTGTAGAACCATTATACTCGTTTTTACCCATAAAGTCAAGTTCTGCTTCTGCGCCTTCTGATTTCGGTACATATGTTTTGTACTCATCAACTTTACCGCCGTTAGCAATTGTTTCAAGATAATATGCTGTTTCCGGTGTATCAAGGGTGAATGTAATATCACCATCAGAAACAATCTTGAACATAAATGTTGCCAAAACTGCTGTATTTGTAAGCTCTTGTTTACCGGCAGTTATGATTGATGTATCAGCATAATCAGTGCCTGCTTGAGCAGCAAATTTTGCATGGATAATCTTTTTGTCGGCATCAACATAAGATGTCTCACCAAGTGTATGAGTTTTATTGTGAATAGCATCACCGCTTTGTTGGGTGATTGCTTCAAGCGGTTGAAAACCCTCAATTGCTGGTTTGCCTTCTGTATATTCAACAACAGCTGTACCTGAATTTACATTTTTAATATAAGCAGGTGAAATGCTGTCTGAATACTTAATAGCTACTTCGGCAGCAGCAATCTTTGAAACATTTTCAACAAGAACGCTGACTGTAAAGAAATCACCTTTACTATAGCCGGCAATCTTGCCGTTGCTGTAATCCAACTTAGTAGAATTCAATCCGGAATAATTAACGAAGTCATTTATAGAAGCTCCTCTTCTCTCTACATTGTAGTTCTTTGGAGTATCTTTTTTATTCGAAACATCTCCGAATTGTAAATTAATATTTGTTCTGTTGCTGTCAGCTGCTAAAACTGTCAACGGGAAGGAACAAACAATCATCATTACTGCTAAGAGGACTGCAACTATTCTTTTAAATGATTTTTTCATTTTATATAGTATCCTCCAATTAATTTAATGTCAGTTGAGTATATACAACTGTTTTGCCTAAGAATGATTTAAATATAGCTATATCGTTTTCCTCAAACTGATGGTCGCCATTTAAATCAGGTTTAAATTTTGAAAATAGTGCCACATCTGTTGAATTAAATTTGCCGTCCTTGTTGAAATCTACAACGCAGACACCTACATTATCAACGGTAATTTGATCGTAGTCGGCATTTTCTCTTGCAACTGTAAGTGTAGCTTCTCTGTCTACGGTATATGCTCCGCTGAAAACGAGGGTATACTCGCCGACACCGAGTCCGCTGAGAGTATAAGAACCGTCGTCCTTTGTAACTGTGCTGATTTCGGTACCCTTTACAGTTACCTTTATTCCGCTTGCCGGTACAGTAGTTGCCGCACCCGTAAGCTCGCTTGCAACAGTCACATTACCCGAAACATCAAACTCTGTAACGAGATAATAAGGAGATGCATCGGCTGTCATTGGATAAGTCTTGTAAGTGGTTTCAACACTTGTGTCAAGAACATAACAGTCGTCATAGCCGTCCTTGTATGATGCTTCGATAAAGCATAAATTTGGATTTTTGGAAAATGCAAATACATCTGCGAAATCACAAGAGGATGCGACTGTAACAGAAAGTGAGACCATTACAGTCCCGTTTTTATTGATTGTAGATGCATCATCACTTTCAGCAACTTGAAAAACAGAAAGAGTGTTATTTTCAATCTTTTGACCGCCCTTTTTCATATCAGCATGGTCATCGGCATAAGTACCGAGAACACTGATAGCTGAAATATATTCAGGGTTATAGGTTGCTGTTAACTCAACTATAGAAACCGCCTTCATACCGGAAAGGACTACATCAACATAATAGGTGCCCGCTTGGAGCCTGTTGCCGTCCACCGATTTTCCGTTTGTGTCGGTAAACACACAGGATAATTCCGGCGTTTCTTTTCCGAGGGTTCCCGCCTCGGCATTTGCGCTAATTGGTAGCGCAAACATAGAAATTATTAAAATTAAACAAACGAATGGGGTAGTTAAGAAGCTTTTTAAAGTATGTTTCATTTTATGAAACCCCCAAAGTTCTTGTTTTTTTATATGATGTCCTGCACAGAGCACGCCCCATGCAAGACATCATAGGACATAAACTAAATCGTAATTAATTTAGCGGAATTTAATTAAGTGCGGTAAAATCCGTTACTTATGAAAGTGTTGCGTAATTAACGCCCGACTTCAAAATCGACTTGAACTGATCAACAGTGATCTTTGTGCCGATTTCTTTAGTCTTTGATGCAAGAGCAACGTCGGTTGAGTTAACCTTGCCGTCGCCGTTGTAATCGATAGCGATAATACCAATCTGAACATTTTCCTTAGCTTCGGTAAATGTTACCTTTCTTGCAATACCGTTTGTAGCCTTAACTGTTACGGTTGTTGTTTCGCCGATAGGAAGTTCGATTGTGAATTTACCGTTTGAATCTGCCCTGCCAAGTTCCTGAGAACCGTTGTAAAGGGTTGCTCTAAGACCATATGTACCTGCTGTACCTGTGCCGTCAACAGCTTCTGTGATAACACCTGTTACAGTGTAAGTTGTTACAGCCTTAGGCTCTTCAAGTGCATTTTCTGCAATTACAAGGTTCTTCTTAGCCTCATATGTACCGGAGATATTTTCCGGTTTAGCATCTTTAGCGACCTTTACAGCCTTTGCAAGAGCATTTACATAATTTGTCCAAGTAACGTCTGAGTAAACTGTGCTGCCGCTGTTAACGAGCTTACCGTTTACAATCTTACCATACTTAGGAGTACCTGCTGTCATCTTTACGACGCCGTTAGTTACTTCCTTAGTTGTTGGATTTTCATCAAATGTTGCAGTAATGTTTGCTTTTGTTGTTCCTGTAAGGTGAGCAAGCTCTGCTTCAAGCTTTTCACCTTCATAACCACGAGCAACTACACGAGCGTTGTAATCCTTATAGGATTGTACAGCTTCCTTGAGCTGTGCGGATGTTGCGGTTGTGCTATAAATAGACTTGCCGTTTTCATCCAACTCACCTGTGTTAGTTACAAGTGCTTCTGCCTCTTTGGCAACCTGAACCATCTTTTCGTATGATTCAACATTGTAGTTAATGCTTTCCTTACCGCTGCGTTCTTCCATAAGTCCGCCTTCACCGGTAATACCTGCCATTGAAGATGTATCAATCTTTGTCAATGTCTGGTTGATATTATAAGTCATATAATCTTGGAATTGAGCATATACGCTACGATATTCTTTGCCGTCATTTGGCTTTGTAATTGTTTGGGTATTTACATAAGTATATGCCCAAGTATCGGAAGCATTTACCTTCGTACCATTTGAATTGTAATACGAATGTTCTTCCTTTGAATAATAATTGCTCATAATAGGATTGCCGTCTGCGTCCTTGCCGGATTCATACTTAGCAATCTTATTTGTTGTGCCATAATACGGATAAGCATAAGTTGTTGCATCCCAGGCTTTTTCGTATACATAATCATTTACAAGGTAGTATACATCACCTTGCTTCTCAACCTTACGGCCGAGAACATCCTTACCGTTTGTTACATCAGAATCAGTGATAAGTTGGTTGCTGAATACAGGGAATTTGCAGTTCTCATCAAGATAGTAATAATTACCCTTCTTGTGGAACTTGCCTTCTACCTTATCCGAAACTGTTGTTGCAGGTTTGTAAGCAGGATCACCTGTTGTGCTTTTAACTGTTGATGTTGCTGCAACTGTTTCTGTTGTAGCAGAGAGTGTCTTAGCATTTTCCTCTGTAGGAGCAAGAGCGATTGTGTTAAGTACATTTGTAAATACTTCCTGAATAGCAGTGTATGTTACAGATGAATTGTTAGAACTGCTGTAATCCCTATAATCCTTTGGCTGATAAGCATTAATCTGAGCCGAAGCATTTTGATAAGCTCTCTGAAGTGTATCGGCACCGCTTGTATCTGCAACTGTAACAGATATAGGAGCACCAAGATTGATATTTGTTGAAGTTCCAGAATAGCCCTTAAGATTAATTGTATAATCGCCGGCAGCAATTGATGAAACTTGCTCTTGTACCTTCATCCACTTTTTAAAGTCAGCTTCTACACCCTTAAATGATACAAAGTTGATACCGTTGATAGGAGATGCTGCTGTTGCACAATCGTTAACAATTGCGTTAGGTGCAATACCTACACTCTCAACATTGCCGTTTGAATCATAGATAGGCTTAAGTGCAGCGTTTGACTCACCTTTTTTAACAGAAGCTGCAACGTGAGTTCTTGTAACGGCACCTGCGATAGGCTTACCGTTAGGCTGTGTATACTGCTTAACTTCATCAAGAGTATAACCCTTGTATACTGTTACGCCGTTAACATTTACAGCATCACCGCATACCCATTTACCCTTCTTAAGGATGTTGCCGTCTGCATCAACTGTATCCAAACGATAGTCGTACTTGTCAACATTTGTTGCTTCAACATATTCTACATTATTGATAGTTTCTGTTGTGTATGTTGAGCGTGCCATATTGTTCTTATCTGCATCATATACGCCGTCGATATCAAACACGTTAATACCAATTGTTTCAGCCTGTGCAGGGTTTGTGCTTGAAAGAACCATCTTGTCAAGCTTATTACCGTAATCACCTGCCGTCTGAGAACCTTCAACTGAGAATACTGTACCTGTACCTGTATCAGCGTCTGTAAGCGTACCGTACCAACCCTTATCTGATGAAAGGTTCAAGTAACAAACAGCTGTTTGGTTTGAATACTTGAGTTGCTTCTTAGGATTTGTTGTTGTACCCTTATAAATGTTATAATTAAGAGTAAACTTAACTATTTGTGATTCTTCAGGATATTTACCCATAACTTGTACTCTTACGCTCTTTTCAGGAGCAATAACGCCCTTAGGAGCATTAACTCTGATTGAGCTTGAATCCGAAGTCAAGTCTGTTACTTCAATGAAATATCTGTCATCAACAGTAACATTGCCATTTGCATCCTTATAGAATCTGTTAAGACCTACCGATTCGTTCTTAACTGTTACATATGTATTTGTGATATCATCACCATATGAGAAGTTTGAACGCGAAGGGTCATTTACAGAGATTGAAGCAGCACCGAACTTATGGTCTCTAAGTTGTGGAAGGAAGCCGTTTACAAAGTAGCTTACAGCCTTAACTGCAAACATAGCACCCTGCCAGCAACCGTCGCCGCGTGTCTTATTTGTTACTGCGGTTACACCGCCGAATGCGCAATAAATATTGCTTATCAAAATACCAAGTACACCGTTTTCGTTTGAACCGTCACCCTTGTATCTTGCAAATACAGCCTCATTAACCAAACTATCAAAAGGAGTAGTTGTCTTCATATCGGTTGATGTAGGAATTACCTTCTTGTAAGCCTGACCCGAAACTTTTGCACCAAAGATGCTGTTTACAAGTGAAGCTACAACATCATCATAAATAAGAACATCAACGCCCTTATTCATAATAGGTTCAGCTGTAAAGATTGTAAGCAACTGCTTAACAATTGTTGTGAGGCCTCTTGTCTTTTCTGTACCGTGAGTATCAGAAATGTTGATAAGTGACTTAACTACTGTATCATAAACAAGTTCTTCGGCATTTGCCTGACCTGCCTTAGAAGCAGTACCGTACTGCAATGTACCGATTGTAGGCCAAATCTTGTTGGCAATTACGCTAAGGTTTTCCCAAAGTGAATTGCTCATCTTAACAAGACATGCACCGCTTTCATCAACTACACCGAGAAGAGCGGCTACGCCCTTACCGTATGTTTCCGAACTGATCTTATTATAGCTTGGTTCTGTGAATTTTTCTGTCGAAGCATAGTAGCAAACTACAGAATTCAAAAGGTCGAACAATGTAGTCTTGTCCGATACAGGATCTGATTTTTCAAAATCCCAAACATTGCCTTTCTTATCACGGCAAGGAACGATTGAGCTGAGGAGATAACCTACTGCATCACGGCACATAGGAAGAATAGCGTCCTCAAACATAGACTTGTTTCCGTCGCCGTTAACATCATAAGCAGCTGCATATGAACCGCTTGCTGTTGTTACAAGCTTATCGTAATTCTTTTTAGGCTGTGAATATGAGAGGTGTTCTCTCAATGCCAAATAAGCAACATCTTCAGCTGACTTAGCCATATCAAAGTCTTCGTTGTGAATACTCTTTGTAGCGTCAACAATCTTGATGCAGCCAACAAGGAGAGGAATCATAGCCTCTTCAAAGTTTGCTTCTGTCAAGTGTGTGCTTGATGTCTTGTCCGTAATTTGTTTATTATGATAGAAAGCACTGAGAATGTTTTCATCGGCAGCGTTAGCAGCATACTCAAATATCTTCATTGTGTTTGAAACAAGTGTGCTTGCAATTTCGCTGATACCAGGATTTGTGCCTGTTTCTGCCAAAACCGGACGGGTAAGGTTTGTATCAACATGATTATTTCTGCCCAAACCGATGTTTGTTGAGTTAGGGAACAAGTCCTTAACTGCTGCTACAAGGCCGTTGTTAAGAGCTGCAACGATGTTTGGATAGCTTGTCTTACCGTCAACATAGTTATCGATAAATGTTTCCAAGTTATCAAAACCTGTTTGCATGAAGTAAAGGTTGATAGGACCTGTCTGCATATTGAAGACTTTATCAGCAAGAGGGCTGTAACGAAGCTTACCGAAAAGAATGCTTTCCTTTCTGCCTTCAGCTGTAATGTAATCATTGCTTGCTGCTACATCTCTCCAATTGTACTTAGGATTTTCAACTTCAGCTCTGTCATAATCGAAAGTAGCTTCAATCAAATCTCTGAATTCTTGAGGATCCGAGCAGTTATAATCTGCATACTTAGCTTTCAAGAACTTGTCGAACTTTTCAGGCGTGTAGTTATTTTCCCATTTATCGTGGTCAATCATATTGTTTTGGCTTGCCAACCAATAATAATATACATTATCAAAGTTACCGCCGTGACCCTTGTACCAATCCATGCTGTTGTTAACACGCATTGTTCTGAGTGTCGGCTTAAGTGTTGTCTTCCAAACAATCTTGAGAGCCTTATTTACGATATCGTAGAACTTATCAGTAGGACTGAGGGTAAGAGTATCCTCACCGCCGTTTGCATTACCGTATCTGAAGAGGTAAATCATACCGTTACCGTTCTTATCGTATCTAAGGTTAGGGTCATAGCCGAGAGCCTCTGAAGCTTTTGCGATATTTTTATCGTTTTCGCTCAAATTGTTATTTGAAAGATATTTTAAAATCTTTGAATAACGGGTTTTTGATGAGTCGGTAGGCTCGTATGTAACCGTACCGTCTGTACTTTCTTTTCTTTCAAGAGCATAAGTCATTTCAACAGAAATTTTGCTGATGAATTCGCTTGTAAGCTTTGTAAGAAGCTGCTCATCAAAATTCCACTTTGTTCCCTTGCTGTTATCCTGAAGATATGCTTGGAAATTGGCAACTTCAGCTTCTGTGAACCAGCTTGTCTTTGTAAGGATTGCCTGAGCAAGCATATTGTATACGAGGTTTGACTCGTATCCGTCCCACATATTGAGAAGATTACCGATAAGGCCATATACATCAACAGCACCGTTAACAAGACCTAAGCTAAGTTTGCCTTTGATGAACTGACCGATTACATTCTTATTACTTCTTTTTGATGACTTATCATCATTAGAGTTCCAATAAATTGTTTCTGCCAATGCCATAACAATATCTTTGGCATTGTTTACTGCGCGATATGACGAGCCGCATTTTGATGTAACCAAATTTGCTTCTTCTGTATGTGCCAAATCAGCAATCGGATTGAGATAGAGATTTGCAACGTCGCCACCTACAAGTCCCTTATAGCTATTCAAGAGACCGTTAACCTGACTAACAAGGTTAAGTGCACCGTCAACGCTGTCAAGATAACCGTTAAGGTTAATGTTAACAACAACATAGTTAAGGTTAACCTTAATAGGAGCAATGTTTGCTTTGTTAAGAGTATCATCAACCCAATCAAGAAGAGCTTCACAAGTTTGATTATCTGTTGTTTCTGCCCATGTCATAAAGTTTGCTGCAAGTTCGTTGTCATGGCCGCTATCAGTAGATTTTGCATATACTGTAAGCACACCTGTAAAGGTGGACATTGCCATAAGCACAGCCAAAACTATTGCAACAATTTTACGCGCAAAGGTTTTAGATTTTTTCACTTTATTAAATTTCCTCCATTTATAATTACGATAATGAATCATCGACTATGTATCTGTCACTTTCTCTGACCGAATTGCAAGACTTCGCAACAGAAAGAATGGAACAAATCCCGATAACATAATTCTGTCTGCAACGATGAAACATTTCACGCATTATTATTAAAGCACATTTAACAAATAAAATCAAGACTGTTAGCATATTAATAACATTGTATTAATTCGGCGAATTTTATTAATTTTTTCGTAACATTTGCACAAACAACCCACATTCACCTTTGTGAATGTTGCAAGAATTTTTTGCAAAAACCTTGATTTTTTATTAAATAAGGTGTAGTATCCTATTGAAAAGTTCACAAATTGTTTACAATGTTTTTACATTTTGTCAAAAGATTCGCAAAGTTTTTTGAAGAAAAAATGTACATACAACAACTTGTGGATAAAAGATTGTTTATTGCAAAATATACACAAAATCGGCTGTAAGACAAACAAAAAATGCAGTGATTTTTACCCGAAAATCGGTTGTTTGTATTATATGTTTGTTAAAATATAGTTATAATTCAGTAAAAACTTATTGACTTTGTGTTCTTAATTTGTTATAAATAATCTTGGATATTGTTCGTGCATAGGGGTATTTTGCGCCAAAATACCAAAAAAGGCGGTGCAAAATGCTTCTGTGATTCCGGTCACAGCTGTAAAGTGAGTTGCTTTACACACTTTCGCTGTGAAAATCATTAAAAGAAAAGGAGAGATGATTATGAAAAAAGCGAGCAAAAAGTTACTCAGCTTCTTCTTAGCTGTAGTAATGATTGTTACATCGTGTTCTGTCGGATTCACTGCTTTTGCAGATGAAAAAACAGGCACAACCGAAAAATATTGGAACGATGTAACAAGTGCCGACGGTGCATTTGACGCTATCGGTGAAATCGTTAACACTGCACTCCCTACTATTTTGGGAATTCAGATTAACGGTCAAACAATCGGTCAGTTACTCAAAATGAGCGACGCCGAAGTAAAGAACGCTACACTCCAGGAGGTTGTAGCAAAAGCAAGCCCGTTGTTGGGCAATGCCTTGGGTGCATCAACAAGTGTCGATGAAAAGACATTTTTGATTAAGCATTCCGCAGACACAGGCATTACAAACGACACAGATTATGCAAAATACGGCAAATATTTTGCATATCTCAAAGATGTAAACGCAAAAAGCAGTGATGTTAACTTCTATGATTTGTACACATTTTGTGAAAACAATCAGGACAGTAGCAACGCAGATGTGGCAGCGTATTGCAAAGAAACATTTTCTAAGCTTCAGGCAATGCTTAAAATTGAAAAGGCTGTGTACGATGATTATAGCCAAAAAATCGCAACAGCTGTTACAGCTATGCAGAACATTGCCAAAGTTGCAGAAGTAAAAAGTGCAATCAAAGCAGGTACTAAGTCTATTGAAGAAATCAATAACATAAATGTATCAGGTGTTACAATCGGCAGCACTACATACACCGGAACAGTTAACGATGCTAAAAACCTTCCTGAAGTAGAGGCAGGCATTAAACTTGCTCAAGAGCAAATTGCAGCAACAGGCTCAGACCTCAAGATTAACACTGTTGCCGAAGCAATCGTTTACTACTATGTATATCCTGTTGACGGCTCAACTGTTCGTTTGACTAATCTTACAGCGGCCGCAGTTAACTCAACAAGAAAAGGTGTCAACTTCCAAGGTGCATTGCTTTACATCAAGCTTGCACAAGACGGCGGCACACCGATTACCACAAAGAAGATCGGCGGCAAAGAAGACGAAAAGCTTACATTAAGCAATTATAAAGAAGTTCTTGGAAAATATATTACAGACAGCAACTATAAACCGGGCGAGAACGACTATTACTATATTACAAAAGCTGTCTATGAATGTCTCGGCGATTTGCTCCCTAACGGCACATCAATGAGCATGAACAAAACCTATTACAAGCAAATGGATGCATTTGCTTCCGCTTCATATGAAGCTATCAATAAGGCTATCCTTATGCAAAGCGGTATGACTGCCGAGCAGGCTGAAAAGAAAATTGCAGACGCAAAATTCACTGATGATCAACTTGCGGCTCTTTACAACAAAGTTGTAGAACTCAAGAAAAAGACTTCCGCAGTAGCTGATTTAAGAAAAGGCATCAATGAGTACATTAAATCAAACGAATGTAAAATGTCTGCCGAAGCAAAGAACTATCTCACATTCAAGCAGGCGCTCAAAGATGCAGACTTTAACAATTTTGTCGACACACTCGTAAGTGTTGCAGGCGAAGACTCAGTAGACTTAAACAACAAAGATTCAGTTAAAGAAGCTGCAGCAAAAGTCAAAGGAATTCAAAACTCAAAAAGTACAGCTTCCGGTTATAATCTTAAAAGATTTGTCGGATACAGACACAGCGACACATGCAGTGTAATTGAATTCTTTAATGAAATTGCTTCGGGTTATGTTACAAAAACCGAAATCGGTTCTGTTGCAAGTGGTATTATCACGAACGATATATCATCACCTTATTATGATTATATTGAAAATAATACTGATAAGGCAGTCACAGAAGGCACAAGCGACTACAAGTACAGCTATTCAAACTACACAATGCCGAGTGCAGTTGCTTCCTATTATAATAAGCAACTTGCAGCAAACTCAATTGATGCGGTTAACACAGCACTTAACAATACTATCGGCAATCTTTTGGACCCATCAACCGAAACAGGTGCAATGGTTGTTCCTATCATCAACGGCTTGATGGAATCAAAGATTACCTTGTATAAGGATGACGGTACCGGCGTTCTCAACGATTTGTGGAAGAACCTCTACAATCAACCAATGGAAACCGTATTTAACCTTCTTCCGACACTTGTAATTCTTATTGAAGAAGTTGTATTGCCAATGGTTGTTAATGCCGAAGGTGACGAAAAATATCAAGCTCTTGACGCAATTTTTGAAAATCTTGGCATAACTCTTACTAAAAAGGACAATAGCGGTGCAATCACAATTCAGAATACTGATATAGGTATTACGGATTCATCATTTGACCTTAACACAATCATTCCGGGTACACTTGCATATCTCACAGGTAACAAGGAAAAAGCTCTCAACTATTGCGGAACATACAGCGACTTCCTCAAGAGCAAGGGTTTTGAAAAAGTTGACGGCATAAACGGCGACACAATTATGTTCACAGGTGTTTATGCAGCCGACAAGGCTATCTACGGTCTTGACCTCAAGGCACTTCTTGCAAAGAAAATGGATGCACAACTTGCAACAGGTCTCAACGAACTTATTGTCGAAGTTGCAAACTTCGCTCTCGAAGCATCGGAAGAATACATCAACGAGTGTGCAACTGGCTCTTCACACGAAGATTACAGATACAATGCCAACACATCGGATGACGCTAAGATAACTCAAAGAGGTCTTAACAATATCGCCGTTTCACTTCCGAAACTTCTTGACAAAATCGGTCAAAAGTTCATTAAAAAGTACGGTGTAAATTCCGATTGGACTCTTCTCTATTCCGGTAAGTTCACAACTAAAGACAAGACTTACAGAGATAAGACAATTACACAGACTTACAATGCAGGTCTTGAAGACTTCAAAGCATTAGCTACCGAAAACAATCCTACTGCCGTTCTTGATCAATTTACAAATGCATTTATCGGCACATGGATTAACGGTCTTCTTGACTTAGTTAATGACACGATTTCAACAAACAACAAGCTTACCAACAACATTCCTCTTGTTGCAGGTCTTCTTAACTCTCTCGGCGGAATCGGTGAAAAGAGCATCCTCACAGATGCACTCAACGGATTCTTCGACCTTACAAGAAAAGATGACGCATCATTTACCTTTGGTGTACAAAACAGCAAAAAAGGCTTTGTAGGTTTGTCAAATGAATCGGGTTACTACCTCATTTCAAACATCATATTTAACAAAAACGGTGAAGCAAGAGGTATCATTCCTCTCGTAAAGAATATTCAGGAATCAAACAAAAAGAATCCTAAATATTCAACATCTTCATCATCAAGCACATCAACGAGTACTTCAACAAGTACAACATCTGCTTCAAAGAAGCCTACACTTGTTAATTCATCAAAGGCTAATAAGAAGTATGATAAGAGCAAAGTATTAACAAGCAAAAACATTAAAAATGCAAATAGTTTGCTTACAAAGCTCGACAAGATTCTTGCATCTCTCCTTGATAATTCATCACTCAATGATTTCGCATTGAATTCAAATGAGAACATTCTTGCAGGTGTGCTTACAACTGCATCAAATTACATTGGTGAAAAGAATACAAACTATTTACTTACATTATTAGACGAATATCTCAAGGTATTTGATACAACCGCAAAAGACGGCAAGGTTGATGCTGACAAGGTATATTCAAACAGCAACCTCTCTAACCTCGTAACAAGCACATATCGTTTGCTTGAAAACATTATTGATTATGTATTCTACGATGCTAAGACAGGACTTATCAGAGGCGGCGACAGATATCATTCCGTAACATCGGCTATCAACGGTATCTACTCACCTGACTCTCTTGCTGTTCGTATGACTTCGGTATCGGCAGCAAATGACCTTAAGTACAAGAAGCACTGGACTGATGTCAAGAGTGTAAACTTCGGCGTTTCAAGCGGTGATAAGTCAGAATTTTACAGTGCACTCGGTGATGCACTTTCACCTATTGCAGCTGTTTTGGGTGCAGTATTTACATACACCTACACAGACTCATCACAAAAAGATAATCTCTACTCTGCTGTTGTGGCTCCGGTATTTACGGCAATCGCAAAGCACACAGGTGCAGAGGGTGTAATTTCGGCAGATACATGGAATTCACTCAACGGCAGTCAGCAGCTTATTCAGGGTATTCTTACTCCGCTTTCAAGCATTCTTACACAATTCTACAAGGCTCCTGCTACATTCCTTGTAAATCTTGTGAGTGCTCTCGGAGATATACTCAATGACTCATCAGTAGTAAGCATTATCAACAGCGCTCTCGGTGCAGTTAATAATGTATTCGGCGGAATTAAAATAATAATCGGTAACAGTAATTATTTAAATGCTCCGTCACTTGTTAATTATCTTGCTTCGCTTATCAGCTCAAAAGTAAGCATAATTGACTCAAATCTCACAATTAATGTTAAACTCCCTGAGAAAGACATTATTGTTTCTCTTATCAAGAACATCAAGATCAGCAGCATCAATATGACAGTCGGTCAGCTTGTTGCTCTCAAGACCATTGATTGGAACGCTCTTGCAAATGCAAGCACACCGGGTGAATCACTTCTCCTCATCTTCTCATATCTTGTAGATGTATTATTGAGTTCACCTGTAATCCTCGGATTGGTTAAGACTGCGGCTCCTGAAATTGTTAAGTTGCTTGAATCACTTGACCCTGCTCAAATTCTTGCAATCATCAATGCAATCCTTGATGTAACTCAAAGTCCTACAGAAATTTATTGGACATTTAAAGAATATGCCGGCAAGATTACAAGAACATTTGTATATCCTAAGGGCATTACAGCTAAGGAAGCTGACGAGGCAGTAGAAAACCTCGACAAGCTTGTACAAAATATATTCCCTCTTCTCAAGGAATTGGGTGTACTTGATGCAGAAGACTTGCCTACAGTTGTAAACGGCTTGCTCTTCACAAATGCAAATCTTACAAAACTTACAACAACAGTTTACGGCGGTATTTACAGCGCTGCAAAGAAAGCTGATGTTACAGCTCTTCTTAAATCACTCGGTCTTGACTTCTCCCCTAAGGGCGTAGCAAATATCCTTATGGATTCAAGCTACGGCAGAACATATTCTTCAGCAGCAAACAGATTGAAGAAGGCTAAGAGCTGGAGCAAGGTTAAGAAGCTCAACTGGGGCTTCAAGGACGGCTCTTCAAAGGCTCAAACAGGATTTGTAAATGCTCTTGCAGCACTTCTTCGTCCTGTAAACGATATACTTTCTGTATTCCTTGCAGAAGGCAAAGGTCTTGACATCAACCTTGATGCAAAATCAAAGGCTGAGCTCCTCAAGATGGTTAAGAATATCAATGTTAAGAAGTCGGAAATCGGCGGTATCAAGGATACAGACCCATACGGTTGCAAGATTTATCTTGAAATCAAGAACGGCGTTCTTGTTCTTACAGTAGACAGCAAAGCAAGCGATAAGAATTCAACATTCAAGCTTGATATCAACGGCGTTGCAGCAACATTGCTTGAAATGGATTCGGATGCTGAAGCCGGATTCGGTACAAACGGTTACGAAAATGCTGTTATCCCGCTTCTTGAAGCATTCCTTTGTGATGATGTTGTAACATATGACGAATACATTTCGGATTATGAAGACGCTAAGGATAACCTCATTATCGATGTTCTCAACCCAATCGTTGGTTTGGTTAACAAGGTTCTTGAGGCACCGGGCAGCACATTGACAGCTATCCTTCCAAACCTTGCTTACTTCATTGACAGCAACGGCTTGGCTCAGGCTGTAAGCAACTTGCTTGCTCCTATCACTTCAAAGAAAGGTGTTATCGGCATCCTCAAGAAGAACGGTATTGATGTTGATAAACTCATCAAACAAATCGCCGGAAAGTCACTCGGCAAGATTGTTACAGACGCACTCGGTGTAAATGTTAAGCTTAACCTTAAACTGACAGACCTTTCAAAGTGCAACATTCAAGACATTGTTCTTCCTCTTGTTAAGTCAATCCTTAAGAAGAACAAGATTAACATTAAGATTCCTTCATTCACATTTAAAGACATTGCTTCTCACGGTAAGATTGTTACTGCAAGCAGTGCCGCAAAGAATGCTAAGGGCAAGTACAAGAGATTGATGGTTAAGGCTGACAAGGGCGAAATGTTCGTTGCTCTTCTCAGATATGTAGGCGATGTACTTATTAAGAATGCAACAACTCTTAACAAGATGCTCGCAAGCATTGACGCTATCAAGAAAAATCAAACAATTAAAGACATCCTCAACTGTGTATTCTCTTCACTCAGAGTTGCATCAAAGGATGACATTGTAAGAGCTGTATTCTACTTCCTCACTCAAAACGGTGCTCAGGATTCATTCTTCGATTACAGCAACTTCAAGACAAAGAAGTATGACTTCTCATTCGGTAACATGGATGAAGAATTCTGCAGAAAGCTTGCTCCTATGCTTGACGGCTTGGTTGGCGGACTTCTTGCAGACAAGGGCGGTCTCCTCGGCCTTATCGGCGGTATGGCTTACAAAGATGATGTTATCAGCTCAATTGCCTGCGGCCTTTACGGTGCGGTAGACGGAGTTGACCTTGGCGATATGGGCTCACTTTCAGCTCTCCTCGCAAAGACAGGTATCGACTTCTCAACAACAAACGTTGCAAATCTTCTTACAGATAAGAGATACGGCAAGAAATTCTCTAAGGCTGCAAATGTTATCTCTAAGGCAGGCAGCTGGAAGAATGTTAAGAAAGAAGACCTCAAGTGGGGCGTTAAGGACAGAGATACATTCCTCAATGCACTCGTAGCAGTTCTTCGTCCGGTTTACGGTGTAGTTGATGTTCTCATTAACAACGGCAACCTCAACCTCTTCAACATTGTAAGCATTCCGGGTTCAAACGGATACACATCATTTATCGTTCCTCTTCTTGAGGCATTCGGTGTATACAACATCAAGACCCAGTATGATTACAGAATGGATATGGAAAAGGCATATGACGCACTTCTCCTTGACATCATCAATCCTCTTTGGGATAAGGTAGAAGATATTCTCAACGCTCCTATCGAAATGCTTGCAGACATTCTTCCAAACCTTTCACTCTTCTTTGCAAACAACGGTTTGCTTCAGTTGATTGACAATCTTTTGACTCCTGTATCAGCTCTCCTTGATGCAGTTAAGCCAATCATCAATGTAAATGTTGTACTCGATGTACTCAATGTTGATGTAAATGCCCTCCTCGGCAAGATTGGTATCAAGTCAAATGTTAAGGTTGATGTATATGACCTTAAGGCAACACTTGAACCTGTAATCGGTTCTGACAATGTTGTATCGCTTCTCAACGGCATTCTCAGCACAATCAAGATTAAGGGTCAGCCGCTCGGCATAGTTCTCCCTGAAATCGATTGGTTCCAGCTTGCAAGCCACGGTAAAGTTATTTCAACAACTTCACAGGTTGCAACATTCGGCACAAGAATTGCTGTTCAATCAGACCAGGATGAAACACTCATCGCTGTTCTCAGATACCTCATCAACACAATCAACTACAAAGATAACTACGACATAATCGTTAACCTCCTCGGCGGACTCCTTGGCGGTATGAGCGACAGTATCGCAGGCGTAGTAGACCAAGTACTCGGTATGCTTAAGGGCGATGCAGATACAGTTATCGAAAGCCTTGTAGATTTGCTTCAGTCAATCGCAGGCTAATAGTTAATAACTAACGGCTTACAACTGAATACTCAAAACATAAAGGTCATCCTCAATCGAGGATGGCCTTTTAGTCTATGATAAAACTCCTGAACTGTGCAAAAGAAAATTCAACCGAATTTGCCTATTCATAAAATATAATTATTTGCACTCAAACACTTGTATATCGTGCCAAAATTATGTATAATAAAGCCATATATACTTTATACTCGGTGGTGAAAAAATGCTCGGAAAATATGTTAGAGTCAAGATAGAACATCCTATCGGCTCAACTGACGAAGCGGGCTACACCTATCCATTAAATTTCGGCACTGTATACAATACAGAAAATCAGGATGCGTTTGTTATGGGCATCCATCATCCCGTTCGCAATTTTGACGGCAGAGTTATTGCCATATTGAGCGACAGAAAGAAAAATCATTACATTTGGGTTGTTGCGCCGAAAAGTACCCGCTTCATAATCAACGACATCAAGGAATACATTGATGTTGAAAAAGACTTCCCTACTTACAGACTTGACTGCCTTTATGAATGCAGTTGCGGAGCAGTCGTTTTTAGGGACATAAAAGGCGAAGTGCGATACCTTTTAATCAAAAACAATCGCTCGGCTCATTGGGGCTTTCCAAAGGGTCATATCGAACCGGGAGAAACTCCCGAAGAAACCGCATACCGTGAGGTGCTTGAAGAAACAGGGCTTCACATTAATTTGATTGACGGCTTCAGCTGTGTGTCAAAATACAAAATCCGTGACAAGATTGACAAAATGGTTACCATTTTTGTCGGCACAACACAAGACACTTCAACCGTTATTCAAAAAGAAGAAATTGAAGATTATATTTGGCTGACCTACGACAAGGCAATGAATCTGCTAAAGTTTGAAAATGACAAAAACATTCTTTCGGGTGCATATAATTTTCTTAATGAACACAATATAATTTAAAGGTGATTTTATGCACGAGTTTGTTACGACTTTTCAAGAATTCTTAACCTCACACGGTATCCCTGATTGGCTTGTTGTTTTCATCATATCCGTCTGCCCTGTTTTGGAATGCAGACTCGGTATGTTCACTGCAATCAGCCTGCTTCAAATGAACATCTTTAAAGGCTTCATAATCAGCTTTTTAGGTAACATATTACCTATTCCGTTCATTCTGCTCCTCATAAACAAGATTTTTGAGTGGCTCAAAAAAGTTCCGGGAATAAACAAGCCGATTTACTGGCTTGAAGAAAAGACCTTGAAAAAAAGAGATAAGATTGACAAATACGGCATTTGGGGATTGCTCATTTTTGTTGCCATTCCGTTGCCGGGAACAGGTGCTTGGACAGGTTCGCTCCTTGCCTCCCTCCTCCATCTCGACAGAAAAAAGAGCTTCGGCGTAATCTGCTTGGGTGTTTTCTGTGCCGGAGTGAT
Source organism: uncultured Eubacterium sp. (assembly GCA_900539325.1). Classification (GTDB taxonomy): domain Bacteria; phylum Bacillota; class Clostridia; order Oscillospirales; family Acutalibacteraceae; genus Eubacterium_R. The sequence goes on from UQCC01000008.1 coordinate 43,450, forward strand.
AATGACGGTTTTGTCAAAAGTATTTAATATGGCAGTATTTTGATGACTAAAGAACAGGATTTTATGCTTCGGTGCCTCAGGGCATATTTTGAAAATAACAAAGTAAATACCGAAATTAATGTTGACCTCAATAACTTTTATGAGCTTTGTAACGCTCATAATTTGGCTCCTGTCGTCTTTTCTGTGATTAAAGACAATAATTCCTTAAAAGAAAACAAAACGGCTTATGAGGCTTTTAAAGACGCCTTTTACGACGGAATTGTCAACTACGATATGCAAAAGGCAGTTATTGATGAGATTGACGAACTGCTGACGGCAAACGAAATTGAACACATCTTTTTCAAAGGTGCTCAACTGAAAGAACTTTATCCCACTCCCGAACTTCGGCTTATGGGTGACATTGATGTGCTGATTAGGCTTGACGACAGACCAAAGGCAAAACAGCTTTTTATAGGCAATGGCTTTAAACTGACCGAGGACAACGGCCCCGTTTACAACTATCACAAGGGTGATGTTTTGGTTGAATGTCACACAAAAATTGTCAGCGGTAAGGTCGGCAATGCAGATGCCGAAACCTACTTTGCTAACGCAATAAATCACGCAAATTTTGACGGATTTTGCGGTGAACTTGAACCTGAATACAATCTTCTGTATCTGCTGACCCATATTGCGCACCACTTTTGGTTTTACGGTGCAGGGGTTAAGATGATACTCGACCTGGCAGTGTTCATCAAACATTTTTCGCCCGATATTGACAGAGTTGTAAGCAAAGCGGACGAGCTTAACTTAAAACGCTTTTCGCAAATTATTTTTTCAATCTGTTATGATTGGTTCGGTGTCGGCAAAAAATACATCGATGATACCGACAGCACAAAGAAATTTTTGCTCGGCTTCGGTGCATTCGGCAATATCAACCGCAACAAGGCAGTTGTGGTTAAGCGTAAAGCAATCGAGGACGGCCACAACAGCAATTTTATGACAAAGCTGGCTCTTCTCTTTCCGTCATACAAAAAAATGAAAAACATACCGTATGTCAAGTTCATAGACGGCAGACCGTATCTGTTGCCGTTTTGCTGGATATACAGAATTATATACAACTTTAAAAACAAAAAAGACTTTGTAAAAGAAGCAACCTTTGACCTTGCAAGTGATGAAACAAGGGCAGAGGCACAAAAGGAATTTGAATACTTTGAGGAGATAGGACTGTTATGATATTCCTTATTATTTTAATCGTATTAATCGCAATAGCCGTTGTGCTGTTTGTTACATGGTTTTTGTCAACAAAGGCAGACGGCAACTGTCCGCTTTGTGCAATGAAGGCTTTTCCACCGTCAAAAATAACCATTGACTACAAAAAGGACGAGGACTACAACGGCGGCAGCAAAACCCCGATTATGGGTTGGTCAAGCTGGAACTCACTGCGTAATCATATTGATGAGGACACTATTCTTGATATGGCAAAGGCTATGGTTGACACGGGTCTTGCCGACGCAGGATACAAATATGTCAACATTGACGACTGCTGGCAAAGCTCCATGAGAGATGAAAACGGAATGCTTCAGGGCGACCTTGAGTCTTTTCCGAGCGGTATGGCTCAGGTTGGCAGAAAAATCAATCAGCTTGGTCTTAAGATGGGTCTTTACACATCAAACGGCACCCTCACCTGTGAGGATTTGCCGGCTTCTCTCGGCAATGAAGAAATCGACGCAAAAACATTTGCTTCCTGGGGTGTTGAATTTTTCAAATATGATTTTTGCCACCACAAATATATCAGCGGTAAAACTCCGATTATCGAATATGTGGGAATCAGCCGCAAGGGCGAAAGAGAATTTGTTAAACTTACGCCCGACCGTGCAAAATACACAGGCAGAGCAAAGGCAATCAAGGTTGACGAATTGGCTACCAAAAAGGGCATTGCATTTTTAAATCACGGTGCAGGCACCGCCCAATTCAAAGTTGATGTTGCACAGGGCGGAGAATATGTTTTCACCATCCACTACAAAAAACTTGCAAGCAAAAAAGAAACTTATCTTCAAATCAATGTCAACGGCAACACAAACGAAGTGTTCTTCCCGCCAAGCGTGGCATTCACTCCCGATGCAAGACTTCAAACAATCATCAAACTTTCGGCAGGCGAAAACATCATCAGACTTCAAAACCCTGTTGTCACCCGTGCCGACTCGTCATACATTCAATACAGACGAATGGGCAAAGCACTTGAGGACGCTTCGCACGCTTGGTCAATGTATTCGGGTGAACCGCAAAAGCCTATCACCTATTCCCTGTGCGAATGGGGCACAAATCACCCGTGGACTTGGGGTGCAAAGGCAGGCAATATGTGGCGTACAACCCACGATATTATGCCAAAATGGTTCAGCATTGTTTGGATATACAACCGTACCGTCAATATGTACAAAAGTGCTTCTCCGGGGCATATAAACGACCCCGATATGCTTGAAGTCGGCAACGGCAAGCTCACTATTGAGGAAAACCGTGCTCACTTTACACTTTGGTGTATGATGGCTGCTCCGCTTGTTTTGGGCAATGATTTGAGAGAACTCCAAAACGGCTCAAAAAAGAGCGATGCCATTCTCAAAATCATTACAAACGAAAATCTTATCCGTATTGACCAAGACACTCTTGTTAAACCGGCAAAGCGTATCGGCAAAAAAGGCAGTATCGATATTCTTGCCCGTCCGCTTTCAAACGGCGATGTTGCCATTTGCTTCTTCAACAAAGGCGGCAGCAAAAAAGAGATTGAATTTGACCTTGCAACGCTCAAGGATGAAAAGTATCTCGGTATTTCCCGCACAAGCAATGCACAAATCAAGAATTTGTGGAGCGAGGAAATCTTCCATTCCGACACAATCAAAACAGCCGTTGCATCGCACGATGTAAAAGTTTTCAGAATATCAAATCTCTAAAATTAACGACAAAAAAAGCGACCCTCGAATTATTCGAGAGTCGCTTTTTTATGCTTATAACAAGCATTTGGAGTAAATTTATATAAAATCTAAAAGGGGCTATATTAAAAAGGTTGACGAAATTAATCGAAAGCCTTTGTTGCGAAGTTAATTTTTTATATCTTTTATCTCTCCCTCGGTAATAACCAAACAATCGGGAGAATCTATGTTAAGCTCTGCCGGATTATAATCGGCAGGAACTCTGTTTTTAGCCATTGCACCTTTTATCATAAAAAATGCAATATCACGACTTATTCCGGCATAATCAACATCCAAAATCTTGGATGTGATATGCTTAGAAAAGAAATTAACAAGCGGACCCATCATAAAGGCTGTGATAATTGTACCTATTCCGATATTTTTAACACCCGAAATATCGCCTTTAAGCAGCGAAGTCAAACCTCCGCTTACCACGAGTCCTATAATAATAACGGTAATATCGGTCATGACCCTCAGCCATTTGTAATGTATATGAGTAAATTGGCTAAGCATAAAACTGAGTGAATCATACGGACCGACGCCGATATTTGAAACAAAAAACAGAGAGCAGGAAAAGCACAGAACAATAATACCTGCCGCAAGTAGGCATATGCGAACCGCAAGACTGTTGCTGATATGAGGAGCAATAAGACCGCTGAAAAATTCGCAAGTGTAACCGACGCCAACCATATTTATCACCGTACCCACGCCGATAAGTCCTCTGTGAGCAACTATCACGACAACTACAATGATAACGGCATTGACAATCAGCTGATATGTTCCGTAACCGATTCCCAAGGTGGAGGAAATATTCATGTTCATTGATGTAAAGGGGTCAACACCAAATCCCGAAACATTGAAAAGTGCAATTCCAAAGCCCATCACGATAATGGAAATTACCGTCATAACTACTCGCTTCACCATATTATGCTGAGCGAACATATCTTTGATGTAGCCATATGCTTCCTTTTCAAATTTCTTCATAGAATACGCCTCGTAATCTTGACAAATCTAATTCATTTGCCTTACTTTCCTCTCTCTTGCACCCTATTATAATCACCTTTTCAAAAAATGCAAGGGTATTTTGCTATATTCTATGTGTTGGATAGTATACACAAAGTTTGCAAAAGATTTTTGTGCAAATTGCACAAAACTATTCCATCTGTTTTCCGAGAAAAGAAGCAGCCACCTGAACAAGCTTGATGTCTGCCTCGCTCGGCAAAGTGCCTTTTCCGTCATCAAACACAGCCACGGCACCGCTGACATCACCGCCGTAAATGATTGGATAAACTATCTGTGCCTGACGGTCAAAGCCCTCAATGGCATTCATAGACGGCACCTTGTCGGTTTTGATGTGGATTTGACGATTTTCCATAAGCTCCTCAAGGCTTTTGCTGACTCTGCGTTCAAGCACTTCACGCTTGCTGATACCCGAAGCCGCAACAACATGGTCGTTGTCCGTAATTGCAACGGGCATACCTGCGTCCTTGTGCAAAACTTCCGCATACTGCTCCGCAAAATTTGAAAGTTCCCCAATCGGCGAATATTTCTTAAATATAACCTCGCCCTCACTGTCCGTGTAAATCTCCAGCGGGTCACCCTCTTTAATTCTGAACGAACGGCGGATTTCCTTTGGGATGACAATCCTGCCCAAATCGTCAATTCTTCTGACAATGCCTGTTGCTTTCATTTTGTATCTCTCCAATTCTTTTTCATTTGTTACTGTAATATTTTGCACAGCAAATCGGAATTAATACCAAATAAAAATTCAATTTTTCTGCTTTTCATTTTTCATAATTAAACCAACAAGGCTCATCATGTAAATCAAATTCATAGTATGAATCAAACAATTTTTTTGCCGATTGAGTCAATTCGCTTAATACAGCATTCTGTTCATTTCTTTTTTGATTCTTTGACTGACATCGGCAAGAACATACAAAAAAAGACCGTGACAAATTGCTAAAATGCACTGCGTCACAGCCTTTTTAAACTTTATTAATTGCGAATTAATTTGATGATTGCGTAGGAATATACGGTGCGATAGCCTCTGCAAGTTTAACGGTAGGTATCGTTTGAAGAACAACCTTGCCAGGACCCGTTACAACCGTATTGAAAAGGCCCTCGCCGCCGAAAAGAATATTTTTTGCACCCTTAACGGTTTGAATATCCATTGAGCACGAGCCGGACATCATAACAACATGCCCCGTATCAACAACAATCTGCTGACCCGCTGCAAGTTCATATTCAACAGCTGAGCCGTCAATCTCAATAAATGCAATGCCGTTGCCCGAAAGTTTTTGCATAATAAAACCTTCGCCGCCGAAAAATCCCGAGCCTAATTTCTTTTGAAAAAAGACAGAAAGGTCAACACCCGTCGTTGAAGCAAGAAATGCACTTTTTTGCACAATATAATCACTGTTTGGTGAAACTTCCAATGCCAAAATATCACCGGGGAAAGAACTTGCAAACGCAATTTCGCCGTTGCCGCCCTCTGCCGTATATTTGTTTTGGAATATTCTTTCGCCGGAGAACATTCTGCCGAGAATTTTGCTCATTCCGCCGCCTATGGTTTCCATCTTCATATTAGGCGACATCCAGCTCATTCCGCCACCCTCGGTAATCATTGTTTCGCCTGCGTCAAGTTGACAAACGGCAACCGGAAAGCTTCCGCCCTTAATTTCGTATTTCATATAGGACCTCCTTTTTATTTTTATATTCTGTACAATTATACATTATCATATAATCACACAAAAAACAATTATCGTTATTTCTATATTTACCTATTGATTTTTGTGCAAAACATAAAAAGACTTCCCTTGTGTATGGGAAGTCTTAATAAATTTATTGCTTGTTTTCTTCAGCTTCTGCTTTTTTCTTTTCTTCGTACTTTGCGGCTTCCTCTTCTTCAAGAACTCGATATGCAACCTTGCCGACCAAAGTTTTCGGAAGTTCGGTGCGGAACTCGATTTCTCTCGGAACGCCGTAGCGTGAAACATTCTTTTTGCAGTTTTCGATAATTTCTTCTTTAATCTTATCCGACGGTTCAACGCCCTGACGAAGAACAACAAATGCCTTTACAACATGCATTTTGTATGGGTCCGGAATACCGACAGCACAAGAAAGAAGAACATCGGGATGAGCGTCAATTGCATTTTCAACCTGTGACGGATATACATTAATGCCCGAAACAATGATGAGTCGTTTCATTCTCTGCTTATAATACACAAAACCGTCCTCATCCATATAGCCGAGGTCGCCTGTATGGAGCCACAAATTGCCGTCCTCGTGTCTGCGGAGAGTTGAAGCGGTTTCCTCTGCGTTGTTGAGATAGCCTTTCATAACCGTAGGACCGCAAATGCAAATTTCGCCCTCTTCGCCGTATGGAAGTTCGGAGTCGTTATTTGGATTTACAATAGAATAATATGTATCCGAAAGCGGAATACCGATACTGCCCTCACGGTAAGTATCGTAAGGAGTAAGGCAGGATGCCGTTACGCACTCTGTTGTGCCGTAGCCCTCTCTGACCTGAATTGTTGCATTGTGCTCTTTAAGGAATTTATCAACTTTCTTTTTAAGTTCAACGGAAAGTGAGTCGCCGCCGCAGAACATACCACGGAGGAACGAAAGATCAAAATCAAATCCCTCACTGCGAAGGAGTGCCTCATAAAGAGTAGGAACACCTACAATAACATTAGGCTTGTATTTCTTTACATCTCTTGCATATGTTTTGATTGTAAACTGCGGAATAATAATACATGTTCCGCTTGCCATAAGTGCGGTGTGAATACCTACGCCCAAGCCAAAGCCGTGGAAAAGCGGCATAACGGAGAACATACGAAGTCCCTCCATTGTAAAGCCGGCATTTGCCGCAACCTGAGCCGCAAGAGCATTCATATTAAGATTTGTAAGTCGGATACCTTTTGAAGTACCTGTTGTGCCGCCCGAGAACAAAATAACTGCTGTGTCCTCTGCCTTAGGGAATTTATCCGAAAGTTTAACCTTTTTGCCGCCCGAAATAAAATCGGACCAATCGATAACATTCTTGTTATCCTTTGGAAGCGGAGCAGGCTTTTTCTTGACAGTAAGAGGATAAAGCATATTAAGCGGAAACGGAAGCTCATCCTTGATATGAGCAACAACAACCTTAACGGGATGCTTAACCTGCTTGAGTGCCTCAAGCACCTTTTCGTAAAACAAATCAACAACCAAAACAGCCTTGCTTTGAGTTGAGTTGATATAGAATGCAATTTCACCCACAGCTGAAAGCGGATGAATCATTGCCGGAACGGCACCGATTCTGTTAAGAGCATAAAAAGTATCTACGCCCTGCGGAGTGTTAGGCATACAAACGGTGACCATATCGCCCTCGTCAATGCCGATACTTTTATAAGCCTTGCCGAGAACCTCGATTTTGTTCAAAAACTGCTTGTAATTTGTCTTTTTGCCCTGGAACTCATACGCAACGCTGTTCATCTTTTTTTTGGTAATTGCGGACTCTCTTACCGCCTCATACATTGAACCCTTAGGATAATCAAGATGAGCAGGCATATCGCCGAAATACTTGAGCCACGGTGCTTTAGGTGTATTCATAACAAATCTCCTTAATCTTTCGATGTATCGGTATTATAACTAATAAAAAAATAAAAATCTACCTTTTTCAAAATTATTAATAGAATTTTTATAATAATTTTATAATTCTATAATTCTTTATTTTTTCGTTCGGTTGAAAAAATGTTGAATAACTGCTATAATCAAATAATATTATCTAATACAATCTGATTAAGGTGATAAGATGACTCGATTTTTAATAAATCTCGGAGAGAAGAAAAAATTTGACAGAGAAGCCTTTGCCGTTTTGAGCGGCGGAGTGGGAATATTCTGCAACATACTGCTTGCACTTTTTAAATTTATTGTCGGCAAACTGTCAGGCTCAATTTCCATTACGGCAGATGCACTCAACAACCTTTCGGATGTTGCATCAAACGGAGTAACGATAGTGGGTGCAAAGTTATCCAAAAAGCCGGTTGACAAAGAGCACCCATTCGGTCACGGCAGAATGGAATACATATCCGCCCTTGCCGTTTCGGCTCTTATTCTTATAATGGGTTTTGAGCTTGCAAAAAGTTCCGTACAAAAAATAATTCATCCCGAAGAACTCAACTTCAGCATTGTTTACATTATTATTCTCGGTGCTTCTATTCTTGTTAAGCTGTGGATGGCGTATTTTAACAACAAACTTTACAAGCACACCGACAACATCAGCCTCAAAGCCGTTCGACAAGACAGCCTGAACGACTGCATTTCAACAGGCGCAACGATTATCGCAATCACCGTGTCGCACCTTTTCAAGCTTGCTTGGATAGATGGTGCAATCGGTCTTTGCGTTGCGGTTATCATCCTGCTCGGAGGCATTGACATAGCAAAAGAAATCATATCTCCCCTGCTCGGTCAACCGCCGAAAAAGGAACTTGTTGACAATATTGAGCGTATTATGCTTGAGCCGGAATACATCCTCGGCGTGCACGATTTGATTGTGCACGACTACGGACCGGGCAGAATTATCGCAAGTGCCCACGCAGAAGTGCCGTCCAACATTGATGTGATGAAGCTCCACGATGTCATCGACAATGTTGAATCAAAAATCAACAAGGAACTCGGCATAATTATGTGCATACATATGGACCCTATTGTGGTTGACGACAAAGAAGTTGACCGCTACAAGGCTCTTGCACAAGAAGTTATTACAGATTACGACAGCGAGTTCACCTTCCACGATTTCAGAGTTGTTAAGGGCGAAACACATACAAACTTGATTTTTGACTTGATTATTCCGTTTTGCGACGACGACAAAAAAGCACAAATCAGCGCCGACCTCATAAAGAGATTTAAAGAAAAGGATTCGTCGCTTGAAATTGTGATGGTTATAGAACATTCATTTATATAATGTAGGCTATCAGGGTAATTTTTTTAACCCCATCGATTTTTTGTTACACAAAAAAACCGCCTCCCCTTGATTTAAAACAAGCGGAGGCATAATTCGAGCTGTAATTTATTTTAACAATTCAAAAAATCTTTTTTGCTTTGCAATTCGGGTGGCTTCGTCCGCCGAACTGTCAACAAATTCAACTGTTCCGAGTGTTTGCGAGGACGACAAAAGGTCGTTTTTCTCAAGCACTCTTTTTAATTGCTTTGACACTCCGACAGAACCGTCAAAGAATTTTACATCACCCAAAACGGCACTGATTTCGTCTTTAATAAGCGGATAGTGGGTGCAACCGAGCACCACATTGTCAACCAAGCCGACATATTCGGCAAGATTTTCAAACAGATACTTTTTTATTTCCGCCCTATCGCCTTTTTCGATTATATCGGCAAGGCCCACGCACGGCATAAGTGCGGTGTTTTCGTTGTAATATTTATAAAAAAGCTTGTGGAATTTTTCACTCTCGATAGTGCCCTTTGTAGCCATAACAAGAGTTGCACCGTCGGGATTATTATCGTGCACCATTTTATACGCAGGCTCAATCGCTACAATCGGAAAATCATACTTTTCTCTCAAAAAACCTGCCGCTTTTGCCGAAGCGGTGTTGCACGCAAGCACAACAGCCTTACAATTTTTTTGAATCATAAGCTGCACAATCTCATCGCATCTTGCAATAACCTCCTCATCGGTTTTGTCACCGTAAGGATTATGTGCGCTGTCGCTGAAAAAGAAATAGTTTTCGTTTGGCAAAAGCTTAACCGTTTTTCTCAAAACGGTTACTCCGCCTATGCCGGAGTCCAAATATCCGATTGGATTGTCGTTCATTTTGATACCTTCTTTGTATTAATTCAACCGAAATTTATAATATCACAATGCCCGATATTTTTCAATGTGCAAAACATTTGCATTATTATATAATTTATGGTATGATATTATAGTATATTTTCAACGGAGGAAAAACAAATGACATCAGCACAAATATGCATAATGATATCTATTGTGGTATATTTACTCAGTGTACTTCTAATCGGTGTTGCTTATGCAAAAAAGACAAAAAATGTAGGCGACTTTTACCTCGGCGGCAGAAAGCTCGGTCCTATCGTTACGGCAATGAGTGCCGAGGCATCGGATATGAGCAGTTATTTGCTTATGGGCTTGCCGGGACTTGCATACCTTTCGGGTTGTGCAGAGGTTGGCTGGACAGTAATCGGCCTTGCAGTCGGCACTTATCTCAACTGGCTCATCGTTGCAAAAAAGCTTCGTAACTATTCTGCACACATCGGAGCAATCACAATTCCCGACTATTTTTCATTGAGATACAAAGATGACAAGAAAATCCTTATGGCTCTTGCGGCTTTGATTATCATCATCTTTTTTGTACCGTACACCGCTTCGGGCTTCAGTGCCTGCGGCAAACTTTTCGGCACATTGTTTGGCATTGACTACCACATTGCAATGGTTGTATCGGCAATCATTATTGTCGGCTACACTTCACTCGGCGGATTTAATGCTGCGTCCGTAACCGACCTTGTTCAGTCAATCATTATGACAGTTGCACTTGTTATCGTGCTTATTTTCGGCGTTTCAAAAGCAGGCGGTATTGACGCTGTTATGAACAACGCACATCAGCTCAACGGTTATCTTGACCTGTTCGCCGTGCACCATGATGAGGGCAACACTTCAACGGCATTCGGGGCAATCAGCGTTGTTTCAACCCTCGCTTGGGGTCTCGGCTACTTCGGCATGCCTCACATTCTCCTCAGATTTATGGCTATCGAAAACCCTAACAAAATCAAGATTTCACGCCGTGTTGCTTCCGTTTGGGTTGTAATCTCTATGTTCATCGCAATCGCAATCGGCATTGTCGGCAGAGGAATGGTTACAAACGGTGCGATTGAGCACTTCAAGGACAGCGAAACAATCATCATTCAAATTTCAAACGCACTCAGCCAAGAGGGCATTGTTCCGGCACTTATCGCAGGTGTTATCCTTGCCGGTATCCTTGCTTCAACAATGTCAACTTCGGACAGCCAACTTTTGGCTGCCTCATCATCGGCAAGCGAAAACCTCCTCGGCGGCATTTTCAAACTTGACCTTTCCGAAACCGCAAAAATGATTGTTGCAAGACTTACTCTTGTAATCATTTCCGTTATCGGTGTTGTAATCGCCTGGGATTCAAACAGTTCCGTATTCGGCATTGTTTCGTTTGCATGGGCAGGCTTCGGTGCTGCGTTTGGTCCTGTTGTTCTTCTTTCGCTTTTCTGGAAGCGTTCAAACAAATACGGTGCAATCGCAGGTATCTTTGCCGGCGGTGCAATGGTATTCCTTTGGAAGTTTGTCATTGCAGGACTTTCACCGATTTTCAACATTTACGAACTCTTGCCGGCATTCCTTACGGGTCTTGCAGTGAATGTAATTGTTTCACTTTGCACAAAAGCTCCGGACGAAGACATTGTCAAGGCATTTGAAGAAGTTAAAAAAATCAAGTAATTTTCACAAAAAGGGGTGTAAAAATTGCACGAATCAGGCGAAATGTATCTTGAAACGATATATGTTTTGTATCAAAAAAACAGAGATGTTCGCTCAATAGATGTTGCGGAAGAAATGGGATTTTCAAAACCGAGCGTCAGCAGAGGCGTCAACATACTCAAGCGTGACGGCTATTTGACCGTTGACGAAAAAGGCTATCTTGAACTTACCGACTCGGGTATGGATTTGGCAATGAAGATTTACGAGCGTCACACCATACTTACCAAAACACTTGTTTTGCTCGGTGTTGACGAACAAACGGCTGCACAGGACGCTTGCAAAATGGAACATGTTATATCCGACAAAACCTTGGAAGCTTTCAAAAAGCACCTCAACGAACATATAAAGCAATAACAATCAATCACGGCTCCTCTTGTTATGTAATCAAGGGGAGCCGAATTTATTTACAAAATATATATTGTTTTTTAGAATAATATAATATATAATAAAATCGATTATACGGTAACGGGCGGTGAAAGAGTGAAGATATTGGCCATCGGTGATGTTGTGTCAAGCCAAGGTTGTGATTATTTGCGTGATAATTTGCCAAAGCTAAAAAGAGAACATCAGGCGGATTTTGTTATTGTAAACGGCGAAAACAGTGCGGTCGGCAACGGCATAACGCCAAAAAGCGCACAGCACATTTTTACAAGCGGTGCAGATGTAATCACCCTTGGCAATCATTCACTTCGCAGACCCGAAATTGCGGACTATCTTGACGAAAACGAATTCATCATCCGTCCGTGCAACTATCATCCGTCTGCTCCGGGCAACGGCTCGGTTATTCTTGACAAAGGCAAAAACCGAGTGGCAATAATCAATTTACAAGGTGCTGTTTACCTTGACAACATCATCAATCCGTTTGACAGCATTGATGAAGAGATTGAAAAAGTCAAGAATGACGGTGCAAACATCATAATAGTTGACTTTCACGCAGAAGCAACCGGAGAGAAAAAAGGTATGGGGTTTTACCTTGACGGCAAGGTTTCGGCTGTCTTTGGCACCCACACCCACACACAAACTGCCGATGAGCAGATTTTGCCAAACGGCACGGGCTACATCACCGACATAGGAATGACAGGTCCATACTATTCCGTTTTGGGCGTAACTCCCGAAGTTGCAATACAAAAAATGAAAACAAATTTGCCGGTAAGATTTACCAATCCCGACGGTCCGTGCACCATGGAGGGCGTTATGATTGAAATTGACGACCAAACCGGCAAAACAACCCATATAGAAAGGTTCAGAAAATGACCAAAAAGGCAGTGGCAGTACTTTGCGTATTTGCCGTAATCGCCGCCTTGTTTACCGGTTGCAAAAGCAAAGTGCCCGAACAGCACGAGCTTGTTTTGCAAACAACCGCACAGGTTACGGAGGACACCGACAATTTTAAAATCAGTTACAGCCAATCGGACTCGCTCAATCCGTTTGAAGCCACAACGCTGAACAATCAAACGGCAGACGACCTTGTGTATGAGCCGCTGTTCAGAATTGACGAAAGTTTTGAAGCTGTGCCTGAAATCGCAAGCTCCTACACTTATGAGGACGCTCACACACTTTCGGTAACAATATTCAGCGGACTTAAATTTTCGGACGGCACACCGCTTACGGCAAAAAATGTTGTATCATCATTTTACAATGCACAAAGCTCTCCGAGATGGAAAAACAGCTTGACTCCGATTTACAGTGCAACCGCAACAAGCGACACGGCGGTTAAATTCAAATTATCATACGCAAATCCGTATGCGCATCAACTTTTGACATTTTATGTTGCAAAAAATTCTTCAAAAAGCAAATACCCTCTCGGAAGCGGTAAATATAAATTTCTTGAAGAAAACGGTAAGTTGTACGCAGAAAAAAACAACGAATACAAAGAAAAATTTAATCCTCGATTTACAAAAATTCAGCTTGTTAATGTTCCGTCGGCGGAATCAATCAACAACGCACTGAATATAGGCAACATCAGCTACGCATACCGTGACGAAACAAATGAAACCGTTGCAAGGCTGAAGTGCAACAAGAAGCAGGTCAACCTCAACAATATGGTATTTTTGGGGCTTCGCACCACAATGGGCATAACATCAAATGCCGACATTCGGCGTGCAATTTCGCTTGCGATAGACAGAGGAACACTTGCAAAAAGTGCATACCAAGGCTACGCAAAAGCCGCAACATCACCGTTTAACCCTATGTCTAAAATAGGAAGAGAAACAGCGATTTTTGCCGACTCGGCAGATACTGCGGCGGCAAAGCAGGCAATAGCCAAAAGCGGATACAAGGCAAGTCAATTAACGCTTAAAATCGTTACAAACCAAAACGAAAACAGGATTGCCCTTGCAAAACTTGCGGCACAGCAGTTAGAAGCCGTCGGATTTAAAGTAACAGTTAAAAGTTACAGCCAAAAGGTATTTAACGATGCGTTGAAATACAGCAACTATGATATTTATGTTGCCGAAACAAAGATACCTAACGATATGCGGCTTTCGTCATTTTTTGACAAATCGGGCAAAACCCATTACGGTATGAAAACCGACAGCGACACCGCAAAGTTATACAAAACTTACATCAACAACGGCGGTGAACTCGGCAAATTTATTCTTTCATTTTCAAACGAAATTCCGTTTGTACCGGTTGTGTACAGAAAAGGAGTTATCTGCTATTCAAAGGCTATGCACGGCGATATGCAGGGATATTACGGCAACTTCTTTGCCAACATAGACGATTGGTATTACAATTAACCGACACTCATAAAAAGGAGAACTTTATGATTAAATACGAAAATCCAAACGGATATATAGAAATCACCAACAACTACTTTGCAAGACTTGTGGGCAATGCGGCACAAAGCTGTTTCGGCGTTACAAGAATGGTAAATGCAAACCCTGTGCAAACAATAAAGTATGCCATCAAAAGCAGGGTTGACGGTGCAGACCTTGACACATCAAATCAGGGCGTAACAATCAAGAGCGTCAACGGCGCATTAGTGGTTGACCTTTCTATCGCTGTATCATACGGTGTAAACATCAATGCCATTGCGGACAGCATAGTAAACAAAGTTCGCTACACTATCGAAAGCACCACAGACTTGAAGGTTTCCGAAGTAAATGTTCATGTCGAAGGCATCGACAGTATTAACTAAACTCGGAGGGCAACCATGATTACAGGACAGATGTTACGCGACGGAGTTATTTCCGCCGCAAACAACATATCAAACAGCAGACAGGCAGTTGACGCGCTCAACATTTTCCCTGTTCCGGACGGCGACACAGGCACAAATATGTCGATGACAATTGCATCGGCATCGGACGATATAAAGAATATGGAGGACAACAGCGACCTCGGCGATGTTGCAAAGCGTGTTGCTTCCGCACTTCTCAGAGGTGCAAGAGGTAACTCAGGCGTTATTCTTTCGCTTATATTCCGTGGCTTTTCAAAGGCTTTCAAAGGCCTTGAAAAAGCTGACGGCAACGATATTGCACGAGCATTCCGCATGGGCAGTGACGCAGCATACAAAGCAGTTATGAAGCCGACCGAGGGCACAATCCTTACGGTTGTAAGATGTGCCGCCGAAGCGGCAGAAGAAATTGCACCGAGCAACAACGAACCTATCGAAGTATTCTTAGCGGCAATTGAAGCGGCAAAGGAAGCACTTGCAAAAACTCCGGATATGCTTCCTGTTCTTAAGCAGGCAGGCGTTGTGGATGCCGGCGGTCAGGGCTTTGTGCTCATACTTGAAGGTATTAAATCCGTATTCATCAACGATGTGATTATCCGTCCTATCGGCGAGGAAGCCATTGCTGATAAAAAGTCCGATTTGTCAGACGAAAAGGCTCAAACGGGCTACGAATGTGAATTTGTTATCCAAAAAGAACACGGTGCAAAAGAGAGCGACTCCATCAAGCTCCGTGCATATCTTGAAGCAATCGGCACAGATGTTGAAGTACACGAGGAAAACGGCAAAATTTCCGTTAAAGTTACAAGCGAACAGCTTGGAACGATTGTGCAAACTGCCACAAAATACGGTCAACTTTTTGACATAAATATACAAAACCTTGCCACTCCAAAACAGCAAGAACCTGAAAAGAGTGACGAAAACGAGATTGTCGAGCCTGAAAACGAATACGGCTTTGTATCCGTTTGTGCAGGTGACGGCCTTGCAGAACTGTTCTCCGACCTCGGAGCAGACATTGTTGTGAGCGGCGGACAAACGATGAATCCGTCAACAGACGACATAATCAAAGCCGTGCTCAAAGTTCCGGCTAAGGTTGTATATGTTTTGCCAAACAACAAAAACATCATTATGGCGGCACAAATGGCAAAAAACAGCGTAAAGGACAGAGAGGTTATCGTGCTTGAAACCAAGACGATACCGCAGGGCATTTCGGCAATGCTTGCGTTTGACGAAACCGCAGACAAGGAAGAAAACCTTGACACAATGATGCAAATGGCAGGAGCCGTGCAAACCGCCTCGGTTACATTTGCAGCCCGTGACAGCGAAGTTGACGGCAAGCCGATTAAAGAAGGTCAGATTATGGGCCTTTGCAACGGTGCAATCAAATTCATAGGCGAAGATAAGGAAGAAATTGCATTTTCCGCAACGGACGAACTGTTCAATCCCGACGAAAACGCACTTGTAACAATTATTTACGGCGAGGACGCAACCGAAGAGGACGCACAAAAAATTGAGGAAAAACTCACCGAAAAATACCAAAGCAACATTGAAGTGAGCATAGTAAACGGCGGACAACCGGTATACTACTACCTCATCTCAGTAGAATAATAAAATCTATCATAAGAGCGAACTGCCCCAACAAACGATTATTTACATTTAAATTCAAGGTCTTATATTATGGATTACAGTGATTACAGCATACAATTCATAAAAGGTGTAGGAGATAAAAGAGCCCGACTTTTCAATAAGTTGGGCATTTACACTTTGGAGGACCTTATTCACTTTTATCCGAGAAAATACATTGACTGGAGCAAAACGCTGAGCGTAAAAGATGTTCAATCGGGCGACACGGCATTTATCAAAGCCACAATGATTACACCGGTTAAAGAAGCCAAAATCCGAAAAGGACTTACGCTGTACAAATGCAATTTTACCGACGGCGAAACCGTTATCCATGTAACGATTTTTAACAATGTTTACCTTGCAAAATCATTGCGTACATTTGACGATTACATACTCTACGGCAAGGTTGACAGAACTTTTACCGAAGCGTCGATGAGCTCCCCTCAAATCGAAAAAGCCGAAAAAGCAACGGGCATAGAACCGATTTATCCCGCAACATCAAACCTTTCGTCAAAAATCATAGAAAAGGTTGTAAAAGCAGGATTGGAAAAGGTCGGCAAAACAGACGACACTCTGCCCGAATATATACAAACAGAATACAATCTTTGCCCGCTTGATTTTGCAATCAGGCAAATTCACTTTCCGAGCAAAGAAGAAAATATAGAAATTGCACGACGCAGACTTATTTTTGAAGAATTGCTTACGCTTCAACTCGGCTTGATGAAGCTCAAAAGCAAGCGTGAAACAAAAAATATGCTGAAAATGTCAAACGACTTCAGCAACGAATTTTACTCGCTTCTGCCTTTTACTCCGACAAATGCACAGAAAAAAGCGGTTGCCGACTGCGTAGCCGATTTGCAAAGCGACAGGCAGATGAACCGACTGATACAAGGCGATGTTGGTTCGGGCAAAACCGCCGTTGCCGGTGCGATTATGTACACCGTCATCAAAAACGGATACCAAGCCGCAATGATGGCACCGACCGAAATTCTTGCCACCCAGCATTACGAAAGTTTTTGCAAGCTGTTTGAAGGCACAGACATCAACATTGCACTGCTGACAGGCTCAACAAAGGCGGCGGAAAAGAAAAAGATTAAACTTGCTCTGTCCGAGGGGCAAATTGATTTGATTATCGGCACACACGCACTTATACAAAACGATGTTGAGTTCCGAAATCTCGGTCTTGTTTGCACGGACGAACAGCACAGATTCGGTGTTGAACAACGCTCAAACCTTGCTATGAAAGGCAACAATCCGCATCTTCTCGTTATGTCGGCAACACCGATTCCGAGAACCATGGGATTGATTATTTACGGCGATTTGGACATAAGCGTACTTGACGAATTGCCGCCCGGCAGGCAGGAAATCCGCACCGATTTGGTGACAAGCGCATATCATCAAAGAATATACAAATTTATCAAAAACGCTGTTGACAACGGCAACCAGGCATACATTGTGTGCTCGCTTGTTGACGACAACGAAAGTGACCTCATATCCGCAAAGGAGTATGCCGACAAGTTGTCAACAGAGGTTTTTCAGGGCTATAACTTGGGGCTTCTGCACGGCAAAATGAAACCAAAAGAAAAGGACAAGGTTATGCAGGAATTTGCAAACGGAAATGTGCAAATTCTTGTTTCGACAACCGTTGTAGAAGTCGGTGTTGATGTGCCGAACGCAACCGTTATGCTGATTGAAAACGCCGACCGTTTCGGTTTGTCACAGCTTCATCAGCTAAGGGGACGAGTCGGCAGAGGCAAAGACAAAAGTTTTTGCATTTTGGTATCCGACAACAAATCCGAAAGTTCGGTTGAGCGCCTAAAACTTCTTAAATCCACCTCCGACGGCTTTAAAATTGCGGACTACGACCTCAAAACAAGAGGTCCGGGCGACTTTTTCGGCACAAGGCAGCACGGACTGCCGCAACTCAAAATCGCCGATATGCTTGAAGATACAAAAATTCTCGAACAAAGCCGTGAATGTGCAAAATTCATATTAAAAGACGACCCTAATCTTGATTGCTTCCCGGAACTTTGCACGCAAATTTCAAATATGTTCAGAAAGACAGACTATTGATGAAATACAAATACGAATTACACACTCACACAAAATACGGCTCCCGTCAATGCGGCAGAACCGAACCGAAAGACATTGCAAGAATGTACAAGGAAAAAGGTTATTCTGGCATCGTGTTGACCGACCATTACAGCCCGCTGACCTTTGATTTGCTCCACGGACTTTTTAATCCCAAAAAATTCATTGATTGCTACATCAATCCTTATTACGAGATGAAAAAATACGAGGACGACAATTTTTCCGTTATGTTTGGAATGGAGCTGAGGCATTACGCAACGGCAAATGACTACCTCATTTACGGCGTTGACGAAAAATGGCTCAGGGAACAAGGCAATTTGCTTGCCCTGTGGGAAAAGGATATGAGCGAGCTTATGCACAGTCAAGGCTATTTGGTGTATCAGGCTCATCCGTTCAGACCGGGCATACGCAGATGCAATCCCGAATATTTGGACGGCGTTGAAATCTACAACGGCAAAACCGACAAAAACGGCAACGAAAAAGCCGAAGCGTGGGCAAAACAAAACGGCAAGCTTATGGTATCGGGTTCGGACTTTCATGTGCCAAAACAACTTGCAAGGGGCGGCATAATCACAGACAAACCGATACGCAACAATTCCGACTTGCTTGACACCTTAAAATCAATGAACTTTGAATTTATAAAAACATATTAATCTGTACTCTAAAATATTCTCTTTTCTATATCTGTTTTAATGGTTAAGTGTATTGTATAATATTTTATATTTAACAAACAGACAGGAGAATATTTTATGGAAAAAACAAGCAATAACAACAAAGTTAAACGCGTTTGCATAACAGGTCTTATGGCGGCTCTGATTTGTGTTGCAACAGCTTTTATCAAAATGCCCACAGGTATCAACTCCGGCTATCTTCACTTCGGTGACAGCATGATTTACCTTGCAGGCTGTTTGCTCGGCCCATGGGCTTCACTTGCTGCGGCTATCGGCGGAGCACTTGCCGATGTAATTTCGGGTGCACCTCAATGGGCACCGGCTACGGCAATCATCAAGGCAATCAACGCTGTTCCGTTTATTCTTGTTGTAAGAAATACAAATCACAAAATCATTACAAAATGGACTGTACTTATGACTGTTGTATCCGGTCTTTGGACAATCGGCGGTTATCTTGTTGCCGAAGGTCTTATGTATTCGTTCCCTACGGCACTTACATCCGTGCCGTTCTCATGCGTGCAGGCATTGGGTTCGGCAATCGTATTTGTTATTGTCGGTGCAATCCTTGACAAGATTAAAATCCAAAAGTATATTTAATCAAATATAATAAATTTCCTTTTAAAAAAGCGTTACGGTTTTGTTGCCGCAACGCTTTTTGTTTGTGTCAGTTTTATATTTATATACATATTATAGTATGTAAGATTACAGGCAAAAACGGTGTGACGGTGCATTAAAACTGCCTTGAACAGCCGTCAATTACCTGCCTGATTATATAGAATTTGCAAGTCTGTCGTATTCATCAATCGCTTTTGACAACGCTATGTAACAATAACCGAGAGAGTTGTTCATCTTTTCCTTTGCCGATGAAATGTGGCGGGAAACCGTCGGTTGTGACAGCTTGAGCAAATTTGCGATTTCTGCCTGAGTTTTGTGATTTTCATATCTGTATCTGAGGCACACGCTTTGCATAGGCGTCAATTCCTCCTGCATAATTATAGGCAAAACGGTTGAAAAAGCCTTTTTCTTTGCCTTTTCCTTGTCCATTCCCTCAACTGTGGAATAGTCCTCGTAATAGTAATTATTAATAAAATCTATCATTGTTGTTGTCCTCCTCATAATATCCAAAAAGCATTGATGCCGTTCTTCTGCATTCACAAGCCATATCGTAATATATTTTAATTTTTCTTCTCAGCGTTACAAGGTCTTCGCCGCGATATACGCAAAGTAACGGTTTCATTGCGTCAAGTCTTGCACTCAAAACCTTGTATTGCTGCTCATATTCATGAGCCAATTCATTAATTGTCATCCTATGCCCTTCTTTCTTTTAAACTTCAAATCGACTTGAGTGGTTCGTCAATTTATGACAAATGCACTACCGAACTTATGTTCGTTTTTTGCCGTTGTCTAATGCTTATATTAGTCGAACATTTGTATTGTGTCAATATTTTTTGAAAAAAAAGTCCAAAAAACTTCTCGACATAAATCGACAATGGGTACAAAAACCGTTGTTTTTGTCTATTAAAAGACAACAATTTAATTTGATGAACATCATCGTAAAATTTCATTGCCGTTTTTGTATATTTTACCAAAAATGTTTTAACTTTTCCCTTGACAAGTTAGTAAAATTTTACTATAATGTTCATACGCTCAAAACGGAGCCGCAACCGTTTTGGGTAACCTGTCCTCCTATAGTTTGTTATAGACAGAGAGGGAAAAGAGTAGGTGTTACACCTGCTCTTTTTTCTTTATACATACGCCTGTCGATAAAGCTCCTGAAACACGCCAAAATATAATCAACCGAATTAGCCTCCTCTTATTTATAAGGGGAGGTGGCAACACGAAGTGTTGACGGTGGGGTTTTAAAAATGCCGTAAGTATCGAACTTACGGCATTTTTGGCGTTTTTCGTTTTTTGCTCGGGGGCGGTACCATCGTACAGCTCCCACTCGCAAGAAAACGAAATTCAGAACCTTTCTCAACAGCCTTTTAAAAATCGCACCTACAAAATTCAAACATCAAATAATTTGTTAACACAAATAAACTCTGCCTATATATTGTATTAATTACAATTATATGTTATAATATAGCGAATAAATTGCGAGGTGAACTTATGCAAGAAATTATTACGGAAGTTAAGGGCGAAGCTCTTACCATTGTTAATTCCACAAACACGGCTATTGCGGCACAAAGCGGTTCGTTGCCTGTATTCGGCACACCGTTTATGATAGCACTTATGGAAAAGGCAACCTGCACAGCCATAACCGACTTCTTGGAGGGTGACGAAACTACTGTCGGCACCTCTATCAATGTAAGCCACGACAAGGCAAGCGGCGTAGGCACGGTTGTGATTGCATACGCAAAGCTAAAGGAAACACAGGGCAGAAAGCTCATCTTTGATGTAAAAGCATGTGAAGAGGACGGCACTGTAATCGGCAAAGGAACAATAGAACGATTTGTTGTTGACAGCAATCGCTTTATGAAAAAAGTGGAGGCAAAATAATGGTTAAAGCAGTTATTTTTGACTTTGACGGCACACTTTGCGACACCGGCGTAGGCGTTAAAAAAAGTGCAAAATATGCACTTGACGCATTCAATGTTGAAGCACCGGATTGGGAAGAACTTGACTTTTTTATCGGTCCTCCCCTGCTTGTAACATTTCAGGAAAAATTCAATCAAAGTGTAACCGACGCTGAAAAGCTTGTAAAAAAATATCGTGAGCGATACACAAACATCGGACTGTACGAAAGCGAGTTTTACGAGGGAATTCCACAGCTTTTAAAAGTTCTCAAAAGCGAGGGCTTTAAGCTTGGCGTTGCGTCATCAAAGCCAATCAATTATATTGAAGAACTGCTGATAAAATCAGACCTTAAAGGATATTTTGACTGCATCAGTGCGGTCAGTTTTAATGCGGACTGCGAATCAAAGCAAAGCATATTGAGCCGTTGCCTCAACGAACTCGGCATTGAACCTACCGACGCAATTATGGTCGGTGACAGATTTTACGATATGGACGGTGCACGGGAAGCCGGCGTTACAAGCGTAGGCGTTTTGTGGGGTTTCGGCAACAAGTTTGAACTCATCGAAAGCGGTGCGGATTATGTTATCGACAAAATCGATGACATCGAATCCATTGCTCTCGGTATGTACGAACGAACCGAAAATGCCCAGGGCATATACAACGGCAGAGTGCTCACCTTCCATGTGGATGACATTGTGCTTTGCAACGGCGACAAGGCAAACAGAGAGGTTGTTGACCACCCGGGCGGCGTGGGAATCATTGCGTTGACCGATGACGAATGTGTTTATATGGTGCGTCAATTCCGCTATCCTTACAAAGAAACTATATACGAAATCCCTGCCGGCAAGCGTGAAAAGGGCGAAGACCCTCTTGAAACCGGCAAGCGTGAGCTCCACGAGGAGTGCGGCATAATCGCAGAGAATTACATTGACCTCGGCAAAATTTATCCGTCACCGGGTTACACAAACGAAGAAATTTATCTCTATGCGGCGACAGGATTAACCGAAGTTGAGCAAGAACTTGATGAGGACGAATTTTTGCAAGTAACAAAAATGAAGCTGTCCACACTTATTACAAAAATTATGAGCGGTGAAATCACAGATGCAAAAACAATTGCAGCCGCATTTAAACTGAAAGAATTGAGAAATATAAAATAATGAGTGCTTATTTAGACAACAGTGCAACCACAAAGCCGGAGGAGGCTGTTGCAAAAAAAGTATATCAAATGCTGACCGAACATTTCGGCAACCCGTCATCTTTTCACAAAGAGGGGCTGAATGCAAATGCAGAGGTCCGCAGAGCAAGGGAAATAATTGCAAAATCCCTGTCGTGCGAGAGCGAAGAAGCATTTTTTACTTCGGGCGGCACGGAAGCAAACAATCTTGCAATTTTCGGCACTGCGGCGGCTAACAAACGCAAAGGCAACCGAATTGTAACAACGGCAATCGAGCACGAAAGCGTGCTTGAATCCGTGGCGGAACTTGAAAAGCAAGGCTTTGAGGTTATCAGGCTTGAGCCGAACAGCAACGGCAACATCACGGAAGAACAGATTTTTGAAGCCGTAAACAGCGACACAATCCTTGTTTCAATGATGTATGTCAACAACGAAGTCGGTTCGATTTTGCCTGTCAAGAGCATAAGAAAAGCTGTAAAAAAAGCAAAAGCACCGGCACTTGTGCACATTGACTGCGTGCAGGCATACGGCAAGTACGAAATAAAGCCGAGCAAATTGGGTGCGGATTTGGTAACAATAACGGCACACAAGGTGCACGGTCCAAAAGGCACGGGTGCGTTATACATCAAAAAGGGCACACGAATTGTACCGAGAACCTACGGCGGCGAACAGGAGCACAAAATCAGACCGGGCACGGAGGCTTCACCTCTTATTGCAGGATTCGGCGAGGCGGTTTCACTGTTCCCCGACCTGAAAGAGCAAACAAAAGCAATTCACGAACTCAACCTCTATGCAAGAGAGGAACTTCAAAAAATCGACGGTGTAAAAATCAACAATTCTGCCGATTCATCGGACTACATTCTTAATGTGTACATTCCGAGTTTTATGACAAGCCAGACGATTGTTCAGCACCTTTCAAGTCAATACGAAGTTTATGTAAGCAACGGTTCGGCTTGTGCAAAGGGCAAAAAAAGCCATGTGCTCACGGCAATGAAACTCGGCGACAAAGTGATTGAAAAATCAATCCGTATCAGCTTCAGCCGAATGAACACAAAGGCAGATGTTGACGAACTTGTTGCGGCTGTCAAGGAAACCGTGGAAAAATATCCACTGTAATTATTTATTTTTATCAATTTATATAGGCAACAATTTGCCAAATTCAAATATAACAGGAACACAAAATGAGAGAAATTATACTTATCAAAAACGGAGAACTTGTTCTCAAAGGTCTTAACAGGAACACATTTGAGGATATTCTCATCAAAAATATGAAAAAAGCACTTGCCGAAATCGGCGAGTTCACCTTCAAAAAAAGTCAGTCAACAATTATGGTTGAGCCGAATGACGACGACATCGACCTTGATGATGCGGTTGAGAGACTCAAAAAAGTTTTCGGCATTGCGGCACTTTCAAGAGCACTTGTTGCCGAAAAGGATATGGACGACATCAAGGCAAAGACTGTCGAATACCTCGGCGAGCGACTTGAAGAGGTTGAAACCTTTAAGGTCGAAGCAAAGAGAAGCGACAAAATGTTCCCACTCAAATCACCTGAAATTTGCAGAGAACTCGGCGGTTACATTCTTTCAAACTACCACGATTTAAAGGTTGATGTGCACAATCCGGAACTTACCGTTACGGTTGAAATCAGAGATACCTATGCGTTCATCAGAGGCAACAACATCAAGGGTGCGGGCGGTATGCCTGTCAGCACAAGCGGACGAGGTGCCGTGCTCATCAGCGGCGGTATTGATTCACCTGTTGCGGCTTATATGATGGCAAAGCGTGGAATCGAACTTATTTCCGTTCACTTTGCTTCTCCTCCTTACACAACTGAACTTGCCGAGCAAAAGGTTATGGACTTGCTTCACAAAGTTGCGCAGTACAGCGGACCTATTGCAACATATGTTGTGCCGTTTACCGAGCTTCAGGAGGCTATCAGAGATAAGTGCCCTGAAGTTTACTTCACCATCATTATGAGAAGATATATGATGAAAATTGCGGAAATTTTGGCAAAGCACCAAAATTGTTCCGCACTCATCACAGGTGAAAGCGTAGGTCAGGTTGCAAGCCAAACAATCTACGCACTCGGATGCACCGATGTTGCAACCGAACTTCCTGTTTTCAGACCTTGTATCGGTATGGACAAGGACGAAATCGTGCGTATTTCAAGAGAAATAGACACATTCCAAACATCAATTTTACCATATGAGGACTGCTGCACGGTATTCACACCGAAGCATCCAAAAACAAGACCGCATATTGAAGAAATACTTGAAGCGGAAAAAGCACTCGACAGCGAGGCTCTTATCCAAAGAGCTGTTGAGGGTGCAAGAAAGACAGTGATTAAATAATGAAAAAGGATAATAAAAATTCATTTGCCGAAACGGTAAAAAAATACAAACTTCCTATCATTTGCATAAGTGCACTTGTTGCTGTTTTGGTTGCAATCGCAGTAATCAACTCAATAAGCACCGCTTATTTAAGGCCGTATGAAAAGAAGTACAACATCAAATATCCTCGCCATATTGCAGAAGAATTTTGCGACGCTTACGGTCAAAATTCCGAAGTGACAGGCATGCTGACTTTTTCAGACACCGATGAAAAATTGTTTGTAACCTCCGATATATATCAAAGCGGCAATCATTTTGATTCAGGCTCTGCGATTGATGATGACAAGCAAATCAAATCAATAGGGCTTGAAAAATCAGCAACAGACATAGAAGCATTATATTCCTCCGTAAAAGGCTACAAAACCAGTAACCAAAAGGTAACGCTTACCGATATATACGGCAAAAGCAAAAACTATCAGGTTATCGCAGCATATTACACAAACAAAAATGCAAATGATGACAACGGCTATGTTTTTCCGTATTACACACACGGCGACCTTACCGAGGACAGCTTCAACAACTACGAGGACAGAGTTTACTCTCGCTCACTCTACCACTCATCATTTGATATGTCCTACACAGACAAATACTTAAGCATAAATATCGATACCGATTTTATGAAAAACTTTAAGTTTGTAATTCTTTGTGTTGAGGTTGACGGTGACATTAAACCGTACACGGATGTTACCAAAAACAAAAAAGTGCACTATCCTCAGGTATGGTACGACAAAAACGACAAGCACAATCCTTATTGGCTTGCCGAACAATGGCAACCCGATGTGTACACGGACAAGAAACATAAAACAACAGAAAAGATGTAAAATCCTTTGCAATATAATCCAAAAGCCGTTCATTAATTTGGACGGTTTTTTTGTACCGCTTATGAGCAAAAAACGAAAAACATCATAGTATAAAACGGTGATACTATGACATTTATCGGAATACTTATTCCTTTTATAGGCACAACACTCGGTGCCGGGTGCGTGTTGTTTTTTAAACAAAAAATAAAACCCTCGCTTGAAAAGCCGCTTCTCGGCTTTTCGGCAGGGGTTATGGTGGCGGCATCGGTATGGTCGCTCCTCATTCCGTCAATAGAACAAAGCAAAAATCTTGGCAAACTGTCGTTTTTGCCTGCAACAGTAGGTCTGCTGCTCGGTGTGGGACTTCTGCCGATTGTGGATAGGATTTTGCCGAAACTGAAACTTACCAAAGCGGCAAAATTAGTTCTTGCCGTAACCGTGCATAACATTCCGGAGGGAATGGCTGTCGGCATAGTTTTTGCCGGTATGCTCTCGCCCGACTGCAATGTAACCTTGGCAGATGCAATGGCTTTGTCAATCGGCATAGCAATTCAAAATTTCCCCGAAGGAGCAATAGTCAGCCTGCCTGAACTTGCACAGGGCAAAAGCAAAGGAAAAGCCTTTTTGATTGGAACTTTGAGCGGTGCTGTCGAACCGATTTTTGCGGTTCTGACCCTTTTGATGTTCAGCATAATTTCACCTGCAATGCCATATCTTTTGGCTTTTGCGGCAGGTGCAATGCTGTTTGTGGTGGTTGACGAACTGATACCCGAAGCAAGCCTCGGCACGCACAACAATCTTTCAACATTCTCATTTGCAATCGGCTTTTGCGTAATGATGATTTTGGATGTTGTGTTTGGGTAAAATAAAACGGAATATCGTATATAAATTTAAACCATAGGGGTGAACACAAATTATTAAGGCTTCCCTTATAAATTAAGAGAAGCCTTAGCAGGTTATTTATTAATCTTCTTCGTATTCGTCTTCGTTTTCCCAGTTATGGTAGATATTTTGAACATCGTCGTTTTCTTCAAACATTTCAATCATCTTTGCCATCTTCTTCATATCTTCCTGATTTTCAAGACGGGTGTAAGTGCTTGGAACATATGCGGCTTCGCTTGAAATAACCGTGTAGCCCTTTGCTTCAAGTTCATCACGGATTACGCCGACATCGTTTGGCTCCGTGCGGATTTCAAAAATATCCTCTTCATCTGTAAGGAAGTCGGAAGCACCTGCTTCAAGTGCGTCCTCCATAAGTTGGTCCTCGTCCGTATCTTCTTTTTCGATGATGATAACGCCGAGCTTTTCAAACATAAATGTAACCGAACCCGGGTTGCCCATATTTCCGCCTGCCTTGTCAAAATAATGTCTTACTTCGCCGGCAGTTCTGTTTCTGTTGTCTGTAAGTGCTTCAACAACAACTGCAACACCTGACGGACCGTAGCCCTCGTATACGATTTCTTCATAGTTTGTAGTGTCTGCGTCGCCTGCGGCTTTCTTGAGCATTCTGTCGATATTATCGTTTGGCACATTGTTTTGCTTTGCCTTTGCGATAACATCACGAAGTTTTGCATTATTGTTTGGGTCTGCGCCGCCGTTTTTAACTGCAACGGCAAGCTCTCTTCCTATCTTAGTAAATACTTTTGCTCTTGCAGCATCGTTTGCACCTTTTTTTCTTTTGATGGTGCTCCATTTATTATGTCCGCTCATAATTAAAAAATACCTTTCTGTCAGATTTATACACAAAATATTTTAGCACATATAATATATGGTTGCAAGTATGAATTTTGATTGCCTCGGCAAAACTATAACGAGGTGTTAAATTTGAAAAAGGCAATCAGAATTTTTGATGTTATTTTATTTTTTATTTGCGTTGTGATTTTTGGCGTTATTATTTGGGGCAATGCCGCACTTCCGAGCGGTGTTGTAACCTACGACGGCAACAGCGAACCGCTTGCAAAGGTGTTTACCTATACCGGAAAAAGCACAAGCCTTGCCGTTGACAAGCAAACAGCCACCCCACGAAGAGAAAACCTGAAACTGTTTGGCATAATCCCGGTAAAAGAAGTTACCGTTACCGAAAAAGCCGAACAAAAGGTTATGGTAAGCGGTGAAGTTTTTGGTATAAAGCTATACACGGACGGCGTAATTGTTGTAGGAATTCAGGAAGTCCAAACCGATTCGGGCAAAAAGAGTCCGTCAGGTTCGGCAGGAATAGAAGTCGGCGACATTATTGTTGCCATAGACGGCGAAAATGTGTACACATCGGACCAAGTTCAGTCAATTTTGGGTGCAAACAACGGCGGCAGCTTTGAAGTGAAAATCAAGCGAGGCGAGCGATACAGAGATTACACCGTCACTCCCGTTTACTGCGAGCGAGAAGGCTGCTACAAGGCGGGAATGTGGGTGAGGGATTCCACCGCAGGTATAGGCACAATCACATTTTACAACAAGCAAAGCGGAATTTTTGCGGCTCTCGGTCACCAAATCAACGATATTGACACAAAGGAAATTATGCCGATGCTTGACGGCGAAGCGGTTAAAGCCACCGTGTCAAAAATCGAAAAAAGCACACGAGGCACAACCGGCTCGCTTGAATGTGATTTTACAAATCAATCACTCGGCAAGCTGCTCAGCAACACGGATTGCGGAATTTACGGCGCATATGCCGAAATATCCGAATGTGCAAAGGAATACCCCGTTGCCGCAATTCAAGAGGTAAAAAAAGGCAAGGCAACCTTAATTTCAACCGTGGAAAAAGGACAACCCAGGGAATACGAAATTGAGATAACCCACATAGGATTTAACGAAAACAACCGTGAAAAAAATATGATAGTCAAGGTGACGGACAAGGATTTAATTGACAAAACGGGCGGAATTGTTCAGGGAATGTCAGGCTCTCCGATTATACAAAACGGCAAATTGATAGGTGCTCTCACCCATGTTATTGTGGGCAATCCGCAAAAAGGATATGCCGTTTTTGCACAAACAATGGCAGAAGAGTCAAACAATTAAGCAATCCGATTTTTGATACCTTTCAATCTGTACAAAATTTTGCTGTGAATTTCTACCTATTAACGATTGAATTTATATATCCCAAGTGGTAAAATTATTGTATATTAACTTTTTGGGAGATATGTAAAAATGAAGAAAATCACAGCAATTTTATTATCTGTTTTAATGGTGGTTGCACTGTTTGGTTGCTCGGCAAAGCAAGATGAAGAACCGACAACCGCACAGCCTACAACCGAAACCACAACAAAAGCACCGGTGCTCAATCCGCTCACAGGCGAAGAAGGCTTTTCCGAATCGGCAGTCGGCAAAAGACCTGTTGCAATAGTTGTTGAAAATCTCCGTCCGGCAAGACCGCAATGGGGAATCACTTCACCTGACATCATCTGTGAGGGCGAAGTTGAAGGCGGTATCAGCCGTATGCTTTGGCTCTATGCCGACACAAAAAATGTGCCCGAAAAAGTCGGTCCGCTCCGTTCGGCAAGACCGAGTTATGTAAAATTCAGCAAGTTTTTTGACGCAATTTTCATCCATTGGGGCGGAAGTCACAGCACAAAGAACTACACAGGCGGTTATGAAACCATCAAAAAAGAAAAGGTCAACAACATTGACGGTATGTCCGGCGGCGAGCTTTTTAGCCGTGACACAACAAGAAAAGTATCAAGCGAGCACAGAGGTGTTCTCAACGGCAAAAAGATAAAAAAAGCAATCGAGAAAAAGGGATACAGAACCGAGCTTAAAGACAGTTCTTTCTCACCGCTTCACTTCAATTCAACCGTTGCCCCTGCCGGTGCAGACGGTGCAACTTCTGTTGGAGTAAAATTCTCTGACAGAACCGACACAAGAAAATTCACCTACAACGCAGAGAACGGCAAGTACAGCACAAACGATTGGGAGAAAAAGGTTAAATTCCAAAACCTCATCATCTTGAAAGCCGAATCAACCTACATAACAGTGCCGTACAAAGGCTCAACAACGACTTATTTAAACTACAAGTGGAATTCAGGCAGCGGCAAGTATATCTCAAACGGCACGGCAACAGATATTACTTGGGAGGTTGCAGACGGCAAACTTGTACTCAAAGATGCAGTGGGCAACACTCTTTCGGTCAATAAGGGCAAATCTTATATCGGCTTTGTATCATCAAATCACAACGGCAAAATTACTTGTTCGGCAGAATAAAAGACTGTCGATAAAGCTCCTGAAGCACGCCAAAAATAAACTAACCGCTTAATGCCTTCCATTGAAGCAATGGGAGGTGGCAACACGAAGTGTTGACGGTGGAATTTTAAAAATGCTGTAAGTATCGAACTTACAGCATTTTTGGCGTTTTCCGTTTTTTGCTCGGGGGCGGTACCTATGTACAGCTCCCACTCGCAAGAAAACGAAATTCAGAACCTTTCTCAACAGTCTGTAACTTATTAAAAACACTTTTCAGCAATCCAAAATATTTACTCTTTACAAAATTATTCAAAGTGCTATAATGAATTTATACAGTATATAACAAACAAGGGAGATGTTTCAAATGGAAAAAAAGAATATTGACTGGTCAAGCCTCGGCTTCGCTTATACTCCGACAGACGAAAGATATGTTTCGTGGTACAAAGACGG
Organism: uncultured Eubacterium sp.; assembly: GCA_900539325.1. GTDB lineage: Bacteria > Bacillota > Clostridia > Oscillospirales > Acutalibacteraceae > Eubacterium_R. The sequence goes on from UQCC01000008.1 coordinate 73,965, forward strand.
CAAATGGGATGACGGTGCCCTCACAAAGGACCCTAACATCACAATGAGCGAGTGTGCCTGCGTACTTCAATATGCTCAAACAGTATTTGAAGGATTGAAGGCATACACAACAAAAGACGGCAGAACAGTTTGCTTCCGTCCTGATATGAACGCTAAAAGACTTGCGGAATCTTGCCGCAGACTTGAAATTCCTGAAATACCTGAAGAAAAATTTATTGATGCGGTTAAAAAGGTAGTTAAGGCAAACGAGGCATATGTTCCTCCGTTCGGTTCGGGCGCAACACTTTATCTTCGTCCGTTTGTATTCGGCTATGATTCAATCATCGGTGTAAAACCGGCTAACGAGTTCCAATTCAGAATTTTTGCAACTCCTGTAGGTCCTTACTTCAAGGGCGGTGCAAAGCCTATCACAATCAGAGTTTCCGATGTTGACAGAGCCGCACCTCACGGTACAGGCGACATCAAGGCAGGTCTTAACTATGCCATGTCACTCCACAACATTGTTGACGCTCATAATTGCGGATTTGATGAAAATATGTACCTTGACCCTAAGACTCGTACAAAGGTTGAGGAAACAGGCGGTGCAAACTTCATCTTTGTTACAAAAGACGGCAAGCTTGTAACTCCAAAGTCAAACTCAATTCTTCCGTCAATCACTCGCCGTTCACTCATGTATGTTGCAGAGCACTATCTCAATATGTCTGTTGAACACAGAGAAGTTTACTACGACGAACTCAAGGACTTTGCAGAATGCGGCCTTTGCGGCACAGCAGCCGTTATCTCACCGGTTGGCAAGATTGTTAACCACGATGAAGAAATCTGCTTCCCATCAGGTATGGAAGAAATGGGTCCGTACACCAAGAAGCTTTATGAAACACTCACAGGCATCCAGATGGGCGAAATTGAAGCCCCTGAAGGCTGGATCTGCGAAATCGACTAAACACATAAATAATGAAGGCACTCCGAATTTGGAGTGCCTTATTTTTATAATTCGATTATTCTATCTGCCATTTTGTCAAAATCATCGGTGTGCGACACGATTATAATTGTTTTACCGACAGAGTGCATTTGATTCAGGAATTCAACAAGCCACTCTCTTGATTTTTTATCCAGAAAATTCATCGGTTCGTCAAGAATGAGAACTTGCGGATTCATTGCAAGCACGGACGCCACGGCAACCTTTTTCTTTTCGCCCATTGAGAGATGGAACGGTGCACGCTCTTTTAGGTGCTCCGTGCCCGTGAGTTTCAGCATATCGTCAACCCGCTTGGCAACTTCCGCTTCGTCAAGCTGCATTTGGCGTGGAGCAAAGGCAATTTCATCGTACACGCTTGAACAAAAAAGCTGTGCGTCTGTGTTTTGGAACACATATCCGATTTTTTGGTGAAAGGCTTTTGCAAATTGCTCGTTTTTCATAGCCTTTTTGTCAATTACGGTGCCGTCAAAGGTGTAAGTTCCGATTTCGGCAAATTCAAGAGCGTTTATGATGTTCAAAAGTGTGCTTTTGCCACAACCGTTATCGCCTTTGATGACAACAAATTCACCGTTTGCGACTTCCGTGCCGAAGTGCTTCAACACGGGAGTGCTGTCGTACGCAAAGCAAATATCGTCAAGTTTTATCATTTTACAATCACCTCAAAATAAACAAAAATCCCCACCGCACAGGCAACAAAAAGCATATACAAAAAATCATTTGCATTTAATTTTTCGTGCCGTGTAACCGTGTATTTTCCGCCGAAACCCCGACATTCCATAGCTTTTACCGTTTCCTCGCCCGACTGCTTGGCTTTAATAAATACCGTGCCGAGTATTCCCGAAGCCGAGGATTTTTTGTTGTCGTTTTTGCCGATTGAACGGATTTTCAATGCCGTCAACATTTCAAAACAAATCTCACTCAAAATAAAAATATATTTTATCGTAATATCAAAGGTAAAAATCACCACATCGGGAATGTGAAACGATTTGAGCGACGAAGTTATGCTGTTGAACGGTGCGGTCAAATTGACCACCATAATCAGGCTTGTGCTGACGGCAACTTTGCCGAGAACCGTAAGCAAAGTTTTCGGATGACCCATAAAAACAGCGGGGAGCAGAATGATAACCGATATTATCATTGCAGGTATAAGCACCTTGAAAAGTGCCCTGATTTTGTCTGCTTTGAGCAGAGCAACCCTAACCGCAGTTACGCCGAGCATAAACAAAACGAAGCTGTAATTTTTTGCCACGGAGGTAAGAATTATCAGCAATAAAACGGCAAAAAGACGAACGGAAGTGTTCGCTTCCTTCGTCTTATATACGCCGCTGTTAACTTTAAATTTTGACATGACCGCCACAACGGATTTTTGCGATTTTGTGATAAATCCGCTTTTGTCCTTTGGCGGTGTGTAGTCCTCGTTTACCGTCAACCATGACGGTATTTCATTTTCAGTCATAGTTAACCTTTGATTTCATAAATGTGCTGACAAGCTTAAACAGAATTGTTGAAAGTGCAATTCCGATAACGGCACACAAAATATATCCGACCCACTCAGGCAAACCGCCGATTGAATAATCGGGGCAAATCGCCTCAAATGTTGAGAGCGGACCGTTTGCAAGTCCTTTTGGAATATATCCTACAAGGTCGGTCATCTCGTCTGAACCCCATTCGCCCCAGGCTGTGCCTGTTGCCAAAAGTCCGATAGGCGTTGCAAGAGTGAGCACCGCAAGAAGTCCGCCGATGAAGGTATTGCCTTTTTTGGTTCTCGGTTGCTTTGCCATAATTTCAGGCGAAGTTTTTTGCACAAACGCAAGCATAGCAACGGTGAAAATCGCTTCTGCCAAGCCGAAAAGTGTGAGATGTTCCGCCATCATTGCAGGGATTGAAACATTGAGTCCGTACGGGCAATAAAGTGCCTGACCGTCTGCGGATTTGAAAAGCAGAGGCTGGATACCGAACTCAACCGCCGCACAAAGTGCCGCACAGTTGATGCCGACATAACTGCCGACAGCCGCACCGATGAACTTGCCGTTTTTATTTTTGATTTTGCGAGTGATGAGGTTATACACGGCATAGCCGACAAACGGCAGAACAAAAGCCATATTGAAGCAGTTTGCACCGATTGCAAGCACACCGCCGTCACCAAACAGCAACGCTTGCAAAATCAGCGTTACGCTGACCGACAGGCACGCCGCCTCAGGCCCCAAAAGTATGGCAATAAGCGTTCCGCCTACTGCGTGACCGGTTGAGCCGCCGACAATAGGGATGTTGAACATCATTGCAACGAACGAAAAAGCGGCAAAAATACCGAGAAGCGGCATTTTGTCCTTTGTGATTTCTTTTGATACTTTTTTTATTGAATATCCCCACGCAGGAATTGCAGCGGCAGTCATAACCGCACAGGTAGCCGGGGAAAGATAATTTTCGGGAATGTGCATAATTTTTCTCCTTGTTTTGTCTTTGTGTATATTATCACACTCCAAAATCCAAAACAAGCCTCCCCAGGGGTTGTTTTTGCAAAAAAATGACTGTTCGTTAAAACAGCCATTTTTTAATTATATACTTTTTTATATTACGACAAGAGCATTCTATCGTTATTGAGGTTTTCGCCGACGGAGATTTTGAACTTTTCAAGGAGGTCGGGAACGGTGAGTCCGGCACGCTCCTCGTTTGCCACATCATAAACCACTCTGCCCTTATCCATCATAATTGTGCGGTTGCCGAGGTCAAGCGCAGACTGCATATTGTGAGTAATCATAAGGCAGGTAATTTTGTTTTCATCCACAATTTGAGTGGTGAGATTGAGCACCTTTTCGGCTGTGCCCGGGTCGAGAGCCGCCGTGTGCTCGTCAAGAAGCAAAATTTTCGGCGGATTGATTGTTGACATCATAAGGGTGAGAGCCTGACGCTGACCGCCCGAAAGAAGTCCCACGGGCGAGTTCATTCTGTCCTCAAGTCCCATACCCAAAAGAGCAAGTTTTTCCCTAAAAATCTTTTTATCCTTTTTTGAAATGGTGCTGAGCCATCCGCCGTGACCTGCGGCAAGAGCGAGATTTTCCTCAATGCTCATACCGGGAGCACTGCCTTTCATCGGGTCTTGGAAAAGTCTGCCGATAAAGCGTGCACGCTTGTGCTCAGGCATAGCGGTGATGTCCTTACCCTCAAGCAAAATTCTGCCCTCATCGGTAAGATATGTGCCGGCAATAGCGTTGAAAAGCGTTGACTTGCCTGCACCGTTTGCACCGATAATCGTGATAAAATCGCCTTGATTTACCCCAAGGGAAAGGTTATTGAGTGCCACCTTTTCATCGGGTGTGCCCTTAAAGAATATCATTTTTACATCTGACAATGTGAGCATTATTGCACCTTCTTTCCCGAGCGAAGCTTTGCTTTTCTGATATATTCAGGCATTTTTGTTTTGAGATACGGTCCTGCGATTGCGATAATTACGATTACCGACGATACAAATTTGAGCATAAACGGCGGCATATGAAGACCGATTGCGATTTGATATACCAAGCGGAACACAACCGCACCGATAACCGCACCGATTGCACGAAGCGGAATTTTGCCCCGTCTGACAAACACGCCGCCGATAAGAAGCGAAGCGAGCGCAACGGTTACCATACCCGTGCCGATGTTGATTTCTGCCTGCTTTTGAGACTGTGCAAGCAAGCAACCCGACAAGGCGGTGAACGAGTTTGCAATGCACAGACCGATAATTGTTGTGACAATCGGATTGATTGACGACGATTTTACCATATCCGGGTTGTTACCCGTTGCACGAATGGAAAGACCGAGCTTTGTTTTGAGGAACAATGACAAAAACAGTACAATCAAAAATACTGCCAAAACCGCAATGATAAGGGTTTGTTTGCCCTCAAGTGCCGTACCGTCAAGTTTTGCTTTAAGAAGCGAGAAAACAGTGTCGGCACTGTTGAGATTGAGCAATGACGATTTTTTCATAACCGCAATATTGATTGAGTACAATCCCGTATTAACAACGATACCCGCAAGCAAGCTGTCTATACCGAGAACGGTTTGCAACAGCGCAGTAATCAAGCCCGAAGCAACACCGGCAAGCATTGCAAGCGGAATTGACAAAATCGGATGACCGTTTAATGCAACTATTGCACCGACTGCCGCACCGAGTGTGAAGCAACCGTCGGTTGAAAGATCACATACATTAAGCATTGTGTAACTGAGGAACAAAGCAAGCACCGTGAGCGAAGAAATTAATCCGAGTTCCAAAACGGTTTGCATTTGTCCCGCATCGAATATTGAAGCTAAAGTTGACATTGTTTTCACCATTGTCTTTCATAAAATAATAAAATAGTAGGCTGTTGAGAAAGTTTCTGAATTTCGTTTTCTTGCGAAGGAAGATGTATATAAATACCTCGACTGAGCAAAAAACGAAAAACGCCAAAAGTGTTGCAAACTCGATGTTTGCGGCACTTTTCTTTAATTAGTATTATTGAAACAATAATGTTTCGGGATAGGAAAGCCTATTCCCTACAAAATCACGCTGAAATAATTTTGGCGTGGTTCAGGAGCTTTATCGACAGTCTGGGGCGAACTGTGTTCGCACCAATGAATTATGGGCACCCAGCGATTTGCAAGGTGCCAAAAATTTGTTTAATTAACTATTATCAGAAACTTTCTGCTGTTTGGATTTCCTTAATCTCTGTGCAGAACGGATTTGACTTTGTCTTTACATCATCAAGTTTGTAGCCGAGAGTTGAGCAAATATCTGTATTGATTGTTGCTGTGCCGTTGTCAAAGAACTTTACAGGATATGTTGCAGGGTCTTTGCCGTTTACAAGAATGTCTGAAATCATATCTGCTGTTTGTTGACCGAGAGCTGCATAGTCAACGCCGTAACCGAGGAATGCACCGTTGAGTGCGAATGAATCGGCACCTGTGTAATGAGGAATTCCTGCCTTTGCAAGGTCCTCATAAATTGAAAGCTCAGCTGTCATAATTGTGTTGTCGGTCGGAGTGAACACAGCGTCGCACTTGTCGTTGATGATTGTTGAAACAGCCTGCTGAACTTCTGTTACATTTGTGCCTGTGTATTCCTTGTATGTAACATGCTTTTTGTCAAGGTACTTCTTTGCATTTTCGATAGGTGTCTTTGATGAGTCCTGACCCATATCGTAAAGAAGAGCAATGTTGCTTGCCTTTTCGTTGTTTGCAAAAATCAAATCCATAATAGCGTCTGTGTTGAGGTAGTCCGAAGTACCGGTTACATTTGCACCCGGAGCATTATCGTCTGCTACCAAACCTGCACCGACAGGGTCCGAAACTGCTGCGAACACAACAGGAATTTTGTTATCTTCGGTTGCTGCCTGCATAGCAACTGCAACAGGTGTGGCAACGCCTACCATAAGGTCAACATTTGTTGAGATGTAGTTTGAAATAATTTGGTTCATAACAGATGCGTCTGCGTTGCAGTTTTCAACGGTTACATCAAATGTTACATTGTTTTGCTCGCCCAAAGTTTTGAGCTGTGACTGAATATTTTCAACGATTTGGTTGAGCGAAGCGTCATCAACATAGTTGCAAATACCAACCTTATAAGTTGTCTTTGCGTCTGATTCTGTTTTGCTGTCTGTTGCCTTTTTGCTGCAAGCCGCAAAAGCGAAGATGATTGAAATTGCTGTGAGTACTGCGATGATTTTCTTAAACTTTTTCATAATTAATTTTCCTTTCGATGTTAAAAAGTGATGTTTTGTATTTTATTAACGGTATATGATATGCAAAACTCACTTTCGCCATCGCCTTTTCAAAATAAACATTGCCGCAAATCTCCTTTAAAAACAAAAAACTCTTGTCCTGACATTTCTGTCGGGACAAGAGTGATAAATCAATCTCCTGCGGTGCCACCCGTCTTGACACATATGCTGTGCCCACTTTGCACGTACTGTCATACGCAGACTGTTGTTAACGAAGTGCCTGCTCCGTCTTACCTACTGTAATTTCGGTTCGCCCTCAAAAGCCCATTCGGTCTTTCCCTTACCTATCGCCATCCCACCATCGGCGACTCTCTGAAAAGCGGTAAAAAACTTACTTACTCTTTCTCATCAGTTTTCTTAACTCTAACACACAAAAAATGATTTGTCAACAGTTTTTTGAAAAAATTTATTTCAAAGTCAGTCAAGGAACGGTGAAAAAGCCGTTAATAAATGCCTTGTTCCATCATAGCCTGTGCTACCTTTTCAAAGCCGGCGATGTTTGCACCGGCAACAAGATTGTAACCGAGGCCGTATTTTTCTGCGGCGGCAACGGAGTTGTTATAAATATTAATCATAGCGTGATGCAATTTTTCTTCAACCTCTTCGGCTGTCCAAGACAAACGCTGAGAGTTTTGGCTCATTTCAAGACCTGATACGCAAACACCGCCTGCATTGACTGCCTTTGACGGAGCAACCGTGATGCCCTCTGTATCAATAAACAAATTGAGTGCGTCTTCTGTTGTCGGCATATTTGCAACCTCTATGTAATATTTTGTGCCGTTTGCAATAATCTTTTTTGCTTCTTCAAGATTAACCTCGTTTTGAGTTGCGCAAGGCATTGCAATATCAACCTTAACGCCCCACGGCTTTTCGCCCGGATAGAAAGGCACGCCGAATTTGTCGGCATAATCTTTTGCCTTATCTCTGCCCGACGCCCTCATTTCAAGGAGATAATTAATTTTTTCGTCCGTAACAATGCCGTCCTTATCATATATATAACCGTCAGGTCCCGAAATTGTAACAGGCTTTGCACCAAGCTGTGCAAGCTTTTTGCAAGCACCCCAAGCTACATTGCCAAAGCCCGAAACGGCAACGGTTTTGCCCTTGATGGATTCGCCTGCGTGTTTAAGCACTTCCTGAGTATAATAAACGGCACCGTAACCCGTAGCCTCGGGTCTGATGAGTGAACCGCCGTAAGAAAGGCCTTTGCCTGTGATAACGCCGTTTTCAAACGCATCGGAAATACGCTTGTACTGACCGAAAAGGAAGCCGATTTCTCTTGAACCGACACCAATATCGCCTGCCGGAACATCAACATTAGGGCCGATATGTCTGTAAAGTTCTGTCATAAACGCCTGGCAAAATCTCATAATTTCGCCTTTGCTCTTTCCTCTCGGGTCAAAATCCGAACCGCCCTTTGCGCCGCCCATAGGCAAACCCGTAAGCGAATTTTTAAATGTTTGCTCAAATCCGAGGAAATACATAATTGATGAATTTACACTCGGATGAAAACGAAGCCCACCCTTATACGGACCGATAGCCGAATTGAACTGAACACGATAACCTCTGTTGATTTGTGTTTTACCTGCATCATCAACCCATGCAATACGGAATGTAATAAGTCTGTCCGGCTCTGCCATACGCTGAAGCAAATCATCTTCTACATACTCGGGATGCTGTTCTATAACAGCCTCAAGCGACCTAAAAACTTCCTTAACACATTGAATATACTCGGGTTTTGCGTTATCCCTGCGTTCAACGGTTGCAATTACCTTTTCAATGTAATCATTCATAGTATTTTCCTCCTGTCGATTTGTTGAGTGAGTAATGGCTCACCCTATTTACACTTAATACTATAACACTACTACCGAAAATTTCAATATATTTTTTATAATTTTGTGAAAAGTCACAAAAATAAACCGATTTTCTCTGTGTAATAAACAATGCAAAAATCGGTTTTTCTGTATTTTTCATATATATAAAATAATATAATTTTTTGTGCAATTTTTAATTTTCAAGAAGCTTATAATGCTTTGTGTCATTTATACTCACGCATGCGTCAATTCCGGCAGTAATATAATCCAAAAATGCAACGCCGATTGTCTTAAGAAAAGTTTTAAGTTCCGCAACAACAGCAACATCGTCGCCCATTATATTTTGTGTACCAAATCGAACAACAAAAATTGCCGGGCATTTATATTTTACCGTATTTTCAAGAATATAACATTTAACTGCCGCATCAAAGACATCAAATTGTATATTGTCAAGCATTTCACCGTCTGAACCGACAAAAACCGCATTATACTTTTCACTGCCGAACAAACAGGTTTTTGCATAAGCCATACGGTCGTTTTTTTGAAAAAAATTATCTTTGGTTTGCAAATCTGTCCTTTTAAGCAAATCATTATAAAGCATAATGGCAACTGCGGTATTATCGCCGATTCCGTCAACCGATACAAGTTCGTCATAGCTTGCGGAGAATATTTTTTCAAGTTTACCGAAGTGATTCAGCAACAAATAAGCAATAGGTTTTACATCTTTTCTCGGAATGAGAAGTGACAAAAACAACTCTACAATATGAACATCGCTCATATTTTCAGCACCGTTTTGAAAATAGCTTTGCCTGATTCTGCTTCTGTGCCCTTCATGCCCGTATTTTGCCATCATCTCACCGCCTTTAATATCTTTATTTAATGGTATCACATACCAAATAAATTTACAATATATTTGTGCATATAAAAATAACAACGCTTCCGAAATGAAAGCGTTGTTGAATGAAATAATGTAATTATCTCTTGGAGAATTGTAGGAGCGTTTAGAAAACAGTCCGGTGGACTGTTTTTAGCTCCGCCGCAGCAACTGCATTGCGAGGACCCACAGGAACAAAGTGATATGGAACTCATTCATAAGAAAAACAACACTTCCAAAACGGAAGTGTTGTTGTAATAATTTGCACTGATTATCTCTTTGAGAACTGTGGTGCACGACGAGCGGCTTTGAGACCGTACTTCTTTCTTTCCTTCATACGTGGGTCACGAGTGAGGAAGCCTGCCTTCTTGAGTGCAGGGCGAAGTGATTCGTCATACTGAAGAAGAGCTCTTGAAAGGCCGTGACGGATTGCGCCTGCCTGACCTGAAACACCACCACCGTTTACACGGCAAACGATGTCGAACTTTTCTGTTGTTTCTGTAAGAGCGAGAGGCTGACGAACGATGAGCTTGAGTGTATCAAGACCGAAGTAATCGTCAATATCTCTGTCGTTGATGATAATTTTACCTGTACCTGCATATACACGTACACGAGCAACAGACTCCTTGCGTCTGCCTGTTCCATAGAAATAAGGATTTGATTCGTACATAATCTATATACCTCCCTTATAATTCGTAAGCAACAGGCTTCTGAGCCTCATGCTTGTGGTCTGCGTTCTTGTAAATTCTGCATCTTGTGAGCTGCTTTCTGCCGAGTGTTGTATCAGGAATCATACCCTTTACAGCAAGTTCCATAGCAAAATCGCTCTTTTCCTTCATAAGTGTGCCGTACTTAACATCCTTGAGGTTTCCGATGTAACCTGAGTGATGATAGTAGTGCTTCTTGTTGAGCTTGTTGCCTGTAAGAACAGCCTTGTCTGTGTTAATGATGATAACGAAATCGCCACAGTCTACATTTGGCATGAAGATTGGCTTGTGCTTGCCTCTGAGAAGAGCGGCAGCTTCTGCAGCTACACGGCCGAGTGGCTTGTCAGCAGCATCAATAACATACCATGCGCGTTCGATTTCGTCAGCTTTTGGCATAAATGTTGACATAATCTTTTCCTCCGAATAAATTCTTAATCTTTTGATTCATAAATCCAAATCATTTTTGATTGCTCCGATATACTACCACAAAGTAAAAAAATAGTCAACACCTAAATTAAAATAATTTGTACTTGCTCTTGTTTTCTCTGTTTTTCTTTGTTTTTCTATGCAAAATCTGATTTATTATTTATCATTATATTTATTATATATACATTATATATTGCCGAAAAAGGGGTGTTTTGAAAAAATTTCAATAAATTCCACAAAACCTATTGACATAGTGGGTATTGTGTGCTATTATGAGTTCACAACAAAACAAAACGAGATGAACCTCGGCTTTCACCCGGGCGATAATCCCAATCAAATGAAAGAAGGAAATTTATTATGGCACTCTATCAATCAGTAGCCGACACCATCGGCAACACACCGCTTGTAAAGGTAAACAATTTTGAAAAGGCATACGGCCTTGAAGCAAATGTATACGCAAAGCTTGAATACTTTAACCCGGCAGGTTCGGTTAAAGACAGAATCGCAAGAGCAATCATCGATGACGCTGTTGCATCGGGCAAGCTCAAAGAAGGTGCAACAATCATTGAGCCGACATCGGGCAATACAGGTATCGGCATTGCATCGTATGCAGCCGCAAAGGGATTTAAGGTAATCATCACAATGCCCGAATCAATGAGCGTTGAAAGAAGAAACCTCATGAAAGCTTACGGCGCTGAGCTTGTACTCACAGACGCAACACTCGGTATGAAGGGTGCAATCGCCAAAGCCGAAGAATTGCAAAAAGAAACTCCAAACTCAATCATTGCAGGTCAATTTTCAAACCCTGTTAACCCTAAGGCTCACTACGAAACCACAGGTCCTGAAATTTGGAACGACCTCGGCGGTAAGGTAGACATCTTTATCGCAGGTGTCGGCACAGGCGGTACGGTATCGGGCACAGGTAAATACCTAAAAGAGCAAAATCCGGATGTTCAGGTTATCGCTCTTGAACCTGAAACTTCAGCGGTTCTTACAACAGGTAAGAGCGGCGCACACAAAATTCAGGGTATCGGTGCAGGCTTTGTTCCTGACACTCTTGACACAAAGGTATATGACGAAGTTATCACAGTACCAAACGAAGCAGCATTTGAATACGGTGCAAAGTTCCCATCACTTGAAGGTGCTTTGGTAGGTATCAGCTCGGGTGCGGCACTTTGGGCTGCGGCACAGGTTGCAAAGCGTCCTGAAAACAAGGGCAAAAACATTGTGCTTATTCTTCCCGATTCAGGCGACAGATACCTTTCAACTCCAATGCTTGCAAAATAATCCCTCCAAATACAAATACATTAAAAACACGACAGCGGTTACTCGTTGCCGTGTTTTTCTTACAAAATTTTTATTGAAGTATATATAAATATGTTATATAATATTCATAATTATTTATTCAAAAAGGCCAAGGGGCAAATAAATCCTTTGATTTATACATATTATATTATATATCACTGCACAGAGGTTAAATATGAAATATAAATTGAGAAAAGACCCTATAAACGAAATTCCGAAAGCACAGTTGGTATTTTGGATAATTGTAAGAATATCTATGCTTGTGTGTGCAACATACAGCTTTGTTAAGGGCGATGTTGTGATGGGATTTGAAAGCATTTTTTGCTTCATATTTTCACATTTATGGGATATGTTTCAAATTTTCGGGCACACAAGTTTTATTATTGAAGTTCCGCCGCTCAGCCAAACAATGCTTAATTTAATAATTTTTATAGGCATTGTATTCGGCTCATATTTTAAACTGTTTGACATAGTCAGTTGGTTTGACAACTTTATGCACATTTTAAGCGGTATCGTCTGTGCTGTGTTCGGCTATGATTTTGCCGTAATTATTCAGCGTAAAAAAGGGCAATGTGCCGCAACACTCGCCGCACTTTTCAGCATAATGTTTGCACTCTCGATTGCCGTAGGTTGGGAATTTTACGAATTTTTGATGGATTCGCTCCACGGCACAAATCTTCAGCTTGCAAAATACGGAGCGGAAACCGCCAATATCGACATCACAAAATACCACAATGAGTACGGATATTTGGGACTTGTTGACACCATGACCGATATGATGATGAACGCAATCGGCGGCATTTTCGGTATGATATTTATGATTATTTTGCGTAACAAAAAGAAGAAAAACAAATGAACCTGACCGAAAAAGAACAAGAATTAAACAGAATAATAACGGAGCACGGCAGGGTTGCCGTTGCATTTTCATCGGGTGTTGACAGCACGCTTTTGCTCAAAATCTGTGCGGATACACTCGGAAAAGAAAATGTAATTGCAATCACGGCGTGCTCTCTTGCATTTCCCGAAAGGGAGCAAAGCGAATCAATCGAGTTTTGCAAAAGCGAAGGCATAAGGCAAATAAAATTCAACATCAATCAGCTTGAAATTCCCGGATTTTGCTCCAACCCGCCGGACAGGTGTTACATATGCAAAAAAGCAATTTTTACGGAAATTTGCAGAATTGCCGAGGAGCAAAACTGCGACTGTGTTTTTGAGGGTTCAAACCTTGATGACGACAGCGATTACCGCCCGGGAATGAGGGCAATAAAAGAGTTGGGTGTTATCAGCCCGCTGAAACAGGCTGAACTGACAAAGGCGGAAATACGAAAACTTTCGGCAAAACTGAATTTGAAAACCGCCCAAAAGCCCTCCCTCGCCTGCCTTGCAACACGCCTTGAATACGGCGACACCATAACCGAAGACAAATTGAAAATGATTGACAAAGCCGAGCAAATGCTGATTAACCTCGGATTTAATCAGGTGCGTATGCGTCTGCACGGCAAAACCGCCCGAATTGAGGTTGAAAAATCGCAAATGCAAGCGGTGCTTGACAACAAAGACGAAATCAATAAAACGCTTAAATCCTACGGCTTTGACTACATAACCCTTGACCTTAACGGTTATATTCAGGGAAGTATGAATAAAGCTATCGGAAAATAGATTTAACAACGGTTAACTTAAACTGAATTATACATTACAAAGCATAAATAAAAAGCCGCAAAAGCAAATGTAAATCACATTGTTTTTGCAGCTTTTTTAGTTTAATTATTCATTATTATTTTGAACTTGTTTGAGCATATTGTGAAGAAGAGCGTTTCTGTCCTGCTCATCTGCCTGAGCAACCGGCTGAATCGGTGCTTCATATACCGAAACTTCAGGCTCTTGTTCTGCGATTTTCGGTTCTGTCGGAGCAGTTGTCAAAACAGGTTCGGCCACTTCAGCCTTTGGCTGAATCGGTTTTTTCTTTGCGTTTGTTGAAAACGAGTCGAAAAATTCCTTGTACTCTTCGGCAACAACCTTTGCCTTGTCTGCATTTACGGATTTGATATTTTGAATATCGTCCATAGATTCGGCAATGAGCGTTGCCTTTTTAATCATAAGGTCGGCATTTGCAGAAACGGCATTAATTTCTTTTGTAAGGTTTGTAAGCAAAGCCTTAACATCCGTGTTGATGAGGTTGTAAGCGTTGATTGCTCGCTGTGCCTCTGCCTTTGCTTCTGCCGAAACACTCTCGATTTTTTGCAAAAATTCCTGCGAGCCTGCTTTTGCATCGTCGGTAATTTTTGCACCGCTTTCGTATGCCGAATAGAAAATTTGACCAATGTTTGAGATATAGTCGTTGTTTGACTGTTCGCTTTCTTCAAGCTGTTTTCTTAAATCGGCAACAACCGCTTCAAGCTTTGCCGTTTCGTTTTTAAGCTTGGTTGCTTCGGTTTGGTACTTGTCTGCTTTGAGTGCATTATGCTCGGCAAGGTCAAGTGCCTTCTTCAATGTTTCGTTTTCGCTTTCAAGCTTGGTAACATATTCGTCAACCGATTTTTTATTATAACCGCCCATAAATGCGGACTTAAATTCTGCCATTTGTATCTCTCCTTTAACTTGGATTAATATATTATATCACAAAAGTGCAATAATTACAATGCGGCAGATAAAGTACATCCGCCGCTTTGAGCACCCATATATAGTTAATCCTTGAATATGCCTGCTGTGCTTTAGCTCTGCCTATAATTTTTCAGTGAGAAATATGAAATGATTGAACAGAAAATATGTAAATAAAATCTTTCAAAAGATTTCGAAATAAAGAAAAAGCCGTTTACATAAGTGAATAACACAAACAGGCAGAGCCTCTCAGCTTCGCCTGCATAGCATGTTTGCTCACAAGGTAAACGACTTAATCTAAGTCTGTATGTTAATCCTAAACTGTCTTTTAAAGACAAGTTGATTATATATTGGTACTGTTTATACCATTCAAAAACACAAACTACATAGTTAATCATTGTATATATATTACAAAAGCAAAAAACACAATAAATAGCAGTATATAAATAAGAAGCATAAATTTCTTCAATTTTTTCGAACAATCATTGAACAAGAAAGAAACAAGCAAATAATACACTACTACTACAATTACATCATACCATCTCAATCTTACCTCCTCTATATCCATAAAAAGTTTATAAAAGAAGATTAATAGATACGGTGGTAATAATGTTGCGACAATTGTAATAAATCGTTTTGCTATTAAAATATTTTTGTTTGATAGTTTGTATATTATGGCAAATATTCCTAATCCGATAAAACCACCAATTGAATTTAATACCACATCATCTATATCTAAAGAACCTGTGGCTAAAATAAATTGTGTAATTTCAATGAAAATTGATACCACCGGTATAACATATATATAACGATAAGGATTTTTGTTTTTAGTAAAAATACAAGCAAATATTCCTGTGGGAATGAACATTATTATGTTACCTAAAATATTTGAATCAATAATACCAGTTATACCAAATTTCGAATACTGTTGCTGAAAAAGTCTAAATGGCACTAAATTGTAAGAACGTGGCAATTCTCTTGGATTCAAAAACGATTCCTTTGTAACTAAATAAGCTATAAAGCCTCTATCAATCAAAACAAGCCATAAAATTAAACAGTAAAAGGCAAAAATTGTATATAATATTATTTTTTCTTTTTTCTGAATTTCTAATTTCATAAAAATTGTTCCTTTGTGTTTATTCGAAAAGAATACAGCTTATTAAATTCACTATCTGTGTTAAGTAATTCTTCTTTTGTTCCCATTTCAATAATTCTTCCAGCATGAATTAGGATAATTTTATCTGCAATAACTATATTGGTTAATTTATGTGAAGTAATTATTAATATATTTTCTTTATATTCTTTCAACCCATCCAGCAACTCTTTTTCTGCTTATGGATCTAAAGCTGAAGTAGGTTCATCTAGGAGTATTATTTGAGCATTTTTAAAAAAGGTTCTAGCCAATGCCAATCTTTGATTCTCGCCACCTGATAATTCCACACCATTAGGCTCAAATAATCGTGTAACATATGTATTATCTTTCAAATCTAATTTAGAAATAAACTCTTTACAGCCTGCTTTATTAATTGCTTTATTAAACAGGCTTTCATTATTATTTTGTTGCAAATCACTAAATGTTATATTATTTCTAATAGTAAAAGCATAGTTGATCTCTTGATAATTAACATACTCAATATATCACAAAATTCTAAAAATATCAATATCATAAACACAAGCAAAAATAGGGGAAAATAAAGAAAAAAGAGCTGAAATTTCAGCTCTTTTTTATGGCAGAGGTATTAGGATTCGAACCTTAAATGACGGAGTCAGAGGCTCGCAATCTTTTTTCAAAACCGCCTATTTAAGCCATTTTTCAGACTTTGCGTCTCTCAAAAATCTCTCAGAATTTTATTTTTGCTCAGCACGGCAAATTCGTATGATGAATTGCGGACCTTACAATGAGGTGTCGTTTGAAACTCAAAGTCTACTGCCCTGTTTTTTTTATTTCGCAATCAGCGTTTTATTTTTTAAGATAATGCTGACTCAATTAATTCAACCGTTCTATTATATTTAGAATTTTCAATTTTATAATAAACAGGATTTCCTTTATGACAGATATCAAAATAGAAATAATCTTTTTTCAGTGTAATATCCAAAGAATTTTTATCGAGATTTAATTTCTGACCATCTGCAAAAATGAGTCTCAATTTATATTCTCCATCATCAGACATAAGTGATTTTTCACTTTCTAATCCCTTATCATAATCACTTAAATAACTGTTAATATCATCAATTTTATTTTCATTACATTCTTTAATGGTGTTTATTATCGAAGTAATTACTTGCTTGCCTGTTATAGTGCCTTTCAATAAAGGGCGAATGTCCCGATCCGTAATATTTTTTCCTTCCGGTAATTCAATAGTATAATCATAGAATTCATCTTGCCAAATCTCAATACCAATAATTTCGTTATCGCCTTTTGCTGTGTATAAATTTAATAAATCTTCGATAGTATAGTCAGTAGTTAAACCATTCAAGTAGAATATATAATATTCATTATTGGTCTGAACTATAATTAAATTATCACTTTTGGCATATTTATAAACCAACGCTTTATAAAATTTATTGTTTTTAGCTTCTTCAACAGTCATTGGTACATAATTTGACAAGTCATTAGTAAGATTAAAATAATCAAGCTTACATACTAAATCACCTATTTCTGATTGCTTTAATTCAATATTATTATTCTTATCAACTTTCGCATCTCCAAAATAATACTGCGAATAAATCTTATTATCAATAATAATTTTTTGCGGATATTTAGTGTCTTCAATTTTAATTTTTATAGTCCTATTATCAGTAGAAAAACCCTTATTATTTGTTGATGAATTATGTGTAGTTTCAAAATTATCAGAAGAATTATTATTTAAATATTTAACTGTTGATATTGAGGTTACAAGTATCATAAAACAAGCAGCAAATGATAAATAAGCAACTTTCTTTTTTCTTTGAATTTGATTATGTTTTGAAATTTCTGATTTAACACCGGCTAATGTTTTTTTATACAAATCATCCGGTAATTTTAATTGATCATTATATTCGGTATAATTCATAATATACTACTCCTTTTCAAGATAGGTTTTCATTTTACTTTTCGCTCGTAACAAATGAGACTTTACGGTATTCTCATTGCTTTTCATTATTTTTGCTATATTTTTTATTGGAATTTGTTCATAATAAAACAGATAAATTACAAGTCTTTGATTTGCGGTTAATTTTTTCATAGCTTCTTCTAAATCTAAATGATTAGTTATTGCTTTCTCAAATTTATTATCCACAATTTTAATTGTATCATCTAATTCCAAATTTTGACGTGATTTTGAACGAAGAACATTTTTACTCAAATTTGCTGTTACTGTAAGAATCCAAGCTTTTTCATGATTATCATCGTTAAATGTTTTATTAGAAATAAAATATTTAATAAATACCTCCTGAACAATATCCTCAGCATCATCTTTATTCAAAAGAAAATTGTATGCTGTTCTAAAAACTATACCGGCATACTTTTGATATAAATCATCAAAACGCTGATTGTCAAATTCAATTATGGACATATAATTCATCACCTCCTATAAATGAAACACATATTGACTAAAAAAAGTTGCAAAATTTTTTGTATGTATACTGCAACTTTTTAGTATGGTTATGTGTTTACATTATAAATGTAATTAATTACAAAATATTTGTCAAATTTTAAGCCAAATCACAACAAAACGGATTTAGAATTTTGAAATTTGCTTTCTCTTAGAATCTCTCAAAGACTTTCACGATATTTTAAAGCAAAAAAAGTGCCCGAACACCGCCGCAAAAAGCAGTATCCGGGCATAAAAATAGGCTGAAAGTAAAACTTCCAGCCTTGTGGCAGATTATATCAACCTGTCAAGTCACGGTTGTATTTACTTCGCATAGCAGATGCGAATGAGAAATTGCGAACCTTACACTGAGGTGTCGTTTGAACTCTAAATCCGCATTATATTTAAATTACCATTAAATAATAATTTATCTCCGAACGGAACAGAATTACATCAGTTTTGTCATACTCTTTAATGTAAAAGCAAGAGTAGAAGCATTGTGCAAAAAAGCCGAGGTTGTCGGAGGAATTACTCCAACAACGCCAAGCACAATTAATGCAGAGTTAAACGACATAATAGAACGGTAATTCGATCTGATTCTTGCCATCAAAAGATTGCTTATTTTTTTAAGTGTTACAAGAGAATTCAAATCATCACTTGAAACGGTTATATCCGCAATTTCTTTTGCTATTGCAGCACCTGAACTTATTGCTATTCCCACATCTGCTTTACTCAATGCCGGTGAATCATTTATGCCGTCGCCCACCATAATAACAGAATTGCCGTCAGTTTGCATTTTTTCAATAAACATGGCTTTGTCCTCGGGCATAACTTCCGCATGGTATTCATCGATTCCCAATTTTTCTGCAACAGCCTTTGCTGTGCGTTCACTGTCACCGGTCATCATAACAATTTTGTCTATGCCGTTTGCCCTCAAATCGTCAAGCGTTTGCTTAACATTGTCTTTTATAGGGTCCTCAATGCAAATTACGGCAACAAGTGTGCGGTTGATTGCCATATAAAGTTGTGAATATTCGTTTGGTATTGTATTGAATTTGTCTTGTTCATCTTGCGGTACGGTGCAGTTTTCGTCCTCAAAAACAAAATGATAACTGCCTATAACAACCTTTTCGTCGCCGACAAGGCTCGAAATTCCATGAGCTACAATATATTCAACCTTTGAATGCTGTTCTTCGTGGTCAAGACCTCTCGCCTTAGCTTCGTTAACAACGGCATTTGCAACCGAGTGTGGGAAGTGTTCCTCAAGGCAAGCGGCAAGTCTGAGCATTTCAGTCTTGTCGTTGTTGCCGAATGTGATGATGTCTGCAACTTTCGGGTGTGCGTTTGTCAGCGTTCCGGTTTTGTCAAAGACAATAACATTTGCCTTTGAGAGCGCTTCAAGGTATTTTCCGCCTTTAACGGTTGCGTTATAATTACTGCATTCGTTGATAGCAGACAAAACTGCAACGGGCATTGTAAGCTTTAATGCACAGGAATAATCCACCATAAGAATAGACAACGCCTTTGTTACATTTCGTGTAATTGCATATGTAAATATCGTGCCGAACAAACTAAACGGAACAAGCTTGTCCGCAAGGTTTGATGCTTTGCTTTCAAGTGATGATTTTAGCTTTTCCGAATCTTCAATCATTTTTACAATTCTGTCGTATTTGCCTTGGCCGTTAATCTGCGTAACTTTTATAATACACTCGCCACTTTCAACAACCGTGCCGGCATACACATGAGAACCCACCGTTTTGTTCACGGCAACACTTTCGCCCGTAATAGCTGATTGGTTAACCGTTGCACCGCCATCGATAACCTCACCGTCAAGCGGTATCATATTGCTTGTGCGCAGAACAATTTTGTCGCCTACATTAACCTTGTTTGTAGAAACTAAAACCTCTTCGTCATTTTTATTCTTTAACCACACTTTTTCAATTCCGAGCGACATTGTGTTTGCAAGGTCGTTGACAGATTTTTTGTGGGTCCACTCTTCAAGAATTTCACCGATTTTGAGTAAAAACATAACGCTTGAAGCCGTTTCGAAATCACCTCTTATAAGCGAAACCGTAATTGCCACAGCATCAAGAACCGAAACGTTCAGCTGTCCTTTGGCAAGCGACTTCAATGCCTTTAATATATATTTTATAGATTTAATATAAGCAAGCGCAATTCTTAAAGGTAAAGGATAAAATATTTTTCTGAAATAGCGCAAAGCGATTGTCATAATAAGTTTTTCTTCATATTCACGCTGAACAAGCCTTGCTGTGCCGACAATCTCAATGTTTTTCACTTCATCATTTTCAAAGCTGAAGTGAGCAAGAATTTCAATCAGTTCGCTCCTGTCAAAAGAATAATAAATAATCAAGTCGCCGGTTCTTTCATAAACTGTAACATCATCAATTCCGCTAATTGATTTCAAGTAAGCATCTGCCTTATCCGCTTCTTCAATTGTCATATTTTCTTTGCAAAAATGCACTCTCATTCTGTTTTTTGTTTCGTGCAAGATTTGACATTTCATAATATTTACCTCAAATTGCTAAAAGGCTGCCAATTTGACAGCCTTTTTGATAATTTATGCGTTTGCAACAGCTGCGTTTTCAATAACGCTCTGTTCTGCTTTTTCCTGTGCTTCGGCTGCTTTTTTCTCGTTAATTTCTTTAGCCTCTGCCAAAATATCGTTTGCGTTTTCTTTAATCTCTGTTACTGTTTTCATCACAGAGTCTTTAACTCTCAAACCAAAAGCCGCAGTGTGAGCATATGCTTTTTTTGCATCCTTGCTTCCCAAAGCCTTAACTCCTGCCGTACCAAACAGCACACCGCCTGCAAATGCCGCCAATTCACTAATCATAATAAAATCTCCTTTCGATTTCGTTTTCGATTTATTATATTTTCAAGGTTAGCATTGCCTAACCCAATTCTTAACTTTTATTATATTCAAAAAATTATTGATGTCAACAATTTTTGATACTTTTTGGCAAAAATTCACAAAATATATTATATTGCTTGAAAAATCGAACCATAACGCTTGACAGAGTAATATAACAGTGTTATACTTAACACGATGTAACAGTGTTATATGAGGCGTAAAAATGTCAAACGAAGAATCAACAACCTTAAAAAATATATTGTCGGCAGGCAAAGCAGAATTTTTGGAAAAAGACTTTAACTCGGCTTCGCTTCGTAATATTGTAAAAACCGCAGGTGTAACAACAGGAGCATTTTATGGTTATTTTTCTGGCAAGGAAGCGCTTTTTGCCGCTCTTGTTGAAGAGCACGCAAAAGCTATAATGAACATATTTATGTCTGCACAGGAGGATTTTGAAAAACTGCCTGACGAAGAAAAAGCAAATCATATGGGAGTTGAAAGCCGAACAAGCCTTAACGAAATTGTTGATTACATTTACGAACATTTTGACGAATTTAAGCTAATCATTTGTAAAAGCGAAGGCACATCATACGAGAACTTTATTCATAATATGGTGGAAATTGAAGTTGAAGAAACCTATCAATTCATTGATGCTTTGCGCTCGCAGGGCAAGGATGTTCCAAACATAGAAAAAGCGGTTTGCCATATGATTGTCAGCGGTATGTTTTCGGGCATATTTGAACTTATTGAACACGATATGAAAAAAGAAAACGCTAAAAAATATGTAAGCGAATTCCAGGACTTTTATATCGCAGGTTGGTCAAAAATTTTAGGGCTTTAAGTCCTTTAATTTTTAGATATGAGTTAGCAACGACTAACTGAATACTTATATAGGAGGAATTAAATTGAAAGAAAAAAAGGAGTCAAACTTTTCAAGACTGATGGACTATGCCGAAAATTATAAGTATTTCACTTATATATCTTTGGTGCTCAGTGCAGTCAGCAGTGCGCTTGCTCTTCTTCCGTTTTATTATATATGGAAGATAATCAAAGAAGTGCTTGAGGTTATGCCGAATTTTGAAAACGCTACAGGTATTGTAAAAAACGGTGTGATTGCGGTTGTTTTTGCTGTGTTGTCTATGATAATTTACATTGCGTCATTGATGTGTTCACACACAAGTGCATTTAGAGTTCAGGCAAATATGCGAAAACAGATGATGCACAAAATTGTACAATTACCTCTTGGGGAAATTGAAAAATTCGGAAGCGGAAAACTACGCAAAATTGTAAACGATTGCTCCGGAGCAACTGAAACCTATCTTGCCCATCAGCTTCCGGATATGGTTGGTTCGGTTGTAACGCCTATCGGCTTGCTTATATTCCTGATTGCGTTTGATTGGCGATTTGGTTTAATTTCACTTATTCCGATTGTCTTGTCATTTGTCGTTATGATGACATTTATGACAGGCAAAACGCTTCAGCAGAAAATGGCAGAATATCAAAATGCGCTTGATGATATGTCAAACGAAGCAGTTGAATATGTCAGAGGTATTCCCGTGGTAAAGGCATTCGGTCAAAGCGTATTCAGTTTCAGAAAATTTAAAAAATCTATTGATTCTTACAGCGAATGGGCAATCGCCTATACAAAAAATCTACGCTTGCCAATGGCAATGTTCACTATGCTGATTAACGGCATTTTTGCGTTCATTATTTTTGGCGGATTGATTTTTGCAAAAGGCGAAATAACAAATGAGTTGATACTTAATATTTTGTTCTATGTAATTATCACTCCGATTTTAACAGTAACAATGACAAAAATAATGTTTCAAAGCGAAAACAAAATGATTGTTGCCGATGCATTTAAGAGAATTGATAGCGTTATGAACATTTCACCTTTGGAAGCAACAAAATGTCAAAAACCGACAGATGCATCTGTTAAACTTAAAAATGTAAGCTACAGCTATGACGGAGAAATTAAGGCAATTAACAATGTTTCGCTTGATATTAAATCAGGTCAGACAGTTGCATTTGTCGGTCCGTCAGGCAGCGGCAAAACAACGCTCGCAAACCTTATTACAAGATTTTTTGACGCAGACAGCGGTGAAGTGCTTGTAGGCGGAGTTAATGTTAAAAATATCGCAAAAGAGGATCTGACAAACGCCGTATCGTATGTGTTCCAGGACAGCAAGCTAATCACAGGCAGTATATTTGACAATATTCGCCTTGCAAAGCCGGATGCGGATTTGGATGAGGTTATGTCGGCACTCGAAAAAGCTCAATGTATGGATATTATCGAGAAGTTTGACAGCGGAGTTGATACCGTTATCGGTTCAAACGGTGTTTACCTTTCAGGCGGCGAGGCACAGAGAATAGCCATTGCGAGGGCAATTCTTAAAAATGCACCGATTGTTATTCTTGACGAAGCAACCGCTTTTGCGGATCCTGACAACGAGGTTAAAATTCAAAAGGCGCTCAATGAGCTTTCAAAAAGCAAAACCGTTATTATGATTGCTCACCGACTTTCAACCGTTCAAAATGCGAATTGCATATATGTTTTTAAGGACGGTAGGTTGATTGAACAAGGTGAATCGGGAGAACTCTGCAAGCAAAACGGTGTGTTTGCAACAATGCTTGAAAATTATCTCACATCGGTTAAATGGAAGGTGGCAAAGGAGGAACTGAAATGATTGAAAAACTTATGCACAAATACGCACTTTCAAGACAGGGTGCAAAAGATTTAATAAAGGGTGTTGTTGCTTGCACCTTACAAAACATTTCATTTATGTTTCCTGTAACCTTGTTATATTTATTTGTTAAGGCATTATTGAACGGAAATGTAAGAAACAATACGACTTTCTTTGTCGGCGGAGCGATTATATGTTTGTTTGTCATTTTTTGTATAACGCTTTGGCAATATAATTCAACATTCCTTGCGACTTATGTTGAAACAGGAACAAGAAGACTTGCTCTTGCCGAAAAGTTGCGTAAAATTCCGCTTTCTTTTTTTGCAAAAAAGGATTTGGCGGATTTGACAAGTACGATTATGGCGGACTGTACTTATCTTGAAACAGCGTTTTCGCACTTCATTCCACCGTTTGCAGGTTCGCTTATTTCAACGGTTATCATCGCAATCAGCCTTTTCTTTTTCAATTTTAAAATGGCACTTGCTTCTCTTTGGGTGCTTCCGGTTGCGTTTATCATAGTCGGTTCATCGGCTAAGGTTCAGGAAAAGCTCGGTCAAAAATCAATGAAGGCAAAAATAGACTGTGCAAACGGTATTCAAGAATGCATAGACACCGTTGCAGATTTAAAATCAAACAACGCCGAGGATAGATACCTTGCAACACTTGACAAAAAGATTGAAAAGGTAGAAAGCAGAGCACTTAAAAGCGAATTCGGTACAGCGATTTTTGTGTCAAGTGCTCAGATGGTGCTCAAACTCGGTATTGCAACAACCGCACTCGTCGGCTCGTTGTTACTAGTAAAAGGTGAGCTTGATGTACTTACATTCTTTGTATTTTTGCTTCTTGTTTCCCGTCTTTATGACCCTATGCAAGCCGCACTAATAAATCTTGCCGCAATCATCAGCACAAAGACAAATGTTGCCAGAATGAATGAAATTTTGGACCATGAGGTTCAATCGGGCGATACAAAAATCAACAACAACGGATACGATGTTGTATTCAACAATGTAAGTTTTGCGTACAATGACGATAACAAGGTGCTCAATAATGTAAGTTTTGCCGCAAGGCAGGGAGAAATCACCGCTTTGGTTGGTCCGTCAGGCGGCGGCAAAACCACGGTTTCAAGGCTTGCCGCAAGATTTTGGGACGCTTCAAGCGGAACAATTACAGTTGGCGGTATGGATATTTCACAAATTGAACCCGAAACCCTGTTGAGCCTTTATTCAATTGTTTTTCAGGATGTTACACTTTTTAACACTTCGATTATGGAAAATATCCGCCTTGGAAAAAAGGGCGCAACCGATGAAGAAGTGCTTTTTGCTGCAAAACTTGCAAACTGCGATGAATTTGCAAATAAGATGCCCAACGGTTACCATACGGAAATCGGTGAAAACGGCTGCAATCTTTCGGGAGGAGAACGCCAAAGGATATCTATTGCCCGTGCATTTTTGAAAAATGCGCCTATCGTTCTCCTTGATGAAGCAACAGCTTCTCTTGATGTTGAAAACGAAACGCTTATTCAAACGGCATTGTCACGGCTTATCAAAAACAAAACCGTTCTTGTCATAGCGCACCGAATGAGAACGGTTGAAAATGCCGATAAAGTTATCGTGCTTGCAAACGGTACTGTTGCAGAATCCGGCACTCCGAATGAACTTGTGAATAAAAACGGATTGTTTAGGCATATGGTTGAACTTCAAACCGCCTCACAAAATTGGACTATATAAACTTATATGCATAGAATAAATATCCACCCGCATAGCGGGTGGATATTTCAGCGTGTAAAATGTGTTATAACTGCTTTTTCTTATAGCCGCAATCGCAATACGGCCCGCCGGAAGCAAGGGTGTATTCACGCACAAAATTGGTGGTGCCGCCTGCTTCGCTCATGGTGTAGTCCAGATGGCACAGGGAGGGAGTCAGGTCGTATAGCCCCAGTTCTTTCATCAGCACGCAGATGCCGCATTTGGTGAATCGACCCTCGTAGCCGCTGCCGTCCGGGTATTCGTAAAACTCCATGTTCCACGAATATGGGTTGCGGTCGGCAGCCTTCAGCGCGGAGGTGGCCTTCATGCCGGCAATGTCCTTTTCGGTAAATTTACTCTTTCCGCTCTTGTGACAGAACCACTTCATCGGCTTTGTCATCATGGCATTCGCATAATACTCCGCCAGTCGTTCCACGTCCGGGCGCTCAGGCATGGAAAGAATGAACGCCCCGAGCATCGCACAGTTGACGATGTTCATCTTGAAGCGATCCGCTTTTTCAAATTCCGGCAGGTCTGAGATAATTGCTTTGTATTTTGGTTTTGCATTTTTTGCGATACCTTTTGCTGTATCGGAATCATAACCAAACACAGCCGTCAGCTGCTTTTGGAATGAGCCTGCAAACAATAACCACATGCTGAATGGCATTCCAAAATAAGTCACTTTTTGTCCCTCCAATCGCATATCACGCGGGTCATGCGGCGGTCAATGTCAATGCGAGCCGTTTTACACTCCCTGGGATATTTCTTCGCAGCGCTGAACGCCAACTTGACAAACAGTGCCGAGCCGACGGGAAGCATGGTCTTGAGCATACCGTCGGGGAAAACAAAATGCGTGCCGTGCTCATATACGACCGCCTCGATTTCGCAGGAGTGCGGTTCCTCCACAAGGCGTTTTTCCATACGGCGGATATATTTTGCGGTGTCCCAAAGTGCGTCGTCCTCTGCGCCTACAAGAAACAGCTCGCCGCGGATATTCTCGACCTTTATGAATTTCTCCTCGGTAATCGGGTACGCCGCTTCAGAGTCGTCAAACAGCTTGCGGGAGGCAACCATATTGCCGGTGCGTTTGGACTCCTCCGAGATTATGCGCCAATAGTCAGGGTGCTGATAGCGAAACGGCATGTATGGCAAGGGCTTTCCCTTGTAAGAAAAGAGTGATTCTCCCTCGATTGGCCATTCCTTGCAGCCATCCTTTTTGCCCTGCATGAACCCCTGCCACACAAAGTCGCTGGGGGTCATTGCGATGGTCAGAGAGATATTATCAAATAGCGAAGCCGCTGTCAGGGCGAGCGTGCCGGTCGTTGAGGCTCCTGCAATACCTATTTTTTCGTTGCCGTGTAATTTGAGCCATGCAATCGCTTTTTCAATGCATTCAAGCGGATAGTTGTGATGACCGTAGTCCTTTTTTCCGGGCGACATGGTCAATACGTTCACGCCGAGGCGAAGTAGCCACTTCACCGCAGAGCGCGCCATATAATCCTCTGGGTCGTCGCCGATCATGGCGATGACGGCGCAGTCCGAGCCGTCCTTGCATGCCCAATACGCGCCATAAAAGCCATCGCTTTCAACATCAAAGTGGATGTGTTTCATTCAAAACGCCTCTTTCAAAAGTTGATTTTTACAATCTGCATTTTCATCATGCCGTCGCCGACCTTTGCGAGGAAACGGAAAAAGCCGCTGACGGATGGGTCACGCAAATCGTTGTAGCCCAACATATAGCCGCGGCTTGTGACCTGCAAGCGGCTGTCCCACGGAGAAAGCTCGCTTTTCGCGTCAGAAACAGCAAAATATGCGCCCACGTCCTTGATTTTTGCGCTTTTGAGCCAGGTTTTGGCAATCATTTTCACCGCCGTCCGGTTTGCCGCGTCAAAGACCAGCACACCGCCGGAGAAAGCGTCTGCCATACCCTGCACAAGAGCTTTGACCTGCTCGGTTAAAAAGTAGTAAAACACGCCGGAAGCAAAGAACACCGCACCGCCCGATGCATCGATTTTTGCAAACCATTCGGTATTATTCAAATCGCATGGGATATTTTCCTCACGATCACCGGCGGGCAGGAGCTCATTGCGCACGGCGATCACATCCGGAAAATCCAGATTGTAGATCTTGCAGCTGCCGTTGTCGCAACTTCTGCCGGTGTTGTCCAGCCCGCAACCCAGATTGACCACTGCTGCGCTTGGATGTTTTTTCAGGTATGCCCGCACCTCAAAAGCAAGGTCATTCTGCCGCACGGCAACCTCCAGCGAGCCGAAGCGCTGCATCAGGCCGCGGGAATTTTTCTCCGCCTCGGAAAAGTCGTAATCAATTTCATTGATTAAACTGACAGCCGTTTCATCCCGATAGAGATTTGGATACAACTCTGAACATACCTTCCTGGCATACAGCGGAATGATTAGCGTCTCCTGTACGGTGTTTTTCTCGATTTTGTATTTCATGGGTATCACTCACTTTCTGATAAATGGCAGTTCCGGCATACAGTCACTCTCGGCGATGTGTGCCAGCATTTCGGCGAACCCCTTTGGATCGCGAATCTGATATTGCATGTGATTGTATCTCTCAAACACGGGATAATGGCCGCAGGGGTAGGCTTCCATCACTGCTTGACGGTATTTGAAATGATCTTCTATACTGCCAAACTCGAAATAGGTATGTTTTTGCAATTCTTTTGAAAGCGGCGGAAAGGGTTTATCCTCCAGACTGTCCGAAATCTGCCGCCGCAAATTTGTATAGGTCAGATTTTTCCCTGCGTCTATAAAATACGACTTTATGGAATCGTCGTCACACCACAGTATCTTTTTCAGCGTACCGCCATTCGACCAATATAGGCTCTTGATGGCAAAATACAGAAACGGTGTCATAATGCGGCGCGTGCCCTTTCCGATTTGGGCGAACTGCCCGCCGTCAAAGAAAGCGTGCTCCACTGGCAGCTTCGTCTGCGTCAGAAACGCCATGGCAAGGTCTGCACCGATGGAAGAAGCGACCACCATCGCCAGCCGCTCCACGCCCTGTCGATGCAGAAAGTCCTCCACCTGCCGTATTTCGTCCGGCTTGCTGACATATTTCTGCCCCTCGCAGTAAACGGTGGAGGTAGGCAGAATACAGAAATACCGATCCTGTAAATATTTCGCAATCGGTTCGCTACTTGCTCCTGTCACACCCATTGCATGAAAGAACAGCACGGCAGGATTCCTCCTGTCGCCATATGTTTGAAACAGCATTTCTATCACCTCATATTTTTATAAAAAGCATCATTTACTTCCTTATCCCAATGCCACATCTAGCACCATCATCACGCTGAATCCTACCGCAAAGAACACCGTTCCAAGATTCGAGTGCCGCCCCTGCGACATTTCCGGAATCAACTCCTCTACCACTACATAGAGCATGGCGCCCGCTGCAAAGCTCAGCAGATACGGCAACGCCGGGATCACAAACTGCGCCGCGAGAAGCGTCAGCACCGCGCCGATAGGCTCGACAACGCCGGAAAGCACGCCGCCGAGAAACGCTCGGCCCTTGCGTACCCCCTCCGCCCGGAGCGGCATGGAGATAATCGCACCTTCGGGAAAATTCTGAATGGCAATGCCGAGGGACAGCACCAGTGCGCTTGCCGCAGTAATTTGCGTATTTCCCGAAAGAAAGCCTGCATACACCACGCCGACCGCCATTCCCTCCGGAATGTTATGTAAGGTCACCGCCAGCATCATCATGGTGGTGCGCCCGAGTTTGCTTTTCGGACCCTCGGCCTGTTCACTTCCCACATGAAGATGGGGAATCAAACGGTCAAGCAGGAGCAAAAACAGCACGCCGACCCAAAATCCGATAAAGGCGGGAAGAAAGGAGAGCTTTCCCATATCCTCCGACTGCTCAATGGCGGGGATCAGCAAGCTCCAGATGGACGCTGCCACCATCACACCGGCGGCAAAGCCGGCAAGAGATCGCCGCACCAAATCACTAAGTGACTGTTTCATAAAAAACACGCAGGCTGAGCCCAGCGTTGTGCCAAGAAAGGGAATCAGTATTCCGAGAAAGGTTTCCATTTGTCTCACCGCCTTTACATTGCGTTTTTATTTGTTCCTTCTGAAGCCCGCTTCATCCCGATATTCGGGATGTTCTTTTATATACGGATCCCGGTCGCCGCAGATGGTATAGTCGCACCGGCAGCCGTTCACGCAGGTAGTCGCCCGTATAAGCTTTGCGTGGAGCAGCTCCATAGACGCAAAGTCCACATTACACAGGGCGGGCATAATATCCGTAAGACCGTGCCGGATGGCAAACTCTGCTGCCGGGCACGCCGTAAATTCATAATAAATAGGCTTGTCGGTTTTATAAGGCGCAACTGACATCTCGTAATCGTGCCATTTGTCGCAGCCGCTTTTCGCACGAACAAACGCCTTATACATCAGCCTCCTCCAGAACGGCTTGTTGCAGTCCACAAATTTCAGTTTGCGGAAAGTCGGAAGAATCAGATTTTCCTCCACCTCTTCGATTTCACGGAACGAGGTAACTGCTTTGCAGACCACATAATAGCTCATGATGGCGATGCAGTCGTAGGTGCCGCCTACGCCGTTGTGAAAATTCTTCTTACCGCCGAGATCCGTGCGCCAGTCGGAGAGGAAGTCCACATACTGCCGTTGTACCTGTTCCCATACTGTTTCCCGTTCTGCTTTTGGATAGTGCATGGCGATTTTCGCCTGTATCTCTTTCTTGCAAGGCTTTGAATACAGCACATGGCTTTTGCGGTCGAATAGAAGCTCGTTGTCCTTCATCTGTCTGCTTCTCCCTCACTTCCGCGCTGTGATACAGAGCCAGCTTTTCTTTTTGTGTATCTGCACATCGTGAAACCCCGCCTGCTCCAGATATGCCTTTAATTCAATGTCTTTGTAGATGATCATGCCGCCGATGATCTCCGTCCACTTCTCATCCTTGTCCGTATCGCCGTTGCTTTCGTTGCAGATGAGAAATGTCCCACCGGGCTTCAGCACTCGATAAATCTCCCGGAAGCATTGCGGCAGATCAGGCCAGAAATAGACGGTTTCAAAGGCCGTTACAGCGTCGAAGCGTTCGTCCGCAAACTCCATATCCGCCACACTGCCATGCAGAACGGCGCAGCGATCCTCCGCGATGGCGGCTTCGTTGACCTTTTTGGATTTCTCCACGCTGACAGGTGAATAGTCGATGCCTTTCACGATGCCCTGCGGACATTTTTTCAGAAGTCTCTTGATGTTCGCCCCTCCACCGCAGCCGCAATCCAGCACCTTAGCGTCCGGAGTAAGCTCTAAAAAGCGAAGTCCCCACCGTGCCACAGGACTGTGTCCCATGTTCATCATGGCGACCATGATTTTCCCGCCAAAGCCCACAGGCTTGCGGGTGTTTTCAAAGAATGACATATTACACCTCCAATTTTACACACTCGATATAGGCCAGCGGGAACGAGGCTTTCAGCATACCGCTTTGCCCACCCCGGTAGTTTTCTATTTAAAACAGCAGCCGTGAATCGTGAATCTTGATAAATGTTGAATAAAAGTCCGTTTATAAGTATGATACAATCAGTTAGCAATGACTAACTAATTATATCAAAAAGCGGACAGAAAGTCAATCTGTTTGTCTACCCTCTGAAGTTCCTGTTATCAGTAGGGAGCGTACTTTCCACCATATAAACTTGTCAGATAAGTAATCCTTTTGATAGCTACCTTTGCATTTTTGATGGATAAACAATATAAAAGGGCAAACTTAAAAAAGAGGGTTTAAAGTTTTATTACTTTAAGCCCTCTTTATTTTTTGAAATGTCTCTCAAATTTTTTGCTAATTTCAATTCGTGTTACGATTTTGATTTGAGCGATGTCTCTCAAAAGTCTCAGTCATAAATGCCCTAAATCGCACTAAAATGACTT
>UQCC01000009.1 GCA_900539325.1 uncultured Eubacterium sp.
TTCAAAATGTTTTGCTGTGCAAAAATTTTGATTATATGCGGTTTCGATTACCTTTTTGTTATAATAAAAAGACACCCTTAACAAGGTGTCTTTTTTGGTGGAGATGGCGGTAATCGCACTCCGCAATGCCCACTTCGTGTGCGGCGCAGTGCTATTGTTCCGCGATTATATTTCAAAATGTTTTGCTGTGCAAAAATTTTGATTATATGCGGTTTCGATTACCTTTCTGTTATAATAAAAAGACACCCTTAACAAGGTGTCTTTTTTTGGTGGAGATGGCGGTAATCGAAACCGCGTCCGAAGAAGGATTGCCAAGGGCTCTACGAGTGTAGTTTATCGTTTGAGATTCCCCTCACGCATCGACGACAAACAGCCTATACGCTACGGTAGCTTCTGATTCCTGATGAGAGCCGAAGCGCTCTCTCATTCATGTTCGCCACTAATCGACGCCCTCATCCAATCCGTGGCACTATCGGTGAGAACGGAAGGGTGCTTACGCAGCCTTCAAAGAAACTGTATTATTGTCAGTTAATTTTAAAATTGTTACTTTTAAAGCGGTGCAACTCCGCTACTCGCTGACCAAGGTTTTCCGACCCCGTCGAAATCCTTTCATCCCCGTATATTCAAGTGCCGAGCACTCAATATCGTTCTTTAAACTCTCGTTCAATCGTGCGGTTGGCGTCTTTTTTTGCCTGAACGGCACGCTTGTCATAAAGTTTTTTACCTTTGCAAAGCCCGATTGACAACTTGGCTCTGCCGTTTTTGATGTATAATTCAAGCGGAATAATTGACAATCCCTGCTGTTGACTTTCGCCAAATAACTTCATAATCTCTTTTTTGTGAAGCAAAAGTTTCTTTTTGCGAAGCGGGTCACGATTGAAGCGGTTGCCCATCTCGTACGGTGAAATGTGCATACCGATAACAAACATTTCGCCGTCATCAACACTGCAAAAGCTGTCTTTCAAATTAACTCTGCCTGCACGGATTGACTTAATCTCCGTGCCGAAAAGTTCAATGCCTGCCTCGTATTTTTCCAAAACAAAATAGTCGTGATAGGCTTTTTTGTTGGTTGCAACTGTGTTATTTTCTTTTTTCTCCAAGCCTGTCACTCCTTTTCTTTGTTAAATTACGCTTCTGCCTTCGATTGCCCTTGAAAGAGTCACCTCATCGGCATATTCAAGGTCTGCACCGACAGGTACGCCGTAAGCAAGCCTGCTGACCGTGATACCCATAGGTTTGAGTAATCGGGATATATACATAGCGGTTGCCTCGCCCTCAACGGTCGGATTGGTTGCCATAATGACTTCCTCAACCTCACCGCTTCCGAGCCTTGCGATAAGTTCCTTAATCCTGATTTGGTCGGGACCGATGTTATCCATCGGCGAAATCGCACCGTGGAGCACATGATATGTGCCCTTATATTCGTGCGTTCTCTCAATCGCCACAACATCTCTCGGATCTTCAACAACGCAGATAACGCTCTTGTCCCTCGTGTTATCCTTACAAATCGGACAAAGTTCATCATCAGCCAAATCGCAACAAATCTTGCACTGCTTGATTTTGGTGTGAGCATCAGTGATTGCCTTTGCAAACTCCTGTGCCTGTGAATCGGACAAACCGAGAACATAAAACGCCATACGCTGTGCGGTTTTGTGGCCGATGCCCTGCATCCGCTCAAACTGGTCTATTAAATTTTGAAGCGGAGCAAGATTGTACGCCATAATTATATCCTATCTGTAATTGCTTTTTAAAGTCCCGGAATGTTAAGTCCGCCGGTTACGGAATTGAGTTCTCTTTCAGCTTCCTCATCGATTTGACGGGTAACTTCGTTAAGAGCGGCAACAAGCATATCTTCGAGCATTTCTACATCTTCAGGGTCAACAACCTCAGGATTGATGCCGATTGCCTTAACTTCGTGATTGCCGGTCATGGTGATTTCTACCATTCCGCCGCCCGAAGTAACAACATATTCCTTTTGCTCAAGTTCAACTTTTTTTGCTTCAATGTCCTCTTGCATTTTTTGAGCCTGCTTGAGCATTGCCTGCATATTCTGTGGGCCTCCGCCCATACCTTTTGGAATTCTTGCTTTCATAGTATTCTCCTTGATTAAATTACTTAAATTCGATATTAATTGAATTTTGTGCCTGATTAATTAAATCTTCAAGCGGATCACGCTTTGGTGCGGATTGCTCCGTTTGACGCTTAAAAAGTCCGAGTTTGAAGTGAACACCCGTTACTTCAAGCAAAGCCGCCTTGATGGATCTTGAATGAATCGGCAGTTTGATGAAATCCCTTACCGCCGGATTTGGACTGTCGAGCAAGAAAAACTCGCCTCTGACATAACCCTTTGAACCGCTGAGCACGCCGAACAACGGAATGTTTGTCCTATGCAAAACATCCATAAAATCGCCCCACTGTGTAAATTCCACGGTTTCGTTTGGATCAGAAACAGGCGGTGCGGTTTTGTGCTCAACAGGCGGAGTTTCAACAACCGGTTGTTGCTCCTGAACAGGCGGTTCTTCCTCAACGGGAGTCGTTTCGGGTTCGGGAGTCGGCTCAGGTGTCGGCTCTGCCTTTGGTTGCGGCTTCGGCTCTTCCCTCGGCACATATTCTTCTTTCGGTGCAGGAACAGCAGTTTGCGTCGGCTGAACTTTTACACCGCTTTTAATTGCGTTTTCGAGTTTTGAAACTCTGTCAAGAAGCGAAGCGATACTCTCGTCCATCTTTGGCTCGCAGAGTTTGATGAACGCCATTTCAACTTCAATCCTTGCAGCTGCGCCACCCTTGATTGTCACCAAAGTGTTTTGGAACAGGTCGAGTGCAAAAGCAATGCTTTCAACGGTAAAGTTTTTTGACGCTTCCAAAATCGTATTGTATTCGTCATCCGTGCAAATAATCAACTCTCGACTTTTACGCACGGTTTTCGCAACAAGGAAGTTACGAAAATGATTAATCATCTCAACGCAAAGTCGTTCCATATCAAAGCTGTTTTGATAAAGGTCGCTGATAATCGACATTGCCGTGTTGCTGTCGCTGTTTGCAATGCAGTCGGACAGCTTATACATAGCCTCTCTGCCGGCAAGACCTGCAACCTCGGACACCAAATCCGAATTGATTTCCTTGCTTCTGCCTGCGCATTGGTCGAGAATGGAAAGTCCGTCACGCAATGCACCGTCGGCAATTCTTGCAATGAGCACAGCTGCATCATCATCAAGGCTGAGTCCTTCAAGACCTGCAACCTCTTTGAGTCTTACCGCCATGGTTTCAGGCTGAATTCGCTTGAAATCAAACCTTTGACAACGAGAAAGAATTGTGGCAGGAAGTTTGTGCACTTCGGTTGTTGCAAGAATGAATATTACATGTGCAGGTGGCTCTTCAAGAGTTTTGAGCAAGGCATTGAATGCCCCTGTTGAGAGCATATGCACTTCGTCGATAATATATACTCTGTATTTTCCACGGCTTGGAGCGTAATTTGTTTCGTCACGAAGTTCACGAATATTGTCAACGCCGTTGTTTGAAGCGGCGTCTATCTCAACAACATCATAGATTGAGCCGTTGTCGAGTCCTTTGCAAACTTCACATTCGTTGCAAGGCTCACCGTCAACATTATGCTCACAGTTAACAGCCTTGGCAAGAATTTTTGCACAGGTGGTTTTGCCTGTTCCGCGAGAACCGGTAAACAAATATGCGTGCGACACTCTGCCGTTTTTGATTTCGTTTTTGAGTGTGGAGGTGACATGGTCCTGTCCGTAAACATCGGAAAAAACCTTTGGTCTGTATTTTCTGTACAAAACCTGATACATATCAAAACCTCCTTAAAGAATTAAAATGCTTCTACGCCCTCAACGTAACGTACAGACTTGTCTGAGGCACACAGAATAATCCACTTATTGCTGCTCGGTTCCCCGCCTGACAAGGTTCGTAGCATCCTGTCGCACAGGGCCCATACGCTACGCTGAAGGTGTAAAAGCACCTCTGTTTTGTTATTATACAATAAATAATATAATAAATCAATAATTATTTTTATTCTTTAACAAGAACCTTTTCGATTGCTCCGTAGTAAATGTTGTGATAATCCTTTTGAGGATACCATCTTTCATCAATGGTTTTGTCGATGAATTGTTCAGGCTCAAATTTGCCCTTTGCCGTTTTTCTGCAAACAAGTACAAGCTTTGCTTCCTCAAAATACGGTGCTTTTTCGTCAAATACGGGAGTTATTCCGGCTTCCTTTGCCTTGTCTACATCTCTGCCGCTTTTTGAGCCGCATACACCGTGAATTTGATTTTTGAATTCGGCAGGATAAAAGCTGATTGTGAAATAATCGTTTTTCTCGATAAACTCATCCGTGTATCTCTGCGGACGGATATAAACAGTTGCGGTGTCAACGGCCCAAAGTTCTCCGACTGCACCCCAAGATACAGTCATTGTGTTGTAGCCGTCTTTGTCGCCTGCTGTAACAAGTGCCCACTGCTTTGCAATAAGGTCAACAACATTTTCCTTGACCTCGCTGAATTCTATTTCCTTAAACATATATGTCACCTCATTAATTATATACATTATATATATGTATTATAACACAAAAAGCACTCCCCGTCAAAACGAGTTTGCTCACTTATAAAAATCAACAGCTCCCCAAAATCGGAGAGCCGTGTGTTGATTTATAACGAATATCTTTCTATTTTTACAATATCTCCGCTGAACTGTTCAAGGTTTCCGTAATTGCCACGAACATTTGACGGGATTTTGCCCTTTTCAACATAGAACTCCATAATATCACAATTTCTTACTGCATACTGATGGTTACTGTCGGTGTGTCTGTCCGACTTTTGATCACAAAGAATAACTTTTATGGATTTTCCCGTTGAAAATGTAATGCGGTATCTTGTGCCGATTGTACTGCCGTAGAACGAACCGAGGGCAACGCAATAATAATCCCCAATCATACGAATACCCGTTTTTTCATCGGTATAACATTCGTTTGAATTAAGAAGTGCGTACTGCGGTGAACCTTTGGCAGTTACAGCCGTGTAGTAGGCATAAGTTTTTGTTGCGCCCGAAACATTCGGAAGCCCCATTTCTTTCGGTATCTCCGCTTCTGCCGTATCGCTGAATCTTGCGTTATGAGCAGAAAGCATTTTCACCTTGTAGGTGTAAACAACATTTGTCTTTACATCCTTGTCAACAAACGAAGTTGCATTGTCGACAACACCGATTTTTTCAAAATCATTGTCTTTATCGCTTCTGTAAACAACAAGTTTTGAAGCGTCATAAATGTTTTTGAATGTCAGCTCGATTCCGTCAGCCGATATTTTTGCAACTTTGATGCGTGGCTTCAACGATTTGGTCTGAAAGCTGACAACACCGAGTGTTTCTTCGCCGACAGCCGATGTCACCATAAACTTGTATGTTGAATCATCAAGCAATCCGCCTACTGTTATATTGGTTGTGTTGGTGGTTGCATACTCTTCAAAGCCATGCGTAATAGGGTTAAACTTGTATATGTTGTAGCCCAAGTAAATCTTTTCACCCGACAATTTGATTTTTGCAGTTGATTCGCCGATGTCGTAAGCCTCAACGCTGAACACTTCCGTTTTTTCGGGTTGCACCATATCAAAGGCACTTTGAACAAGTGACATTTCGCCTGCCATAGCCGTTTTTACTCCCGTGTAGTCCTTATGAACCGAGTCGGCATATACAGGCACAGAAGCACCAAAAACAACAGTTGCCGTCATCACGAAAGAAACGATTTTTATTGATAGTCTACTGATAACAAAATCTCCTTTACAAACTTGTAATTTTTGTAACTTTTTTGTAACCGATTAATGTTATAGCAAATTAAAACTCAAAAGTCAAATTTTTTCAAAAATAAAGGACATAACCAACGGATTATGTCCTTTAAAGTACAAACATTAATTTAAATCACTGTTCAACAGAATCCGTTGCGGCAGGTGCCGTTGTAGGCTCGGCTTCGCCGTAAACCTGAAGAATAACCTCCTCACCGACTGCGGCAATTGAACCTGCTGCCGGAGCGGATGCGTCTGTATTTTTAACGGTATTTGCAATATGTGTTCCGTCATTATAAACAGCAACCGTGCTGACCTTGAAACCGAGTTCCTCAAGCTGTTTTGTTGCGTCCTCAAGGGTCAAGCCTCTTACATCCGGAACAGTTTGAGTTTGAATACCCTTTGACACGGTGAGGATAATCTCCGTACCCTCGTCGACAGTTTCGCCTGCATTGACGCTTTGCTTAAAAATTATACCTTCTTCGGTATCCGCCGAGTATTCGCCTTGGAATGTAAATTTAAACTGTTCATTCCACGCTCCGTTATTTTCAATATCGCTTTGAGTATAGCCTACACCTGAGAAATTAGGAACCTGGTAAGTTTTTACCGGCTGAGTTGTAGTTGTATTATTTTTTCCGTTATCTATCAATCCCGAAAACTGAACTACATAAACGGCGGCGGCTATGGCGGCAACAATTAAGATTATGAGAATCGCAACAACAGCCTTACGCTTTTTGTCGCCGTTGCTTTCGTTATATTCAGGATATCCGCCCTTTGCACCTTTTTGATAAATGTCCTCCTGTTCGACGGCAGCCTTGGCTTTTACGGCAGGAGCGGCATCAAGAAGTTCTCTGAAATCCTCAACGGTTTTCACTCTTTTTTCAGGATAAATCTGCAAGCCGTTTACAAGAGCCTTAATAACATGCATAGGGATTTTTTCGGCAATAGTATTCGGAATCATAAGTTTGTCATTTGCTTCTCTTGAAACTGCCGACGGCGGATTAGAACCAACAAGAGCCCTGTAAATACAAGCCGAAAAACTGTATATATCGGTTGCGGCACATATTCTGTGCTTATTGTTATATTGCTCAAGTGCAGTATAGCCGTCATTTTCCGTAAATTCCATAGCAGTTGACTGATCGCTTGCTTCCGTAATAGGAAACGGAGCAAGATGCACCTTACCGTCTCTGCAAAGAACAAGATTGTCGGGAGTGATTGAGCCGTGAACAATACCGTTTGAATGAAGTGCCTCAATTGTTGTAAGCACAGGCATAAACATAAGCCTTGCCGTATCCCACAAAATATATCCCTCTTCATTTCTGAGCAAATATTCTCTGAGCGGCACGGATTCGGTTTTTTCAATTATTGCATAATATGTTCCGTTTGCTTCTGCAAGGTCATAAACCGGCACAACAGCAGACAAATTGTGAAGCTTTTGCATAGTTGTCCACAAATTGTAAAACGATTTTTTGTATCTTGCAAAGTCATTTACATATTTTTGGCGAACATGAAGTTCATCGCTGTCATCAAATCTGCTTGCAATTCCCTTTGGGAAAAATTCTCTTATCAAAATAGGCTTGTCAAGTTGTCCGTCATAACCTGAATAAGTGACGGAGTCACTTTCAATTTTTATTATATTACCGATTACATATTGACCGGCAATAACAGTTTTGGTTTTAAGATAAACACTGTCGTTTTGAGTGTCGTTATCATAACCGCATTCGGCACAAACAGAGCCTTCCGTAAGTTCTTCCCAACAGTTAGCACAAAGATTGTCCAAATCTCTCATTTAGCTATCACTCCATAAAATATACTAATCTATTATTTATAATATCAATATCACACTGCAATGTCAATTAAAAATAAATGAATATTCCTCATCCTCTGCCATAGAAGCAGCTGTGTTTTTGCTTACGATTATATGGTCAATAAGCGCTATTCCGAATTGCCCGAGCCAGTTTGAAAGATTAACGGTAAAATTAATATCCGAAAACGAAGCAACGCAGGTATCCGTCAAATGATTGTGAGCAACAAAGGCATATCTCGGTTTTTCATCAATTATACGCCTTGAAACATCGCTTGGCATAACACTTGCGGAATTTGCATTCCCCTGAGAAATATAATCGGCGTTAATAAGCCGTTTGTCTTCATCAAGAGTCACCAAAATCACACGCTCCTCAGCCTGAGCAAAAAGCATATTTTTGGCAAATTCAATTATTCTGTCGGTATCGGTAAAAGTCTTGATGTTTTCGTTTTTATCAAGCTCGCTTTTTGCTTTTATATGCCTCATAAGAGAAAGATAAACCGCCGTGTTTTCATCGACCTTGTCTGTTTTAAGCAGTTGATTAGGCGACAGAAAAAACATATTTTTGATGCTTCCGTATTCGCTCATCAGATTATCGGCAACTTCTTTACCGTCATTTTTGCAAAGCGACATAGTCAATACCGCTTCAAGAAGCTCTTTATCCGTCATATTTTCGCTGCCGTTGGTTTTATAGTATGTTTTAAGTTTCTCTCGTCTCTGCTTTAAATCAGCGTCACCCATGGTTTACCTCCTCTCCGTATACTTATTTATAAGTGTAACATTATTATTCTTGCTTTTCAAGTACACATAAATTATAATTTTTATATAATAGTTTTAGAGGTGCAGTTATGGATAAAAGCCTGTTTTCAAATCATATTAGCTTAAAAAGCACAAATATAGATGATGAATTTTGGAGCAAGATGCAGGAAAAAGTGCGTACTAAAGTTATTCCTTATCAATATAACGCACTGAATGACAAAATCAAAAATGCCGAAAAAAGCTATTGCATAGATAATTTTAAAAAGGCAAAAAAAGTCATTGAAGCACAAAAAAGCGGTATAACAACGCCAACTTATCCCGTAGACAAATGGCATTATGACGAAAACAATGCCGACAAAAACGCTTTTCACGGCTGGGTATTTCAAGACTCCGACGCCTACAAATGGCTTGAAGCCGTTGCTTATTCGCTGAATAACAAATGGGATGACGACTTATACACTTGCGCATGTGAACTTATTGATCTTATTTGTTCCGCTCAATGTGATAACGGATATTTAGACACCCTATATGTTATTAATGACCAAAGTAAAATTTTTACAAATTTAAAAGATTTTCACGAATTATATTGCTTCGGCCATCTTGCGGAAGCGGCTGTTGCTTTTTATTCTTCAACGAAAAACGAAAAATTACTGACTGCCGCATTAAGATTTGCGGATTTAATATGCGACACATTCAACGAAAACGGTAAAAGAGGTTATCCCGGTCACGAGATTGCCGAGCTTGCACTTGTAAAGTTATATAAAATTACCGGCAATGAAAAATATTTGAAGACAGCCGAGTTTTTCATAAACGAGCGTGGCACAAAGCCGTATTATTTTGATATTGAGCAAAATATCAAAACCGACGGTTCAAGTTATGTTTACAATCAAGCGCATATGCCTATACGAGAACAAGCCGAAGCGGTCGGTCACGCAGTAAGGGGTGTTTATCTTTACAGCGGAATGGCTGATGTGGCAAAAGAAACAAATGACGAAGAATTATATTATGCCTGCAAAAGATTATGGAATAATATTACAACAAAGAAAATGTACATAACAGGCGGTATAGGTTCAACGGTTGACGGTGAAGCGTTCTCATTTGATTACGACCTGCCTAATGACCTTGCATATTGCGAAACCTGTGCTTCAATCGGTTTGATGTTTTTTGGCATGAGAATGCTTGAAATTGCACCCAATTCGCAAATTGCCGACACTATGGAGCGTGCCTTATACAACACAATTCTTGCCGGTATGAATGACGAAGGCGACAGATTTTTTTATGTAAATCCTCTTGAGGTGTTGCCTGAAGCAAGCAAAAAAGACAGCAGAAAAAGGCATATTAAAACTGTAAGACAAAAGTGGTTTGGCTGTGCCTGCTGTCCGCCCAATTTAGCAAGGCTCATTTCTTCAATCGGTGAATACTGTATAACAGAAAATGAAAACACAACATACATTCACCAGTTTATCGGCGGAAAATTCAAAACAAACTCGGCTAATATAAGCATTACATCTTCTTACACCTCAAACGGCAGGGTAAGCATTGAAGTTAATCCGCACAAGCCGTTTACTCTCGGAATAAGAATACCCGCTTGGTGCAATAATTATAATTTTTCTCAAGGCACAAATATTAAAAATGACTATGCTTATTTTGATATAACCGAACGCATAACCATAAACATCAAATTTGACATTGAGCCTAAAATTATCGCCTGTTCAAACCTTGTAAGAGAAAACATAGGCAAGATTGCCGTAACAAGAGGTCCGTTTGTTTACTGTCTTGAAGAAGCAGACAACGGCAAAAATCTGCAAATGCTCCGCATAAATACAAACTCGCCGCTTAAAATCGACAATAAAAAAATCATCGCAAACGGATTTCGCCAAAAGCAGAATGATAAGTTGTATTTTGAATTTAAAACGCCTTGCGAAACAGAAACGGAGCTTACTTTTATACCGTATTACAAATGGGGAAATCGCGGCGAAAACGAGATGACAGTGTACATCAGATATTAAATTCAAAAAAATACAAAAAAATTCAAAAAAAGTCTTGACATCTCTCTCATAAAATGATATTATGTGTAAGCACTCGAGAGAGAAAGACATTCCTCCTTAGCTCAGTCGGTAGAGCACTCGGCTGTTAACCGAGTTGTCGTTGGTTCAAGTCCAACAGGGGGAGCCACAAAAAAGACACACAAATGTGTGTCTTTTTTCTTTTATATATATGTCTTTTTTGTTTTAAAGTAAAAAGGTGACTGCAACACTTTTGTGATACAGTCACCTTTGCTTATGAATCGTAAAATGTTTGACCGTGCTCGGTTTGAATACGCTCCTCAACAGGATATTCAAAACCCGGATTATCCTTGAGAATATCGGCAAAAAGCCTTGCTTCGTACTTTGCCATATTCAAATCGTGAAGGATATAGTTGCCGCAGTTTTTCGGATTTGCACCCGGAACCTCACCCACATAATCCGCACAATATTCAAACGCTCTGATCATCAAAGGCAAAATTTCCTGCGGAGTAGGATGACCCTTTACTATGAGATAACAACCCGTGAGGCAACCCATAGGACCCCAATAAATAATTCTGTCTTTCCATTCCTCGTCATTACGAAGAAAAGTTGCAACAATATGCTCGATTGTGTGCATAGCATTTGGATGAATTGCCGGCTCTGCGTTCGGCTTTTTCATTCTTATATCAAAAGTTGTGGCAAATTCACTGCCCAATGTGTCAAGCCTTGATTCGTAAATACCCGGCACAATGCGGTTGTGGTCAACCTGAAAACTTGGAATTAAGTCCATATTATATCTCCTTTGTTTTTTTATTTTTTGTATTTTAATATCACAAATTCAACAGTCAAATCAATGTCGCCCGATGATTTCAGGCGGCTTTTGTTTTCCTCGCTTGTGCGATAAAAATACGGCGTCATGGAAAACAATTCAAACAAATCCTCGCTTGAAATGTGCACCTTTTCGCTCACCTTTTCACGCTCAACAAGTTGCAAAAGTCTGCTGTCGGGTGCTTTTTCGTCATTTTTGTACGGAACATCATACAAAAGCTCTTTCATCTCGATAAGATGATTTTCGCCCGGAATAACGCTGTATAAATTGCCGTCGTCCTTTAAAATTCTTGCAAACTCTCTGTCATTAAACGGAGCAAAAAGATGAACCGCCGTGTCTATGCTTTTGTCCTCAAGCGGAATTTGCGAAAGATTGGCAACAAAATATTTGCCGCTTTTGTTGCTTTTTGCGGCAAGGCGAACCATCTCCTTGCTTATGTCAAAGCCGTAAAGTTCCCCGTCATATGTATCGTAGTATCCCTCGCCGCAACAAATATCAAGAACCGTGCCCTGCATTTTTTTGCCTATGGCATTTTTGAGTACATCATAGTAACCCTTTGCCAAAAAATTATGCCTTGCGTGTGCGGACTCCTTGCTGTCGCCCTTTTTGTCGCCGCTTTTGTTGGTGAGGAGCAGGTTAACATACCCCTCCCTTGAAAAATCAAAGGAGTGATTGTTAACACATCTTAGACTGTTGCCGTCAATATTCAGTTTTTCCCTGCATTTTGGGCAAACAATAATACTCATTACTTTGTAAAGAAGGTCAAAAATGCCTTGTAAGCCATATAAACATCAACCTTTGCAACAATCTCATAAGGAGAGTGCATTGAAAGAACAGGCACGCCTACATCAATGGTGTCCACATCCATATTGGCAATATACATTGCAACGGTTCCGCCGCCGCCTGCGTCTACCTTGCCAAGCTCGCCCGTCTGCCACAAAACATGATTTTCTTCAAGAAGGGTTTTAACCCAGCTTACATATTCCGCACTTGCATCCGATGTTCCGCTCTTACCTCTTGCACCCGTAAACTTCGTTACGCAAACGCCGTTGTTAAGGAAACTTGAATTGTTCTTTTCAAACGGAGTTGACCATGTCGGGTCATAAGCCGCATTTACATCGGCACTGAGGCACTTTGAAT
Source organism: uncultured Eubacterium sp. (assembly GCA_900539325.1). GTDB lineage: Bacteria > Bacillota > Clostridia > Oscillospirales > Acutalibacteraceae > Eubacterium_R. The sequence continues at coordinate 12,322 of UQCC01000009.1, forward strand.
TGCGAAGAACATCTCTGCCCTCGTAGCCCTCAAGTCTTGCCAAATCTTCAATAAAATATTTGAGATACGAAGAATTAAGACCTGTGTTGCCGTCCGAACCTGTTTCCTCTTTATCGGTGAGAACCGTGATTGCCGTGTATTCGGGTGCTTCATCAATATTGAGAATAGCCTGAAGTGCAGGATATGAGCAAACACGGTCATCATGGCCATAACCGCCTACCATACTTCTGTCAAATCCGATGTCATCAACAGTAAATGCAGGCACAAGTTCAAGCTCTGCCGAGAGAAAATCACGCTCTACAATGCCGTACTTTTCATAAAGAAGAGAAAGAATGTTAAGCTTAATTCTCTCGCTTTCCTCATCATCCTTAAACGGACGGGAGCCGATAACAACATTGAGTTCCTCGCCCTTTACAAGTTCGTTTGCCTTGCGTGACATTTGGTCTGCACCGAGGTGAGGAAGAATATCTGTAATGCAAAACTTAGGCTCACCCGGTTCTTCACCGATGCGAACATCAACAAATGTGCCGTCATTTTTACAAATTCTGCCGTGGAGAGAAAGCGGAATAGCTGTCCACTGATATTTTTTAATACCGCCGTAATAGTGAGTTTTGAAATATCCCAAGCCCTCCTGCTCGTAAACAGGGCATTGTTTGAGGTCAAGGCGTGGTGAATCGATGTGAGCGGCGGAAATTCTTACGCCGTCCTTAATGCTTCTTTTACCTTTTACGCAAAGAATAATCGACTTGCCCCTGTTCATATAATAAACTTTTGCACCCGGTTCAAGAGTATCGCCGAACTCGTCAAATTTTTGGAAGCCGTTTGCCTGTGCCAAATCCTCAACCCAAGCGGCAACTTCTCTTTCCGTTTTGCAGGTAGACAAAAACTCCTTGTATCCCTCGCAAAAATCATCACATTCTTTGAGTTCGTCATCTGTCATAAAGTCAATGCCGCACTCTTTTTTGTTGAAAAGCATATCTTTTAACTGCTTTGTCTTTTCACTCATAAGATTACCTCCAAAATGTTATCTGTCTGAGCGGCGATGTCCTCGCCGTTGTTGTAAATTATATAATCGCAATTATCGATAAAATAATCGTTGTCAAACTGTGCAGACATACGAAGTTTTGCCTGCTGCTCGGTTATATTATCCCTTGCAATAATACGCTTTATTCTCACATCTTCATCGGCAAGCACACCGATTACCTTGTAGCAATCATTTTGCATATTTGCTTCAAAAAGCTGAGAAGCGTCAAGAACGGTTAAGCCCTGTGCTTCTTCTTTGCATTTTTCGGCTATTGCCGGATGAAGAATTGAATTAAGTTTTTTTGTGTGTTCTTTTGTATCAAACGCCCTTGAAGCAAGAAGTTTGCGGTCAAGCTCGCCGTTTTTAACAACATCCTCGCCGAATTCACTTGCAAGCTCTGTCAAAATCGGAGCATTCTTTGCAGTCAGTTCATGTGCGATTTTGTCGCAATCAATTATCTTGAAGCCTTTTTGCCTGAAAATTTCGCAAACATAACTTTTGCCTGCTCCCGTAGGACCTGTAAGCCCAACGGTAAACGGCTTTGTTAAATCTATTATGCAAAAAGCCGCCGCACGGATAAGCCTGTTATAAACCGCCATACCAACGCCGTCCTTATGCGGAATTCGTGCGTAAACCTTTTTTGCACCCATTTCGTCAAGCTCACGGAGTGCATCAAAAAGTTCCTTTGCCTGGCTCAAATCGTCATTTTCTCTGCCAAATGTTACCTTTGGAATTGTCACCTCATCATCATCAAAACACAGTGCAAAAGCACCTTTTTGAGCGTTGACAAATTTTTCGTATTCCTTCTTGTCGGCATTGACGATAACCACCTTTGCCTTTGGTGCATAGTGCTTGTACTTCATACCCGGTGAAGCGGCAACTTCGTCGTTTTTCATACCCTCAAGCACCGCCGGAGCAACCGTGATTTCGCCGATAACGGCTTCTATCATTTCTTTTGTAATTGCTCCCGGACGAAGAAGTGTAGGAACATCGGTTGCAAGAGTGATAACCGTGCTTTCAACACCGTATTCACAATCGCCGCCGTCAATAATTCCGTCAATCTTGCCCATCATATCGTCAATTACATATTTAACCCTTGTAGGTGACGGCAAGCCCGAAGTGTTTGCACTCGGTGCGGCAATCGGACAACCGCTCGCCTTAATCAGTTTGCGTGCAATCTCATTTTTCGGCATACGCACGGCAACGGTGTCAAGTCCGCCGCTGACAACCTTGCCCACCTTGTCCGACTTGTTCAAAATAATTGTAAGCGGAGCCGGGAAAAAGGCGTCAATAAGTGCCTTTGCCTTTGGCGTCACCTCTTTTACAAGAGGAACAATATCTTCTTTTTTTGCAATGTGAACTATCAGCGGATTATCCGACGGTCTGCCCTTTGCAAGGTAGATATTACGCACCGCTTCTTCATTGAGTGCATTTGCGCCCAATCCATATACCGTTTCGGTAGGAAAAGCAACCAATTTGCCCTCGGCTATCATTTTGCCTGCCTCGGCAATGTCATATTCACTTGTGCCGAACAGTTTTGTTTCCATTGTTATTCTCCCTGTGAAGCTTTTAGTTTTTCGGCTGTGTCCGCTGTGATAAGTGCATCAATAAGTTCATCCATATCACCGTTGAGAATTTGCTCAAGTTTGTAAAGCGTAAGATTTATTCTGTGGTCGGTAACTCTGCCCTGCGGATAGTTGTATGTTCTGATACGCTCGCTTCTGTCACCCGTACCGACCTGTGCCTTGCGTTCGCCTGCAATTTCGGCGTCCTGCTTTGCACGCTCTGCATCAAGAAGTCTTGCACGGAGTACAAGAAGTGCCTTTTCCTTGTTTTGGTGCTGTGAACGCTGGTCCTGACATTCCACAACCGTACCCGTAGGAATGTGTGTAATTCTGATAGCGGATGATGTTTTGTTGATGTGCTGTCCGCCCGCACCCGAAGCACGGAAGGTATCTATCTGCAAATCCTTATCTAAAATTTCAAAATCAACCTCTTCTGCCTCCGGCAAAACGGCAACCGTTGTTGTGGAAGTGTGAATTCTGCCCTGGCTTTCGGTTTCCGGCACACGCTGAACACGGTGAACGCCCGATTCAAACTTAAATCTTGAATACGCACCGTCACCCGTAATGCTGAAGCTGATTTCTTTATATCCGCCAAGCCCTGTTTCGCTTGCCGAAAGCACTTCGGTTTTGAATCCCTTTGATTCCGCATACATCGAATACATACGATAAAGAACACCTGCAAAAAGTGCACTTTCCTCACCGCCTGCACCGCCGCGGATTTCAACAATAACATTCTTGTCATCGTTAGGGTCACGCGGAAGAAGAAGCACCTTGAGCTCTTCGCCGAGTCGCTCCATATCTTCCCTGCTGTTCTCAAACTCTTCCTTTACCATAGCGGCAAAATCATCATCAAGCGAGCTGTCGCCGAGCATTTCACGGCTCTCCTCATTGGCAGCCTTTGCGTTTTTGTATTCTCTGAATTTTTCCACAATAGGAGTTAAATGCTTGAGTTCCTTCATCAAAGCCGTGTAGCGTTCCATATCCGCCACAACCTCGCTTTGACAAACAAGCTCGTTTATTTCCTCATATCTTTTCTCTACTTCTTCAAGTTTATCAAACATTCTGTATCCTCACTGAAAATTATTCTTCGTTTCGGCTGACGGAGCGAATATTTTTTTCTATCTTGCTCCTTGCCACGGTAACAACATGGTCACAGCCGAGGCATTTAATTTTAAAATCTGCACCGATACGCAAAACTTCAAATTCCTTACTGCCGCACGGATGCGGTTTTTTAACCGTCAAAATATCGCCGACCTGAATATCCACTTTATCACCACATCCTTATTATTCTTTAACTAAAATATTATAACACTATTTTATGCCTTTATCAATAACATATTTTGTGGCCGTCCGTCATAAAATTGAGTACTAAAGAAAAGGAAGGGTTATAATGAATTATTATCCGGAAGGTATAAATTTTACAGACAAAAAATTTACATCAATCGACGAAATCAAAGAAGCAATCATAAACGGTGACATCATCGAAAGCAAGGTTTTGCTGTGCGACAAGGAGCACAATCTGCACATTGATTTGGGCGTTATGAGCGGCATCATTCCAAGATGTGAGGGTGCCCTCGGAATTGAAGAAGAAACCGTGCGTGACATTGCTCTCATAAGCAAGGTAAACAAGCCCGTAGCCTTTAAAATAGCGGCAATCAAACAAGATGAGTTTGGCAACGATTACGCTCTTTTGTCACGCAGAATCGTTCAGCTTGAATGTATGCGTGACTACATATCCAAACTTGAATGCGGCGATATAATAACAGCAAAAGTGACTCACCTTGAAAAGTTCGGAGCATTCATCGACATAGGTGCAGGGCTCAACTCTTTGATACCTATTGATATGCTGTCGGTGTCAAGAATCAACCATCCGAGAGAGCGTGTTTACATAGGCCAAATTATACAAGCTGTATTAAGGAAAAAGGAAGAACACAAAATGACATTTTCGCTCAAAGAACTTCTCGGCACTTGGGAACAAAATGCGGCAATGTTCAGCGTGGGCGAAACCGTGACGGGAATTGTCAGAAGCATAGAAAACTACGGCGTTTTTGTGGAACTTACCCCTAACCTTGCAGGGCTTGCCGAACCTTGTAAAAATCTTGAGCCGGGTCAAAAAGTATCGGTATTTATAAAATCCGTTTTGCCCGACAAAATGAAGGTTAAACTTGTTATTGTGGAAGCGTTTAACGATTTTGCCTTGCCGGGCGAACTTGAATACTTTATCAAAGACGGCAGTATATCGCATTGGAAATATTCTCCCGACAATGCCGTAAAGCTGATTGAAACAAGGTTTGTGTAAAATACTGTAAAAATAACTTGCAAAATAAATAATATTGCAAAATACAACTATTTATGATAGTATGTAAAATAGATTTATATGCTTTAAATAAAGATAATAAAAACGAGGAGGTGAGATTATGCGAAAAAACAAATACAATTACTTTGAAGATGACATTGACGAGCAGGAACTTCAGGAAGAAATCCGGGAACTTGTGGACGATTTTACCGAATCGCAGACACAGGAGCCGACTGTAATTGAACACACGCCAAAAAAGAAATCGGTTATTCATAAAATAGTAGGCTTTTTCAAATCTGTTTTCTTAGGTCTTGTACTTTTGGTGACAAATACATACAAAAGCATCAAAAGAGATATTGACGACACTGCCGAGGAAGCAAGAGTTGAACATCTGAGAGAGGAATACGAAGAAGAACTTGAAGCAGACGGCGAAAGCCCAAACGAGGCACAGCGTAAAGCGGAACTTATGTATGCCGAGAGGGAGGAAGAAATTCTCCAAAGACGCACAATGTCACCTTGGCTCAGAGCAATACTTGTATTTATAATTACCGTAGCAATTATAGTCGCAATAATCGTCACCTCGGTTATGAACTCGGCAAATGCCGTTAATTCAAGGCACAGCGAATTTGAAAAAGACGCAACAAAGATTTGCACCGAGTATGCCGAAAAATACGGAATTGCCAACTACAAATATATGAGCGAATACAATGTAAAAGGCTATATGCTAACAGGTCTTTGCGTTGTAAGAGAAATCGATTTTGACGACAACGGCAAGTCGGAACTTCTGCTCTGTTACAATGACAACGATGAATATTATGAAGAAGTTTGGGGCTACAAGGGCAGTAAATTTGAACAGTTATATCACAAAAAAGTGCCGCAAACCACAAACAGAAACGATGATATTTGGATAAGCATTTATTCAAACAATCACGCATTTTACCTTGCAGAGCACGGTGAAAGCGACCCGTCAAAGGTTACACTTTTCAAATTGTCTGGCGACAAATTCAAGAAAAAATCAACCGCCGTATACAACACGGAAAAGTTTTCTTTTGCAATAAAATCACGCAATGTTACCGACAATTTTGAGCGCATAAAATTTGCCGTTTTGCGTGAAAGTGCGGCTTCAAACACGGTTGACAGAACGCTGAACTCAACGGATTCTTACACAGAAAAAACAACAAACAAAGCCGTTCAAAGCACAGACACGGCAAACTCCGCATACTATGAACTTGTAAAGGATTACACGGCGAAATACGGCGAAGCAAAACTTGAAACAAGCAGCAAAATGCCTTATATCAGCGGACTTGCAGGTGTTAACCTCATTGACTTTGACGGTGACGGTCAAGACGAACTTGTGCTCATTTACCGCAAAACGGTCAGCGAGCGTGACGAGGATTATGAAGGCAACTATGTATCGGTTGAAAGAGAAAAATATTACTGCGACATTTATATGTGGAACGGTCACAATGCCATGCAGGTTTATCAGGATGACGGCATAAGCAATCTTGAAAATGATGACGACAGTGCTTACTACATCCTCAAAAAAGACGGCAACAGATATTTTTACTGTGCAAACAAATTCAAAACCGACTCTGACGGCAGAAGCACATCGGCGACATCAAAAATGATGCGGTTCACCGGCGAAAAATTTGAGCAACAGTTTAAAGCAAGCTGCGAAACCGAGTACGGTTACACCAAATATTACATAGATGACGAGCGTGAATACAAAAATTCATTTACCGAAAACGGCGGCTACACCGTTCCGTTTTTTGACGGCGGTGAAGAATTTGACAACGCAAAATGGAATGTATGTTTTATGCAGGGTGAAAGGAATTGGGAAAGCAACATCAAGCTGCAACTTGAAAAAACAAAAGACACAATTAAGACATTACAAACAAAATAAAAACCGTCAAACTCCCCTTTTAAAAAAGCGGGAGTTTTGTTTTACACCACAGACTGTTGAGAAAGATTCTGAATCTCGTTTTCATCAACAGTCTGTTTATAAATTTTTTGTAAAATTGTTGTAAATTAATATTTACAGTGCTATAATACATTCGATTATTTTATTTTAAAGGAGTTTTCTTATGGCTAAGAAAAAAGGTGCTGTTGCGGAAAAAACCGGAACAGCTGCAAAAAAGTACATGAAGCCATCTGAGATTGCCACCTTTGGTATCGGACTGTTCGGCGTTGCATTGCTGACCGGATGGATGCCAGATTACACAATGACATTCTTTGCTGACTTCGCATTTAAAGGCAAGGGCTTTGACTCCGCTCAACTTGCCAACATCATCTCGCTTGTATTCGGTGTTGCCGGTATTGTCGGCGCCGTATGCGAACTTGTTATCGGTGTTTTGGTTGACAGAACAAGAACACCACTCGGCAAGGTTAAGCCTTGGGTAGGTTTCGGCGCTATTCCGCTTGCCATCATCTCAATGCTCGTATTTGTTGCACCAAACACATCATCGTTTACCGTTGCAACAATATGGATGTTTGTTATCTATTCACTTTACACAGCGATTTCCTGTGCGGTAGAGTCACCGTCAAACTGCTTCGGCGCACTCTGTTCGCCAAATCCGAGCGAGCGTTCAACAGCGATTTCTATTTCGTCGTTTCTCCGTTCGGTAGGTCAATCCGGCGGTCAGGTAGTAATCATCGTTGTGCCGCTTATTATGAAAGCACTTATGGGTCAGCAACAGTATAAAAATGCCGAAGGTCAGGGTCTTGACCTCATCATTTCAACAGCTGTTTGTGCACTCGGTATGACTATTTTTGTAATGATTTTCTTTGCAAACAACAAAGAGCGTGTACCTTACACAAGCGAAAAAGTATCGCTTGCGGAATCCATCAAGCTTGTTTTCACAAACAAAAACCTGCTTATGGTTTCTCTTACAAAACTCTTCGGCTTCGGTCGTGGCGTTTACGGCACGGTATCACTTTACATAGCTGTTTATCTCCTCGGTTCAAAAGGTCTTAAACTTGCACTTATGCTCCCTATGGGTATCGGTACAGCAGTAGGTACACTCCTCGTAAACTTTGTTCTCAAAAAGTTCTCAACAAAGCAGACATACATCATTTTCTGCGTTTACGGTGCGTCCGCAATGGCAATTTTGTACCTTGTATCAAAGGGTGTAGGCTTCAACAGCAACCTCATCGTTCCGTTCCTCATCCTCAACTTCTTCTGTGGCATTCAGCACGGTAACACAAACACCACTCCAAACATTATGATTGCCGACTGTATTGACGAAATGGAATACAAAACAGGCAAGCGACAAGAGGGTCTTGCATACGCAGGCTACGGCCTTTTCTCAAAAATCGCATCGGCAGGTACAAAATGGCTTGCTCCGGTTCTCGTTTATTCATGGTCGGGCTACCAATTTTCAACAAGCCAAAATGTTGCATATGCCGCACAATCGGACGAGGTCCTTACAAAGTTCCTTGCAATTTACACGGTTATCCCTGCTATCTTTGTAATTCTTCAGTTCATCCCTGTTCTTTTCTATGATATGGTAGGCGAGAAGAAGGAAAGAATTACTGCCGCACTCCTTGAAAAGAGAGCAAAGGAAGAAGCAGAAAAAGCAGAAGCAGCCGAAGAAGTTTCGGTTGAAGCTGCAGAATAAGGAGGGACTTGCTATGACAGAATCAAAAAAAGGCTTTAAAGCAGGACTTTACGGCGTAATTGCAGGTGTTCTTGTTGCCGCAATTCTCGTTGGTTTAACTGTTTTTGCATTTACCACCAGATACAATGCGTTTTCACCTGAAAAGGTTGCTCAATCATATGCCGACACCGTTGTACAAACAGGTGACGGCTACAACGCACTCAAGGTTTCGTTGGTATCAAAAAATCAAAAGTTCGGCAACTTTGTAATCAACGCTTATATGGCTCCTTATGTAAACGACAATAAGGGCAAGAAAAAGGGCGAAAAAAAGATTGAGCAAAACAAAGAAATCGGTACAGGCAGCAAGAAAGAAACAGAACTTCTTGACACCATCTACAATACAATGTACGATTACTATGACGAACTTGTAAAAACAGTCGGACTTCAAAATTATGACGAATTTTACAGCGCATATTTTGCAAAACTCAAAGAAGTCAGAGTGGCTGTTCTTCAAGACGATTATATGGACACAGATTTTATGTTCAGCGTTTTTGAATCCAATGTTCAAACCTATGCCGACAAGCTCACCGGTACGGAAGAAAAGCTTGCAGCCGACGAAAAGACTGTTCTTCAAAAGGCTTCGACAGGTGCTTATCAAGAGCTTTACGGCAAGAACTACAAGCTCACAACAACCGTAACAAAAACAACGGAACTCTCCGAGGACGAGGTAAAGGCTTATGCCAAAAGCTACAAGGACAGAGTTCTCCCTATCATCCAAAAGGGCGGAACGGTTGCAGACACGCTTAACGAAAAGAAGTCCGAAGCGATGAAATCTGCGTTTGATAACCTCAATGTTGCAGACAGCATTGAAGCTGTTGACGAATGCACCGTTGAAGTTAAAAACCAAAAGGACGAAGTTGTTGCAACAACAACCGTTTATGTTGTCAAAATCGGCAACAGCTGGTATGTTGACAATTCAAACACAGACACAACTTCGCTTTATATAACAAAAGCTTAAAAACAATTTTATGGGGGCGGATAATTTCCGCCCTCTGTTTTTTTGGTAATTGTTTACAAATCTGTTACAATTTTTACAAAATAGCAACATAAAACACTTGATATTTGCTTGTAATTGTTATATTATATATTTAATTATTGGGTAAAACCGCATATTACGATTTTTATTACTTAATATAACAAACACGAAAAGATAGGAGTGAGAGCTGTGATAGAATTCAGAGATGTTACAAAAATCTACGGCAGCAACGATACTCACGCCCTTGAGAATGTAAACATTAAAATCGAGGACGGAGAGTTTGTATTTATAGTCGGCTCATCGGGTGCAGGTAAAAGTACATTTTTAAAACTTATCATGCACGAGGAAAAACCGACATCAGGCGAAGTTATTGTAAACGGCTACGCATCAACAAAGATGAAAAAGCGTCAAGTACCGTATTACAGAAGAACAATGGGTATAGTTTTCCAAGACTTCAGAATTATACCTAAAATGAGCGTGTACGACAATGTTGCATTTGCAATGCGTGTTATCGGCACAAAAGAAAAGGATATAAGAAAAAGAGTACCATACATTCTTCAGCTTGTAGGACTCAGCCAAAAGGCACGCTCAATGCCAAACGAACTTTCGGGCGGTGAACAGCAGAGAGTTTCACTTGCAAGAGCACTTGTTAACAATCCGGACCTCATCATTGCCGATGAGCCTACCGGTAATGTTGACCCGGAGATGAGCCACGAGATTGTTGAGTTGCTTACAAAAATCAACAACAACGGCACAACGGTTGTAATGGTTACTCACGAGCACGATCTTGTGCGTACATTCCAACGCCGAGTTATCGTTATTCAAAAGGGCAAGGTTGTATCCGATACACCTGACCCAACATTTGCAAAATTCAAGACCAAAGAAACAAAGAAAGAAAACGATATGTTCTATTATGAGCAGGATGTCAAGAACGAAAATTTGACAGAAGTTTTTGAAGATTTGGAAGAAAACAGCACAGAGCCGCAAAGCGATGAAAACAAAAAAGAAAACATCGGCTCCGTTGCGGATGAGTCATCCGAGGGTACGGTTGACCTCAACGAATTGGCACAGGGAGGTGAGCAGTAATGTCGGGAGCAAGTTTCAGATACCTTGTAAAAGAGGGCTTTCGTAACACTTGGACAAACCGTATGATGTCGGTTGCATCAATTTGCGTATTGCTCAGTTGTTTGGTGCTCATCGGTTCGGCATCTATGATATTTTTGAACATTAACTCGCTTGTTCAAAAAATCGAAGATGAAAATGTAATCATGGTGTATATTGACGACAAAGCAACAGACGCCGATATTGATGAAATGGGCATTCAGCTCAACAAAATCAATAATGTGCAAAAAATCGAATTTGTTGCCAAGGAAGACGCTTGGGCAGAGCAGATTGCCACAATGGATGAAGCACAGGCAGAATTCTTTACCGAAACAACCGATGAAATTCCTCTTCCGGACGCATATAAGGTTACGGTTAAGGACTTAACAAAATTTTCGGATACGGTTAAAAAAATCAAAAAGCTTGACCATGTCTACACAGTAAGACAAAACACCGACCTTGCAAAGAAGCTTGCAAAGCTTTCTAACGGTATAAGTATTATTTCAATAGTAATTATTGCCGTACTGTTTGCAATTTCGTTGTTCATCATTTCAAACACAATCAAACTTACGGTATATTCACGCCGACTTGAAATCAGCATTATGAAATCTGTCGGTGCAACAAACAGCTTTGTTCAGCTTCCGTTTGTTGTTGAGGGTATAATCCTCGGCGTTGTGGCAGGTGCTCTGTCGTTGTTCGCCGTTTGGGGAATATACGAGCTTGCCATCAGCCGATTCGGCGATGTGTTCAGTTCAATTGGATTGGTTCCGCTCAATTTTGTTGATTACGCATTGCCTATGCTCGGCATATTCGTTGCAATAGGCATTGTCAGCGGTGTCGGCGGTTCGCTCATCACCATGAGAAAATATCTTACAAAGGAAGGCAGTGAGATAAGTGCAGTTTAAATTTAAAAAAATAATTTCCGTTATTTTGTCATGTGCATTTGCCTTCAGCATTGTCGGAGGAACTTCAACCTCATATGCCGCAAGCACTTCTGCACTCCGTGACAAAAAACAAAAAATTCAAAATCAGATTGACGCAGCTCAATCAAAAATCAACAAGCTTTCGGGTCAAAAAAAGGACACCGAGGAATACATATCCGCACTTGATACCAAAATTCAGGCACTCAAGGACAAGATAAGCACCCTCAAATCCGAAGCAAACGACTTGCAAAAAAGCATTAACACCGTTACAAACAAAATCAACGATACTAAAAATCAAATCGACAAAATCCAGTCCGACATTGACGCAAAGCAGGCTGAATTTGACAAAACCTTTGACGAATACTGCCAAAGACTCCGTGCGATGTATGTATCAGGTCATGCAAGCAACCTTGAGGTTTTGCTTACAAGCAGTGACATCAGTTCAATCCTTACCCGTTCCGAAATGATTAAATCCGTTTCAAAAAAGGACAGTGAAACGCTCAATGAACTTATGGATAAAATGAACGAGATTGAAAAGGACAAGGCTGATTTGGAAAAGAAGCGTCTTGACCTCAAAGATGACAAGGCAAAACTTCAAAGTCAAAAGGACAAGCTTGACAGCAACATTGCAACCGTTAACGCATCAAAGACCGAGCTTGACAAGGAAATAAACGAAGCAAATTCTATGATGCGTAAACTCAACAGCCAAACAGCCGAATATCAGGAAAGTATTTCTGACAACGAGGATGAAATTGCAAAAATCGAAGCTCAAATTGCGGCTGAAATCCGCAAGGCTCAGGCATCATCATCTGTTAACACAGGTTCAAGCAGCGGTTCATACGGCAGCGGCGCTTACAGCGGAACACTCGGTTATCCAACAAGTTCTCGCAGAGTATCGGCAGGCTACCCTAACTATTCAAGCGGTCGTTACCACGGCGGCGTTGACTTCCCTGTTCCGTCAGGTTCACCTGTTCATGCTGCTGCATCCGGCACGGTAATCATCGCAAAAAACCTCAATTACAGCTACGGTCACTATCTTGTAATCGACCACGGCAACGGACTTTCAACCCTTTATGCCCACAACACCACACTTCTTGTAGGTGTAGGCTCACATGTAACAAAAGGTCAGGTTATCGCACGAAGCGGTTCAACCGGCAATTCAACAGGTCCGCACTGTCACTTTGAAGTGCGTGTAAACGGTACAAGAGTTAACCCGTTCAACTATTTATAACAGCAAAAAACTCTCCTTTTTATTAAGGAGAGTTTTTTGCTGTTTCGTTCCCGTTTTTTAATATAATGTAAAAAATATGAAAAATACATAATTTACCTTTTACTTATAATAATAATTGTGGTAAAATTATTATGTAGATTTTTACGGAGGTGCAAAATATGAAGAAGTATACAAAAAAACTCATTTCTGTTTTAATGAGTGCGTGCTTAATATGCACAAGTGCGGCAATTGGCACACCCGTGGGAGCAAACACTGCAAAAGCCGTAACCGAATCTCAAGAACAGCGAAAAGAAGAACTCGAAAAGAAACTTGAGGAAACAAACAAAAAGCTGAAAGAACTCGGCAAAGAAAAACAGGACACACAGGAATATCTTAATGTTATTGACACAAAGCTGGACACGCTAAAAGAACAATATTCCATCACTCTTAACGATGTTAATCAAACAGAAAACAGAGTTAACCAAACAGAAAAAAACATTCAAACAAATACAAAGACTTTGGCTGACATCGAATCCGACCTCAAAACAATGACAGCAAACACACAGCAGCTTGAAACCGACTATACGGAAGTTCAACAAAAATACTGTCAAAGAATGAGAGCGATATACATCAGCGGCGAAACAGAAAGTGTGCTTTCGTTTTTGCTTTCGGCTGACGGAATAGAAAACTTTTTGACAAGGCTTGAAATGGTTGCCGCCGTATCAAGAAAAGACGGCAAACTTATGCAGGATGTTAATGCCAAAATTACCGAACTTCAAGAATCACAAAAAAGGCTCAACAAAAAGCAAGAAGAACTTAACAAAACACAAAAGGTGCTTAAATCCGATACGGAAAGTTTAAAAATTCAACAAGTATCGCTAAACCAAAAAGAAGCCGAAATGAAAAAGAAAAAAACGGCTATGGAAAAACAGCAAACAGAAGCAAACACCGTTCTTCAGCAAATCAACGACAAAACAAAGGAATATTCAGAGCTTCATGATATGACGCAGGAAGAGATTGACCAAATCGACAGCGACATTCAGGCAGCCATCAAAAAATATCAAAACAAGCAAACAACCACTAAAAAGGCTACAACGAAAAAGCATACCACAACAAAAAAGCCAACCACAACCAAACATACTACAACCAAGCATACCACAACTAAGAAAAACGAAACAACCACAAAGGTAACGACCACAGAGGAAGAAACAGAAGAAACAACCGAGGATATAGGTTCAGAGTTTATCAATATGACCTATCCGTGCCCTGATTACACAAGAATCACCTGTGCATACGGTGCATATAGGGGCCATACCGGATGCGACTTTTCAACAGGCGGCACAACAGGTCACAAGATTGTTGCGGCAGACAGCGGTACGGTTATCATCTCTAAGGACATTACCTGCAACAGAAGCACATGCAAAAAAAGCTACCACGGCGGCGGATATTGCAGCTACGGCAGATACATCGTTATTATGCATGACAAACCAAACAAAAACGGCGAAACGGTATACACGCTTTATGCACACAACAGCGTTCGCTCGGTGTCGGCAGGTCAGCATGTAAGCAAGGGTCAACAAATCGCACTCAGCGGTTCAACAGGCAACTCAACAGGTCCTCACCTTCATTTTGAAGTAAGACTCGGTGACGGCTCATACAGCAGTTGCACAAATCCCGCACATTATTTACCTTAATATAAAATCTAAAATATAAAATCTAAGCAAAACAAGGGGCGTTTCATTTTGAAACCGATTATAAAAAAATCACTCGCAATATTAATATCTTTAGCTATGCTGTCAACAGGCGGAATCAGTGCATTTGCCGCTGAAAACACAACGGCAAACACAAGCACACAAAAGGCCGCCTCCGCTGCCGAAGCAACAACGGAGTTAACCACGCAATCACCCGAAGAAGCCTTAAATCAGCAAAAAACCGACCTTGAGGCAAAACTCAAGGAAAGTGAGGAAAAGCTTGCAAAATACGAAAAAAGTCAAATGGCGACCGAGGAATACATCAACTCACTTGATGAAAAAATCGGCTATATGAACCAGGATTTGAGCGTGCTTGACAACCAAATTTCAACTGCAAGAACAAAAATCAAAGGCTTAAAAAAAGAAACAAAAGAACTGAAAAAAGCAATCAAAAGCGTTCAAAAACAATATGACAAAACAAACGGCGAGATTGAAAAGTTAAACAAAGAATTCAAAAAAACCTACAATGCCTACTGCCTGAGAATGAGAGCAATGTACATATCGGGTTCGGACAGCATTTTGGTGGCTCTTTTTACAAGCAAGGACATCAGTCAGTTTTTATCACGCTACGAAATGATAAAAGCCGTTTCAAAATCGGATGCCAAGCTCCTTAAAGAAGCAAAGAAAAAGACGAAAGAAATTAACGCGAAAAGCAAGGAAATCGCCAAGCAAAAAGCCACACTTGAAAACAGCAAGACAGTTCTTGACGAAAAAACCGCCATCATTGAAAAAGAGCGTGACGGAATTGAAAACAAGCAGGCTGAAATTGCACAAAAGAAGATTATACTTGCACAGGACAGAGCCGAGAGTGACTCGCTTCTTGCCGAATATGCACAAAAAACTCAAATGTACACTGAGTACAAATACGAGGATGAAGAACTCTTGAAACAGGTTGACAACGAAATCAACAGCGTTTTAAGCGGTCTTAAAACTCCCGAAGAAGCAACAACGGCAGTAAAATCCGATAAGAACGGCAACAAGCACACAACCTCTGCCGACAGCAACACTTCCCCGCTGTATTACAATTCGGCGGCTGTACTCAATTTAACCTATCCCGCTCCGGGACATTATTCAATTTCCTGCGGCTTCGGTCATTACAGTTCGGGCAAGCCACACACCGGCACGGACTATCCTTACCCGGTCGGCTCAAAAGTTGTTGCCGCACAAAAGGGTATTGTTATCAAAACAAGAGAACTCAATTATTCATACGGCAAATATGTTATGATTTACCACGGCACGGATAATCTCGGCAGAAAAATCGTAACACTTTACGCCCACAATTCACAGCTTCTTGTAAGCACGGGTCAAACCGTTAAAAAAGGTCAGCAAATCGCAAGAGGCGGTTCAACAGGCAACTCAACAGGTCCGCACTGCCACTTTGAACTTATCATTGACGGCAATAAAGTAAATTCGGGACCGTATCTCAGCAAATAAAATGAACAAAATTAACTTCCAAAAAGAATTAGACAAAATAATCGATAACTTAAACGGCGAAGTGCCAAAACTCTTTTTGCATTCCTGCTGTGCACCGTGCTCAAGCTATACGCTTGAATATCTGAGCAATTACTTTGACATCACAGTGTACTACTTCAATCCCAATATTTCGCCGAAAGAAGAATTTGACAAAAGATTTGCCGAGCAAAAAAGGCTGATTGAAGAATTACCGGCAAAACACCAGATTAAATTGGTGCTCGGAGAATATGATTACAACGACTTTTTAAGCATTGCAAAAGGCTACGAGGACATTCCCGAAGGCGGTGAGCGTTGCTTCAGGTGCTACCGTATGCGACTTGAAAGCACGGCAAAACTTGCAAAAAAGCAAGGCTTTGATTATTTTTGCACAACCCTTTCAATCAGTCCCCTTAAAAACAGCCAAAAGATTAATCAAATAGGCTTTGAAGTTGCGGAAAAGTACGGCATAAAATGGTTAGCGTCCGACTTCAAAAAGAAAGAGGGCTACAAACGTTCTATCGAACTAAGCAAAGAATACAGCCTGTACAGGCAGAATTTCTGCGGCTGTATTTTTTCAAAGGAGAAAACAGATGAATAAACCGTTGGCAGACAGAATAAGACCAACCGAACTAAAAGATGTAGTTGGGCAAAAGCACCTGCTATCCCCCGACAAAGCACTTTACAATATGATACAAAACGGCGACATACCAAACCTGATATTCTACGGACCGTCAGGTGTCGGCAAAACAACGGTCGCCTCAATCATAGCAAACAAAACAAAGCGTGCGTTGAGAAAACTCAACGGCACTTCCGCATCAACGCAGGATATAAAAGATATTGTGTCCGAAATAGGCACTTTTTCCGCACCAAACGGAATTTTGCTTTATCTTGACGAAATACAGTATTTCAACAAACGCCAACAGCAATCGCTCCTTGAATACATAGAAAACGGCAAAATAACACTTATTGCCTCCACCACCGAAAATCCGTATTTTTATGTGTATTCGGCTATACTTTCCCGTTCTACGGTATTTGAATTTAAGGCACTCAATTATACGGATATTATCCCTGCAGTTGAGCGAGGTTTTAAGTTTTTGGAGGAAGAAAACGACCTCAAAATCACCTACTCCGATGATGTGGTTAAAAAAATCGCGCAGGGTTGCGGCGGCGATGTACGCAAAGCACTCAACAGCGTGGAAAATTGCTACTTTGCAACGCCGACAATTGACGGAGTAAAAGCCGTAAGCATTGAAACCGCGGAGGAACTGACGCAAAAATCCGCCATGCGATACGACAAAGACGGCGACGAGCACTACGACATTGTATCGGCATATCAAAAAAGCATGAGGGGTTCGGACACAAATGCCGCACTTCACTACCTTGCAAGACTGCTTGAAGCAGGTGATTTGCCGTCGGCTTGCAGACGACTTATGGTGTGCGCCTGCGAAGATGTCGGGCTTGCATATCCGCAGATTATTCCGATTGTCAAGGCGGCGGTTGATGCGGCAATGATGGTCGGCTTGCCGGAAGCAAGAATTCCGCTTGCAGATGCAGTCATTCTTGTTGCCGAGTCGCCAAAATCAAACAGTGCCTACGAAGCGATAAACACAGCAATGGCGGATATAAAAAAAGGCAATTTCGGTCCTATTCCTCGACAGCTTCAAAACAAGCATTACGACGGCGAGGACGCAGAAATCAAAGGACAACACTATGTTTATCCTCACGATTGCCCCAATCATTGGACAGAGCAACAATATCTGCCCGACAAATTGAAAAACACAAAATACTACGAATACGGAACAAACAAAAACGAACAGGCTCACAAGGAATATTGGAGCAGAATAAAAGGCGAAAAATGACGAAAAAAGAAAGAGCGCAAAACGCAATAGAAGTTCTAAAAAAAGAATATCCCGAAGCAATTTGCTCGCTCAATTCGTCAAACCCGTTTGAGCTTTTGGTAGCGGTAAGGCTGTCGGCACAATGCACGGACGCAAGAGTAAATCTTGTTACTCCCGCATTGTTTGCTAAGTACAAAACGCTTGACGACTACTGCAACGCCGATGTCAATGACATCGAAGAAATTATCCGTTCCTGCGGATTTTACAAAAGCAAGGCGGCTTCCATAATTGATATGGCAAAAGGCGTGCGTGACCGCTTCGGCGGAGTCGTTCCCGACAATATTGACGACTTAATCACGCTTAACGGTGTGGGCAGAAAAACGGCAAACCTCATTGTCGGCGATGTTTACGGCAAAGAATCGATAGTTGTTGATACACATATGATAAGAATTGCAAACCGAATAGGTCTTGTGAATGAAAAAGACCCGAAAAAAATCGAGTTTGCTCTCAAAAAAATAATACCGAGTGAAGAAGGCTCGGATTTCTGTCACAGGATAGTGCTTTTCGGCAGAGATATATGCTCGGCAAGAAAGCCGAAGTGTGACATCTGCCCTATGGAATATAACTGCAAAAAGGTTGGACTAAAATAATGAACAAGGAAAACATTATATTAATCGGAATGCCCGGCAGCGGCAAAAGTACATGCGGCGTACTTGCTGCCAAGGCTCTGCTGAAGAATTTTTTCGACACAGACCTGCTGTTTCAGGGTCTTGAAGAAAAGAAACTCCAGGACATCATTGACGAAAACGGCATTGAATACTTTTTGAAAGCAGAGGAACGCACGATTTTGTCACTTGACATAAACGCAACGGTTGTTGCAACCGGCGGAAGCGTTGTTTACAGCGACAAATCAATGCAGCACCTCAAAAAAAGCGGCAAGATAATTTTCTTAAACCTCAGCTATGACACTATGGTTGACAGAATAAAAAACATCACCACACGAGGAGTAGTTGTAAGAAAAGGCAGTTCGCTCAAAGATATGTACAACGAAAGACTGCCTATGTACCAAAAATGGGCAGATATTGTTATAGACTGCGACAGCAACACGGTTGAACAAACAGTTGCAAAAATCGTTGAAGCGGCAGAGAAATAAAAAACTCTTGATTTAATACCTTTAAAATGGTATGATAGTTTAAATATTCAAATATTATAATTTATAGGAGGTTGTTATGAAAGAATACGGAGAAAAATTTGTAAAAGAAGGACTTACATTTGACGATGTTTTGCTTATCCCTGCAAAATCCGATGTAACCCCGGACGGTGTGTCGCTCAAGACAAAACTTACAAAAGACATCAGTCTTAACATTCCGCTTATGACTGCGGCTATGGACACTGTAACCGAATCAAGAATGGCTATTGCAATTGCCCGTGAAGGCGGTATCGGTGTTATCCACAAAAATATGACTATCGAAGAACAGGCTACCGAGGTTGACAAGGTTAAAAGAAGTGAAAACGGCGTTATTCTCAATCCGTTTTATCTCTCCCCTCATCACAGCGTAAAAGACGCAGATATGTTGATGGGTAAATACAAAATCAGCGGTGTTCCGATTTGTGAGGACGACGGCACTCTTGTAGGTATTCTTACAAACCGTGACCTTCGTTTTATCCAAGATTACAGTGTAAAAATTTCTACCGTAATGACTCCTAAAGAAGAGCTTATCACAGCAGTTGCAGGCACAACTCTTGAAGAAGCGAAAAACATCTTGATGAAGTCAAAAGTTGAAAAACTTCCTCTTATTGACGAAAACGGCAAGCTCACAGGTCTTGTAACAATCAAGGACATTGAAAAAGCCGTTAAATATCCAAACACAGCCCGTGACAGCAAGGACAGACTTCTTTGCGCAGCCGCTCTCGGTGTAACAGACGATGTGCTCATCCGTGCACAGGCTCTTTATGAAGCAGGCGTTGACGCATTTGTACTTGACTCGGCTCACGGTCATTCCGAAAACATCATCAGAAATGTTACAAAAGTTAAGGAAGCATTTCCTGATGTATCACTTATCGCAGGTAATGTTGCAACAGCAGAAGCTACCGAAGCACTCATCAAAGCAGGTGCAGACGCTGTTAAAATCGGTATCGGTCCGGGTTCTATCTGCACAACCCGTATTGTTGCAGGTATCGGTGTTCCGCAAATTACAGCTATTTACGATTCGGCTGCTATGGCTGACAAGTACGGCGTACCTGTAATCGCAGACGGCGGTATCAAGTATTCGGGCGAAATTGTTAAGGCTCTTGCCGCAGGCGGCAGCGTTGTTATGGTCGGCTCGCTTGTTGCAGGTTGTGACGAAGCTCCGGGCGAAACAGAAATTTACCAAGGCCGTCAATTCAAGGTATATCGTGGTATGGGCTCACTCGGTGCTATGAATCACGGCTCTGCCGACAGATACTTCCAAAAGGGTTCAAAGAAATTTGTTCCTGAAGGCGTTGAAGGTCGTGTTCCTTACAAGGGAGCAGTTTCCGACACCATCTATCAAATGATGGGCGGCTTGCGTTCGGGTATGGGTTATGTAGGTTGCCACACAATCGAGGAACTTCGCCAAAACGCACAGTTCATCAGAATTACAGGTGCAGGTCTTGTTGAATCGCATCCACACGATGTTTACATCACCAAGGAAGCACCAAACTATTCGGGAAATAAATAAGATTACATCAATCACACAAAACCGCCGGCAAAAATGCAGGCGGTTTGATATTCCGACAGGGTGAATATATGACCAGAAAAGAAAAACGCAAAAAGCGAATAGAAAAATTCAAGCGATTTTTAAAACGGAATATGACACCCACATGGGCAAAACGATTCAGCTATCAGGTTGTAGCTTTTATTATCAGTGTTTCAATGGTTGTAGGAGTTGTGGTTTATGCCTTTAACAAAACCTATGATGAGCGGAAGCTGACTTTTGTTGACGGCTTCACCATAACGGCACACACGGGTGCATACGACACTCCCGACAATTCAATGGAATCGCTTGAGGCGGCAATTAAACACGGTGACGAATCGTTTGAAATAGATGTTCGGCAACGACCTAACGGAATTGTTGTTATGAGCAACGACATCATCAACACAAATTCGGACGGAACGGAAATTACAGCCGCATTTAAAAAGGTTAAGCAAACAAATATGCGTCTGAATCTCGACATAAGAGAAACGAGAGTTCTCAAAACCCTGCACGATTTAATTGTTGATTACGGCTTAACCGATCGTGTTGTGCTCACGGGAATTGAAGTTTTTCAAGCCGACAAGGTCAAGGAAAACTGCCCGGGAATTGAATATTATGTAAATTATATGCCAAGCAGAATCAATATTTTTACCGAAGAGTATCAGCAAAAAATAATTGATATGATTGAAAAAACAGGTGCAGTCGGCATAAACTGCAATTACAAATACGCTTCAAGGACGCTGTCAAATCTGCTCCACAAAAACGGCTACAAACTCTCTATTTGGACAGTTGACAGAAAATACCAAATCAAGCGTGCACTTGTAAACACAGCCGACAACATCACTACCCACCATCCGGATAAGGTTCAAAACATTATCAACAAATGGGGAAAATAAAAAAGCAACCGTACTCTAATCGGTCGCCAATTTACAAAAAAATTGATAAATTTATGTTAATAAAACGCTCCGAGATAATATTTATCGGAGCGTTGTTAATTTATTTTAATATCGACAGCCACTTGTCTGTAAGTTCAAATGTGTCATTTTCAAAAAGGCTGTTGTGAAGCCTGAAAACCATATCAACAAACAGGAGCGATTCTATCCTCTCCTTTGATGAAAGCGGAGCAAAATATTCCACAAGCTCGGCTTTTTTCTTTTGCACATCTTCGGTTGTATCGGTAAGTTCGGTGCCGATAAATCGAACAATGTCAAGTTCAAGCGGTGCAATATAGCCAATCGGGTCGATTGCCGTAATAAGTTCACCGCTCTTCATAATATTGTACCTGTGCATATCGCCGTGAACAAGGCAAAATTCGTCATTAGCAAACACTTTGTCATACAGTTCGTTGGCTTGAGTTACAAGCTGCATAATTTCTTCATTGCGGTAAGAAAACTTGTTTTCGTCAAGTTTGCCATGCAAAATATCGGAATAATTATGGAACTTGTGAACATCATTTTCACTAATTTTTATATCCTTGTAACTGTTAAGTGCCTTCTTAAAAAATTCCAAAACAGTGGTATCATTTTTATCAAATTGCGGCAAATCGCTGTCCATTTGCTGCATAAGAATTGCCGAACAAGTGTCGTCATAATCATAAAGTTCGCACATAAATGTTGCCGGCAAAGTTTGATAACAGCTTCTCTCAGGCTCGTATCTTTCAATAAACGGCGGAATCATTTTCAAAACACAATCGCCGTACTTAATGCTTTTTGCCAAAAAGATAATGCCGAAATGCGAGGTTTTAACAACTCTGTAATCGGTTATCTGCCACTTTTTAAGAAGATTAGGAATTTCCTTTTCAAGGCGACGGGTCCAATTTTTTGTTTGCGACGGATAATTTTCAAACAAATATCTGTTAAGCCTGCTTACACTGTTAAAAATATCCTTGTAGTCAACATTATTGTCCCTTGCATTGATAAGTGCTTCAAGATACTTTAAATCCGCAGGATAAGTAAGCTTAAAATTATTGTTAAAGTCAAAATAAAGCTTGATTTTGCTGTTTTCCGGAAGTTGCTGTGTTACTTCTGTGAGCTTACTCTCAGGGTCAAAATTATCATAAAGCAGTTTAAAATCAAAACCCTCCGGCGACTGCATAAGATAATACCTGTCACGGTAAACCTTTTGAATATCATAGCATCCGAGCGAATCGGTAATTGCCTGAGCGGTTACCACTGCCGCATTATCATCAAGAAAAGCAAAATACTTATCCATAAGTTCACCCGTAATCATCGGACGAACCGCATCACAAACAATAACCTTGTCACAATCATAATTGTCATTGATGTATTGAAGTGCATTGACAAGCGAATAATTGCGTGTTTCGCCGCCGTTTACAAAATCAACTCTGTCATCAGCCGCAAGATTTGTAAGATAGCTTTTGTTTGCCTCAATATTTGTAACAATCAAAATCTTATCAACGGTTTTTGCCTCAAAAATAGCGTCAACAACATATTCAATTACCATTTTACCGTTTATTTTATGGAACTGCTTTGGCACATTTGAGCCAAAGCGTGAGCCGACACCGCTCGCAAGAATTACAACTACATTCATACTATATCCTTATTTTTTAGAGAAAAGTCGCTTAAAGAATGACGGCTTTTCTTCTTTTTTACTGTCTGCCAAAACGGCATCAATAACTCTCTTTGAATTGTTTTTATCAATATTAACAAAGAAGTTTGTTACTCTGTCGATATAATCGTTTTCGCAATCTTTATCAATAATCTTGATAAGTGCGTCAACCGCACTGTCCAAGTCATAGCAAACAGGACCGAAGCCGTCTCTTTCGTATTCAAAGAAGCCCTTGTCATAAGTTTGAGTTTCGTAAAACTCTTCCTTATCAAACTGAGTATAAACAATCGGCTTTTTGAGATAAGCAAAGTCAAATGCAATGGTTGAATAGTCGGTTACCATAACCGATGATTCGGCAAATACCTTATTGTAATTGATAAAGCCCTCATTAATTGCAAACACATCGTTTTTCTTAAAGTCAACAGCCTGCTTCCTGAAAATAGGATGAAGGCAGAACAAACCGGTATAACCCTTTTCTCTCATCTTTGCAAGCAAACGCTCATCATTGATAAGTCCGTTATAAAACTTATAATAATCCGTATTTACAAAGCCGTCATAATAAACACTTGAGGTCTTGTCGTCATAAGCGCCCTTGATGCTCTTTCGCCAAGACGGAAGCACAAGAAGTTGCTTCTTTCTGTCATCATACAATGCATCAAAACGAGGAAGTCCCGTAATTACACATTGGTCGGCAGTCATATTGTATCTGCCGTCAATAATTGCCTGACGCTCGTTTACACCCGTATTAAAGAAAATTTTAATATTTTTATTGTAGTGATTAAGCCAAACCGAGCAGTCACCGCAATTTACACCGTGATTCATAAAATAAAAATCAAAGTGGTACATATCTACAAAATACGGTCTGTCGTCCTCAAATGCGTTAATTGTAAACTCACCTGCACTTGATGAAACGATTTTGTCCGCAAGGAGAAAATAATACTTAAACTCGGTATCCTCAAAATACACAACCTCACCGATTGCTTCAAGGCGGTTTTTAACCTCATCGCTTGCCGCTCTGCCGATTGTAAATATCGGTCTTACACCGTTCGGAGTGTGCTCACTGATATACTTAAATACCACTTCACCGCTGTCGCCTGCATTGTCGATTCTGTCGGAGAAAAGCCAAACACTGCCCTTTTTCTCCTGCTCTTTTTTAAATTTCGGGAAGTTTGCTCTTATTTCTGCAAGGTCATCTCTGCCGATTTCTTTAAGGTAATCAACGCAAGCTTTTTCAGCATTTTCCACATAAGCTTTAAGGTCTTTAGGAACGGAAACCTTAATTGCCTTACGCATACTTCTTACAACATATTTGCCGTAAACTTCATATGACGGCTTAAACAGATTTTTAGTAGAAATAAACTTGCTGTATGACATTGAAACCGATGTTTCATTACCGCCGTATGAAATGTACGGTCTAAAGCAAATCTCGGTTTGCTTTACGCCTTTAAGGCTGAATTCACATTTGCAAAGATAATAATAGCTCGGATGTCCGAGTTTACCGACAACATTTGATGGGTCGTAAGGTACAAGTTCAGGTGTTACCTCTTGGTCGCCAAAGCGAAACTTAAGGTTGACATCGCCGTTCTTTGTGCATCTGAAAAGCCATTGTGCAACAAACACATCAACCAAAAGCTTATCGTCTTTTACATCAAGAGCAGCAATTTTGCACACCTTACCCTTTTGATTAGGCAAACAAAGTGACCACATATCCTTGTAATGAAGCGTGCCTGTTTCGGCATCAAAATCTATGAGTTCAAACAAAGTCTTTCCGTACTTAATTTTGAACGCCTCATTTTTCTTGTACATTGTCTTGTGCTTCGGATTGTTGAGAAGAATATAATCATCAATTCTGTCAAGGAGCATTTTAACTCTTTCAAGATATTCTTTTTGCTCCTGCTCATCAAGGACCTCAAGATAATAATCGTGACCGATTCTCCAATAAAGGTCATAAGCAATCATTGACTGAACATAAGGAATAACCTCACCGTACATCTCTTCGCAATATTTCATAAGTTCCATATGGTAATAAACAAGCGAATTGATATAAAACGATTTGTCAAAAATTTGATTGTTAACGGCAGAATCGCCCAAATTACGGCGTCTGTAAAGATATAGAGCCTCGCAAATAAGACCGACCTTTTTCTTTTTGAGCATAATCTTGTTGATAAAGGTTGAGTCCTCGCCAAACTTTAATCTGCTGTCAAACCTTACATCACCGAGTGCATCACTTCGGATAAATGTTGTAGCGGCTGTTGACTGAACGGAGAACCATTCTTCCTTGTTTTCAAGATCGGCAACTCTTGTGCCGTTTTTAAACTTGTAATCAAGCGAATGAAAATCATCATTTTCTTCAAAAAACTGAATTCTTGCGGCAAGCACATCAATCTCGTCATAATGTTCTTCAAAAAATTTATACGCATTTTCAAATGACGAAAGTTCCCACTTGTCATCAGGGTCAAGAAAGGTGATATACTTTGCATCAACATACTGAAAAGCAGTATTTCTTGCATTGCTTACGCCGCCGTTAGGTATCTTTTGATACACAATATTATCCGGATACATTTCCTTATACTTAAGGCAAATTGCCTCGCTGTTGTCAGGAGAGCCGTCGTTAATCATAATAAGCTGAATTTTGTCAAAGCCTATCGTTTGATTAACAAGTGACAAAATCGCCTCTTCGATATAATCCTCTACATTGTAAATCGGCATAATTACCGAAAACAAAAACTTATGCTCATCTTTAGTCATACTATTTCTCCCAATAAACGAATTGTGCTTTGTACCAAAGCATTAAAATACACCATAATAATATCACAGAAAAAAGGTATTTTCAACCATATTATAATAAGTATATACTAAAAACTTATAATTAAAGAGTGTATATATAACTTTTTTGTGTATAATTTGTCAAAAAATGCTTAATATTTATATTTTTACTTGAATACAAGAAACTTATTGGGTATAATAAAGACGGTAAATTTTAAAAATTTATTCTAAATTAAAAGTAAGGAGTTTAGAAAATGGTTTATTCACATGAAGTTGAAACAATGTGTCCTGTGGCACAGGGCGTTGCTCACGGTGCTGCTCCTATCCCGGAAGAAGCAAAGTGGGTTAAGGCAAAGGAAATCAAGGATATTTCCGGCTTTACACACGGTGTAGGTTGGTGTGCTCCACAGCAGGGTACTTGCAAGCTCACACTTAATGTTAAAAACGGCGTAATTGAAGAAGCTCTTGTAGAAACAATCGGTTGCTCAGGTATGACTCACTCTGCTGCTATGGCATCAGAAATTCTCCCTGGCAGAACAATTCTTGAAGCTCTCAACACAGACCTTGTTTGTGACGCTATCAATACAGCAATGAGAGAACTCTTCCTCCAAATCGTTTACGGCCGTACACAGAGTGCTTTCTCTGATGACGGTTTGGTAATCGGTGCAGGTCTTGAGGATCTCGGTAAAGGTCTTCGTTCACAGGTTGGTACTATGTACGGTACTCGCAAGGCAGGTCCTCGCTACCTCGAAATGACAGACGGTTATGTAACAGGCATTGCTCTTGATGAGGACAACGAAATCATCGGCTACAAGTTCGTTAACTTCGGCAAGATGATGGACTTCATCAAAGCAGGCGACGATGCAAACACAGCATTTGAAAAGGCTCAGGGTCAATACGGCCGTGTTGCTGACGCTGTTAAGGTTATCGACCCAAGAAAAGAATAAGAGTAGGAGGATATTATAATGGCTTTATTTGAATCATATGAAAGAAGAGAAAAGCAAATCCTTGCTGTTCTTGAAAAATACGATATTAAATCAATCGAAGAGTGCAGAGAAATCTGCCAGGCTAAGGGTTTTGACCCTTACAAAATCGTTGAAGGCATTCAGCCAATCTGCTTTGAAAACGCAAAGTGGGCATACACAGTTGGTTGTGCAATCGCTCTCAAAAAGGGCGTAAAGTCAGCTGCTGAAGCTGCTGCCGCAATCGGCGAAGGTCTTCAGTCATTCTGCATCCCCGGTTCTGTTGCTGATCAGCGTAAGGTTGGTCTTGGCCACGGTAACCTCGGCAAGATGCTCCTTGAAGAAGAAACAGAGTGCTTCGCATTCCTTGCAGGTCACGAATCATTCGCTGCCGCTGAGGGTGCTATCGGTATTGCTGAAAAGGCAAACAAGGTTAGACAAAAGCCTCTCCGTGTTATCCTTAACGGTCTTGGCAAGGACGCTGCTCAGATTATCGCAAGAATCAACGGCTTCACATATATTGAAACCGAGATGGATTACTACACCGGCGAAGTTAAGGAAGTATTCCGCAAGGCATATTCAGACGGTCTTCGTGCAAAGGTTAACTGCTACGGTGCAAACGATGTAACAGAAGGCGTTGCAATCATGTGGAAAGAAAATGTTGATGTTTCTATCACAGGTAACTCAACAAACCCAACAAGATTCCAGCACCCTGTTGCAGGCACATATAAGAAAGAAAGACTTGAAGCAGGCAAAAAGTACTTCTCAGTTGCATCAGGCGGCGGTACAGGTCGTACACTTCACCCTGATAATATGGCTGCAGGTCCTGCATCATACGGTATGACAGACACAATGGGTCGTATGCACTCAGACGCACAGTTCGCAGGTTCTTCATCAGTTCCTGCTCACGTTGAGATGATGGGCCTTATCGGTATGGGTAACAATCCTATGGTCGGAGCTACCGTAGCTTGTGCAGTTGCTGTCGCAGAGGCTCTTTAATAAAGACTTTCAGGACTTTTAACAGTCTTGACACAACCGCAAAAATTTGACGAAAAATCAGTCATTCGCCAAAAATTCGTCAAAATAAATTGTAAAATTACGCTTGGGAATTCTCTCCCAAGCGTTTTTTATTATAGCCAAAATAATTATATTGTGATATAATTAACGCATAAGTTAAAAACCTAAATAAAAAATCAACAATAATCAAATTTAGTAAGACTGTCACAACAGTATTTACATTAATAGGATTGGAGATAATATGGCGGGTAAAGGTAAATTTTCTGATTTTGGATGGCATAATGAATTTCACAATGATACAAAAAAATCAAAACCGGCAAATTGTGTTTTCCTTGATGAAAATGGTAGAATTTGCAGAAACAAAAAGAGTCCGTATTACTTATCAAAATGTTTCATAGCTTCAAATTACCCATTAAGAAAAAAAGAGCCAAACTTAGAAAAAAATAATAAAAAAGATGATGACTTATATTGGTATTAACATTATATATGCCAAATAATAAAAACGCTCGGATTTATTCCGGGCGTTTTGCTGTATTGAACAAGGTTATGTAACATGATATAATCATTACATACTAATTATAAGAGGTTGAATTATGGGAGAAAACAGCACGCCTTTGCAAAAGCCGCGGTACGACTGGCTTGACGCAATCAAAGCCGTTGCAATGGCATTTGTAATTTTTGTTCATTTAGGGCTGAATGGGTTTACAACATTTGTAATGTACACAAGCTTTTTGAAGTTGCCGCTGTTTTTTGCGGCATCGGGATTTGTGTTTAATCCTAAAAAACAAATGAGCGTTAAAGAATTTTTGATTACCCGCTCAAAGCGAATACTCGTGCCCTACCTTTGTCTGTCAGTAATATTGTGCATATTCGATTTGTTCACATACCAAGGCACATTCACCGAGTGGATAAAATACTCGCTCGACTTGATATGTATGGGCAAAATAATGTGGTTTTTCCCTACATTGTTCCTGTGCAACTTTTTGATGTTTATCATCTTTAAAATCACAAAAAGCAACGATGCAACAATGATAATAAGTGCCGTGATTTCACTTGTTTTAGGCTACTTCTGCATTACCGGCAAACATATATTTATGGCGGTAAACGCCGTTTTTGTGGCTTATCCGATGTGCGTTTTCGGCTACTACCTAAAATCTTTTCTTGCACTTGTAAAAAAGAACTACCTTATTATAATCGCAACAATTTCTATGATAGTTTTTCTTGCACTGCCTGCCCTGTACAAATACCACACAGGCAAGTTCAACTACATAAACCTTTTTTCATCGCTCTACTGCTCATATTTTTACGATATGCTGGTTGTATACAGCGGCGTGCTTGCATTTTTCATATTCTTCAGTTTTATGAAGTTCCCGAAATTTGTGGTTAAATTCGGTCAAAACACTATTTTTTACTACGCATTCCATATTCCGGCTTGCAAGCTGATAATGTTCTTGCTGAGCACCTTTGTATCTCCTAAATTTGATGCAAAACTCCTCAGTAACACGCACAAAGGCATACTCATTTATTCGTCTGTAACGCTGTTTACTTTGATTGTTCTTGCACCGATTTGCACACTTGTAAACAAATATATCCCATTCATCGTAGGGTCAAAAAAGCGAAAAGCATAACAAAAAGAACTGTGATAAATGAATTTAATTCATATCACAGTTCTTATATTTTATACCTGCTTTTTTAATTTAAGTGTTTTTAGTTTCATTAATCCGTAAGACATAAGCAGAGTACACAGAATTATCATTGCGCCGTATAGCAAGCTGTTATTATATATCGGTTTGATTTCTTTAAATACAAACTGAAATACACCGTGCAACAAATAAATTTCAAGCGACATCTTTCCGCACAATTCAAACACGGGATTTTTAAACCGAACATATCTTCCGACCGATAATGCAACTATTGCCAAAGATAAAACCGAAACATTATAAATTAATGCCCATAGCACTATAATCTTTGGTTTGTCACTCAAAACATATTTTGCATCGATTGCAACAACCGCAAGTGCACCAAAGACAAATATTAACGGCAATGTCTTTTCTTTGTTCAAGTTGATAACGCTGTAAATCATACCTCCGCTGAAGCATAGCAAACTTAAGTACCAGTACTTACCCACTCCAAATGCCGATAAAGCTATTATTAGAGCCAATTCAAAAATTGTTACAAGTATAATTAATCCCTTCAAATTGTCTTTAAACAGTTTATATCCGATGTAAAACACAATATACAGCACTTCAATCATAATAATAAACCATGAATAATGTGTAATTATTCCTTTAAGGAAATCAAAATTTCCCGATACTAAAAACATACAAACGAAATTGAAAATCCACACAAAAATATATTCAACAAACAGCGGTACACAGCGTTTTAATATAAATCCGTTCATATAGTTATCAATGCCGGTCTGCTTTATTCTTGTCAGCATACCATAGCCTGACAGGAAAAAGAATATGCCGACAATGGGTTCGCCTAAATAATTAAAAACATTCAACGGAGCAAAATCTGTTATTCTGATATGACACAACATAATTGTCAATGCAAAAATCCCTCGAAGATAAGTTGTATAATCCTTAGACATAAATTCATCGCTGACTCCGAATTCAATTTTATACAGAAACAACAAAAAGAAAACTGCATATAACAATTCCATAAAACAATTTCTCCAATATTTAATGCAATTTTATAGTATCATATTTAACTACATATAGCAACATAAAAAGCGACTTGGAAAATCAAATCCAAGTCGCTTTAATTATGCTATGTTACAAATTCCGGCTTATGCCATAATCTTTTTGTAAAGCTCTTTAAGTTCTGCTTCGTTTGTATCTCTTGGGTTGCCCGGACGGCAAGCATCTGCGTATGCATCTGCTGCAAGAACATCAAGGTCTTCTTCTCTTACCTTTTCGTTAACAGCCGGAATGCCTACATCGGCAGAAAGCTTTTTAACTGCGTCAACGGCAGCCTTTCTGTATTCTTCCTGTGACATTTCGTCAACGCCTTCAACACCCATAGCACGAGCAATTTCTCTGTACTTTTCGCCTGTGAAGTCCTCGTTGTATTCCATAACGATAGGAAGCATCATAGCACAAGCAACACCGTGAGGTGTGTCATAGTGAGCACCAAGTGTGTGAGCGATTGAGTGTGCAATGCCAAGACCTACATTTGAGAAGCCCATACCTGCGATATACTGTGCAAGTGCCATACCCTCTCTGTCCTCAGGCTTGTTTTCAACTGCACCACGGAGATGCTTTGCGATAAGTTTGATTGCCTCAAGGTGGAACATATCAGACATTTCCCAAGCGCCCTTTGTTGTGTAGCCCTCGATAGCGTGTGTGAGTGCGTCCATACCTGTTGAAGCTGTAAGACCCTTTGGCATTGATGACATCATATCAGGGTCAACAACCGCATATTCAGGAATATCGTTTTCGTCAACGCAAACAAACTTTCTTTCCTTTTGAACATCTGTGATTACATAGTTGATTGTAACCTCGGCAGCTGTGCCTGCTGTTGTCGGAACTGCGATTGTAGGAACAGCATGATTCTTTGTAGGAGCAACGCCCTCAAGTGAACGAACATCTGCAAATTCAGGGTTTGCAATGATGATACCGATAGCCTTTGCTGTGTCCATTGAAGAACCGCCGCCGATAGCGATGATTGAATCTGCACCGCAAGCCTTGAAGCTTTCTACACCGTCAACAACATTTTCGATTGTTGGGTTTGGCTTGATACCCGAATAAACTGTGTATGGAATTTTTGCTTCGTCAAGAAGGTCTGTTACCTTTGAAGTAACGCCGAACTTGATAAGGTCAGGGTCGGAACATACAAAAATGTGCTTCCATCCCTTTGATTGAGCAATAGGAGCAATTTCCTTGATTGCACCCTTGCCGTGATATGAAACCGTGTTAAGTACTATTCTGTTAGCCATAGTGAAAACCTCCGTTTTTTCTTTATCAATTTTCTATATTATACCACAAAATTTTAAATAAGTATTGTTAAATTTTTAACAATTATTTAAGAATTTTTACTTTTTTGGTAAATAAAGGAAGAATTTTAACGCAAATCGGAGCTTTTACGAGCAAAACCAATCGCAAAAGCCCCGATATTTTTAATGCCTAATTAAATTTGGTACCACTTGATTTCGTTTGCTTCAAGATGCAATTCAAAGCTTGTGCCGTCACCGACATAAACAGTTGTATCCTGTGGCTCATAAGTGTTGTTTACAACGCAATACTTGCCGTTTTTAACATAAGCGTGAACCTCAACATTGTAGTTTGTTGAATACCAGCAATGAAGTTCGTCTTCTGCCGAAGCACTCCACAAAACCGCACGGTAAAGCACACGGCTGTTCTCGAACGAATACGGAAGTCCGCTGATATAAACGCCTCTGCCTTTGCCGAATTCTCTGACAGCCATCTGAACTTCTTCTGCGTGTCTTACGGCAAACGGAAGTTCGGTTGCATTTTGAACAAGAACGGTTGTGCCGTCAAGAGCAACAATATTCTTCTTGCCCTCGCCGAAATCAACATTGCCGTTTTCGGTATCTGCAAGGATGAAATGATCTCTGTGTTCCTCGGTGTTGTATCTGCGAGTGTTGAGAGTGAAGCCGTTTTCTTCCTCAACGCCCAAAACATCATTGAGTTGGAAGAACTTGCCCTGCCAATGATGAGCGGCAGGCTCGCCGACACCGATAAATCCGCCGCCGTTGAATACGAACTTTTTAACGGCTGTGATGATTTGCTCATCTGCCCAATATTCGCCGCCCGACTGTGCCGTGTCTGCATCGCCGACATTGATGATAACATCAAACTTGTCGAGGAAGTTGTTGTCATTCTTAATATCATCAAAGCTGATGAACGAAACATCAAACGGGGCACCGCTCAAAGACTCGATAACACCGAAATAAGAATAGTTCTGTCTGTAATAAAGACCGTGGTGAACCATATGATTTGACCAAGAACGCATCTTGCCCCAACAGTTGAGCACTGCAACTTTCTTTACGCAATAAGGAGTTACGCCCTGAACATTATCATAAAGTGTGCGGAACTCATCGCAAACGCCCTTGATGTAATCAACAAACTCAGGGAATTTGAGCGCAAGTTTGAGATAACCGCCGTAGCCGATACGCTGAATAGGGCTTCTCAAAATTGCTCGTCTTGCCGTTACCCAATTTACCTTTGCTTCATAAATAGGGTCGCCGCCCTCACAGAAAACATCAGGGAAGAAATATGGCAAAAATCTGCCCTCGGTATATTTTACATTTTTAATATCGCTGAAAAGACGAAGTGTTGCACCATTGCCGACACTGCCTACAACAGCGTCAAGACCGATTGATGCAAAGTCATCCATAAACGGCTCCATACCAATCCAATGGTCGCCCATAAACATCATAGCTTCCTTGCCGTACTCGTGAACAATATCCACCATTTCTTTAGCAAGTTTGGCAACCTCACGCATTTGAAACTTTTGGAAATCCTTGAATTCCTTTGACGGGATACGATATGTGTTGTTCATATATCCCTGGTCAATGATGAACTCAGGACGGAACTTGTAGCCGACTTCTTTTTCAAATTGTTCAAGGATATACGGGCTTACGGATGCCGAATAGCCGAACCAATCAACAAACTTTTCTCTTGCAAATTCATCAAACACAAGAGTGAACTGATGGAAAAATGTTGTGAATCTGACAACATCAACATAATCGTGAGTGTCAAGGAATCTGCGAAGTCTGTCGAGCGAATGTGCTCTTGTCTTTGGCTGACGAACATCAAAGGTAATCTGCGGTTCAACATCTTTCCACTCGTTGACAACAGCGTTGTACATATGAACCGGGTCCCACATAATGTAAGCAAGAAAACTTACTGTATACTCGTGGAACGGTGTGCACTTGTTGATTGTTACATTACCCGTTGCCTCGTCATATTCCCAATCGGTCGGAGCAACAACCTCACCTGTTGTGCGGTCGATAACCTCCCACCATCTTGTGATGTCGTCACGGTTGTTGACCTTGAGCATATCGGGATAAAGATGATTCATAAGATGAATTTCAAGATTTGACTCGGTTGCTGTATAAAACGGAGTCATAATGTACATCTGCTGAATTTCATCAGGATTTGCCTTTGCCCATTCGTTATCTTTTCTTGTGGTGTAATAGGTTGCATAAATCTTTGCACCTGTGTCTTTAAGTTCCTGTGGGAACTCTGTACCGTCACAGTCACGGATTGCGTCTGCACCCCATTCGTCCATAATTTCAAGGGTTTCCTTAACCACATCCATATCGGTTGGAATAGTTACTCTGCCTTTGTTTTGTGCCATAGTTATACCTCGTTAATCTATAATTTCTATTTTATTATTTTTAAGCGTCATTTTGCCGTGATTTCTCTTGCGTTTGAGCGGAACACTCTTACGCATATAGAATTCGTTGTCCGCAACATAAGCGTCAGGATTGCCCGACGGACTTAAAATTCCGCCCAAATCGTCATAGCTTACATTATTGACAAATGTATTATGCACGGCTTCTCCGAGGCAGAACATCATACAGCCGCCCTCGTTGAGCCTTGAATAATTGTACTTATATGTAGTTCCGTCACCCGAATCGGCGTCCCACGGCATACCGTCTTGATTGAGCTTTGTGTCTACGCCCTCGTTGTATTGAAGCAAAGCATTTTTGCACTTCCACGGCCAAATTGCCGCCGCAACCTTGCCCATTCTCTTGCCCGGCTTGGTATAAACACGGTCGTTCATCTCGGTTGCACAAGTGTCCGAAACATTGTGTTCAACAAGCGGAGTGAGTGCATACATAGGCGTGATTGCGTCACCGCCGATATTCTTTGTGTAATTGCCTGTAATCAAAATGTTGAGGTTGCCGTACTTCTCAAAGGTTTCCTCTTTAAGTTCCTTGCCTGCAAAATCTGCGTGGCGATAGGAATAGCCGACTGCTATGCCCCATCTGCTGACATTCTTTACAAAACAGCCCTCAACGGTTACACCGTCATATCTTGCAACGCCTGTTTTGCTTTCGTCTGCAGGCTTAAAGGCTGTCATATAAATGCCGCCGTTGTTCATATGCTTGTTGTAAACATTGCCGTTGACATCGTGAACAAAAAGATTTTTGAGCGTGATTGAATGAAGCGTACCTCTGTTTTGAGCAACAACGGCAACGCCTGTTCTGTCCCTCTTGTCTGGGTCGCTGTACGCCTCGGGAGTTGTAAACTCCTCTTTGTTTGCAATTTCTATATCGTGAATAACAATATTTTCCACATCGTAAAGAAGAACGGAGGAACTTACATCACCCTTGTAAACATGACCGCCGAAATCAAGCTTTGTGCCGTAATCCTGATGCCAAACGCCCTCACCGTTTGTGTTGATGAAAGGCATTCTGCCCTCCTCGCCGTAAGGAGCAATTTCGATAGCCTCGCCGTCAATACTGCCGCAGTTTTTAAGGTGCAAAAACTGATTGTTAAACACCGAGCCGTATTCAAGCAAAATCTTATCGCCCGGATTTATTTGAAGCGAATTGACCTTGTCAAGAGTTAAAAAGGCGGTTTCGGGTGTGAGTCCGTCATTGTTGTCGTTACCGTTAAGAGAGCTTGCGTAATATGTTGTTGACTTCATTTTCATACTCCTCCTCTCTTATCTTCTTGTAAACTACATCTCTTGATTCCTTAAATCTGAACTTGTCGCCGTTATAACGGGTGAACAAGTCCTTATTTGATTTGTAAAAATCTTTAAGCTGAGCTTTTTCAATAGGCTTGTAACTATAATTAATGCCTTTTTTCTCGGAAACAAAATCCAACTTAAAGCGTGTAAGCTCCCAATCAAGATAAACGGGAAGCGTAAACTGCTTTAAGCCGTAAACAATCTCACCGTTTGCAAGAGCGTTTTTACGCTTTTCGTTTTCCTTTTCGCATCTTGATTTAAGAGCGTCAATGCTGCTGTCATCAATAAGTCCGAGCTTTTCGGCAAAGGCAAGGCACGCTTTTGCGTACTTCTCCTCTTTTTCGCTCGTGAAAAAAATATTATTCATAGTCCCTCTCCGATTGTTATTTATGCCCGACTGCAAGCCACCGTTTTTAGGCTAAAAGTTGCAAATCGGCATATCCGGCATATCTCATTTAATTATAATATATAATATAGGCAATATTCAAGGCACAATCAAAATCAGGCAATAGAAAAACTCTATGTTTTTTTAGTTAATATTACCAAAAATCTCGGCATTAAATTTTCTTGAAACAACCGAAATTTTTTGGTAAACTGAATATATCACATAAAAAAGGAAGTAACTATGGATATAGTAAAACAATTAGAGCTTGAATTTTCGCTCAAGCCGTGGCAGGCAGAAAACACGGTGAAACTCATTGATGACGGAAATACAATTCCGTTCATCGCACGATACAGAAAAGAAGCCACAGGCTCACTTGACGACCAACTTTTAAGAGAGTTGAACGACAGGCTGAATTATCTCCGTTCACTTGAGGAGCAAAAGGAAAAAATCATTGCGTCAATCACCGAACAGGAGAAAATGACGGACGACATTGCAAAATCCATCGAAAACGCAAAGACGATGACAGAACTTGAAGACATCTACCGTCCGTTCCGTCCAAAGAGAAAAACAAGGGCTTCCGTTGCAAAGGCACTCGGACTTGAACCGCTTGCGGAGGCAATTTATGCACAGGAAAAAGGCACTCCCGCTCCCGAAATTTTGGCAGAGGACTACCTGACCGATGAGGTGCCTGATATTGAAAGTGCGCTTCAAGGTGCAAAAGACATCATTGCAGAACTTGTATCAGACGACCCTAACGGCAGAAAACTCATCCGCTACGCAGTGCACAACAACGGTATGCTCACATCAAAGGGAGCAGATGACGACCTCGGCGTGTACGAAATGTACAAGGAATACAGCGAACCTGTAAAATCCATTGCAGGACACAGGGTTTTGGCTGTTAACAGAGGCGAAAAAGAGGGCAAACTCAAGGTTTCAATCGACTTTGACAAAACAATTGTCACCGACCTTTTGTTCAACATTCACTGCAAAAACAATACAAAGGCGACCGACCTTGTAATTGAAGCGGTTGAGGATTCGTTCAGCCGTCTTATATTCCCGTCAATCGAGCGAGAAATCCGCAACGAACTAACCGACAAAGCCTGCGAATCTTCAATAAAAGTTTTTGGCGAAAACACACGCCAACTCCTTATGCAACCACCTGTTAAGGGCAATGTAACAATCGGGCTTGACCCCGGCTATCGCACGGGCTGTAAGGTTGCCGTTATCAGCGAAACGGGCAAGGTGCTCGACACGGGCGTTATCTACCCTGCACCGCCGCACAACAAAATTGACGAAGCGAAAAAAACAATCACCGCACTTGTGAAAAAGCACAATGTAAAAATGTTTGCCATCGGCAACGGCACGGCGTCGCACGAAACCGAGGTTTTTGCCGCCGAACTCATCAAGGAACTTGACTGCGGTATAACATATATGGTTGTAAGCGAAGCAGGTGCTTCCGTTTACAGTGCGTCAAAGCTTGCTGCGGAGGAATTCCCGCAATTCGATGTCAGCTTGCGTAGTGCCGTGAGCATTGCAAGACGACTCCAAGACCCGCTTGCCGAACTTGTAAAAATCGACCCAAAGGCAATCGGAGTAGGTCAGTATCAACACGATATGCCGCAAAAGGAATTGTCTGCAGAACTTGACGGTGTGGTTGAAAGCTGTGTAAACAGCGTTGGCGTTGACCTCAACACCGCATCACCGCAATTACTTTCAAGAGTTGCCGGTGTGTCAAGTGCGGTGGCAAAAAACATTGTTGCGTACCGTGAAGAAAACGGCTCGTTCACATCAAGAAGTCAACTCAAAAAGGTAGCAAAATTAGGACCTAAGGCGTTTGAGCAATGTGCCGGATTTTTGCGTGTTGCCGAAAGCAAAAATGTGCTTGACAACACAGCAGTTCACCCTGAAAGCTATGCCGCCGCAAAGGAACTTTTGAGCCTTTGCGATGTGTCGGAAAACGACATCAAATCGGGCAATATCACAAAACTTCAATCACAGGTGCAAACAATCGGCACATCGGCACTTGCACAAAAGCTTGACATCGGTGAGCCAACCCTCGTTGACATTGTAAGCGAACTTTCAAAACCGGGCCGTGACCCAAGAGATGAACTGCCAAAGCCGCTTTTACGCACAGATGTTATGGGCATGGAGGACCTAAAAGCCGGAATGGAACTCAACGGCACGGTTAGAAATGTTATCGACTTTGGTGCGTTTGTTGACATCGGCGTGCATCAAGACGGACTTGTGCACATCAGCCAAATTACAAACCGCTACATCAAGCATCCGTCGGATGTGCTTAAAGTAGGCGACATTGTAACCGTTTGGGTACTCTCCGTTGATGTTGACAAAAAGCGAATTTCGCTGACAATGAAAGACCCGAATGAAAAAAAAGACAAAAATAAAACACAGCGTTAAGCCGTGTTTAAAAGCATTTTGTATTAATTTGATTTTATAATCGCCAACACATAATCGCCGAGGAATTGAAGCTCGGCGGTTATTTTTTTGCCGTCAAGTATAATTGATTTACCTCTTGTGAGCGGCAGAACATCAATGCCGTCATACAGCATTTTTACGCCGTCACCCGTAAGTTTTGACAACGCTTCTTTGAGCGTCCACAAAACCGTGAGCCTTACTTCGTCATCTCCTGCCCACGCTTGTTCGTTTTCGGTAAAAAAGCGGCTTGACACGGATTTTGTAACCCTACCGACTCTTTCAATATCCACGCCGACAGGAATATCAAACACCGCCAAAACGCAGTATTTTCCGCTGTGTGACACGGATAAAAACCTACCGTCTTTGAGGTACGGTTTGCCGTTTTCGGTATAAAAAACTTCGTCCTCTTTTATGCCTGCATTGTCAAAAAGCACACCGACACAAAGGCACAAAACGGCATCATTTTCGTCCTTAAATTCAAGCGATTTTTTGTACCTTTTAGGATAATTTTGCTTAATAAAATCAACCGCCGCCGAAGTAAGTTCGGCAACGGTCATTGAATAAATTTTGTTCATTAGAAATAAAAATACCTTTGTATAAATTCTTCAACCTTTGGGCCGTAAACGCTGTTGTAGCCTGCTTTTGTAGGCGAAGAATCATCAACCAAATACAGCTTTTTTTCTTTTTTGTCAAAAGAAATTTCGTCATTATTATAAAAATTAATTACCTTAGTGCCCCACTTTTCGGCAACGGCATTTGCCGCATTGACAACCTCGGCATATTTCTTTTCATCATCACTCGGACAGGTGATAAAAACCACCTTACAGCCCCAATTAAGCTCTGCACTTGCACAAATATATTCCATTGCTCCGTAAAGAGTGGTGGTATCATAATCGCCGATATAAAAGCTGTTTGTAAGCTCGCCGTTTTTCTGTTTGCCGCTTGCGTTGCAAACAGGCACTTCGCAAAAAACAACA
Organism: uncultured Eubacterium sp.; assembly: GCA_900539325.1. Lineage (GTDB taxonomy): Bacteria > Bacillota > Clostridia > Oscillospirales > Acutalibacteraceae > Eubacterium_R. Next base: position 51,610 of record UQCC01000009.1, read on the forward strand.
TTTGGATTTACATTCTTTTTTACCGCCTTGTTAAAAGCATAAACAAGCGTGTTTTCGTCCTTGCCGTTGAGTTTGTAACCCTCACCGCCGTACTTTTTAGCCTTTATACCGTCAACAGCTTTGATATAATCAACAAAAGATTGACCGTCGGATTTTGCACCAAAAGTAAAATCAGAGCCCAAAAAAACATATGGGTCGCCCTGCATAACGGAATCTTCATTTTTTTGCAAAGTTTCCGTATTATACTGTTTATTGTTTCCCTTGCTGATTGAGCCTGTTTGCTTACCGTTAATCAAAAAAATCGAAACGCCTACAACAATCAAAACAAGAACGGCAACAGCAATTTTTATAATTTGGTTTTTTGATATTTTTTTCATTAAATCTTCCTTAAAACAAGGCAAAAACGATAATTTTCACCATCGTCTTTGCCTTTTTTATTTTAGTTGCCTGCATCGGTACCCTGACCGGTTGTTGAGCCGTTGCTCAGCACATCCTTGTCAAAGAAAAGTGATGCGCCGCCTTCGCTTTCATCCTGGGTGTTACCGGTATGCAAATACGACTCGTCAACATTGTTGACCTGCTTGTCATATTCAGCCTGCGAAATAAGGTAAACATTACCCGATTCTGCAATTTGAAGGTCCATAGTTCTCCAGTTGGAGAATCTGTGAAGATTGATATAGAATGTATCAATCGATACGGTATCACCGATTATAGAACCCCAAATTTCCTGATAATAGCCGTCAAGTTTGATGTTGCCGACCTTTTTTTCTGCGGTTGAATTAGGTGACGGTGCATAGAACAATGCCGCAATCTTGCCGTACATCGTGTTATAAGTAATATTTCCGTTGTACGAAGCTATGGCATTAGGTAATTGATAAATGTTTCTGTCGTCATAATTACATGTTCCGTACGGGTCGGATATAGTTACATCTCCGTTGCACGCAACAGCATAACACATACTCATATCGGTAGAAGTTGCAACAACTATTTCGTTGTTTGCATAAATCGTTACCGGACAGGTTACATTTTGCTTAACCGTGCTCTTGCTGAGCGAAGCACCGCACTTATCGCACTTGTATGATTTGTTAGGGTCATAATTCTTTGTATAAATCGTGTAGCCGGTAGGATGCTTTGCCTTGTTTGTACATCTCATGGTTGTATAAACATCACCTGCCGCCTTAAATCCTGTATAGCTGCCGTTTTTGATACCGTCTATCAAATCAAGGCTCGGTCCGTAGAATTTAACATCGTGGCCGAAATATATAAGAGAATCATGCAACAGTGTTGCCTTGCCAAAAGCATATATATCGTAAGTGCCCATAAGAGAAGCGTTTTTATTAAGAGTCAAGTCGCCCATCGTATATACCGAGCCGTTCTTAAATGAAAGCTTTTCTTTAAGATTATACGCTGTTTCCTTGATGTACTTAATAATATCGCCGAGGATTGAGCCGTCACTTTCAAAGGTTTTAACAACATACTTATAAGTGTTGTTGTTATACGCCTCCGGAAGAACCCACATATCCGAATTGCTTCTTAATGTAAGGTATTTGTTTGCAAATACATACTGTCCGACAACCGTGCTTGAGAAGCCGTACTGTCTGATATAGCTTGTATACGACGCAAGCTTTTTACCGATATAGAACTCGCCGCCGTCGGCATCATCCGTAAGATCCCTTGTAATATCGTTTTCAAGCACAGATTCGTCACTCTTAAATCCGCACTTTGTATAATCATTTTTACAAACAGGACAATCCGAATTCTTTGCATTTTCGGTACATTCGATTGTACAAGTGCAGGTTTCCTTTTCCTGATTATCAGGACTTTGTGCCTGGCACTTATGCCAATCGCCGCCGTCGCTCTTACATACAGGGCAATCTTCGGTCTTTTTATCTTCCGTACAAAGTTCTGAACAAATACATTCAACAGGAGCCGTACACTTTGTATAGTCATCCTTACATACAGGGCAACTTGCATCAGGGTCGTCTTTTGAACACTTACCCGTACATGTACATACATTATCGCTCGATTTAGGTGTTGCCTCACGCAAGGTATCCTTATACTTTTCATCGTGCTTACCGAGTTCAATATAACTGAGTGCAGTCATATTACCGGCACAGAATACCGTTGAGTTGTCACGAATCTTAATATTGCTTAGAGTTGCCTTGATAGAACCGCACGAATAGATTGTTGAAAATGTTTTAGCTTCAAACGAAGTTCCGCACTTAACATCTCCGCCGCTGTAAAGCGTACCGTGCTCACGAACACAAATATAATTCCAAGCGTTGATATTTTCCTTTGCAAAAAGTTCCGAATATTGACCGACATCAATATATCTGTGTGTGGAAATTTTACCGCCCGAATATACGCTCGTGTCGTGCATGAGTTTAACCATACCACGAGGGGAGTAATCCTTGCCGGTTTTAACCGTTGTGCCCGGATAAATATTTACTTTTCTGTCAAGGTCCATCTTGCCGCGAACATAGAGATAACAAGCGTTTGCATAGTTATAGTCGTAATTTGGATTTTGAATCAAATTACCCTTTGCATTTCTGACAAAGCGAGGTTCATCATTTTCGTCAATAAAGGTGCCCTTTGATGCCCAAGTGTCGCCGTCATCCGAAACATTAACCGCTCTGCCGATTTCAAACGCCGTAATCTTGCCGATAACATCCGTTCTGTTTACAAGGTCACCGTAAACATAGAACTTTGTCATATCGGAAATTTTTGCTCTGCCGTTGAGGAAAGCACTGCCGTGAACATAAAATCTGTTGAGCATTGATTTTGTTCTGCCCTCACGAAGAGTTTGCTGAACATCAAATCTGTTGTTAACAATGAACTTAAAGTCATCAGGGTCGTATCCGTTGAGCGAAAGTGTAACATTATTCGCAATCGTCTGCAACCATGTAATGAAGTTGGTCTTGGTGTTAACCTTACCCTTATTCTTACCGTCAACGATAAGCGTTACATTTTTATGCGGAGTAAAGATACTGTTTGTAAAGAACGAACCGCCAACATAAACGCTTGCATTTGAGAAAATGTCAAGGTAGTTCCATGTGGAAACGCCGCCCCAGCTACCGGCAATATCACCGGCTTTGCCTGTACCGTTGGTACTTGTTGCCATATTTCCGCCAATGTAAAGATATGAACTTGAATTAAGGTCGTCTTCACTGTTTACCAATTCGGAAATACCGAGTCTTGCACAACGCCTTGAAATGAAGTCGCCGTCACACATAAAGAGTGAATTACGCATTGTAACCGTACCGCCGCTTGAGTAGCAATCGCCGGCAATAAAGGTTTTTGAATCAAGTTGTGACGAAAGTGCAATGTAGTTAATTGCATAAGTGTCGCTTGAATAAACATTAAGCGAGCCGTCTACATACATACTGCCGTAGTTTTGAACGGTACCGCCGACATCGTTTGCACCTGCGTCCTTGCTTGTACCGACTTGTATTCCGCCTCCGGAATAAATGACCGCATTTTTGTTTTCAGGGCAATAATTATCGTTTCGGCTGCCGTTATAAACATAACCGTTTACGATTGAGAACGAGCCCTTGAAGTCACCTTTAAGATTGATTGAATTGAAATACAAAAGTTCAAGATGATGAATATAGTAATCGTTGAATTCATCGTAACCGTTAAGCTTACTGTTATCAAGGGTATGACCTACATCACCCGTGTAGCCGACTTTGCCTTTGGCATAGAAAATACCGCCGTTAATCAAGCACATACCGTAAGTAGCGTCGCCCTCGCTGGAGAAAACAGGCATTTTACTCTTATCGTCCGACGAAGTGTTGAAACAAAGGTATCCGCCGAGCATTGCCACATCGCTGCCGAAGTTGGCAACCGAACTTTCCTGAGCAAGGAACGAACCTCTCGGAGCAACCTCGTAACTCCAGCCGCCGTCATAATATGCACGGGTTGCATAGACGGCATTTGTATTTTCACCGACTACTCTAAACCACATTGTACTTGTTACGCTGTGGCCTTTGATATAAGTAGGCTGCATAATGTTAATCTTGCCGTAGTTTTGAACATAACCCTCAAATATGATCGTTTCGGTTGAGATTTTGCCTTTTTTATCCACACCGCCTACAAAGAAGCGTGCGTCCTTTGCTTTATCGGAACCGTTAAGGAGAGACATACCTTCATAAAGTTTGCTCAAATCTTCTCTGTCGGTAGTCCATTTTCTTGAATTTTCGGCTTCGGTGCCGTCCGACTTTTTGTAATTTACAAGTTTGCCCATAATAACGGTTGTGCCGAAATTGTAAATAGCCGAATCGGCATAAAGTGAGCCGCCGCTTGAAAGCGAAGAACCGTTTGCAACATATACACCGTTGCCGGTATTGTTATCTATTCCGTTTGAATAAATGTCACCCGATACGCAAAGGGTTGAGCTGTTTTCAAGAACAACGCTTTCGCCTCGGTTTGCAATAAGGTCACTGCCTTTAGTTCCTGCCTTGCTGTAACTCCTTTGAGAGAGGTTGCCGATAACAACAAGGTCGTTATCAACATAAACCTTTTGGTTGCCGTAAGTATTAAAGTAATTCTTATACTTCAATGTGCCCGACTTTGTTTTGCCTACAAACAAGTCTGCATTTTGTCCGCCAAGAGTAACAAAATCATCAAACGAATTCTTGGTAGCCTTATCATATCTGTCTGAAAGTTCATCAAAATAACCGTAAGTAATTGTTGAATAGGTATATGGGCTGTAATATATTTTGCCCATAATATAGAGGTTACCGTTGTTTATAAGGCTTGCCGAATCACCGCAAAAATAAACATTACCGCCTACGCAAAGAGTTGAACCTTCAGGAATTGTAAGTTCATTTATAATCTTAATATTACCCGTAGTAACAATAGTCGAGTTTTTAACCGCAAAGTTACTGTTAGAAACAGGGAATACGCTGCCCGGATCGGACATAATAACCGAATCATCACTCTTTGTAAGATTTGCAAGTTTGGTTGAGTATGGATAATAAATCAAGCTGACATTGCTGAGTTGAACACTGCCGATGCCCGAATATGTACCCGACGGCAATTTCATAAGATAAACTCTTGAAAAGTCCGAAATAATTGCCTTGAGTATTACCTCACTTCCAAAGCAATAGAAGCCCGACTGATTATTGAGATAAATAGTTGTTTTCGGTGCATTTACATTGTCCTTGATATAAAGAGTAGCCGAATTGTTAATATGAATGTTAACATCGGCAGAGCACTCATATTTGCCGTAAATAAACATATTACCGTAAATATTTTGAGTGTTGTTGTCCGGAGTAACCTTTACATCATTGCCGAAGAAAATATTTGCACCCTTTTGTTCACAGTTGATTCTGCCCGTTTCAATAGTTGACGAGAACCAAGAATCTTTCTTTCCGTAAATGCTGGCTCTTGCCTTAATGGCAGTTTCATCCGCATTTGCCTTGATGAACAAGCCGTTGCCGGAGGTGTTTACAGGAAGTGAGCCGTAAATATATACCTCGGCTGAATTTTCAACACAAAGTGCCGAAGCATCATACGAAACTGAATTTGCAACATCCGCATCGCCGTTGACATAAATCTCTCCTGCGGTGGTTCTAATTGAACCGTTGCCGTATACATTACCGTTTACATACATATTACCTTCGTTAAGGATAGAGATATTGTCATAGTGTTCTTCAACTACAAGCGCTCCTCCGCCATCCAAAGCAAAGTTTGCACCCGACATATTGGCGAGGTATTTTATAGTAAAGTTTTTGCTTGATTCAACATAAATATTGCCATAGTTTCTAATTTTCTCTGCCGTAATGCTCTTGAGCGAAAGATTTGTTCTGTTTACAAGATAACCGTTAATTGTAAGTTTGCCGTTGTACAAAAACGAACAATTTTCAAAAATCTCGATATCATTTGTTGTAATATTGCCCTTGTTTACATAAAGAGCACTGTTTTTATGGCAGGAGAACACAGCACCAACATTAAGGGTTCCGCCGTCAACAAAAATATTTGCATAGTTGTTGATTGTAGCCGCCTCAAGAGAATATGATGACAAATCACCGACATAAATTATTGAATTGTCTTCACCGTTTTTGCCGTTTGAATTGTTATTAATCGTAGCGGTTACGGCAAGAGTACCGTGATTGTAAACCTTGCCTGTGTTTGTAAGATTGCCTGCTGTTGATTTACCGAAGCACTCAAACTTGCCGCTGTTTGTCATATCACCCGAAACATTGATTTCCTTGTTTGAAACAAAGTCACCGCTGTTGTCAAGAGATGTGATATTTGATACAGCCGAACTGTTTCCGCCGAATACTTCAATAACACCGTTTGCATTGTTTACAATAGCCGAAGATGCTCCCTTAGAAAGGAACGAAACGCTGACAACGCCGCTGTTAACAAGTTTTGTAAATTTACCGTCATTATTTGAGCAAATAAAGTTGCTGTTTGTAACGGTACCGTTTGAAGCGATTGTGCCCGCAACGCTGATTTCACCGCTGTTTTCAACATCATTAAATGTTGCACCGTATGATGTGACTTGAATTTTACCGGTGTTTATAACTGCATTTTTAAATTCGGCAGTACCGTTGAGTTTCAAATCAGCCGTGTTTCTAATTGTTTTGATCTGCGAATTACCGTTAACCTCAACAAAACCGTAATTGTTTGCACTTCCCTTTAATGTAAGAGAATTGTCAACCTTAACGGTTGCGTCGTCATCGTTTGTAAACGAGCTGCTTTCAGCCATAGTCATATTTTTTAACTGAATATTACCTGTGTTTACAACATTTTTCGCAGTAAAGTTACCCTTGCAAATAACAGCACTTTCTTTTTCGTTGGTGAGATTGTCCAAAGTACCGTCCGCGCTTATGTAAACTGTCGAACCGCGTGACTTTGCCGTGTTATACTTGTTGTTAATTGTACCGCTTTCTGTCGAGCCGTAAACCTGAAAAACATCGTAATTGTTAACAGTTCCCGAACCTGAAAGCGTACCGGTAGTACCCGGATTTGACTCTTTCGGAACAAGACCGATTAAGGCTGTACTGTAATTATCAAATGTACCGTTTACGGTCAATTTATTTGTTACAAGAAATTCACCTTTGTTTGTAATATCTTTGGCTGTACAGTTTTTCTCAATCAAAAGGCGTTTAGCTTCATTAACAACAATTTTGTTTGCCGAAGAAATTTCCTCAATCTTAACATTGGAATTGATTGTTAATGTATCCTTAATATTAATCAATCCGATATAAGTTGACGAACCGTCATTAATTGTAAGATTGTTAGCGGTGATACTGCTGTCCTTAGGAATGCAGAAGCCGCCGCCGCTTTCAATCGTAAGATTGTTAATACTGAGTCCCGGAGCCGAAAGGAAGCTGCCGTTATAAAGAGTATAGTTGCCGTTGCCGCTTTGCAAGCCTGTAACCGTACCTATTGCGCCGATGGCAAACACTTTATTAGCCGGGCTTCTGTTAAAATTAATTTGACCGCAGTTTGAAATTGACTCATTCTTTGAATTTTTACCGAGAAGGAGTTTTGTGCCCGGATTAAATGTAATTTGCTTTGAATCCTGAACATGGATTTCATCCGACACAAAAACATGGGCATTTTCATTAAATTCGGAAGTTCTTACATCCATTTTCTTGCAGATAACATTGCCGAATTTTGAAGTGTACTCTTTGTTTTTATCGTACAAACTCTTAACCATATCGGTAACAATAAGCGAACCTGAAGCACAATCGTACCTCATTGCGTTTATTCTGTGCGTCTTTTCACCGTGAGTAACAAGTACGGAACCTGTATCCATAGTTAATGTACATACACCGCCGACATTAACAACACCTTGTTCGGTATCATCTTCCCACTCGGAAGGCATATTGGCAATAACAAACGCATTTTTACCGATATTGATATTACCGTCTTTTGTTGAAAGGTCTCTGCCGAGGTAAACCTTTGAATTATCCGCTATACTGATATTTCCGCTGCCCTTTCGACAATAAAGTGCACCTGTGCTGTACAAGTCACCGCCTAAACTTACATGACCTGAGCCGGCATGTTTATAAAAATCTCCCTTGCAATAAATCTGCGTGTTGGATTTAGATTCAAACTCACTGAAGAAAATATGAGATTTGCTCACAACAACGGAATTTTTATCAACCGACATTCTTCCGTCTTCAACTTCGATATCGCCGCCTACAATGAGTGTTGAGTTTTCACCGATTGTAAGCCACTTATCGCTCCAAACATGAAGATTGCCCTCACAAATAACTGTTGTGTTATTACCGATATTAAGGTCGCCTCTGTTTATGTCGATATTTCCCGATACATACAGATAAGTAGGCTTATCGTTTTCGTTATTGCCTATTCTTGACCTTGCCGAGCCTTTGCTGTCATTTACCCACAAATTTCCGTTAATTACTACAGAATAACCCGACTTCAAAGTTGCACCGTAAAATTTTGCGGTAGGTCGCCAAGGATTTTCGATATTACCGTTGTAAATGGTTTTATCCTTAAAATACCATTCCCAGTTATCGCCCTCAGAATAATCCGAGCCTATTTTATTGATACCTTTTGATGTAGTCCAACCGTCTGCGGTTGAAGCCGATTTTTTGAGCGAATTATAAAGTTCGTTATACTTTTTGTCAACCTTTTCGCCGATTTTTTCAGCATCTACTTCAAAATCTTCACGGGTTTCTTCCAAAATGCCGTCAACATCTTTTCCGTCAACCGTGGTTTCTCCGGAAACTTTCTTTTTTACAACTCCGTCCTGACCCGGAAGCAAATCTTCATACGAATACTTTTCGCTGACCTTTGTACCGTCAATCTTGGTGTAATCTTTTGTGATACCTGCGGTATTCTTTGTTTCAACAGTTTCGCTGTTTTTGATGTCGTAGCCGAGGTCGGCAAGAGTTGCGTCAATCAAAGTTTTGTAGCGAGATTCAACAGGGTCGAGTCTCAAATCGGCAGGAACCGACAACTCTTGGTTGCTGATTTCCTTGGAGATTTCCTTGATTTTGCTGATTTTGGAATTGAGATAATTTTTCTTTGTACCCGTGCTCTTAAGGAACACAGCGTCCTCTGCCGGTGCAGTATCCGAGAAATCACTTTGGTCCGAAAGCATAAGGGTATTTTCAATATAATGCTTTTTCTTTGCTACGGCGTCATCACCGTAATGTTTTTCATAATCGTGAACAGAAGTATCGTCATAATCTTTGTCGACAAGTACATCTGATTTTTCAAATTTCTGCACAGCGTTTTTGCCGTACTTATCGCCGTTTTTCTTGTTATAATCTTCAACGACATTCTTTGCCGAATTCAAGTTTCCGTTTGAATCATAAATATTCACACCGTTGTATTTTGTATGGTTCAAATCGCTTGATTTATATTTTGTAAGAGTATATTCATCATACTTCATACTGTTACCCGATGAATCGGTTGAAGTAAGTTTATACTTCAAAAGCGGAGAAGTCTTTTTGTTTGTAAGAACCTCGCTTGTATTGTACGAATTGTCTACATATGTGTCGGCATAGCCGTCCGGAACTTCGCCCAAAACAGTTGTGGCGTCTGCCGCACCTTTTGTAAATGTGCCGTTCTTATTTTCAACCGTTGCAAGCGTATCCTTTGAATTGATTACCTTTTCAAGTTTTGTTTGCGACTTTTTAACAGCGTCCTTTACAGAGGTTGCGTCCGAAGTTTCAACATCGGAGGAGTCACTGTTCTTGGTTGTTGTTGAATTCTTTACCGAACGATTGATAGCCCTGATAAAATACGGCTTCATATTCGGCACCTGAATATAGCTTGCTCTCTGTCTGAAAGTTTTGGCAATAGCAAAGCGGTATCCCGCCTCGGATTGAGGAGTTATCGAACCTGTATTTCTTTTCATATCAACAAGGTTTCTGTTTGTATTTTCAGCGTCAACAATGTAAAGCTCGGCAGTTTGGTCACTGTCAGCCTTTCTAAATGTAATAACACTGTTTTCCTTGTCAACCTTTGTGCCGTCATAAAGAGGCAATGTTGTATTTGTTGCTGGCGGGTCATAACCGCGTTCAATAACAGGGGTCAAGAAATCCGTAAGCGTTTTGCCGCCCTGAGCCTCGGTCATAACCTGATTTGCCATAGCATTTGTTGCGCCATAAACAATTGACTTTTGAGCATTTAATTGATACTTATTTTTTTCGATATACTCAAGATTGTCTGCCTGTGCAAGAACAGCCGCTTGCTGTGATGCAGGCAGAGTAATGCTGTTTTCCATATAGTCCAGAGCAGTAGCGGTAAAGGCATCTCGCAAGCCCTGTGTGCTTGTAATACTGTCAAAATTCAAGCGGTCAATAACATAAAGTGCAACCTGAGTTTGCTCAATATATTGATAGTTTCTTACATAAACCCTTGTATTATTATCATTGTTTGTGCCAAGCCACTGAGAAAATGTACCGCCAACGGTGTTGTTTACAATTTTACCTGCCGAAAAATCAATATTGTTTACAGCGGTAAAATGAACCTGATTATAATCATCGTCGGTTTGCTCATCGCCCTCACATTTTCTGTAATCGTCCTGACAAACCGTACAATATGTGTTTTTGGTATTCTCCGATTTACACAAGGTTTGACAAATACAGTTGGCATTTGTACCCGTATAGTCTATATCTTTTGAGCGGCTCGCCTGAAGAGCGTTTACGCCTATGCTTATATCCGAATTTGAATGAACATCACCGTTAATAGTGGCATATGATAAATGCTGATTAAAAAGTTCATTATAATTAGGATTTCCGCCCAATCTTTCTATGATTTTCTGAACAAAATTCCGATTAATACCGTTAATGAGATTTGTAAAAATATTGGCAATTGCCTGCGTGTTGTTTGTTCTGCCGTTGATGCCGACAGCCATTTGTCTGTAATCCGTGGCTTGCTTTGTGGAATTGCCGAAAATTGTATATTTAAGTGCCTCCGGCATTTCATTGTACTGCATATCGCATTTTGCATAACCGCTTTTTACAACCATTTTGTCAAAAGTTTTCCAATATTCCTTGCAGTCAACCCCGACAGTAACCTTCAAATATCCGGAGGTTATATAGGTTCCGTCGTCATTTGCGGCGGCTTCCTCGGTTAAAAGTCCTTTTCTGTCAATAATTACAACTGCGTTGTTATCACCATAGGTAATCTTGGTTCTCAGTTTACCTGAAGTGATTGTGCCCGTACCTTTTTTGGTAATATCAACGCCGTTTTCCTTCATATATGTTTCAACCGTATGTTTTATATTTTCATCGGTATCCATAAGATTGTGCGCAACAGCAACAGTCGCAGAGTCTACCGCATTCTGCAACCTTGCCGCTTGAAAATATATCAATCCGAATTCGAGGATAAGCGCCAAAATAGCCAATATAGCCATACATGCAAATATTGATATAAGGGCGATATCACCGTTTTCTTTTCTTTTAAACAATTTTTTCAAGGCAATCACTCCTCTTGTTTAACGAAGTTTTTTACAAATGATTATTGAATGTCTTCAGCCTTTGAGTGTGCAAGTGACAATTCTGTTTGAAGTCTGAAAATCAAATCCTCACACTTATCAATTGCTTCCTCATATATTCTTGAAACTTGAATGAAACGCTCGTCGGTAACATTGGTATAATTACCCTCTGCGCTTGTTCTCAAGTTATTGATTTCCGAACGATTTTTATCTATTTTCTTTGTAAGGTGAGCCACATCACGCTTCAAGCCCTCATTTTCCTTTGAGAGTTTGCGATTTTCTTCACCCATAAGTCTGTGTTTGCTTACAAGAGAGTCATATTTTTCCTGCAATTCTTTAAGCTGTGAATCGTCAACAACCTTAACCTCACGAGGAGCCTCATTGATTTTTTTCATCAATCTTTCTTTTTCTTCAACGGCATACTCGTTCTTTGTCTTTAGGCTTTCAACCTGCTCTTTAAGTTCCTTAACCTCGTATTCGAGCATGGAATTTTCATTTCTCAAATCCTTTACCTGACTGTCGAAAACTTCAGACGCATTTTTTTGAATATTTATAAGATTTGCAACATATTCATCAACCTGCGCCGTGTCATAGCCTCTTAAAGATTTGTCAAATTCCACCTTGTTGTTGCCCAAAATTTGGTTTCTGTCTACGATTTCTTTATTGCTCATTATTAACTCTCCAAAAAGTTTATTTTATTATTTAAAAGCCAAAACATCCCCGACGGTTATGCCGAGTTTTTCAGCTGTTCCCGCATTTAATTCAAGAATTTTTTTGCAATTTTTAACTCTTTTTCTCACCTTATGCGGAGGAACGGCAGGGTCGATAAACAAAACCCTGTTGTCATTGTCAAGTGCAACGGTATCTATGGCAAAACGCATACCAAAAGTATGAATTTCATCACACGGAGTAAGCAGAAGTCCGTGATTTTCAGCCATACTTTTGCGATACATAAGCCCCATAAACCTGCGTACAAAGTGATTTGCGTTTTCAACTTCTTCAACAAGAAGTTCGTCGCCTTTATATGCTTTTAACATTTTCATTAAAGTCCGCCTTTAAACTGATCCATAACCTGAATAATAACAGGGCCCATAATAATACAAATAATTGCCGGCAAAATCAAAAGTACGGTAGGAATGGTCATCTTTGACGGAACCTTTGCCGCTCTTTCTCTGATTTCCTCTCTCTTTGCAACACGGAGCTGCTCCGATTGAGCCGAAAGAACATTTGTAATAGGAATACCAAGTGTATTGGCTTGAACTACCGCCGATACAAAGGTTTTGAGCTCATCAACATCGGTTGAATCCGATAATGTTTTAAGAGCTTCGTTTCTGCTTTTACCGAGCTGAATTTGTCTAAATACAGTTACAAGTTCATCAATAAGCGGACCTTCCATACGCTCCGACACTTTAAGAAGCGAAGCGTCAAAGCTAAGACCTGCCTCCATACAAACACTGAGAAGGTCAAGTGTATCCGCAAGCTGTGACCTGATTGCCTGCTGATGACTTTTTATCTTTGAATTAAGCACAATGGTAGGTGCAAGAACAGAAAGCATACTTCCGATTAAAATAATCAACCAAAAATAACTTGTTACATCCATAAGCAAAATGCCTATGCCTGAAAATATAATTACACCCAAAACTGCAACAGCGGTTTTAAGATATGTAAAGCTGCCTGTCGACATATGTATGCCGGCTTTTCTGAGTTGAAGTGCAAGCTTTTCGGTTTCCTGTCTTTTACGGGCAGACTTTGTTTGCTTGTTACCCTGAGCATCAAGATTTGAAAGCTTGTTAACAATAGGCTTTATATTACGGTCATAAAACGAAGTTTCAACATTTTTGTACTCGGCGGTAACAACCTCTTTACCGATTGATTTCATTCTTGTAAGGTTGTTATCCTCTTCTTTACCTTTTTTGCCGAATACTGCAATGCACAAAACCAAAATAAGCAGTGCATATGCAATTACCAATAAAGCAATCATAAAATTCTCCTAAACTTACATCTTGATGTTAATAATTTTTCGTACCGCCAAGAAACAAAGAACCTCAAGTCCTGCCGCCACTCCCAAGAATATGTGGCCCATATTTGTTGTAAAAAGCGGCATAATGAATTCTCTGTTTACAAAGAAAAACAATACGCAAAGAATAATCGGCATTGAACCTACCATAAGTCCCGTTGTTTTTCCGGCTGATGTAGATGCCTTAAGTTCCTGCTTAAGTTTCATCTTTTCCTTAATGGAATTTGCAATGCCCTCCAAAATTGATGACAAATTACCGCCTGTTTGTCTTTGAATAAGCACGGATGATACCATAAGCGGAAGATACTGGCTGTTAATTCTTTTGTTAAGTCGTTCGAGTGCCTCATCCATAGGCATACCCATTGACATTTCTTCCAAAACCGTACCGAATTCGGAAGCAATCGGATCCGGCATATCCTTTGAAATAGCCTCCATAGCCTGAGTAAAGCTAAGGCCGGCACGAAGCGAACTGCAAGAAAGCATAAGTGCGTCCGAAAGCTGAACATCAAACTTTTTTACTCTCTGCTTTTGCTTGATTTTTACTATTGCAAACGGAATCATTGCACCGATAACTGCGGCAATAATTGCAACGGTAGCTAAACTGTCGGATATAAGAAGAATAAAGAGTGCCGGCAAAACCGCAACTATTACCCAAATGAGCAAAAACTCCTCGGGACGCATTTTTATGTCCGCACTTTGAAGCTGACTGTAAAGTGCCGATGCGAATTTTACAAAAAAGCCGTTTTCGTTTTCTTTTTTTCTTCTCGTTTTCTTTTTATTTTTTACAAGAGCAACCTCTGTGTATCCCTCCTGCTTTTTGAGTTCCTCCATTCTTTTCTCTGCGGCAATTTTTGAAGAGCCGAAAGTATAAGACAAAATAAGAGCAATAACAAATGCAAGCAGGGCAAAAGCTACCGTTATTATGATTACGCTAATCGTTGAACCAGTCATTGTTAACCACTACTCCGTTTTCTCTGATTTTTTCAACACATTTAGGAATGATACCCGTAGGCTTGAACACACCCTTAAACTTACCGTTTGAGTCGTATTCACCCTCGGTTTCATAAGTGAATATATCCTGCATTCTGACAACATCACCCTCCATACCGACAATTTCGGAAACAGAGGTTACTTTTCTTGAACCGTCACGCAAACGAGCCTGCTGAACAATAAGGTTAATAGCGGATGCAACCTGATCTCTGATAGCCTTTGACGGCAATTCCGAACCGGACATCATAACCATTGTTTCAATACGGGAAATTGAGTCTCTCGGCGAGTTGGCGTGGATTGTTGTAAGTGAGCCGTCGTGACCTGTGTTCATTGCCTGAAGCATATCCAAGGTTTCTTCGCTACGAACCTCACCTACGATGATACGGTCGGGTCTCATACGAAGGGAGTTAACTACCAAGTCACGGATACTGACTCGACCCTTGCCCTCCATGTTAGCCGGACGGGCTTCGAGAGTGAGAACATGCTCCTGATGAAGCTGAACTTCGGCAGAGTCTTCGATTGTAATAATTCTTTCGTCCGAAGGAATGTATGACGAAAGTACATTAAGAAGTGTTGTTTTACCCGAACCTGTACCGCCGGATACGATAATATTGAGCTTACCTTTTACGGCAGCCTCCAAAAATTCAAGCATTTTTGGTGATACGGAGCCCCATTTTACAAGGTTATCGGCTGTAATCGGAGTTTTGCCGAACTTACGAATTGTAAGAATAGGACCGATAAGTGAAAGAGGCGGGATAATTACATTTACACGGGAACCGTCAAGCAAACGGGCGTCACACATCGGGCTTGATTCATCAACGTGTCTGCCAACCTTTGATACGATTCTGTCAACAATCTGCATAAGATGGTCGTTATCTTTAAACTGAATGTCGGTAAGAACAAGCTTACCTTTTGATTCAACATAAACATGGTCATAGCCGTTTACCATAATTTCGGAATATTTGTCACTATCAATAAGCGGCTGAATAGGACCAAAGCCCATAATATCATCAAACAGCTCTTTTTTGACCGTTTCTCTGTCAACTCTCGGAATATTAAAATCCGGTCGTTCAACATATTCGTCAATGAGCTTTCTCATTCCTTCGTCGGAAACATCGGCATTATCGCTACCAAGCTGTTGCTCAATAATCATTGAGTGAATTCGTGCCTTAACATCCGAATATCTGTCCTCAAGAGCCGGTCTGATTTTATCCGAGGATTCGTGATTTGCAAACGCCGACTGTGTTGCTCCCTCTTCGTTTGTAGATGTTGAACTGTATCTGTCAAGTAATCCCATTTATGTATCTTCTTTCGTCAAACTTAAAAATTATTTAGCAAAAAGTCCTTTTTTCTTTTCCTTGCTTTTCGCCTTTGCAAGTCCCTCTTTGCCCTCTCTTTCAAGAATTACCTTTTCGGTAAAAGCATTGAGTTCCTTTGAAAATGCGGCTCTCGGCTTGTACGAAACAGCCGGTTGACCGCTGTTAAGAGAATCGTTAATTGTTTTAAGGTCGCTTGAGAATATTGCATAAGCTTCCATATTCAAAATATTTTCGTAATCGCTGATTTTAACATTGTTTTTCTTTGTGTTTTTATTAATAATAAGCTTAACCTTGTCGCTTTGATTGATTTGATACAAAACATTTTGGCAAAGTTTTGCACGCTTAAGCGACAAAATGTTGACATCGTTTACCATAAAGATTGTATCGCTCGATTCAAGTGCCGTAATAACCGGGTCGGTAAGGTTACAGCCGCAATCAAGAATAATGTATTCATAATAATTTCTGGCTACATCAATAATGGCTTTTACATGACCTGACTGCACATAGTCTGCAAGTTCCGGTGATGAAGGAGAAGCAAGCACCGAAAGACCCGAAGCGTGAGTAACAGTGCAGTTTGTAAGATTGTCAATAGAAATACCGAGTGTATCTCTTACAACATCAACTATGGTTTCGGTCGGATTAAGGTCAAGTGCCATATCCGAATCACCAAACTGCAAATCAAGGTCTATAAGCAAAGTCTTTTTGCCTCGGCTTGCAAGATTAACCGCAAGGTTTGTGGAAATTGTGGTTTTGCCTACACCGCCCTTACCGCTGAAAAACGAGTAAACATGCGACCTTGTTTTACGCTCAACATTAATTTTTTTGCTGAGCTTTCTCTCGCTGTTTATTACGCCCTCAAGGTTGCGTGTAAGTTCGTCAGTCGAAATTTCCATATTCATAACCTGACGAACACCGTAACGAGCGGCAGTGTTTACAAGGTCTACGGTAACATCATCCGTCATTACAACAGGTGAGCAACCGTTTGACGCAAGTTCCATATCTTCAATGAAGCCAAAGAAGTCATCATCAATATCCGCACTTTCAGCCGCAAAAATTACAACATCCGGCGCATAACCCAAAATTCTTGTTTTTGCCTCATTGTTAAATTCGCTGTAACCGATGATTTCAAGCTTTTCAGGGTCAATTTTGTTTTTGATGTTTACTTTAAATTCTGTTTGCTCGGCGCAAACAACAATGTTTATTAAATCAGCCATATTTATTCTCCGTTATCTGAAAATTATTATTGTGCGGCAGTTGTTTGCTGTGCGTCTGCCTTTTGAGTTGTAACAACATTTTCTCTGTGCTTCAAAACAAGTTTAAACGAATTTTCATTTTCAATTTTATAAAGCTTCAAAGCCTGTTTTTCGGTTACAGATACGGTAAGAGTATTATAATCCGTAACGGTCTTGCCCGATTCAGAAGCTGTCTTGCTTGCCGTAGCGGTTGATACTCTCAAAATTTCAAGGTTTTTGTATGCAATTTTTGATTTTTGGCTTACGCCGTCATATACCAAAACATCAACCTTGTCACCCTCGCTGATATATCCGTCTGCACCGATTACGCTTGCCGCATTAAACGAATAAGCAACCCTGCCCTTAGGAAGTTTAAGCGAAAGAGCCACATCCGAACCGTCAATTGATTCAAGACGCTTGACATTGATAGGTTCATTTGCATAAAGCGGGTCAACCGTTACTTGATTAATGAGCTGTTTTTTATCTGTTGCAACATCGCCTGTTACATCATCTGCAACAACGGTCTTTTTTTGAAACACACCTGCTTCGTCGGCAAACATATCCTCTGTAATTGTGGTGTTTTTTGCCATATCGGCAACCGGAACGATAATCTCAACCGTATCGGCATCCTTAATGGTTGTCTTTTTGTCGATTTCGCTTGCAAAGAAATATGTAGCAAAGCCTGCGATTAATGCAAAAATAACTGCAATCAAATAAACCTTTTTCATTTTGTTCTCCTTTTAGATGAAGTCCTGCCTTGACAAAACTTTAAAATTATTTTTTTCAGAGAGTATAAACTACTCTCTGTATTTTATTATATTAATAAATATTAAGCGACGGAATTTCAACCGATTAACCGTTAGAAAAACTGTTTGCTTCCACCTTATAAACAGACTTGCACCTCAGCTTACGGGTCATATGGTCCTCGCTTGCATCGGCACCCCAATTAACAAGAGGCGTAATTGCATGATGAGTGCCCTCAACAAGCACTATCACATCTCCGTTTGAACGGTTTGCCACCTTATAATCAAATGCCGACGGCGAAGTCAAATACTCCTTATCGTATGTATACGACAGAGTAACCGACACATCGGTAAAATTCGACGGAATGGTATTGCGTACCTGATTAAGTATCCTTATTTCCTGATCCGAAAGTCCGCTGCTTGCCTGCTCGGCATCGCTTGCCGTACCGTTTAAAACCGATTTGCATGCATCAAGGCTGTAAGTTTTGCCGTATGATGTTACCGTTCCGTCCGGACTGTAAGTAACTTCCGGAATCTTATTACCGTCATCATATGCCACACGGTCATATTCTACACAGGCAACACGGGCGGCATTTCGAGCCGAATTTTCCACATTCAAACGGGTATAAAAAAGCCAGCCAAAATCAAGAATCATGGCTAATAGCAACATAAATATAGGAAACACGAGCACAAATTCAAGCATGGACTGACCGTCCTCGTTTTTTTCCTTTTCCCAAATACGGTAATATAATTTTTTCAAGAGATTTCACCTCTTAATATTCATTTACATAAATTTAACATTATGCCCAATTATGAATAGTGGGGCAGGAAATCCTGCCCCAAATCCACTTTTAGTTTTTAACAAAAACTTAATTATAAAACGTTGTCAAGCTCATTAAGCTGATTCTGAGCCTTGTTCTTAACCTTAGCGCTCTTCTTGTTAATGAGTACAAGAACTGCAATAAGTACGATTGCTACAAGAGCAATGATAAGTACATATTCAAGCATGCCTTGACCGTTTTCGTCTTTGATAAACTTCATCATAATAATTTACTCCTTTATATAATTTTATTTATGATTTAAAATATATTTTCAATTTGCAACCTCTCAATGAGCGGAAAGCAAATAGAAATTACCGAACCTAATGAGATCAGCGGACCGAGAGGAATCATTGTTTTGATTCCGCCTTTTTTGGTTGCCTTCAAATATACAAGGCAAATCAAAGCCAGCAATCCCACAATTACCATTGATTGAAGGAACAACGGAAAATAAATACACAAGCCAAGCACTGCGCAATATTTTGTGTCCCCGGCACCTACCGGAACCTTGAGCATTGTTGTAAATGCACAAGAGCCGAAGCCGATAATAAAACCAATGATTGCCGTCAAAAATATCGACGGGTCTTTTTGCGTTACACCGTAATATGTAAGATACACCGCCTGAACTATTATCATACAGAGCAGAAGCGGATTTGGAATTTTCCTTACCAACGAATCAACAACAGCTATTGACGCTATCGGAATGAGAAGCAACTCATTTCTGATTGCGAGTGCCGTATCCGTTGCGGTCAGCATAATCGCCGTGGAAGCAATTACTCCGACAACAATCGACATCACCTTAAATATCGGCGTGTCTATCGGTGCTGCCTTTACCGGGTCATCCGTCCTTTTGAGTGTCAATCTTTTTGAAGCAAAAATTGTAACAACTCCGAGAACTACTCCCCAAGCAACTCCGATTAATATCTTAATCAAAATTGAACTTGTAAACATCTGATCTCCTGCGGAACTTCTTGTGTTCCTTAACATAAGAATAATACTTTTCTCACACTTTTTCAATAAAAAGTTCACACATTTTTCATTTTTGTAAGATTTAGTAATTTGAAAAAGTGATTTTGTGCAAATTGCACAAAGAATTTAATCTTCAGTTAATTTTTAGTTAAGATTTAACGCTGTAAATTTTAATTTCAAACTCATTTTTATTATACAATGCAAGCTTTCTGTCAAAGTCCTCATCCGCTTTTATCTTCTTTTTTTCGTTGCAATATTTGAGTTTTCTGTAATCAAGGTCGGCTTCATAAAACATATATTTACCACCCTTTGATACGGCTTTTGCAAACTGATGAAGCAGTTTTTCGCCATTATACACATCCGTAAATTCTATTTCATCCGAGTCAAAATAGAGAGCAAATTCGGCATCGGCGCCCGTAACACCGGCTCCGCTTTTAAAATTTTTCTCCATAACATAATTATATGCTTCAATAGGTGAAGCGTTGCAATTTTTTTGTGCAAATGTAACAGAATAATCTTTTGCGGAAGAAATATCCTGCGCAACCATTCGTGCACACTGCTCAACGATAGGACAAATGCCGTTTTCGGCAAGAGCCTGCATCCATCCGAGCCAGCCGTACATAGCCGTGTAACGCTCAACGCTGATTACAGTTCCGCCGTCTTTAAGATTGTTGCCGATGGCGGTTGCAAGAGGTAAAAACGCTTGTTGATACGCACCCTCTCTTGCACTTCTTTCGCCGATAACGCTGACACCGCTTGTCTGACGCTGAGCAATATCAAGAAGTCCCCTAAACGAAGTGGCAACCTCAGCCTTTTCGTCAAGATTAAAATCATAAATATCGGCTGTTACAAATTCGGCATTTGCAAGTCCGAGCCTTTCGGCAAGTTCCTTTGCATTGTTAACAGCCGCCTCGTTTTTGTCCACGCCGACAACTTTACACTCCGGATACTGTTGCGCAATAAAGCAGCTTACAAGTCCGCAATCACAACCTATATCAAGAACCGTGCCGTGAAAATACTCTTTGCCGTCAATAATCATATTGCCGAGATGTCTGAAAAGTCCGCTGTCAAATGCTGCGGAAACGCAAAGCGAGCCGTCAAGAGTTCTGTTTTTCAATTTGTAAAAATATTCATTGTCCGAATTCTGACCCTGTGCTCTTGAATTGAGAGTGTCAGCAAGTTCTTTAACATATCCCTTGTCGGTTTTGAGCATAAGACTTGCCAAAAAATCATTTGTGCCCTTGTAATATTTCAAATCAAGGGCTTTCATATAATTGTCTACCTGTTCATAAGTTTGCATAACATAACCTCTTATTATAAATATGTATATATATTACCAATAACAATACAACCGTGTCAAGTTTTGGACTGTTGTCATTTGCGACAAAATTCACACGAAAAATTTGTACAAATGCTTGTTTTGGTAAATTATATATGATATATTAGATACAATCGAACACAAATTTTAAGATGCTGATTTAAAAAGAGGTTAAACAATGGTATCAAAACTTGAAAATCTGCTCGGCAAAAGCAAAAACGAAGGCGAAAGCCTGCAATCGGCAATTCAAAACAAAAACAATCTGATTTCATTTTCTTTTGACGGCAAAGAATATTATGTGGCAATCAGGGATTCCGTGCTTGTTTTTGACGAAAATATGACACTTCTCTACAACTTTGAGATGAACGAACTTGCCACATCCGACAATGAATTTATCAAAAAGGTAAATGCAATAGTTAACGAAAATTCAAACGACCTTGTTCACCTTTATATCAACAAAGTGACGGGAGTTGAACACATCACATTTTCAAGTTTGTTTGACGCAACCTATATTTTTTGGAAACTGAAAAGAATTATGGGCAGAGATTCCGAGGGCATAACCTCGCTTATTATCGAAAAAGACTCAAAGGTTATCCGCACGATAAGCAACGAAAAACTTGCTTTTAAAGAAAGTATGGACGACACTTTCGCCGGAGATGTTGAGGACAGAACCGCAAGAAACGAAGAAAAAACCGACTACATTGCCACACTTTCCAGAGTTGAAGATTTGGTGGATATGATAATCGGCAAAAATGTGAGCGAACTCGGCATACAAAAAGACGATGAAAAAATCAAAAAAGCAATAGAACTTCTTTCAACCCTTGTTGAAGAGGACGCAGAAGAGGAATAATACATAAGAACGAAGTGTTTTCGACACACTTTGAGGCTGTTGACCCTACAAAAAAATCCTGCCATCATCGGCAGGATTTTTTATTATTTATTATTTGCTCATTTCTGCACGAGCTTCTTTGATTCTTTGAACAAAGAGTTTGCCCGTTTCGGTAATCTTGTCGTAATCGCCTGTTTTTGCACCTGCGATAAGTGATGAACCTGCACCGCAAGCAACGGCGCCTGCCTTAATCCATTCCTTAACATTGTCTACATCAACACCGCCCGACGGCATCATAACAGCGTTTGGAATAGGACCATGAATATCCTTGATGAAGCGAGGGCCTGCAATGTCACCCGGGAACACCTTGAGGACATCGGCACCGCATTCCATAGCGTGAACAGCCTCGGTAGGAGTGTAAATGCCCGGCATTGACGGAATACCGTATCTGTTGCAGCACTTAACGGTTTCAGGGTCAAAATAAGGCGAAACAATGTATTCGGCACCTGCAAGGATAGCAATTCTTGCTGTTGCGGCATCCATAACGGTACCTGCACCGATGATGATTTCACCCGAATTGTACTTTGCTCTCATAGCTTCGATAAGTTTGTCTGCATGAGGAACGGTGAAAGTAAGTTCAATAGCGGCAACACCGCCGGCGATACAAGCGTCGGTGATTTTTTCTGCCTGTTCAATAGATGTTGCACGAACAACGGCAACAATACCAACCTCTTGAATTTTTGCAAGAGTTTCAATTTTATTTGACATAGTTAATATCTCCTGTTTTTATTTTACGGACGGATAACATCCGCCACTACTTATAATTTATCTTTGAACACGGGCACCTGCACCGTTAACCTTAGCCTCAACCTCTTTGAGTGAAGCCATTGATGTGTCGCCCGGAGTGGTCATTACAAGAGCACCGTGAACAACACCGTAGTTAACAGCCTTTTGTGCGTCCTCATAAGTCATCAAGCCATAAATAAGACCCGAAGCAAAGCTGTCGCCGCCGCCTACACGGTCAAGAATTTCAAGTCCCGGATACTCAAGAGAATTGTAAATTTTGCCGTCAGCCCAGCAAATAGCCTTCCAATCATTTACGGTAGCTGTTTTTACCGTGCGGAGTGTTGTTGCGATAACCTTGAAGTTTGGATAAGCCTTTGTAACGGTTTCAATCATTTTGTAGTAGCCGTCCATATTGAGTTCTTTAAGGTCAGCGTCATTGCCCTCAACCTCAAAGCCGAGAGAAGCGGTGAAATCTTCCTCGTTGCCTATCATAACATCAACATATTTTGCAATTTCCTTGTTAACTTCCTGAGCCTTTGCCTGACCGCCGATTCCTTTCCAAAGTGACGGGCGATAGTTAAGGTCGTAGGAAACAACCGTGCCGTATTCCTTTGCTTTTTTAACAGCGGCAATTACGGTTTTAGCGGCTGTTTCGGACAAAGCGGCATAAATTCCGCCTGTATGAAGCCAACGAACACCGAGGGTGCCAAAAATGTAATCCCAATCAATATCCTCAGGCTTAAGTTGTGAAGCGGCTGTGTTGCCTCTGTCCGAAGCGCCGACAGCACCACGGATACCAAAGCCTCTTTCGGTAAAGTTAATGCCGTTTCTTACGGTTCTGCCGATACCGTCATAAGGTACCCACTTAATGAGAGATGTGTCAACACCGCCCTGAAGAATAAGATCTTCCATAAGATAGCCGATTTCATTTTCCGCAAATGCGGTAACAACCGATGTTTTCATACCAAAGCATCTGCGAAGTCCACGGGCAACATTGTATTCGCCGCCGCCTTCCCAAGCTCTGAATGAGCGTGCAGTTTTTATTCTGCCTTCGCCCGGGTCAAGTCTGAGCATAATTTCGCCGAGAGAAATCTCGTCAAACATACACTCCTCTTTAGGTCTTAAATTAAGGTTCATATTAATCACCTAAGCCTTTCAATGTTATGTTAAAATCCAAAATATTTTATAGCGTTGTTATAAGAAATGCCGCAAACAATTTCCTTGAGTACATCCTCGTCATAAGCATACCAGCCGTCCTCAACCCATCTGCCGAGCAAGCGGCACATAATTCTTCTGAAATACTCGTGTCTGCCGTATGAAGTGAATGAGCGTGAATCCGTTTCCATACCGACAAATTTGCCGAGCACACCGAGATTGCCGAGCGACTTCATCTGTGCGGTCATACCATCCATTGTGTCAAGGAACCACCACGCAGGGCCGTACTGAATTTTGCCCTCTGCCTCTGTGCCCTGGAAGTTGCCGAGCATTGTTGCAAGCACGGTATTGTCCTTATCGTTGAGGTTGAACAAAATCGTTTTAGGCAACACATTGTTTACATCAAGTGCGTCCAAAAATCTTGAAAGAGTGATTGCAATCTCGCAGTCGCCTACGCTGTCAAATCCTGTGTCCGCACCGATTGCATTGAACATTCTTGTGGAATTGTTGCGAATTGCACCGATATGGATTTCCATAGCCCAATCAAGTTCATGATACTTTTCGCCGAGTGCAAGAAGCACCGCCGTTCTGTATTTGTCGCCGTCTGCCTGTGACGGAACATCGCCGCTCATAGCCTGACGGAACACTTTTTCAATTTCTTCATCGCTTGCTTTGTCAAACGGAACATATTCAAACGAATGGTCGGAAACTTTGCAACCGACTTCGTTGAAATAATCGCATCTTTTAAGAAGTGCGGCAATTACATCCTTGTATGATTTAATTTCAACGCCTGCTGCTTCGCCCAAATTCTTGATATAATCGGCAAAACCGTCAAGATGAATGTTAAGTGCCTTGTCCGGTCTGAATGACGGAAGCACCTTACAGTCGAAACCGTTAACTTCTTTAAGAAGCTTGTGATATTTGAGGTCGTCAATCGGGTCATCCGTTGTGCAAACAACCTTTACATTGCTGTTTGTAATAAGGCTTTGCGGACGAAAATCGCCGTTTTTGATTGCCTCGTTGGCTCTTTTGTAAATATCCCTTGCGGTTTTTGCATTGAGCGGTGTGTCAATTCCAAAATATCTTTGAAGTTCGATATGTGCCCAGTGATAAAGCGGATTGCCGATGCAATATTGCAATGCTTCGCCAAACTTAACAAACTTTTCTTCGCCCGAAGCGTCACCCGTGCAGTACTTTTCATCAATTCCCGCACTTCGCATGGCACGCCACTTGTAGTGGTCGCCCGACAGCCAAAGCTGTGAAATATCGGACGGCTCTTTGTTTTCATAAATCTCTTTAGGGCTTAAGTGACAATGATAGTCGCAAATAGGCATATTTTCCGCAAAATCGTGGAACAGCTTTTTTGCACACTCGGTGTCAAGCAAGAAGTCCTTACCCATAAACTCTGTCATAGCAGTTCTCCTATATTTTAATCAAAAATATTATATAACTAATCTTTTTGTAATTCAATATTAATTAATTACATTTTTATATTTTTTTATCAGCATAAAAGACAAATTACGGTCACAACCTTTTGATGTTTACAAAAAATATAAGATTTGTTAACTAAATAAAATTGACTTTGTCGATAATTTGTCATAATATATACCCATAGACAATAAAGATATTTGAAGGGAGATATAACTATGAAATGTCCTAATTGCGGCAGAGATTTGCTTGAAGGTGAAATTTGCACCTGCACAACCGTTGAACAAGATGCTCAAACAACAGCACAGGCACAGCCTGAAAACGAGGTTCAGCCTGAAACAGAGGCTCCTGTTGAAACTCAGGAAATTGAGCAACAAAACGAACAACCGCAGCCTGAAAACACATATTATCAGCCGAGCGAGCCTGCTCCTCAACAAGGCGAATATCAAAATATTTATCAAGAACAAAGCTTCAATCAGCCGATGTACGGTGCTCCTCAGCAGAATTATTACGACCCTAATCAGCAAGCACCGTATTACAATCCTGTGATGGCAAAGCCGGAGCCGTCAACCGATTATCCGGAGAATTATAAGCCAAAGAAGAAGTATGTTGCAGTCATTTTGGGTGCAACACTCGGTGCGTTTGGCATCCACAATTTTTATCTCGGAAACAACGGCAAAGCAACAGCACAGCTTCTCGTTGCGCTCATCGGCTCACTTTTCTTTGGACTCGGTTTGGTTGCGGCAGAGCTTTGGGCACTTGTTGAAACCGTGCAAATCCTCACCGACAAAATCGATGCAGATGCAAACAACTTCAAAATTATGACCTTTGCCGAAGAACTTGCAAAAGCACAAAGCAAAGAATAAAGCAAAGCACGCAAACAAAAACGGCTTCTCTTCGTTTTGCCGAGGAGGAGCCGAATTAAATTAATTTTCAAAAAACTATTGTTTTTTTCATTTTATGTGCTATAATACACAAGTAACAAATCAATATCGAGGTGTGGCTCAGTTTGGTAGAGCACCACGTTCGGGACGTGGGGGTCGCAAGTTCGAATCTTGTCACCTCGACCATTTGACCTTAGAAAGCAAATGCTTCCTAAGGTCTTATTTTTTCGTATGATTTTTTAAGAATATGGCGGATTTTATTTGTGTTGATGTTGGTATAAATTTATAACTTCCTTTAAACAATATCTAATACCATTTATTTATCCAGCCGTCTTTATCGGTTACCGATTGAGTAGTTGCGGGAATTGAACTTTCAGTAGTGCTCGAGGTTGAAGAGGTATAGGAAGTTGCATTTTGAACAGGAGCAGTCGTTTTTCCATTAATTTCAGCTGAATCATTCACATTATTTGACGATGCTGTTATCGACTCCTCTTTTGCAGCCGTTGTATTAACTTTTGTACTGCCGTTCTTTTTTGTAACGGCAGTACCTGCAGCTTTCTTTGTTTCGGTTGAAATAACAGTGCTGTCACTGCTGACAACTGTAGTATTCTTTGTAATATTACTTTTGTTTGCACAAGCCACAAGAACACTTAACGAAACCGCTATTAAAACAAAAATTAATAATTGCTTTTTCATTACGCTTCCCAAGTCATATCACCCCACGACAAATCATTGTCTGCAGGGTCTTTGTCATCAATAGTAACACTTGTTGTGATAACATCTGTTGCTTTAAACTTTTCAAGATATGTTATAGGTTTTAAATATTCTTTCTTCATGTTAATTATACCCCTTTCTTTAATAACGAAAATACAGATTGCTTAATATTATCATCTATTTCTTCATCTTCCAAAACAGCATTTGCGACCTGACTGTATGAGCGTTTAACTATCGGAGAATAGAAAAACATTCCGTCAATGTTTACATATCCTCTTACCGAAGCGATTGTATTTAATTCGGATTTCGGTATTTGAGTCAATACCAAATTAAAATATGTAGTGTCGCCGTTTTGTACTGTATTTTTTGCTTTAAATCTTCTGTCGGCTCTGTTGTAATTCAAAGTATCGGTATCGGAATACGTAATCAAAAATCCGTAGTTAACAGTTGTAGCCATATCCTCCAGTTCATCCAATCTGTCCCAGCTAAAGCCAAATCTCATACCCACATTGTTTACACGAATTTGTGCTCCCAATGCATTTACATAATCATCGGCACTGACAATTTCACTGCAACCGAATTTGTCGTTCTTTGCGGAATTTACCGCATTTGAATCGGACACAGTAATAATTGTATACTTATACGGAGCTGTTTCAACCGAATTAAGATTTACACTGTAAGAAAAGTCTTTTCCTGCATATACCTTTAAATTGTTTTCTATATTTAATGCTAAATTCTTACATTTCGGAATAAAAAGTAAACTCAAATTTTTACAATTTAAAAATGGATAACTTTTTTCATAACTGTCGCAAGCAGAATCAGTGCCGACATTTACTGCGTTCGGCAAATACAGCAACTTTAAATTTTCACAATTTCTGAACATACCCGGTGTAATTTGTTTTAAACTGCCAAGCTTTATTAATTCCGCCTTAGCTCCGTCAAATATCCAAGGTGCTACCACAGAATTCAGTTTGTCTGCTATTATTTTTTTAAAACCGGAATGTGCAAGACCTTTTTGTGTAACACTTGATAAATTAGGCGCAATTAAATCGACATTGCAATTATAGCAATCATAAAATGCCATTCTTTGAATAGTGGCAATATTTGGAATATTTACATAATTAAGCTTATCACATTTGTAAAAAGCTTTTGACAAATATCTTACTTTCGGTAAGTCGGCTTTTTCTATCGGAGTTTCAAAAAATGCCTCATCATATATTTTGAGTGCTTCGGGGAAATATACCTCTTTGATTTTTGTTCTCTTAAAACAAGAATGTTTAATTCCTTCAACTCCGTTTGCAACTATTGATGACAAAGGCGTATTTGCAAACGCATATTCAGAAAGTAAGGTAACAGAGTCGGGCAAAACAATACTGTTAATATCAGAAAACTTAAAGCATTGTTTTCCGATGCTTTCCGGCGTTATCCCGTCTATTTTATCGGGAATAACCAAATTCTTTTCACTGCCTAAATAAGCTAATATTGTGCCGTCTGCATCAATCTTATAATCGGATTCACCGTTTTTATGAATATAATAATCAAGACTCAGGAACTTGCTGTGTAGCTTTGAGCCTATCCTTGGATAAGCGGCGGCAATAATTCTTGTATCCTCGGTTACATTTATTGGATTTTTATATACCGTACCGTTTTCTTTTGTAGGCAAACTGCCGTCTGTTGTGTATATAATATCAACCAGTGACAGTGAATTTGAACATTTCAATTCAACATTGATGTCATCCTTATAAACTCCGGAAGTGTAATTTGATGTGACATTTGCATACCTTGAGCCCTCTATTATATTAGTAAAATTAACAACACCTATTCCGTATTGCTTATTACAATCTCCTTTTCTGAAAGGAATTGCTGTGTCATATAAGCATTGTCTGACCTGAGCCGGAGTATAATCCTTATGTTCCATAAGAGTCAAAGCAGCCGCCGATGCAACAATCGGTGATGAAAAAGAAGTTCCGCTCACATCAAAAAGTGATTGCTTAAGTTCATTATTTACATAATTATAACCGTAGGTATACACATTATACGGAGCGGCAATATCGGTTATGCATGAATAACTTGATTTATCATGCGGAACTCCTTTTGAAGTTGTTCCCGCAACAGCTATAACATTATCATATCCCCCCGGAGATACAGCATAACTTATTTCACCGCCTGTGTTACCTAATGAAGAAACCATTGTGACTCCGGCATTATTTAAATCATTAATAAGGTCTTCTTCTTTATTAACAAGAGCATTCAGACCTTTATCTTCTCCGCTAAAAGACATATTAATTATATCCGGCTTATCGTTTGCCTCATTAATATATGAAAGAGCCAATTCGATACTTGAAGTATAAATATTCCCGTTTTTATCAGCTATCTTATAATGCTTTATTTTAACATTACTCGGAGTGCATGATACTATAACACTCGAAACAAGAGTGCCATGCTCTTTTAATATCGGACGGGTTTCCAGTTCATCATTAGAAGCATCTGATGAAAAATCCATATATGTACGGATTACTCTATCTTTAAAAACATCAAGAGAATATTGAATACCCGTATCAAGAACAGCAACAACAATCTGTGATTTTATTTTGTTTTTATAATAATCAAGAGCTGTATTTACATCACTTTCCGAATCCACACTCAAGGTATTGAAACTATCTGTATAAGCAGTTATCGAACTTGATTTGACGCTGTCCACAGATGTTTGTTTTACAACATCTTTATTTTCTGCGTTTTCACTTTTAAAAACAGAATCATAATACGGCTCATATCCGCTATTGTAAAACTGTTCAAAAGCATATTTTGCATCAGCTTCATTTTTATATTGAATATAATTACTTCCATAAATATATGCAAATGATACAGAATCGTATGTTTCTGACAAAGGAGCTCCGTTTGATACAATAATTCTATCGGCAACACATACGGACTCTTCGGGATTCTTTTCCAACTCCGTTCTATACTCTGTATCGTTTTTATACATATGCGCCAACGAATCAATAACACTTTCTACGTCTGACTGTTTTGCTTGTGCCGAAATATAATTATTCATCGGACTTATCGTTCCAAGCATTATACAAATCATTATACATATACTGATTATTCTTTTACTTTTTTTCATTAAATTCTCCTTTTTGTTTAAAAATAAATACATTATAAATATAAATATTAATAAACAAATATCAAGATATATTGATAAATGCAGAAAAATAGAGGATAAGTGCAGAAAACAAGTTGAAATAAAAAATGCCTCGGAATTAACCGAGACATTTTAACGGAGCGTTTTATTTTTTTGAAAACACTATATCTGTTTCAAACATTTTTGATTTATCATCATATTTCCAATCATAAATTGCATTATATTTTTTTATTACATTTTTGATACTTTTTGTACCAAAGCCATGAAATGATTTATCATTTTTAGACGTTTTCAAAATTCCGTTTTTATTTATCGGAGCAAAATCGCAACTGTTTTTTACTAATAATCCATCATACATAGCGTTTTTAGAAAATAAATACAACTGAATAATTTTGCTGTTAGACTTTTCTGCTGCTTCTATTGCATTATCCAATATGTTATTCATCAAAGTAGACAAATCAACATCATCAATATAAGAAAGATTTGCTGTTTTCACATCAATATCAAATTGAATATTTTTACTATCGCAAAGTCTTGAATACTTACTGATTATTAAATCTAACATTTTGTTTTTACTTATACCTATACGAGAAAAGTGTTCAATATTTGGGTATAATTTATCGACATAATCTTGAACGGCATTTATATCCTCAAGATTTCTTATCTGCGTTAAATGATTTTTTATATCGTGTGAAAATAAATGCATTTCTTTATTTGTTTGTTCTAATATTTCATAATATTTTTCATCTTGTTCTTGTTGACGTTGAATTTCTTTGATTTCATGAAGTTCATTTGAGTTCTTTAACGAAAATTCATATATTACAAATACTAATATATTTGCAAAAAGAATACCTATGCAGGAAACTATCCAAAGTACATTCATGATTTGAGTTAATGTAATTTGATATGTAATATACCTAAAACATATTAAAATAAACATACTTGATAGTGGCATGACAAAAAGTAACCAAAAAAATTTATTGTCAGTGCTTTCTTTTTGAGCCAAAAATTTCAATATTACCATCATAATTGAAAAATACAAAAGCTTACTAATTACTGTTACAAACACATATGCCGATATGTTTTTTTCTAATGCATTAAAATCGTCAAAGAAAGCCACACCGATTATTGAAGTTATAATTTCCGTTGCAAACATTACAATTAAAAACAACAGCGAATGGAATAAAGCTGTTTTGAAGCTTATATCATAAAGAAAATAAAATAATAAGGTATATGACAAAAACATAAGCGCTATATTTAAATATGTTATATTAAGTTGATATACACATCCGAGAAACGTTGTATTTAATAAAAATATAACGATTCTGGCTTTTCGGCTTTTCTTTTCACTAAATAATGTATCAGAATAATAAAAAACCATCAAAAACTCAAATAAATACATGAATATATCAATAATTATTTTAGTCATTTTTAAAGTCCTCTCCGATAAAATCTAAGAACCGTCTTTTAAATATTGGCTGTTTTCTTGTTGCAATTGAAATTTTTATAAAAGAGTAAGGCTCTAATAAGGATAACTCTTCTCGCTTGTAACTTTTAATATAATTTAAATTTACAATAAAACTATTATGTGGTACTGCAAAACAAGTGGAATTTAAGAAAGTACGAAGCTTTTTGATTGGTTCCTTGATTCTGTAATATGAGTTTTTAGTATAGACATATACGCTCTTGAATTTTGCTTCAACATAGACTATATCAGAACACCTAAGACGTATAATTTGATTGCCTTTTGTTGTGAATGTAATAATGCTTTCATTAATTATCGATAATGCCTTATCAAGGGCAGAGAATATACGTCCTTGTGTCACCGGTTTATCAATATAGCGTGTGACATTAATGTCCATAGCGTCATCTAAATATTGACGATAAGAAGTTACAATTAAAATCACTGTATGCTTGTCCTTTGATTGAATATTTTTGGCAATTTCAATTCCGTTTGAATCGCCTAATTCTATATCAAGAAAAAGAATATCATAATTAACTTGCGAATTTAATAAATCCGTTCCATTTTTAAAATCATCAATTATGTACTCTATATTATGAATTTTAAAATACTCATTTGCAAATGCCTTTATTGAAAGTCTGTATTCTGTTATATCATCACAAATTGCAATTTTCATATTATCATTCCTAAATAAAAAAATCGTATAATCATAAATTAATTATACGATGATGGGTATTTAATTGCAAGTGACTTTATTTTAAGAAAACATCAAATTAAGCAACCGCCTGTATAAAAAGGTTTCTTGCAGTTATTTCAAAAACTGTAATTAGTCACTTCGACCAAAAAACCTCTCATTTGCGCAACGGCAAATGAGAGGTTTTTGTTATTTTAAATTGTTCTTAATTCTGTATGTCATTGACGACGGGTGTTTGCTTCCCCAAAGGAAATAAATAATTACCGAAACGATATTTGCAATCGAAATAATCGCAAACATATGATTATATCCCACGCTGTCGATGAGCACACCGGCAATACCGCCACCGATTCCTATGCCGATGTCGTATGCGCAAAGGAAAGTGGAATTTGCCGCACCACGGCGCTCCGGCGGAGCAATGTTGACAGCCATAGCCTGAAGTGCAGGCTCAATACCGCCAAAGGCAAAGCCCGAAAATACACCTGAAATGATAAATGTAACATTATTCGGAACGAATGCAAGCAAAAGCAAAGCCGCAAGCATAAGAATATTGCACGCATACACAAAAATGCCCTCGCCTCTTTTGTCGGCTTGCTTGCCAATGAGTACCCTTGTCAAAAACAGCATAACAGCCATAACTGTGAAATATACACCGCCCGAAAGAGTGATTTTGTCGGTTTGTGATGCAAATTTTAGCGTGTAATTTTCAAGTGCACCGTATGTTAAAAGAAATACAAGCACAACACACGAAGCAGGCAAAGCGTCCTTGTCTATGAGTCCTTTAATATTAAGCGGTTTCTTTTCAATGTCCAATTTAGGCACTTTCAAAAAAGCAAACAGCACAAGACACAAAACCATACATCCTGTTGAAACGCCAAACAGCACCGTAAAACTCTTGTTCATCAAAGCTTCGCCGATTGCAGGTGCACAGGCTGTGGCAAGAGCCGTTGCCATGCCGAACATACCCATACCCTCGGAAAAACGCTCCTTTGGTATAATATCCGAAGCTATTGTTGATGTTGAAGTGTTTGAAAATGCAAGAGCAAATCCGTGAATCATACGAAATACAACAGCAAGTGCAATAGACGACAGCACGGTATAAACAAGCAAATAACCCATAGGCATCAGCGCCATACCTAAAATGCCAACGAGCAAAATTAACTTTCGTTTGCCGTTGTCAAGCATCCAACCGACAAACGGTCGGCACACAACCGACACAACGCAAAACAGCGTTACGCACAAACCCGATATACTGTCGGAATATCCGAGAAATGATATAAAAAACGGAAAGGTTGACAGTATCATCAAGTGATTTAAAAATACAAGGAAGTTGACTACAATAATTATAATAAAATCCTTGCTCCAAAGTTTTACATTCGATTTTTCTTTCATAAAACACCATCCTATCTTATTTGAGCAAAAGAAAAAGCGCAAGCCCATCCGGACTTACGCTTCAGACTGTTGATAAAGTTCGCAAGAAAACGAAATTCAAAAACTTTCTCAATAGCCTATTTTCGCTACTCGATGCTTTGTATTATATCACCTGAAAAATCAAAAAGTCAAATGTTTTTTAACAGAATACCGAATTAATCATTTTTAACGGCTGATTGATTTAGCCTTTTGTATTCAGGGTCATTTTTAACATTTCCGATAAAAACAGGTCTGCACTCAAGACGAGGATACTTTTCAATCAAGTAATTATATAATTCCAAAGAAATAATCACTGTATATGAACCGACCTCGCCGTCAAGGCAGTTTATATGTTTCATTTTGTCAAACGCTTCTTTAGAAATGTATACAGGACAACCCAAACGATTATATGCGTCAAAATAGCTGTCATCAACTTCAAACTTTTTTGTTTTGCAATGTTCGCAATAAAATATTTGTCTTTCTGCATTATTTTCGGTTATTGAAGGCAACATATTTTTAGGTGTAACCTGATATCCTAAAATTTCATTATTCTTTCTTGAATAAATCGGTCTGAAATTACTTTCCGCAATTCCAAACTCAAGCATATCATTTTTTAGCTTTTCGGATACTCCGCTGTCATAAGTATCTAAAAGATAATAGTCTTTGTTTTTCGGAAATGAGGATTTCGGATATTCATAGTCTTTTTTCTGCTCAACTTCATTTTTGCACTTAGGACACAGATAAAAATAATCATCATAACAATCGGCAGAATATCTGTATACTAACTTAACAAAATTAAATTGATATGCGACCGCCTTGCTGCAATCGCCCCACTTCTTTTCAGCGTAAGTCATAATTAAACCTTAACTTTCTCCTTTAATCAAAACATTCAAATTACTATCTGCATTCGGGCCAAATAATCTCGTCATCATTTTTAAACAACGGTGAGAAAGCAAAGGATGTTACTTCGTTGAATTCCAAAGTGAAATAAGTGTTGCAGTCATTAAAGTAAACCGTATCAAAATAATCGTAACTGTCGACTTCGTAGTTTTCATATCCGTTCTTTTTCATAAAAGACAGCAATTCGTCAAACGACATTCCGATAACTTCGGTTGACAGAAAAGTGACTTCCTTTTTGAAAACTTCAATAGAATAAAGCCGATTGCCTTCTTCAAAATCGAAAATCAATTTTAGTTTTAACGAATTATATAAGAACTCTTTGTTGTCATCAATGCCTGCAATAGCCCTATCAGGCATACCGAGTGTTGCAATTACTTCGTTTTCTGTCATACCGAATATAATATTTGACAATCCTTTTCCGATTTCAACATTCATTTTTATGTTTTCTCCTTTCTGTGCGTTGCATAAGGATTAAACTGTTTATTTAGGCCAAATAATTTCATCATTAATAAATAACGGTGAAAATTCAAACGATGTAACTTCGTTGAATTTTACAGTAAATGAAGTGTCGCATTCGTCAAAGAAAATTGTATCAAAATCTTCAAAATCGTTAATTTTGTATTTTTTATATCCGTTATCTTTCATAAAGGACAATAGTTTATCAAACGACATTCCGATAACTTCGGTTGACAAAAAAGTGACTTCTTTTTTGAAAACTTCGATAGAATAAAGCCGATTGCCCTCTTCAAAACCGAAAAACAGTTTTAACTTTAGAGAATTATATAAAAACTCTTTACCGTCTTCTCTGCATGTGAGAATTCTATCAGGTTTGCCGAGTGTTGCAATTACTTCGTTTTCCGTCATTCCAAATATAATATTTGGCAATCCTTTTCCGATTTCAATATTCATATGCTTAACTTTCTACTTTAATAAACCGTGTGGATGATTTTCAGCGTAAAATACTGCCGTTAATCATATTAATAAAACACAAGGTTTGTGTCGTTTTCGGTGATGTTGAGGACTGTGCCGTTGTTTGAAAAATGAAGTCTGCCGAAGATGCAGTCGTTGAAATCCTGCGATGAAAAGCTGTAAAAGTCGGTGTAGTCCTCGTCAATCGGAATTGAAGCGGTGAGGGTACAGATGTAGTATCTGTCGTTGTATTCCGAATTCTTTGCAGTCAAGCCGTATTTGCTTGCAAATTGCTCTGCACCTTTTTTGCTGTTAAACACAAAGTATATTTCGCCGTCGATAAACCACGATTTTTTGCCGTTTTTATCCTCTGTGTATTTGATTGTGTGCTGACCTTCAATAAACTCAACGCTCAAAACCCTGTGGTCGTTTGCCATTTCTGCCAAATCATTGTTGATCTGCGGGGTGTCGATTTTTTCAAAAAGTATAAGTTCATCTTCAACTTTTTTGTCGTTGTCGCCATCGGTGCACGAATATCTGCAATAACCGTCTTTGCCGTAAAATGTGTTGCCGACAAGATTGAATTTTTCGCCGTCATATTGGTATTCTGCAATTTTCGGAAAATCATTGTCATACTTCTTTTGCGAAGTGATGTATATGTCGTTTGCGCCGTATTTTGCACTGCCGTCAAGCTTATTGAAAGAGATTGTGTAGTCCTCGCACTCGGCATTTACACCGATTGTTTTGCCGTCTTCCAAAATATATTTAACGGTTAAACTCTTGCCGGAATTCGACTTGATGTAATAATCAAAAGAATTTTCGCCGTATCCGATATACTTTTTGTATACAATATTGCCGTTTCTGTCGTAATAATCGATTGTTCCTGTGGCTGATTCGTCATCTTTTTCCTCAACTTTTTTCAGTCCCTCAACTTCCATATAGTGATTCAAATCAACGGTTGATGCGTCATTCATAACCTCATCGGGCGTCATAAGTCCCTCGGTGTCGGTGTTGAAACCCGTGGTGGCTTTGGCGGTGGTTGGTGCTTCGGTGGTCGGCTTGTCGTTTTCGGTCGGTTTTGAGCAAGCCGAAAAGACGGTGAAAATCATTGCCGTTGCCATAAGTACGCATAATAATTTTTTCATAAAAACATCTCCTTTTATTTAGGCGAACACAGTTCGCCCCTATATTATTTTGTTTCGGTATTGTGACGGTGTCATATTTTTTCTGCGTTTGAACATTCGGTTAAAGTAGCTTAAATCGTTGAAACCGCACGACAACGCAATTTCCGTTATCGACAAATCGGGCAGTCGCAACTGCTCCGCCGCACATTCAATTCGGTAATAGTTGAGGTAATCAATCGGTGATTTGCCCGTAAGTTCCTTGAACGCTCGGCAAAAATATTGCGAATTGAGGTGAGCCTCTCTTGCCAAATCGTCAAGAGTGAGCGGCTTTGAATAATCGTTTCTGATTTTTGTCAGCACCCGTTTTATCTGCTTGTTTTTGCGGTAGACCGTGTCAAAATCGTCCGTTCGGCAGGGAGATTTTTGCTCAAGCACTTCGCCGATGAACTGCCACAAAAGTCCTGTTGTTGTAAAAGTATAAGTTGAGCCTTCCTTTTCCATATTAACAAAAAGCTCGTCAACGATTTGTCCGCACTTTGATGTGCCGTCAAATATCATTTCACCCACGCTGCCGTTGTCAAGCGACGAATTATATTTTTCAAGGCACTGAGACGATTGCGATAAAAACCGCTCAATGTCAAAAACAACACATTCGTATATGCAGTTTTGGGGCGTTCCGCCGTGGATAAATTCACCGGGGATAAATGCACTCTGCCCTTTTTGCAAAGTGTATGCCGTGCCGTTGATTGTCAGATGAAGTTTGCCGTCAAGCACAAGAATAAGCTCACATTCCATATGCCAATGAAACGGCATTTCATATTGCGGATGATTGATGTCTACATAATATAATTGTATAGGAAACCCAAATGTGCCGCGCACCTGATTTTCCTGATAGCCTAAATATCGCATAATTTCACCTAAAATGTCAATATTGTCCTACTACTTATCATTATACACCTTGTTTTATATAAAAATCAACTATATAATAAAAATATAGTATTATTGAAAGGAATATTTAACTATGGATATTGAAACAATCAAAGAGCAAATCTGTGATGTGTGCCATAAGATGTGGCAACTCGGTTGGGTTGCTGCCAATGACGGCAATGTAAGCGCATTGCTTGAGGACGGCACAATCCTTGCAACACCGACAGGTATGAGCAAGTCATTCATCACTCCTGACAAGCTCATCAGAATCGACAGAGAGGGTAATGTTCTTGAGGCAGCCGAGGGACTTCGTCCTTCAAGCGAAATCAAAATGCACCTTCGTTGTTACGACAAAAGACCCGATGTAACAAGCGTAATCCACGCACACCCACCGGGAGCAACAGGCTTTGCAGTGGCTCACAAGGCAATGGATATGTACAATATGATTGAGGATGTAGCGGCAATCGGTGCAGTTCCTCTCACACCGTACGGCACTCCGTCAACAACGGAAGTTCCCGATGCAATCGAGCCATATCTTGAGGAACACGATGTTATGCTTCTTGAAAACCACGGCGCTCTTGCAGTAGGCAGTGATGTAATCACAGCTTTTTACAG
Organism: uncultured Eubacterium sp.; assembly: GCA_900539325.1. Taxonomy (GTDB): domain Bacteria; phylum Bacillota; class Clostridia; order Oscillospirales; family Acutalibacteraceae; genus Eubacterium_R. The sequence continues at coordinate 89,426 of UQCC01000009.1, forward strand.
AATGGAAAGCCTTGAACTTTGGGCAAAAATCACAATCAATGCCGTTATCCTCGGCGGAAGCCACGACATTGACCAAAAAAACATCCAAAAACTCATCGACCTCAGAAGCTATTACAGAATCACAGGTCGTCATCCGGGCTATAAGGTATTCAATCCTGAGGACGAAATGCTCCACAAAAAGGAGGACTGATTATGCTCAAAGGTATCAATCCTATCGTTTCACCCGAACTCCTCAAGGCTCTTTGCGAGATGGGGCACGGTGACGAACTTGTAATTGCAGACGGCAATTTTCCTTGCGAAAGCGTTGGCAAAAACGCAATCGTTGTTCGTGCGGACGGACATTCAACAACCGATGTTTTGGACGCTGTTTTGTCACTTATTCCGCTTGATACATACACCGAAAAGCCTGTTGCACTTATGGAAGTTGTCAAGGGTGACAACACGCCGACTCCTGCAATTTGGGCAGAGTACGACAAGCTTTTAAACAAATACGAGCCTGACCATCACGATATTGAAATGACAGAGCGTTTTGCTTTTTATGAAAGAGCAAAGAATGCTTATCTCATCATCGCAACAGGCGAAACCGCAATTTACGCAAATGTTTTGCTCAAAAAAGGAGTAGTAACAGTATGAGCCGAGTATTAGCATTCGACTTTGGTGCGTCAACGGGCAGGGCAATCCTTGCCGAATACAAAAACGGCAAAATCGAGTACAACGAGGTTCACCGTTTTGACAATGTCCTCACCGAAAAAGACGGGCATCTCCGCTGGGATTTTCCGTATCTTTTGGGCGAAGTAAAAAAGGCGATAGAACTTGCCGACAATGCGGACTCTCTTGCTTTTGACACTTGGGGCGTTGATTACGGACTTGTAAACGCTGACGGAGAAATTGCCGACTTGCCGATTTGCTACCGTGACGGCAGAACAAAGGACGCACCTCAAAAAATATTTGAGAGCATTTCTCAAACGGATTTGTACAAAAAAACAGGCAATCAGATTATGCCGATTAACACCCTCTTTCAACTTTTGACAGAGGAAAACGACAGCGCCGATATGTTCCTGTTTATGCCCGACCTCTTTGCTTATGCACTTTGCGGAGCAAAAACAGCGGAGCAAACAATCGCCTCAACATCTCAAATGCTTAATTTGAAAAATGCCGAGTGGCAAAAGGATGTTTTTGCACTCACCGGCAAGAGCGAAAATATGCTTCCGCCTATCGTTGAAAGTGCAACCGTTGCAGGAGAATACAACGGCATAAAGGTCATCAAGGTTGCAGGCCACGACACACAGTGTGCTGTTTGTGCAATGCCGAGCGTTGACGGAGAAGAAGCGGCGTTCCTTTCTTGCGGAACTTGGTCGCTCATCGGCTGTGAATGTGACGAGCCGATTCTCACTCAAAAGAGTATGGAGGACGAACTTTCAAACGAACTCGGTGCAAACGGCAAAATCAATTACCTAAAGAATATCAGCGGTTTGTGGCTGATTCAGGAAATCAGACGCAATTTCAGAGAAGAGGGCAAGAACTATTCCTATAACGATATGGAACAGCTTGCAAGGAATGAAAAGCCGTTTGAATTTTTCATTGACCCGGACGAGGACATCTTTGCTTCTCCAAAGGATATGCCTAAAAAAATCCGTGATTATTGCAAAAAGACGGGTCAAGGCGAGCCTCAATCGGACGGTGCTTTGGTTAGATGTATCTACGAGAGCCTTGCAATGAAGTACCGTTTTGCAATCAAGCAGATTGAAGAAAACACGGGCAAACGCTTTGATGTGCTTCATCTCCTCGGCGGCGGCACAAAGGACAGCTTCCTTTGTCAGATGACAGCCGACAGCCTCAATTTGCCTGTTGTTGCAGGTCCGACAGAGGCAACCGCTCTCGGCAATATCATTCTTCAGCTCATCGCACTCGGCGATATTGAAGATGTCAATGCCGGCAGAACAATTATAAAATCACAGGAAAATCTAAAAGAGTACAAGCCAATCAATCCTCAAAGTTTTGAGGAGGCTTACGAAAAATTTTTAAACGCTATAAAATAAATTTGTAAAGGAGTAAATTTTTATGAATTATCCTAAAATCGGTATCCGTCCTGTAATCGACGGCAGATGGGGCGGCGTGCGTGAAAGCCTTGAAAAGCAAACAATGGGTATGGCAACTTCTGCCGCAAAACTCATTGAAGAAAATCTTTGCTATCCTGACGGCACACCTGTTCAGTGCGTAGTTTCAAACACAACTATCGGCGGCGGTGCAGAAGCTGCTGCTTGCGAGGAACAGTTCTCAACAGAAAATGTTGTTGCAACTCTTTCCGTAACTCCTTGCTGGTGCTACGGTATGGAAACATATGACAACAATCCAAAAACAATCAAGGCTGTTTGGGGCTTCAACGGTACAGAAAGACCGGGTGCGGTTTATCTTGCCGCTGTTATGGCTGCTTATGCACAAAAGGGTATGCCTGCATTCTCAATTTACGGCCACGATGTTCAGGATATGGACGACAAGTCAATCCCTGCCGATGTTGCGGAAAAGATTTTGCGTTTTGCAAAATGTGCCGTATCTGTTGGTTGGATGAAGAATAAGTCATATGTAAACCTCGGCGGTATCGCAATGGGTATCGCAGGCTCATATTGTGATGCTGATTTCTTCCAGAAGTATCTCGGCATCCGTCCTGAGTGGGTTGATATGACAGAAATCGTACGCAGAATTACACTTGAAATCTACGACCACGACGAATACGACAAGGCTATCGCTTGGGTAAAGGCCAACTGCAAGGAAGGCTTTGATGTAAACGCAGGCAAGGACTTCCCTGAAATTATCAGAAAGTCAAAAGTTGTTTCTCCTGACAAGGATTGGGAGTTCATCACAAAGATGACACTTATCGTTCGTGACATTCTTTTCGGCAACAAGAAGCTTGACGAAATGGGCTGGCACGAGGAAGCACTCGGCAAAAACGCTGTTGCAGGCGGTTTCCAAGGACAGAGAAATTGGACAGACTGGCTTCCGAACGCAGACTTCACAGAGGCTATTATGGCTTCAACATTCGACTGGAACGGCAAGAAAATGCCAACTCCTTTCGCAACAGAAAACGACACACTCAACGGTGCTTCAATGATTCTCGGCACTCTTGTTTCTGACACCGCTCCTTGTTTCCACGATGTTCGTACATATTGGAGCCCTGACGCTTGCGAGCGTGTAACAGGTATGCGTCCTGACGGTGTTGCAAAAGACGGCTTTATTCACCTCATCAACTCGGGTGCAACTGCTCTTGACGGTTGCGGTGCTTCAAAAAACGAAAACGGCGAATGCTGTATGAAACCGTTCTGGAAGATGACAGAAGCCGACATCAAGGCTTGCATTGATGCAACAGATTGGTGCAGAGCAAACTATGAATACTTCCGTGGCGGCGGATTTTCATCACACTTCCGTTGCAAGGCAGAAATGCCTGTAACAATGCTCCGTATCAACATTGTTGACGGTATCGGTCCTGTTCTTCAGCTTGCTGAGGGTTACACAGTTGACCTCCCTGACCAAATCCACAACACTATCGATCAGCGTACAGACAAGACTTGGCCTACAACTTGGTTTGCTCCGACCCTCACAGGCAAGGGTGCATTCAAGGATGTTTACAGCGTTATGGCAAATTGGGGCGCTAACCACGGCGTAACAATCTACGGTCATGTCGGCGACAAGCTCATCACTCTTGCTTCAATGCTCCGCATTCCTGTAAATATGCACAATGTTTCGGACGACAGAATTTTCCGTCCGCAATGCTGGGCAGCATTCGGCACAGATGATGTTCAGTCAGCAGATTACGAAGCTTGCAAAACATACGGCGCTCTTTATAAATAAAACATTATTGCAAAACAAAAAGGTTGGGATTTCCCAACCTTTTCGTTTTACAAATTATTTCAGCCGAATAAAGATTAAATACTTGCTTTAGTTAAAATACCAAAGCAAGTATTTTTCATTTTATATAAGACTTCTCGATACACCGCCGAGTTGCAAAATCCGAATTTGCCGTTCGTCGGATTTAAAAACGAGGAAAATTTGGATTTATTGTAACGAGAGCTGTGTCGTTGTACACCGCCGAGTTGCAAAAATACGAATTTGACCGTTTTTTAAACGCCTGAATATGCGTTGAAACCGCCGTCAACGGGTATATTTACACCTGTGATAAATCCGCTGTACGCCTCATCGCAAAGGAAGAGGAGTGTTCCGTCAAGTTCTTCAGGCTCGCCGAAACGGTCCATAGGAGTTGCGGCAAGAATTTTGCCTGTACGGGCGGTAGGAGTGCCGTCCTCATTCCAAAGGAGAGCGGCGTTTTGCTTTGTTGAGAAGAAGCCCGGAGCGATTGCGTTTACTCTGATACCCATAGGGGCAAAGTGAACAGCCATCCATTCGGTGAAATTCTTTACAGCAGCTTTAGCCGCAGAATATGCAGGAATACGGGTGAGAGGTCTGAACGCATTCATCGAAGTTATCATAACGATGCAAGCGTGCTCTTTTGCCACCATATCTCTTGCAAAAACCTGAGTAGGAATAAGAGTGCCGAGGAAATTGAGATTGAATACAAACGAAATTCCGTCTGCATCAAGGTCAAAGAAAGTTTTTACATTTTCATCCTTTTGAACAAGGTCGATTTGCTCCAAAGTGTCCTTTGTTGTTGTGCCCTTTGGATTGTTGCCGCCGGCACCGTTGAGAAGAATATCACAGGTACCGAGCTTTTCGTTAATCGTTTTTCTTGCGGCTTGCATTGACTCCTGATTGAGTACATTGCAGCCTACGGCAATGGCAACGCCGCCGTCTGCGGTGATTTCATCGGCGCACTTTTGTGCTGCCTCTTCGTTTAAATCAAGAATGGCAACCTTGCAGCCCTGCTTTGCCAAAGTCTTTGCAAACTGTCCGCAAAGAACTCCGCCGCCGCCTGTTACAACCGCAACTCTGCCTTTTAAATTTTCATGTGTCATTTTATTGTCCTCTGTATTTGAATTGATGTTTATTTTCTCGACTTCTCCACAGCTTCCCAAAGACCGTTGAGATAGCATGCACCGAGTGCTCTGTCATAAAGACCGTAACCCGGACGGGCAACTTCGCCCCAAATCATTCTGCCGTGGTCAGGGCGGATGTATCCGTCAAAGCCGACCTCCTGCAAAGCCTTTACAATCTCGTACATATCAAGCGAACCGGCATTGCTTTCGTGTGCGGTTTCGTTGAACCATTGATTGTTGATTTGAACATTGCGAAGATGAGCAAAATAAATTCTGTCGCCTGCCGCCTTGATAATTTCAACCATATCATTATTCGGGCTTGCACCGAGTGAGCCTGTGCAAAGAGTTAAACCGTTGTACTTTGACGGCACCATTGCAAGCAGCTTTTCAACAGCAGCCTTGTCTGTGATAATTCTCGGAAGGCCGAAAATGCTCCACGGCGGGTCATCCGGATGTATTGCCATTTTGACATCACATTCCTCACAAGTAGGCATAATCGCTTCAAGAAAATATTTGAGGTTTGCCCACAAATCGTCCGCAGTGACATCCTTGTATTTTTCAAAAAGCTCTTTGATTTCGCCCATACGCTCGGTTTCCCAACCCGGCATTGCATAACCGTTTGAGTTGTCGTCAATCTCTTTGAACATATCCTCTGGTGACTTGCCCTCTACCTGCTTGCCGTCATAGCAAAGGCAGGTTGAGCCGTCAGGCAAAGGCATATAAAGGTCTGTTCTCGTCCAGTCAAAAACAGGCATAAAGTTGTAGCAGATTACCTTTATGCCAACCTTTGAAAGATTGCGAATAGACTCCTTGTAATTTTCGATATACTTTTCTCTTGTCGGCAGGCCGATTTTAATATCCTCGTGCACATTTACACTTTCTATGCACTCCATAGTAAGCCCGGCAGCAGTGATTTCATCATACATTGCCTGAACCCTGTCCATAGTCCACGCTTCGCCGGCAGGCAAATCGTGAAGTGCAGGCACAACGCCGACTACATTTGGTATTTGCTTGATTTGTTCAAGAGAAACAGTATCTTTCTCCTTACCAAACCAGCGAAATGTCATTTGCATACGCTATTCCTCCGTTGTTTTAATTCTCTTTAATTTTAGCACAACACAAAAGCATATTCAACCGCTAATCGGCGGTTTTTTTATTTTGATTCGGCTTTTTTGAAATTAAGCGTACTTCTTCTCCTATATTCTCCAAAGCCTCAACTCTGCCTCTTGCGACCGCTGAATTTGAATTCAAAGCGACCTTTATATCCTTTGAAACAACATTATTTTTGCCGTAATTTGCACTAAGCTTTTGCTCAATCAAACTGTCTGTAAGCTTTAACAATTCCTTATCCGACAGCATAACGGTGTAAATATTGTAAGCCTTGACATAGGTTTTGACCATACCTATCGGAATAGGCTTTTTGTTAATCGTTAAATAAATATTATGCCGTTCGATTTCGGCATTCTCTTTGGGAATTTTGCCGATATAAAGCGGAATATACATGCCGAAAAACGATATTGCCCTGTACTCCTTTTCGGCGGTGTATTCTTTTCTGCATTGCTCACGGCTGACGGTTAAAGCGAACTTTTCGTTTACCCTTGCAATAAAATCTCCGCTTGCATGGGCAAAAAAGTTTTCTTTTTTCTTTTCGGGTGTATTAACACCCGACACAAGAACCGTGCCCTTTGTAACGCTGTCGCCGACAAAAGCCTGCTGCCACCCGTCACGCACCATAGCAAACACAATAACGCCGTCTTTTGTTGCCGTAAGGTTTGTATATGTTTTGCTTTCAATATCGGGCTTTGGCGTTGCCTCCTGAATTTCCACACGGGCGGTTGTGCCCACACGATTGATATGCACCCACGCAATTTCATCAAACGACGCAAGCATCAAATCCTCAATTTTCTGCTTTTCCTTAACATTCCAATGAGTGCCGATGCGAAAATCCTGCTTATCCAAAAATGTTTCTATTCTGCTGTCCTCAATAGTTTTGTTGCCGATATATTCAATATTCCACACAAATCCCGACAAAAAGCAAAAGAGTGCAACAAACAGCACGCAACCGACCGCCAAACCGGGACGAACAAGGATTTTTGAAAAACAAAACGGCAAACCGTATTTTTTGTGTATCTTGATTTTTCCACCGTGACGGTGAGCGATTTTATGCAAATGCTTATATGCCGCAATCGGGCAACGGGCAACAAGCACCTCCTCATACCTTATGTCATAAATATTAAGGTGCAAGCGATAACATTCATCCAAAAAATCACTTGCAAAACCGCCCGAAAAAGAGAACTCAACATATCCCGTCAGCCAATGAACAAGCCGATTAATCACTGCAATACTCCACGGATAAAATATCGCCCTCGATTACCGCACCCTCAGGTGAAAATTCGTTTATGCAAAGATTTGAGCCGACAACTTCAAGGCAATACTTTCCGAGATTGATTTTTATTTTGTCACGGCTGTATTCGACAATCCCTTTCAAACCGTCAACAACGCACTGCGACGAGCCTACAAGATGAATGTGCGGACACTCACAATAGCCCACAACCGTATCGTTAAGCTTCTCTTTTTTCTTCATAAAATCACCGTAAAATTTTATGCCGAGAAAACGCCGAATATCACCTTTTCAGCTTCAGCCACACAATCATTCCGACTGTTACGGCTACCGAAACAATCCCTGCAACCGCCACGCCGTAAGGTGAGGACACAAGCGGCATATTTTTAAAATTCATACCGAACCAGCCGGTAATAAATCCGAGCGGTGCAAATATGACCGTAACTACGGTAAACAGCTTCATTGTGTTGTTGAGTTTCAAATCTATTGCCGACTGATAAGCATCCCGAAGATGTACGGTGCTGTCTATAATCATCCTGACATCGTCACGAAGCCTTGCAATCTTATCCGACAGATTGTCAAAATATTTGAGTTCGGCTTCATCAAAAAGTTCAAAATCGTTATCTTTGAGTTCTTCAATGATATTTTGCACCTTTGAATAATAATTGTTTTTAGAAATACACTTTTGCTTTTCACAATACAAAATACGGTTTAAATTTTCACTCTGCTTACCGTCAAGTATTTGCTTTTCAAGTTTTGCAAGCGTTTTTTGAAATTCAGCGTGAATGCCCGCCTCCTCCATAAACAATTCATCACAAAATGTATAAACTATTTTTCCTCTGCCTACATCTGTGCTGTCAAGTTTTGAAAGAACATTCTGAAAAATCGGGAGTTTTTCCTTTGGATTGTCGCACACAATTATAACAAAACTGTGGCGAATAAATATTTTGATTTTGTCAAGACACACGCAAACACATTCGCCGTATTTGCAATACCCCAAAGTTTCCGCTCGATTTTTCGGCAAATCAAAAAGCCTGCCGACTTCATCATACTCGGATATTCCTATATATCCAAGAGAAAAATCGCAAGCCTTTGCTTCCTCAACCGTTATATTTTCTGCCTCGTCACGAAAAGTGTAAAACATAAAAAATCACCTGTTTTATTTTTCCGACAAAACAGATGATTATTATAAACTTTAATTTTTTCTTATCAAATCCGAAAGAGCTGTAAAAAGAATGTCCTTATCATTCTTTACATCGGCATTGAGCACAACACCCGTTACCGCATAAACAACAAGCGAAACTCTTGCATAGTCAACAGTACCCGGCTGAATATTGTTGTTTGTACAAATTGTTTCTATTGCTGTTTTTTGAAGCTTTTCGGTTACAGGAATCGCAAGCCTGCTGTCTTTGTACTTTTCAATAACATCATAATTTGTTATAACCTGATTAATAATATCATTTACAACCGTGCTTGGATTGATATGAGCCTGTTGACAGTTAACCGTTGCCGCAAAATTCGCAACAGAAAGCACCAAATTTTCTAAAATAGCCTTTACGCAATCGTCAATGCTTTTATAATGAAGATAAAATGTGCTCTTATTGATACCGGCGTCATTGCACACCTTAACAACTCGAACCTCGTTTAAATCCTTATCCTTTGTTTGTTCCAAAACAGATACTAAAATTGCCCGTCTTGTTCTCACAATTCTTTTATCCATTGTCTTTGCCTCCTTGTGAAAACTTATGATTTACTTATTGCATTATGTTAGCACATAATTCGACATTTTTCAACAAAAAAATCAGCAAATTAACAACCCAAAAACAAAAAAACTCCGTACACCGAGGGTATACGGAATTCAAGTTCAAATTAGCATTTAATTGCTTAATATTTTTGCAAATTTTTTAAATGTCAATTTTTTACCATGCAAGGCCGGACTTTCACCATAACATCCGATAATTTTTTTGCAAATTCCCGATTGCCGTTAAATTACCAACCAAGACGCACAATTTCAATAGAGCATGAGCCTACGCCGAGTCTGTAACATTCGCTATGACCGCCCGGAGTAAATATATCAATTCTGCCCTGTCGTGACAATCCGCTGCCGCCACGGTCAACTACAGTATAATTTACACCGTCAACATTGATAACCGTACCGAGTGGCAACCAGTTGCATGCAACATAATAAGGATTATCCATACCGTTTTTGATTTTCTTACCGGACGATGTAATTCCTCTTGAGTTGCCGTTGCATGTTGCACATGCACAATAGTGGCTGTATCTGCCCTTTATTACCTGACCCAATTTGTAGCCGTTTTTAGACTTTACGCCATTTGGCTTAACATCACTTGTTGAATCTTCATTTTCTTTTTTAGATTTTTTTACTTTTTTTGTTCCTACAACAACTTCTTTTTGAGTTGCCTGTTTAATTACGGTTCGTGATACTTCGGCAGAGTCCTTTTTCTTTCCGTTAACATACTTAACCTGATATGTTACTTCTGCCTTGCCGTTTTCACCCTTTGTGAGCACCTTTGTTTCGCCCTTTTCAAGAGTGTTATCCTTTGTTTCAACTGTTGAATACTTAACGGTTTCTGTCTTTTCCTCTGTTTTGTATTCAACTCTTTTAACCTTAACTACAAGGTCCTTTTTAAGTTCTGTGTCAACAGAAGGTTCTGTGTAGTCATCCTTACCGAGGGTTACGCCTGCGGTTTTAAGAAGGTCTGCAACGGTTCCGCTTGTTAAAGCGTACTTTGTTTCGTTTCCGTCAACCTTAAGTGTTACATACTGAGCAGATGTAATTTTAATCACCATACCGTCAGTAATCTCTGTATTAAGGCTGTAATTGATTTGATCGTTGTTGTTTACGCTGATGCCAAGGCTTGCAAATGCGTCGCCTACTGTGTGCGAATAAACCTGATATGCGGTAATGTTTCCGTCAAACTCAACATAAATGGTGTTAAGTCTGTTTACCGTTATACTGCCGCCCTCCGATTCTTTAAAATCGGTTATGTCAAGCTTATCGCCTGCCGATAAAATAATACCTGCGGATTTGAGAATCTCGATAGGTTCCGTCTCGTTTGTAGTAACGGCAACACTTCCTGAGCCGTCAACAATGTTAACAGTGTATTCATCCGATGTTTTGGCAAAAGCCGTACCGGCAAACATTGTGACAAGAAGCACAAGCGCAATTACTATTGTCAGGATTGTTCTGAAAGAACGCTTACCTGCAAATGATTGGTTAGTCATCTTAATCTCCTTACTTTCTTAACAAGTGAATTTGGCATTTGTGGATTATATTTCCGAACTGCCTAATATCATTTTGTCACGAACGCTTGCTATTATAGCGGTTTTTACCAACAAGTCAAGTTGAAACTATATTCATTTTTGTGCAACATCAACAAATGGTTACAATCGTAATATTATTGTAACTTTTAAAATGTCCATATCTTGTGGTTCTAAACTTTTACGCTTTATCATACTAAATCGAATATTTGGGAAAGGTGACGAACTTCTTACAAAGGCTTACGATTTTGTAACAATTTTGCATTGGTAAAATTTGGTAAACTCAACATATAGTGTAGTTTTGCAAAAATTATATTTTTTATGTCTATATATAGAATTTCGCAAAATATTTTATTGATAATTATTTCACAAACTTTTTCGTTTTTTTCATCCTATTTTGTGCCCGACTTTTCGCTCTATATATTATAATATATAAATTATATACATTAATAAGAAAAACCCGTTCGACACAGTTCGTCAAACGGGAATTAAAACATATCAGACTGTCGATAAAGCCCCTGAACCACGCCAATAAATAATTAACCGCTTAATGCCTCCCTTGTGTAAAGGGTGCGGGTCTCCTGTGGAGACCTCTGCATTTTAATGCAGAAGCACCGACCGAAC
>UQCC01000010.1 GCA_900539325.1 uncultured Eubacterium sp.
GAGCGTCACCTTGCCAAGGTGAAGGTAGCGAGTTCGAGTCTCGTAATCCGCTCCACATAATAGAAAACACTCAATTGTGTTTTCTATTAATTTTATGGCACCATAGCCAAGAGGTAAGGCAGAGGTCTGCAACACCTTTATCCCCAGTTCAAGTCTGGGTGGTGCCTCCACAAAACCCGAGTCTTAAGATTCGGGTTTTTAATTTTTGAAAGGTCAGGTAATTTATGGATTTTAACGATGTAATCAAATCAAGAAGAAGTATCAGAAAATATTGTACGGGTAAATCTGTATCAAAAGAGCAAATCGAAGAATTAATCAAAGCGGCTGCATACGCACCGTCTTGGAAGAACTCACAAACAGCAAGATATTATTGTGCGGTTGATACGGATGCTATAACTAAAATCAAAAATTGCTTGCCGGAATTTAACCAAAGCAATTCCGAAAATGCTTCATTAATCGTTACAACCTTCGTACATAACCGATCAGGCTTTAAACCTGACGGAGAGCCTCAAAACGAATGCGAAAACGGTTGGGGTTACTATGATTTAGGTCTTGCAAACGAAAATTTACTTCTTAAAGCAACCGAAATGGGCTTAGGAACGCTTATAATGGGCATCAGAGACGGTGAAGCATTAAAGACAGCGTTGGATATCCCAAATGAAGAAACCGTCGTTTCTGTTATTGCTGTAGGCTATCCGAATATCGAACCTCAAATGCCGAAAAGAAAAGAACTCACGGATATTATCAAATGGGTAAAATAAAAAGAGGGGATAGCCCCTCTTTTATTTTTGTACATATAAGGTTTGAGTAGGGTATGCAAAATCGGTATCATTCTCTTCTACGATTTGCTTAATTGCAAGATTTAGGTCATTTTCAATTTGCAAATATTCATCCATATCCGATGTTTCAGTGTAACACACAACTTCAAAATCAAGTGAGCTGTCGCCGAATTCTCTGAAATGTATTCTGCAAGGCTCCGGAAGAATATCTTTGTTGTCAACAATGTATTTTTGTATTTCGTTTCTGATTTTTTCTATCGTTTCGTTTGAAGTTGAGTAGACAAGACCGAATGTCATCTTAATTCGTCTTTTGTCCATCATTGAAATGTTTGTAACGGCTTCCTTAGTCAAAGTAGAATTCGGAACAGTTATAACGCTGTCGTCAAGAGTACGAATCTTTGTGCTTCTCATTGTAACCTCTTCAACAAAGCCTTTAACGGTCGCAGATTCGATTAAATCGCCGACTTTGAACGGTTTGTCAAAAATTATAATAAAACCGCTTATAAGGTTTCCTACGGCGTCCTGAGCCGCCAAAGAAACAGCCAAGCCTCCGACACCCAAACCGGTAAGAAGTCCGTTTACATTGTATCCCAATTCGCTTATAACCATCACAACACCGAAAGCAATTACAACAATTTTAATTATATTTGCCAAAAACCTGAGTGCAGTTGTATTCATAGTATCATTGGAATTTTTACCAAAGTGTAAGTCAAGGAACAAATTATCCGACAAATAATTAATTATGCCCCAACATATAATTAGTATAATCAAGATTTTAAATATCTTTGTAACACCGGGCTTGTTATAATTTATTGCAAAGGCAATGTACAAGCCGATTGTACCGATTAAATACGCAAGCGGCTTTTGAAGAGAATTAACTAAAGAATCGGTTTTATCCCTGTCATTTTTAAAAAACAGCCTGCCGAATATGTTTATAAGGGCATTTGAAATTTTATTTTTGAATATAAACAGTAATAAAAATACTGCTATTCCTATTGACAAATCAATAATTTTATCTGAATCACTTACAAAATTCGACAACGATTCAACAAATTTATTCATAATAAATTCCTTCCAGACATAATTTACATATTATATTTTAACGCAAAGTCAAAACTAATTCAATCACATTCTGTTAACAATTCTACAAGATAAAGTATAATTACGGTATAAATATTACTAATGTTTACAATTTATTCATAAAAAATAACTATAAAATTAAAAATAGTTATTGAATTTTAAAATAAATAATGGTATACTACATTCATACTTATAAGGAGGGGACTGCTTTGAGTAAAGAATCAAAAATCGCAAAGAAAGAAGCTAAAGCCGCAAAAAAAGCTGCTAAGGCTGAAAAAAAGCAGGCTAGCCAATACGCAAAACTTGTAAAAAATATAGACAAGAAAAATGCAAAGGCTGAAAAGAAAGCTAACAAAAAAGGTAAACCGTTTACACCGGCTCCTATTCCTACACAAGAGGAAGCATTTGCAGGTGTACAACAAAGCAAAGGCAAAAAAATATTTAAACTTATCATTTTAATTCTCTTAATTTGGTTGGTAATTTATTTCTTGGTTATGTGGTTTAGTTATGTTGCACCTATAAAAGATGCTGAAGAAAATCCTGAGGATTCAACTTCAACAGCTCAGGAATATGAAAGATATGTAAATGAGCACGAAATTACAACAACTAAAAACTACAGCGTATCCGAAGCTAAGGCTCTTTTGAAGCAGGTCCTTCATGATAATTGGAGAACACTTTCTTACTCAAGTGATCCTTCATCTGCTGCTATTAACTATACATCAAACATTGTAACAGTTAACAATGCAGATTGTTATGAATTCAAGGCAAGTGGAAAAACATACGCAGTTGCAATCAATCTTTCAGCTGTATATGTTGTAGAGAATGGTGAATATACTCCTGTAACATTCCACGGAACTTCACTTATTACAAAGTAAATAATACATATCTAAAACCGTTGATTTATTCAACGGTTTTTTTATATATAAAAAAGGCGATCATTTGACCGCCTTAAAATTTTATAATTAATTTTTAAGAGAATGCAACGGAGCAGGTATTTTACCTCCACGAGAAATGAACTTTGCAGGGGAGTTGGTGTTAACCTTCATAACAGGACCTGAACCAAGCAATCCGCCAAATTCAAGGACATCTCCGTCTTTCTTGCCAACTGCAGGAATAACCCTTACAGCGGTTGTTTTTCCGTTTACCATACCTATAGCTGCCTCATCCGCAATAATACCGCTGATGACCTCAGGAGTAGTATCTCCGGGGATAACAATCATATCAAGACCAACAGAGCATACTGCTGTCATAGCCTCAAGTTTTTCAATACAAAGTGCGCCTGATTTAGCAGCAGCAATCATTCCGGCGTCTTCTGAAACAGGAATAAATGCACCTGAAAGACCTCCGACGCTTGATGAAGCCATAACACCGCCTTTTTTAACAGCGTCATTGAGCATAGCAAGGCAGGCAGTAGTTCCTGCCGCACCGCACTGCTCAAGACCGATTTCCTCCAAAATGTGAGCAACCGAATCACCAACAGCAGGTGTAGGAGCAAGTGAAAGGTCAACAATACCGAAAGGAACGCCCAATCGTTTACTTGCAAGAGTACCGACAAGTTGACCCATTCTTGTAACCTTAAATGCTGTTTTCTTAATAAGTTCAGCAATTTCATTAATTGAATAATCAGGATGCTTTGCAACAGCTGCTCTTACAACGCCTGGACCCGAAACACCGACATTAATAACGCAATCCGGTTCCGAAACACCGTGAAAAGCACCTGCCATAAACGGATTATCCTCAGGAGCATTACAGAATACAACAAGTTTTCCCGCACCGATGCAATCATTATCCTTTGTAAGTTCTGCCGCTTCTTTAACCTTTTGACCCATAATACGAACAGCATCCATATTTATACCGGCTTTTGTAGAACCGATATTAACAGAAGAACACAAATGCTCTGTCTGAGCGAGTGCCTGCGGAATAGATTCAATAAGTTCTCTGTCGCCGGCTGCAAATCCTTTTTGCACCAAAGCAGAATAACCGCCTATAAAATTAACGCCAATCGTTCTTGCGGCCTTTTCAAGCGAAAGAGCATATTTTACAGGATCACCGCCGCTTATGCCGGCAAGAATTGAAATAGGAGTTACGCTGACTCTCTTATTGATAATCGGAATACCGTATTCCTTTTCTATATCTTCGCCTGTCTTAACAAGATTCTCGGCTTTTCTGCAAATTTTGTCATAAACCTTTTGGCATGATTTATCTATATTACTGTCGCCACAATCCAAAAGGGAAATGCCCATTGTTGTTGTTCTGATATCAAGACATTCATCCTGAATCATTCTTATAGTTTCAAGTATATCGTATGTATTAATCAAAGCAATGTCCTCCGATTATATTCTGTGCATTGAATTAAAAATATCCTCATGCATCGCATGAATTGATAATCCGTTTTCTTCTCCGTATTTTGAAAGTTTTTCTTCAAAAGCAGGGAAGTCAACATTGGATTTTGAAGTATCAACCATCATCATCATACAAAACATATCTTGTAATATTGATTGTGAAACCTCTGTAACATTTACATTACATTCCTTGCAAATTCCCGAAACTGAAGCAAGAATACCAACCATATCCTTACCAACTACCGTAATTACACATCTCATAAATATATCCTCCAAATAAATAATTATATTTTTTTACCTCTGTATGAAGAAAGGTTAGAACGGGATTTAACTCCGTTAGACAACTTCACGGCAGAGACCTTATAATAATATGATTTTCCTTTTTTAAGCTTGGTATTTTTAAAGGATGTTTTCTTTGTACTTCCTATGTAAGTGTATGCACCTTTTTTACTTGTAGCTCTGTATACATAATAAACCGAAGCACCGCCAACCTTTTTCCATGATACAGTAACGGTTGCACCTTTTTTACTTATCGGATTAAGTTTTGGCACAGCATAATTTGCAAATTTATAATCTTTTTTCGCACCTTTACTGTATCCAAATCTTGAAGACGAGTTTTTATAATTATTTGTATAAACACTGCCTGCTGCATCTTTTTCAAAATAAATGGCATATTTACCGTGTCCGTTAAACAAATTTCCGCTCACAGAATTAACATTTGCCTTTGAATTTATATGAATAGCGTCGGCTCCTGAAGAGGCAATATTATTATATTGAATATTTGTGCCTATCGATTTACCGATTAAAATACCGTTCTTACCGGAATTTGAAATAACATTGGATTTGATAAGGTTACTGTTACATCCACTGTTAACAACGATTCCGCTGCTTCCGGCACCGCTGACATTGTTATATGTAACAGAATTGTTTTTACTTGAAGAAGCAATTAAAATACCGTTTGAAAATTGAGAAACTTTATTTGAATAAATTGCATTGGAATTTGAACTGTTTGCTGCATAAATTCCGTATCCGCCTGTATTTCGTGAACTTGAAACAGTATTATTATGAATTTTAGAATTAACCGTATCATACATTCTTATGCCATGACCGGTTGTATTAATTGTGTTATTGTAAACAGAAATTCTATTAACTGCGTAATTGCCAACCTTGGCAAAGGAATCATATTTTTTTTGCTTTGCCGATGTAACATTATTTCCGAAAATATAAATCGCAGAAGCGGTTGAAACATCGTCTGTTGAATTTACACTGATATTATTATTATGGATTTTTGTTATGCAATCTTTATTAATTGAACCGAGTCTGTCACTTTCACTAACAGAGCTCAAACGAGAATCCTGACGCATCATAAAGTAATTGATGCCTTCACCGCAATTTGAAATTGTGTTTTCGCTGATTTCCGTATTTACATATGCGGTGCAGAAGATTGCACAACCTGTTAAATTTGTAAATGTATTGTTCTTTATTACAATATTATTTTGATAATATCCGTGAAAAAGCGATTTCGTTCCTACACCGCTGACTAAATTATTAAATGTACAATTTTGAACCGTAACACCGTTATTCATCGTTCCGTCATAATACGGAAATCCCGAAAAGTGTTCTTCCTCTTCAAGAATATCAATTTGAATTGCCTCACAACTTGAAGTTGACAAATCTCCGATAAATCCGTCAAATACGCATCCGTCAAACACAACATTTTTTGAAGCGGCAACTTCAACGAAGTGCGACATAAAACCTTCTGTAAACTTTACATTTTCAAATCTAACACCGTTTGCATGAGCTATTCTTGAAAGAGTTGATTCGTTTGCATTTTCATCTGTATATGAAAGCTCACCGCCACGGACAGTAAAATTTGTAAGTCCGTCATATCCGTAATATCCGCTTGGCGAATTAATTACATTTCCTCTGCTCGGACAATCGTTGAATATTTTTGTTCCGTTTGTAAGGTCTAAAACGGTATTGCTTGTCGCTGTATTGGTTTTTGTTATTTTATACTCACCGGCAGGCATTTTAATTGTCAAAACATTTGAAGCATTAGCATTTTCCGCACAATATTGCAGTGCATGCTTTAACGGTAGAGTAATATCATTTGTCTCAACAGAAATATCCTGAACAACATTTGATGACGAATCAAGTATTTGAATTGAGTCTAAAGCAAAAGCTGTCATTGCAGAAAAAGGAAGAAAAGAGGTTGTAAATATAACTACCCCCATAATTATTGATATAAATCTTTTTTTCATATTTTAATACCTCTATATTATAATTAAATAATATTATAGATTCTACAACAAGGATTGTCAAATAAAAATTTAAATTTTAGTATTTTAATTTAAGAAATATTATGCTATAATATTGAGCCGGGTGAAGATTATGAAATACAAGAACATATTTGACACACATACTCATTCAATAAACTCATTTGACGGGCATCATTCCTGTAAACAATTGTGCGAGGGAATTATTAAAAACGGCGGTATCGGTATAGCGATTACAGACCACTGCGATATTGACGGAACAAAAGACGGTTGCTGGGCTTTTGAGGACAAGCAGTTTGCAGAAGTTCTTGAAGCAAAAAAAGCGTTTCCTCAAATCAAGGTATGCAACGGCGTCGAGCTTGGTCAGGCTCTTTTTGAAAAAGAGCTTTCAGAAGAATTTCTGTCAAAATATGATTTTGATTTTGTACTTGGCTCCGTCCACAATCTAAAAGATATGGAAGATTTCTACTTTTTAGACTATAAACAGTACGACATTTATAACCTGCTGCAAAATTATTTTAACGCTTTGCTTGATTTGGTAAAATGGAACCGAACCGATAGTTTGGCTCATCTTACATATCCATTGAGATATATTATTGCAAGAGAAAAAATCAATGTTGATATGTCAAAGTTTGATGACATTATTGAAGAAATTTTCAGCATCATTATATCAAACAACAAGGCTGTTGAACTTAATGTTTCCGGGCTTTCAATGGATATGAACGACACACTGCCTAACAAGAAATATATTAAAAAATTTCACGATATGGGCGGCAAATATGTAACAGTCGGTTCAGATTCACATTATTTTGACAAAGTGTGCAACAATATTGATAAAGGCTATGACATATTAAAAGAATGTGGCTTTGACTCATTTACGATTTTTGAAAAAAGGCAACCAAAGCTCATTACTATAGAATAAGGAGAAAATATGGACAGATTATTATATTTGCTTGAAACAAATCCAAGACTTACAAATGCCGAACTTGCTGTTATGCTCGGCGTAAGCGAGGAAGAAGTAAAAAAACAAATCAGATTATATGAAGAAAGCGGTGTAATCAAAGGTTATCGCGCTATAATCGACAAAGACAAGGTAAACGCAAAATCCTGCACGGCACTTATTGAAATTAAAGTACAGCCAAAGTTCGGTCACGGCTTCGATGAGGTTGCACAGCGAATTGCAAACCTCGAAGAGGTTGAAAGCATTTACCTTATGAGCGGCGGATACGACCTCTGCTGTATAGTTCAAAACAAATCATTTGAAGAAGTTGCAATGTTTGTTGTAAAGCGACTTTCTCCGCTTGAAGATGTTGTTTCAACAACTACAAACTTCATTCTCAAAAAGTATAAAGAGCAGGGCATCAGCTTTGCAGAGCCGACAAAGGATGACAGGGGGACAATCTCGCTGTGATTGACTATAATGAATTTTTAAACCCCAATTTAACCAATATTAAGCCATCGGGTATCAGAAAATTCTTTTCTATTGCCGAAGAAATGGACAATGTAATTTCTCTCGGTGTCGGTGAACCGGATTTTTTAACTCCGTGGCATATCAGGCAACAGGGAATAGACTATCTTGAACGAGGGGCAACAAGATATACAGCAAATGCAGGTCTTATTGAACTCAGAAACGAGATTTCAAGATATTATACACGAAAATATCTTGTTCAATATGACCCTAAGACAGAAGTACTTGTAACTGTCGGCGGCAGTGAGGGCATTGATATGACTATCCGTACTCTAATCGGCAACGGTGATGAAGTACTTGTTGTTGAACCGTCATTCGTTTGCTACAAGCCTATCATTGAAGTTTCAGGGGGCAAAGCTATTCCTATTGCAACAAAACTCGAAAACGAATTTAAGCTTACACCTGAAGATATTGAAAACAATGTTACACCAAAAACAAAGGCTATTGTGCTTCCTTTTCCAAACAATCCGACAGGTGCAATAATGAATGAAAAAGAGTTAAAAGCAATTTGTAAAGTAATTATAAAGCACAATCTTTTTGTTATTTCCGATGAAATATACAGCGAACTGACCTACACTCCGGAGGGACACATCTCAATAGCTTCAATCGACGGTATGAAAGAACGCACAATCGTTATCAACGGCTTCTCAAAAACATACTCTATGACGGGTTGGCGACTTGGCTATGCTCTTGGTCCTGCACCAGTTATTAAACAAATGACAAAACTTCATCAGTTTGCCATTATGTCAGCACCTACGAACTCACAATATGCCGCAATAGATGCATTAAGAAACGGTGACAACGACATCAAAAAAATGGTTATGGACTACGATATGCGTCGCAGATTTACGGTTGACGCATTCAGAAAAATCGGACTTGAATGCTTTGAACCAAAGGGAGCGTTTTATGTTTTCCCTTGCATAAAATCAACAGGTCTTTCAAGTGATGAATTTTGCGAAAGACTTATCAAAGAAAAGCATGTTGCGGTTATACCGGGCAACGCATTTGGCGACAGTGGTGAGGGATATATCAGGGCTTCTTATTGCTATTCTATCGACAATATAAAAGAAGCCATTACAAGAATAGGCGAATTTGTTAAGGAATTAAAAAATGAAAGTTAAAGTAAAAGCATACGCAAAAATAAATCTAATGCTTGATATCGTTGCACAAAGAAAAGACGGTTATCACGATTTGTTTATGATTATGCAGTCGGTCGGTCTTTACGACACCGTAACCGTTGAAAAAACAAAATGCGACAAGATAACTCTTTCCTGTGACGAAGAGGGCATTCCTCTTAATGAAAAAAACATTGCATACAAAGCGGCAGTCGCATTTTTCAAAACGAACAATATCAAAGATACAGGAATCCATATTGATATAAAGAAACGAATTCCGCACGCTGCCGGACTTGCCGGCGGAAGTGCCGACGGTGCCGCAGTTATCGTGGCACTTAATCAAATATACAAAACAAATTTAAACAACAAAGAATTGTGCCAAATAGGTGTAAAAATCGGTGCCGATGTTCCGTTTTGTATTTGCGGCGGTACTCTTCTTGCACAGGGCATCGGTGAAGTGCTCAATCCTGTAAAACCACTCCGCAAGTGCTTTATCCTACTTGCTAAGCCTCAAACAGGAGTTAATACCGGCAACGCTTTCAAGGCTTTTGACGAAAACGGAAAGGTACATACTCCGGACAAACTCGGTATGCTTTATGCTATGCAATCAAGAGATTTAGAGCAAATCTGTGCAAAAATGGAAAATGTTTTTGAACAATTCATCGAAGTACCCGAACGGGTTTATATAAAAGAAATTATGCGTTCAAACGGAGCACTCGGAACATGTATGAGTGGCTCAGGACCTACTGTTTTCGGCATATTTTTAAACAAAGAAGATGCCGAAAAATCAGCCGAAGAGTTAAAAAACTATGCTAAAGACATTCACATTTGCACACCTGTAAGCAAGGGTTGCAAAATTGAAAGCGAATAAAAATATCAAAACCTGCCAATCATTTGTTTGAAAGGCAGGCTTTTTTATGTCAAAAAAAATATATTTATTTGTACCTTTATTCTTAATTGCATTGATTTTGTTCAGCATTATGTCACCAATTAACACATTGTCAAACGACATCAGCCAAAAGGTATTAAGATTGCACATATTGGCAAACAGCGACAGCAAAGTAGACCAAAACTTAAAAATGAAGGTTAAAGACAACATTTTAAAAGAAACGGCATATATTTTTAAAGATTGCAACACACTTGATGAATCGATTGAAACAGCAAACAAAAACATAAATATTTTTCAAAAATCAGCAGAAAACACATTAAAAAACTGCAACAGCAAATATTCGGTAAAAGTATATGTTGACAAAGAATTTTTTGATATAAGGGAATATAAAGATTTTACATTGCCGTCGGGATATTACAATACAATAAAAATTGTAATAGGGGAGGGTAAAGGCCACAACTGGTGGTGTGTAATGTATCCAGCCGTCTGCATTTCTGCATGCACAGACGATTTTGACAAAGTGCTCACAAAAGAAGAAAAGAAAATGATAACATCAAAAAAATATATCCCAAAATTTAAAATGCTCGAAATAGTTAATAAGCTAAAAAATAAAATTAAATCTTGACATTATATTAAAAATCAATTAATATATATGTGTTGTGCTGGTGTGGCGAAATCGGCAGACGCAAGGGACTTAAAATCCCTCGGTAGCAATACCGTACCGGTTCAAGTCCGGTCACCAGCACCAAGGCAGTGTTCATTTGAGCACTGCTTTTTTTGTTTTGTATGCAAAATGAATATCAAATAACGACACGAAAACAAGCGATATGCTTGAAAATAAGATACAAGCAAAAAGTAACGAGATAAATAGTTGGTGCAAAGCTAATAACTTAAAGCGTGACTATTCAAGAGAGCTTGTATCTGAACAGATAGTAAAGAATAATCGAAAAGGCTTTACACCGTCAACCGAAAATGTTAATATTGATAATAACAGCAAGCCGTTAAAACTAAATGTACAACTGTTCGCTAAAAAATCAAGCGAATACAAAACCGTTAAATTGCCAAAGGATGAATACGGTAAGGTTATGCACGAAGTTGTAACAAACGCAAGTAAAGAGCAACTTTCTAAAAAAGTATTTAGTAAATGTATTGGAGATTATATATATACTTTTGAAAATTTAAATGGCGATTTTAGAGTTATTGATAAGGAAAAAATATAATGAGCGATATTAATATAGAATTAAAAAAACTTCTACGAAGCGTATTTGACGACGATGAGTTTGTCACTTGTATTTTTACGCAACTAAAAAAAGAAAATTTAAGGAAAACAATGGTAGACTATATAAAACAAAATCCTCAAGTCACAAGCGAAGAAATAACTCTTATGGCTATTGAAATGAAAAGAAATAATTAAATAGTTAGCACTCGAAATGAGTGCTTTTTTTATTGTCCAAAAGTAGCAAAGAAGAAATTTAGCACAGTAGTTTATCTATTGTGCTTTTTTATGCCCTGCGAATATGGCATTTAAACTGTTCGGACTGTCGTAAAACAAAAGGCACTTTCGCATTTGAAAGTGCCTTTACAAATTTTACTTGTTAACTACATTTTTCGGATTGCCGTCAATAAACGCTTTGAGATTATCCTCAAGTATGCCCAAAAGGCGTTTTCTTGTTTCATAAGCTGCCCAAGCAATATGCGGAGTGATTATACAATTCTTTGCCGTAAGAAGTGGGTTATCGGCTGTTGGCGGTTCAACTCTCAAAACATCAACTCCTGCCGCCTGAATATCACCGTTATTAAGTGCATCGGCAAGATCTCGGTCATTTACAACAGGACCTCTTGATGTATTAATTATGATAGCACTTTTTTTCATTTTTGAAATAGCATTCTTATCAATCAAATTTTCTGTTTGCGGTGTGAGAGGACAATGGCAGGTAATTATATCACTTTCCTTACAAAGCTTGTCAAAATCAACAAATGTAACATTTTTAAATTCATCAGGCTTTGGATGAGGAGTAAACACCAAAACATTCATACCGAATGCTCTTGAAATTTCTGCAACTCTTTGTCCGATTGAACCGAATCCAACTATACCGATTGTCTTTCCGTCAAGTTCTGTTAACGGTGCTTTCCAGAAGCAAAAGTCAGGGCAAGAAGTCCACTCACCGTTATGAACAGCATCGCTGTGAAGTGAAACCTTGTTTGTAATTTGCAAAATAAGTGCAAAAACAAGCTGTGCAACCGCTGCTGTTGAATACGCAGGAATATTTGAAACAACAATGCCTTTTTTCTTTGCCGCATCACAATCCACAACATTATATCCTGTTGACTGCAAGCCAATATATTTTAAGTTTGGAATTTGTTCAAGCATTTCTGCTGTGATTATAGTTTTATTTATGATAAGAGCGTCTGCATCTTTTGCACGCTCAAGCACTTCTTCCGGTGCAGTTCTTTCATATACGGTAAAATCGCCGTACTTCTTAAAGTTTTCCCATGATTGGTCACCCGGATTTGTTGTATAACCGTCTAAATTAACAATCTTCATAATATCACTCCTTTACCTTATAGTACAAATTATATCCCTTCTAAATAAATAAATCAACCGATTTATTGAAAGATTGATAAATATATTGTATAATTTAATCATATTATTAATGTCTATACTTTTATCCAAAATGGTGATATAATGAAAAAAGCATTAATGATATTATTTTCCGGATTTTTACTTATAGCTGTTTGCATAAATATAAGTTATAAAATTGATGATGTTATGGTAAAAACAGTCGGCATAAATAATGTTAAAACAAAAAAGACTGTAATCATTGACCCGGGTCACGGAGGAATTGATGTCGGTACCGTCGGAATTGACGGTTCACTCGAAAAAAATATTAATCTCTCAATATCACTTGATTTGTATGATTATCTTATGGTTTCGGGAATAAACACCGTTTTAACCCGTGACGGTGATTATGAAGTGTACAAGGCAGGGGAGAAAAGAACAAAATCCGACCTTTACAATCGTATGGACTTTATAAATTCCGTACCTGACAGTATTTTAATTTCTATTCATCAAAATCATTTTGAAAACGAGGCAGAGTGGGGGACTCAGGTTTGGTTTTCTCCGAATGATGAAATCAGTCCGACACTTGCAGACAAAATTTTACGAAGCGTAAAGAAAAATATTCAGCCGGAAAACAAAAGAGAAAATAAAGTATCAGATAACAGTTATTACATATTATACAAAGCTCAAAAACCGTCTGTAATGGTAGAATGCGGCTTTGTCAGCAATAAAAATGAAAACAACAAATTGCAGGATAAAGAATATCAAAAAGATATGGCATATTCTATTCTTGCAGGAATTTGTGAGGATGTATAATGGCAAAAGTAAAATCCGTATATGTGTGCAGTGAATGTGGCTACGAAAGTGTAAAATGGTTTGGTAAATGCCCGGGCTGCGGCGAATGGAACACAATGGAGGAGCAAACTCCGGTTGTATCCGCAAAAGGCGTTACAAGATCAAAAGCGACAATAAAACCTGTTCAAAGGCTTAACGAAATCGATAGCGACATTGAAAAACGACTTTCAACAGGCATAAAAGAATTTGATCGAGTGCTCGGCGGCGGAATTGTAGAAGGAAGTTTAGTTTTACTTTCAGGTGATCCGGGTATCGGCAAGTCAACTATTTTGCTTCAAATATGTCAAAGTTTAGGACAAAAACACAAAATATTATACATTAGCGGTGAAGAATCTGCTCGGCAAATCAAGCTTCGTGCCAACAGGCTCAGTGTTGACACCGATAATTTATTTATTCTTGCTGAAACCGATGTTTCAATTATAGTTGAAACAATAAAGGTTGAAAAGCCGGATATGGTTATAATCGACTCAATTCAAACTATGATGATTGATGATATTTCATCATCTGCAGGCAGTATTACACAAGTAAGAGAATGTACAAATATTTTTATGCACCTTGCCAAATCGCTCGGAATCCCGATTTTTGTCGTTGGCCATGTTAACAAAGACGGTGCAATTGCAGGTCCAAAAGTGCTTGAACACATTGTTGATACTGTATTATATTTTGAGGGCGAACGCAATTATTCATACAGAATTTTACGCAGTGCAAAAAACCGATTTGGTTCAACAAATGAAATCGGTGTGTTTGAAATGACACAAGGCGGAATGAATGAGGTTGAAAATCCTTCACTTATGATGCTTTCGGGCAGACCGAAGAATACAAGCGGAACATGTGTTGCATGCACCATGGAAGGCTCACGACCGATTCTTGCTGAAGTTCAAGGGCTTGTTACTTCATCAGGCTTCGGCACACCGAGAAGAATGAGCACGGGCTTTGATTACAACCGAATGAGTATGATCATTGCAGTTCTTGAAAAGCGTGCAGGATATTTATTCAACGGAATGGATGCGTATTTGAATGTAATCGGCGGATTAAAGCTTTATGAACCTGCGGCTGATTTAAGCGTTGCTATGGCGTTGATTTCATCATTAAAGGACAAACCTGTAAACGAAGACACGCTTGCATTTGGTGAAATCGGACTTGCAGGAGAAATCAGAGCCGTAAATAATTGTGAGCAAAGAATTACCGAGGCTCAACGCCTCGGCTTCACAAAATGTATTATTCCGTTTCATAATTACAAATCTTTGTCAAAAGATATAAAAATAAGTATGGATATTGTACCTGTACGAAACATCCGTTCGGCATTCGATGCAATTACTGAAGAATAACAAAACTAATTTCGAAATAAAACTTTATTATTACGAAATTACCATATAACATCTATATTATTAAAATTTACCCAAATTGAAATAAACTGAAAGGAAAATTGTTTTAAGGATTCCCCCTAATTTCGCAAAATATTAAGTTAAACGCTTCATAAGGAAAGTAAACAAAATTCTATCCTTTCATAATTTTTTATTATTTTAGCATAAAGTTTTTAAATTCTCAAGAAATTTACAAATAGTAAATAAAGAAAAAAACATGCCAACTGTTTTTTTAATCGTGCGTAGCACCCTTGCGCAAGTATCACTATATTAACGACCTTATGTCGTTGTGATTGCGCCTATCGACCTTATGTCGATACATGCTTTAGCATGATTAAAAAGGGAAGCCCGGGGCGAATTGCTCCGGGCTTTTATAATTATTGTAATTTGTTTCTGTCTTGTTCGATTTCATCAGCTATCAGTTTTGTAACATATTCAATTTCATTTTTATATCCTTTGAGCTTCGCATATGTACGAAGTTCATTTTTTACGCCTTTTTTAACGGGTATCTGAATAAGCTCTTGATAGCGGGGTTTGTAATTTTCTAATCCGTTTTTCTTAAGATTTAATTTGTATATTAATATAAAAATAATTATTTCGATTATTAAAAGTAATATTTCTAAAAATACATTTTTAATTTCTTGTGGCATTATGTTTTCTCCTTTATTTATTTATGTCGTTTGTTAATCCTAATATATAATCTGCAGATACTTTATAGAATTTGCAGATTTTTACTATTTCTTCAGGTGTAGGATTTACTGCTCCTGTTTCTAATCTACTAATTTTTCTTTGTGACATATTTAGTAATTTACCTAAATCTTCTTGTTTTAATCTCGGTTCAGTAAATTCTCTTAATTCTTTCATTCTTTCGGCAAACATTTTATCACCTCAGCTATATTATAATAGTCAAAAATTGACTATTGACATATAGACATATTTTGACTATAATAAATTTATAGTCATATATTGACTAAAAACATTTGACCCGGTAGCTTAACGGAAAAGTCGTGTTGCAACATAAAACAAGGAAAGCAGGATACAGGTTCGAATCCTGTCCGGGTCAACAAAAGTAAATCCATTTAAGAGTAAAGAAAAGGAAGGTAAAAAATTATGAATGGTGTTTTTGTTTGTTACAAGGAATATGATTTTGTTGACAAAGAAGGAAACAGGGTACAAGGCGCAAACTGCAATGTTTACTTGCCCGATAATCAAGAATGCGTAAAGGCTTCTGTAAAAGGTCATTTTGAGCAATACAAGGCTATGAAATTCGGACAACAAGTAAATCTTGATGTTCAAGTAAGCGGAAGATACGCAAAGTACATTTTGAATTAACTATGTTAAAGACTTATCAAGTATATCTCCGCAATTCAGACGGTGATGTTTATCTCAAAATTTTCAAAGCTAAATCAATATATACATGCATATATGAAAACAATTTAGCTTGTTATGACTTGATTTCAATCTCGGAAGTTAATACATATGAATGATTTACAACCTCTTGTTGATAATATGCAAGCTACGATAATATGGTTTGCCTGTTTAATAAGTCTGATTTTCGGCACTTTAATATCACGAAGTTTCAATTTTTGGAAATGGTAGGTGATAGCGTGGTCGAATTATTAGCTAAAGTGTTTACATCTGATTTCCTTAAAAACTTGTTTCAGTTTTCATCTATGGCAATAGGCATAGGAATAGCGCTAGAAATTGGTGCAAGTCTTTTAGGAAACAGTTTGTATAAAATGTTTAATTATTTAGAAAGGAGTTAACCGGATATGAACCCTATTCTTATGGAAGCCGGTGCAACAGCATCTGGAGTTGTTGATCTTGTAAAACCTGCTCTTACTGAAGCTGCTAACAATGCTAAGGAAGTTATTACTTCTGCTTCTCCTATCATCTTCGGAGTTGCTGCTGTCAGCGTTGCAGTTGCTGTTGCGTATCGTTGGCTTAAAAAAATCAGAGGTTAATTCCTTTGTTTTTTGCCCCTCAAAAAGCGCTTTCGCCCTTTGTGGCGATTGCGCTTTTTTCAATCTAAAAAAGAAAAGGAGAAATATCCGTGAATTTTTTATATGAACTTTTACTTAAAATCATTTCTATTGCTCGTGGCTATATACTTTGTCCTGCGGGTAGTTTGCAAAATAATACATATCAAAATAGAAAAGCACCATTTGAAGAAAGCGGTACAGAAACAAGTTCAGAAGCTGACAGACAAAGAACCAAAGGAAGAAGATACCGCTTCATCAGAATAGTATTCATCATTTTTATAATTCTGCTTTGTTTAATTCTTGCAGTTGCTTCTCCTTTGCGTTGCTTTGCGCTCGGCTACGCTTCAGAAACTATTGTTGAATTAATATTATCAGCTCTTGCCGGAACAGCTGCATATACATTCGCAGCGGCAGGCGGAGCTGAATTAATAGCTTGCCTGTGTATCGGAATGGCTGCAAGTATTACAGTTTCAACAATAGCAGCCGCAATTAATACAGCTGTAGAGTGTGGAGCTTGGTCTGATTTTGTTGCTAATTGTCAAGGTAATTTTGAAGTTAGAAAAGAAAAAGGAATGATTGCACTTGCAATGGGCGGAACTGCTTTTCTATATGCTTACGACTGGGTTAAAGAGCACATTTTAGGAATTAAAAGCGGTGAAGATGATTCTGATTCATCTCTTCCGGCATTGTCAAAATTGACTGAAGTAGGTTCTGTATCTGAAGCATGTCAGACTTTTTATGATAAAAGTTATCATCCGGAAGTTAAAGCTAAATTTTCTGATAAGCTTTCTTTTCTTGATTCTTGGAATATTGTCGATGGGTCAGCTTCTAATCGTGCGAGTCATAATGTTAAAATCTTTTCTGATGATAAAAACTATATTGAACTTGTTACAGCTCAGGCCCAGCTTGACATGGATTGTAACTTTTCTTTTGGCATTAATGTTGGCGCACCCGGTACTTTAAAATTTTCTTCTTATTTGCCGATTATTCAAAAGGATAAAATTCTAACCGGAGCTAAAATAATTCAACTTTCAGATAAAGGTACCCGTAAAGCTCTTGAAGAAGTTGTAGCTCCTGCTTCGATTAATTTTAAGGTCGGCGGTACTTATGCAGAAAACGTTACTTGCATTGACGGAAAAGTTTATGATAGATATTCCGGTCAACGTCTGGTTAAATTGAAATATAAAGATGGTACCGTTCGCGATTCTGATTTTTCTTCAATTAATGAGTTCATTTATGATCTACTGTACAAAGCGACTCAATACTGTAATAGATACGGTGAATGGAATACTATCGGCTTTAATGTAAAAGATGTAAATGTTATTCCTACAGAAAATAAAAAATATTATGATAAGGATAAAGATACTATAGCAACTACAGCCGGAAGTGTCAGAAGCAAGGTTAAAGACGGTAGTATTACATCAGATACTGACGGAAAAGTAACTGTTAAAGTAAAAACTAAAACGACGGCTAAAGCAGCAGAGGGAACAGCTACGGCTGTAACTCCAACAACAAAAATTAATGAAGAAGTTAAGGTTACAGATATATCAACTACTCTTCAGGGTGTTCAGACAATGAATCCGGGGGACGCAATCACAATCGGTTCAAATAATATAATGCTTAATGCTTCAGCTTATAATGATAAGCTTCCTTTTTCAGGTTTAAAGTCTATATCAGAATTGTCTGATTTTTTCCTTGTTAAATCTTTAAAAGATGATATGCCTAAAGCTCCGTTAATTCCTATTAATTTTACAGTTCCTGTTATTAACGAATCTATTAAATTTGATATTAATTTTGCTGCTCTTGATTCTTATATCAGTCTCATCCGGCTAGGTTTTGCGGTTGAATTTTGCATTTCTATGTATCTCTCTTTCAAGAAGTGGTTGATGAATAAGGAGGTTTAAAATGCTTCTTTCTTTAAGTTATTCTGATTTTGAAAATGCTTTTTCTTCTGTTCTTCTTTGGTGCTTAAATAAAATTGCTGATCTTCTTAATCAAGTTCTAGGTTTTTTGCCTGACGATCCTCATTTTCTTAAACAGTTAGATTTTTCATCAATTCAGAAGTATATTAATTTTATTCATTATTTCATCCCTTTAAAATTTATTTTTTTGACTATTTATACTTCAGTTCTTCTGTTTTTAGCTATTGAAATTGCTTTTCTTATTTATAAAATCTTGGCTAAAGCTGCTGACAAGATTCTTTCTTCTTGGGAGATGTTTTTTTCTTAAAAAATTCTTTTTCTGCCCGTTGACTATTTCCTGAATAGAAAAGCGTTCCCACGGCAGGTTGATTTTGATACTTTTTCAAAAAGTATATTTAGCAACTGAATGTCTTTCTGAGTGCTATAATTTTGTTTTTTTCGTTAGTCTTTATGTGAGAGTAGACAACACGCTTTAATCGCAAAAAAAATTTTTTCAGGTACTCCCTTCGTTTTTAATGATGTATCGTGAAGCCCCGGGACAGCTTTTTTACTTGTAAAAAAGTGGAGCCGGTCATTATCTATCGTTTTGATATAAAAAAATAAACTGTGCGTAGCACCCTTAGCGTGCGCAGCACCATTTTATTGAAAGGTTGTTCTTATGCTTTATACGAGAACCGGGACACCCGGAGCGGGGAAGTCCTACAATATGACTCAAAATATAATTGATTATTTAAAACGAGGTCATTATGTTATTACAAATATTCCGCT
This sequence comes from uncultured Eubacterium sp., assembly GCA_900539325.1. Taxonomy (GTDB): domain Bacteria; phylum Bacillota; class Clostridia; order Oscillospirales; family Acutalibacteraceae; genus Eubacterium_R. The sequence continues at coordinate 19,401 of UQCC01000010.1, forward strand.
CGTTTACGGTGAAGTTTCTCGACTTTCTAAAATATCAACATCTGATTTAATGCAAAAGCTTTTTGTTTTAGAGAACGAAGAAATAACACCGAGTTATTTATATACATTTTTTAAGCTGAATGTAAATAAAACCACCACCGAGCTTATTATCGATGAAGCTGCTGACTTGTTCAATTCTCGAAGCTGGAACGAGGCAAGTCGTCCGAATTGGCTAAAATTCTTTAGAATGCATAGACACATGTACTACAATGTTTGCCTTGTGTCTCAAAGTCGGCAGGATTTAGACAAGCAAATTCAAAGACTTTTTGATATAGATTATAACTATGTAAAACCGTCAGAATTCGGTGTATTAGGTTTTATGTTATTTCTTTTATTTCGTCCTTTTGGTAAAATCGGTGCTTGTCGTGAAATTTATATACCTACTCGAGGTACAACGACTTTTAGATTTTTCTTTTTTAAAAAACGATACTATAAATGTTATGATAGCTTCACAATGCAAAATTATCGTAATGATTTTATGATTGATCAGTATGAGGTTAAGCCGGAAGACTATCGCGAACATTTTGTGTTTTTTAATAAATGTACAAATCCCAAGCGCTTACCTGATTTTAATCCTGATGACTTTTTAAATTATCAAGCTGAGTTTAAAAAATCATTGACTATTTGAGCCGTTCTCCCCGTGCCTGAGGGGAGAGTATGAGAGATTATGAGTGTTCTCCCCGTGCCTTAGGGTAGTGATTTAATTGTTTGATGTTTAAGATTCTAAACGAATCTCCTGCGGAAAGAAATTGTTTAGAAATCAAACATAGCAATTAAAGCACTCCCCGTGGGTTAGGGTAGTTCCGAATAATTTTGAAGTTCTTCCCGACGGTTAGGGTAGTTCCGAAAACAATAATTTTATAAAGGAGCGAATGATTAAAAAATCGTTCGTCTGCCCCCAAGGACTTAACAAGGGGGCAGAGATTACACTATGAAAAATGTAAATGTTCGCGATAATCGTATAATTTTTGACTGGTTAGCCTTTACAATTCATAATCTTGATGTCAATGAGGTTGTTATGATGTTAGGCTTAAATGACTGTTTGGGTAATTTTCAAGAAATGAAAGGGCACGACGGTTACAAAGATAGATTGTTTTTTAACGGAATATCAATATATTTTAACGGTCACGAAAATCAAGGAATACATATATGTTTCAGTGGTCAAGGTTGCAGAGCTTTTGAAAGCTATTCAGAATACGGTGATTTTAATATGCTTTTATCAGCTGTTTTATCTCTTCCAAAAAGTAAAATTAGCCGTATCGATATAGCATATGATGATTTTAAAGGACTTTTAGATCTCAATATCATAGCTGACTGCGTTCGTTTCGGTAATTGGACTTCTTCTGCCGGGGCTCGGTGGTGGGAAGTTAATCTATCTTCAGTAGGTACAAGTGCATATATCGGCAGTCCTCAATCAAGAATAAGAGTTCGTTTTTATGATAAAGCCGCAGAACAAAAAGTTGACTATTTCTGGTCTCGTTGTGAATTACAACTCCGTGATGAACAGGCTACAGAATTTTCTAAACAATATGTTTATAACAATATGTCTATTAATGAGCTATATTTCGGTGTTCTTAATAACTTTGTCCGTTTTATAGATAAATCATCAAGTTCTAATGTTTCAAGATGTCAAATGTATGAATGGTGGGAAGATTTTATTGAATCGAAAAATAAAGTAAAATTATGGACACCCGGCATAACTTATAATATTGCCAAACTTAAACAAAATGTCGAGGAACGCTGGGGTAATGCAATTCAAACTTATTTGTCTTTGTTTGGCTTTAATATGTTACAACATAATCTTGATGAGATAAAGCCTGTTTCAGATTTGCCTGTACAATACAAAAAAATCATTCTTGATTATGCACACGATTTTAGAGCAAATTCAAGAATGCAAGAAATTAAGATTGATAATCAAACTGTTGAGCTTGTAAATGACTTACCAAAGAAGCTAGAACGAGTTTTATATGAATTAGAGGATGTACAATGAATAAAAATGATATAAGTATTGATTTAATTGAAAAATTGTTAAAGTCTGTATCAGATGATGATGTAAAAATAATTTCAATAGCTTTTGAAGAAAACAACGAATTGATTTTAACAATGCAAAAAACTTTAACAGCAGCTAAAAAGAAATCTAAAAAAGTATCAATGGATGAGCTTATGAACCTTATTGAACAAATTGAAAATTATTCCGAAATTGACTAATATATTAATTGATGTTATAATAACTGCATAAACACTATATTTTAGAAAGGAAAAGCATTGTCTAAAGCTCCCCTAATTTCGCAAAATATTAATTTTGCGAAATTAAAACAAAGTAAATTAATATTTGAAACGCGAAGATTTTGTAAAGTTACCTGCTTTAGTGCAGGATTATTTAACTTATGTTGAAGCGATTAAAGGACACAGTTCTTTATCGGTAATTGAATATGCAAGTGATTTGAGGACCTTTTTCCGTTTTATGGCTAAACACAAAGGTCTTTATTCTGATGATGTTCCTGACGAAGAAATAGATTTAACTCAAATTGATTTAAACTTTATAAAAAGCATTACATTGAATGACACATACACATTTTTGATTTATTGCAAAAATGTTCGTGGCAACAATGAAACAACCCGTGCCCGCCGTGTTGTATGTATCAGAAGATTTTTCAGTTATTTATCGGATAATCTCGGACTGTTGCCTTCTAATCCCATGAAAAATCTTGATGCACCAAAAACAAAAAAAGCTCTTCCGAAATACCTTACTTTGGAAGAAGCCCAAAAATTACTATCTGTAATAGACGGTAAGTATAAAGAACGCGATTTTGCAATCATCACTCTGTTTTTAAACTGTGGCATGCGTCTTGCAGAACTTGTTTCTATTGACTATACGGATATTAAATCAGACGGCACGCTTGTCATTACAGGCAAAGGAAACAAAGAAAGAACTGTTTACCTTAACCAGGCATGTATTGACGCTATAACAGAATATATGAAGGTCCGTCCTAATGATAAAGTAAAAGATCGCGCTCTCTTTATCAGCAGTCGTTATCAAAGAATAAGTCCTCGTATGGTTGAAATTATGGTTGCAAACAATCTTGAAAAAGCAGGGCTTGGCGGCCGAGGATTATCAGTGCATAAGCTTCGGCATACTGCCGCTACTCTGATGTATCAGCACGGCAATGTAGATGTTCTTGTTCTCAAAGAAATTCTCGGTCATGAAAATTTGGGTACAACCGAAATATACACTCACATTCAAAGCGATGCGTCAAGACAAGCCATTGACTCTAATCCGCTTGCAAACAACAAGCCTAACTTTAAATCTTGATTATTGAATTAAACAAATAAATTATAAGAGAATTTACGAATGAAATAACAATAATTTCTGCTCCGTATTTTAAAAATGATTTTAAATAATCTGCAAGAACAATCTGCTTTTTTGAATTCTTTTGCACAGATATATCAAAAATGTTTTTGCTCAATTCCTTTGATGCGGAAATTGTAAAAAATAAAATAACCATAAAAGCCGCAGCTTCGGGTGCTATCATCAAAAGTGAGTACCCTATTCCCTTCAACGAATACAAATTGTAATAAAAAGCAATTTTTATCGCTACTTCAAATCCGCATAAAAGCGGAACAAGATTTATAATAGGAAAGCCTATAATACAAAGTCCGAGAAGTATTGTAAAAACATATATTATAAGATAAACAGACAGTCTGTCAACCGCTACGGAAAGCAGACTGTCGCCTTTTACTGTCAAAAGGTCACTTACATATGATGAATACTTTGACAAATTAAGAGATTTAAAAAGCAATGAACCGGCAAGCAATCCTGCAACATAAATAAGTAATAAAAAGATAAATTCTTTGTTTTTTTCTAAAAAATCGTCAAAATCAAAAGACTCTTTGGTAACAACTATATCTTTCATTTTCATACCTTCAATTTTCTTGTTCGTTTTGCGTTAAAAACAGAAGCGAGCACGCTGCCAAAAGCTATTATGACAACACTGATACAAAGCTGACCAAAGGATTTATTGATTATTGAATTTATTACAGACAGTATTATAATCGGCACATTTGACAAAATGCTCATCAATATTAAGCTGTTTTTAAACTTGACAGTTGACAAAAAGCCTACTGCAACTGATGTTACAAACAAAATAAAGAAACCTAAATACGCACAATAAGAATTATCCAAATCAAATACCAAAACAACTTTTGACATAATCGCAGTCAAAAATACAACAATAACAACAGACAAAAATACAGATTTTATTATAAATCCCAAAAGAACGTTGTCAAATTTTGTTTTCATAAAAAAATCCCCCTGAATATCCTGTTAAAAGATATTCAGGGAGTTGTTTAGTTATTACATTATTTATCTGATTTTTTATCTGCCTTTTTAGCTTCTTTCTTTTCCTTAGCAGCTTCTCTTGCCTTTTCAACTTCTTTTTTGTGCTGTTCGGTCTTTGTTACATTTGTATTTACAGCCCAGCGTTGAATTTTCATCTTATTTCTGTCAGCACCTGTTTCGATAATTATATCTTCTTCTCTGATGGTAACTACCTTACCAACGATGCCGCCGATTGTAATAATTTCATCACCGATTTCAAGTGAAGAACGCATTTCCTGTTCTTCCTTTTGACGCTTCTTTTGCGGACGAATCATCATAAAATACATTACGGCAACGAGTACAACCATAAGTACAATATAAGATGTAGAGCCTGCCTTTGTTTGACCGGCAGCCTGCGTTGTTCCTTGCATTAAAGTTATTGCTTGCATTAAATCTAAAATCATTTTTTGCCTCCTAAATACATTAAGTACTACAATTATATAGTATCTGTCAAATAATTGCAACTATTATTTTAAATTCTTGTGTCTAATCTGTCTACATATTCGTTTTTATAATCATCAAACGAGCCGTTTTCAATATTTTCCCTTATTTCTGTCATAAGATTATTATAGAAATAAAGATTGTGCATAACTGCAAGACGCATACCAAGCATTTCTCCGGCTTTAAGAAGATGCCTTACATACGCTCTTGAATAATTTTGACAGGTTGGGCAATGACATTCTTCGTCAATCGGATGGTCATCAAGGATATACTTGGCATTGTTGATATTTATTATACCATTTTTAGTAAACAACTGTCCGTGACGTGCGTTTCTTGCAGGCATAACGCAGTCAAAAAGGTCAACACCTCGGCTTACGCCTTCAAGAATATTTCCCGGAGTACCGACTCCCATAAGGTATCTTGGCTTATCAACCGGAGCAAAAGGTTCAACAGCAGAGATAATTCGGTACATATCCTCTTTTGGTTCACCGACTGCAAGACCACCGATAGCATAACCGTCAAGGTCCAATTTTGCAATTTCTTTCATATGCTCAATTCTTAAATCGTCAAAGGTGCAACCCTGATTAATACCAAAAAGCATTTGATTTTTATTGATTGTGTCAGGCAATGAATTAAGTCTGTCCATCTCAACCTTGCATCGCTCAAGCCATCTCAAAGTACGATAACATGCTTCTTTTGAATACTCATATTTTGCGGGATTTGCAACACATTCGTCAAAAGCCATTGCTATTGTAGAGCCTAAATTTGACTGAATTTGCATACTTTCTTCAGGTCCCATAAAGATTTTTCTGCCGTCAACATGAGAATTGAATGTAACACCGTCTTCGGTAATCTTATTGAGCTTTGCAAGGGAAAAAACCTGAAATCCGCCTGAATCGGTCAAAATAGGTCTGTCCCAATTAGTAAACTTATGTAATCCGCCAAGAGTTTTTACCTTGTCGTCACCCGGTCTTACATGAAGATGATAAGTGTTACAAAGCATAACCTGTGCGCCGACCTCTTTTAAATCTACTGTTGAAAGACCGCCTTTTATTGCGGCAACAGTTGCAACATTCATAAAACAAGGAGTTTGAACAGTACCGTGAACAGTTGAGAATTCGCCACGCCTTGCCTTATTTTCTGTCTTTAATAATTTATATCCCATATTAACTCCTTATTTTATATCGGTAAAGAAACACGCATCGCCAAATGAGAAAAATCTGTATTTCTCTTTCACTGCGATTTTGTAAGCATTCATTACATTGTCATAACCTGCAAACGCCGAAATAAGCATAATCAAAGTGCTTTCAGGCAAATGGAAGTTTGTTACCAAGCCGTCAATACATTTGAATTCGTATCCCGGATAAATAAATATAGAAGTATCGTCCTCGTCTTCACATATGCAACCGTTTTTTGTTGCAACAGATTCAAGAGTTCTTGTGCTTGTAGTGCCGACTGCAATAACTCTGCCGCCGTTTTTCTTTGTATCATTAATCAAATCGGCAGTTTCTTTACTTATATGATAATGCTCGCTGTGCATTTTGTGATTTTTCACATCATCAACTTTTACCGGTCTGAAAGTTCCGAGTCCGACATGAAGCGTTACATATCCGATTTTTATGCCCTTGTCCTCAATTTGCTTAAGCATTTCCTCGGTAAAATGCAATCCGGCTGTCGGAGCCGCCGCAGAACCAAGTTCTTTGGAATAAACGGTTTGATATAATTCACCGTTTTGAAGTTCTTCCGTAATATATGGTGGGAGGGGCATTTTACCGATCTTGTCCAATATTGTATAAATTTCTTTGGAATCACACTTAAATTGAACCTTTCTGTTGCCATCTTCGGTTACATCAATAACCTCACATTCAACAATTCCATCGCCAAACACAAATGATGTGCCGACCTTTGCTCTTTTGCCCGGTTTGCAAAGACATTCCCACACATTATTTTCACTTTGCTTTAAAAGTAAAAATTCAACAACAGCACCTGTTTCTTTTTTTACGCCGTAAATTCTTGCAGGAATAACTCTTGTATCATTAAGAATGAGACAATCGCCGGGTCTTAAATAATCTATCAAATCCTTAAAAATTTTGTGTTCAACCTCGCCGGTATTTTTGTCAATAACCATAAGTCTTGACATATCTCTCGGCTCCATCGGAGTCTGCGCAATAAGTTCTTGAGGCAAATCATAATAAAAGTCAGAAGTTTTCATCAAATATTCTCCAAATTTATATAATTATTAATTGACATTCATATATAAATAGTGATATTATATATACTAAATTATCTTGTGCGAATTGCACTTTGTCTATTATATTGCAAAATGATAAATAATACAAGTTCTAAGGAGAATTATTTATGAAAAAATTTAATGTAGGCATCGTAGGTGCCACAGGTATGGTAGGTCAAAGATTTATGACCTTGCTTGAAAATCACCCATGGTTCAATGTTGTTGTACTTGCAGCATCATCAAGATCAGCCGGCAAACCTTACGGCGAAGTTATCGGCAACAAATGGTGTATGGACACACCGCTCGCAGACAAATATAAGGATATGGTAGTTATGGACGCTACCAACGATATTGAAAAAATCACTTCAATGGTTGACTTCGTATTCTGTGCGGTAAATATGAAGAAGGACGAAATCAAAGCACTTGAAGAAGCATATGCAAAGCATGAATGCCCTGTTGTTTCAAACAACTCTGCCAACAGATTTACTCCGGATGTTCCTATGGTTGTTCCTGAACTTAACGCTGAACACATCCACATCATCCCTGAGCAAAGAAAAAGACTCGGCACAAAGCGTGGCTTTATTGCTGTTAAGTCTAACTGCTCACTTCAGTCTTATGTACCGGCTCTCTTCCCTCTTCATGAGAAGTTCGGCGTAAAAGATGTATTGGTTTGTACATATCAAGCTATTTCAGGTGCAGGTAAAACATTTGAAACATGGCCTAAAATGATTGACAATGTTATTCCATACATCGGCGGCGAAGAAGAAAAGAGCGAAAAAGAGCCTCTCAAACTTTGGGGTAAAATTGAAGGTGACCATATTGAAAATGCCACAAAGCCTAACTTTACCGCTCAGTGCATCCGTGTTCCTGTATCAAACGGTCACCTCGGTGCAGTTTTTGTAAACTTTGAAAAGAAGCCAACAAAGGAAGAAATGATTGAAATTTGGAACAACTTCAAGGGCAGAGCACAAGAACTTGAGCTTCCGTCTGCACCAAAGCAGTTCCTCAACTACTTCACAGAACCTGACAGACCTCAAATTCACTCAGAGCGTATGCTTGAAAACGGTATGGCAGTTTCTATCGGCAGACTCAGAGAAGACACACAATATCAATACAAATTTGTTTGTCTTTCACACAACACACTTCGTGGCGCAGCAGGCGGTGCAGTATTGCTTGCAGAATTGCTTGCCGCTGAAGGTTATTTAGACTAATCTATATAAGGAGAATATACTATTATGAAGAATCCGGTATTTACAGGTTCGGCTGTAGCTATCATTACCCCGATGAATGACGACTTCAGCATTAATTACGATGAATTTAAGAAGTTTATTGATTGGCAGATTGACAACGGAACAGACGCTATTGTAATCTGCGGCACAACAGGTGAAAGTTCAACACTTAAAACAGTACATCACCTTGAAGCAATTAAATTCTGTGTTGATTATGTTAACGGCAGAGTACCTGTTATTGCAGGTGCCGGCTCAAATAATACAGAATGTGGCCTTGAACTTGCTGAAAAGGCATGTGAATATGGTGTTGACGCACTTTTGCTTGTAACTCCTTATTATAATAAGTGCACACAAAAAGGTCTTATCAAGCACTACACAATGTATCATGATGCAACAAATGTACCTATCATTCTTTACAATGTTCCGTCAAGAACAGGCGTAAACATTGCTCCTGAAACTCTCAAGGAACTTTCAAAGCTCCCAAGAATCAACGGTGTTAAGGAAGCATCCGGCAACATCAGTCAGGTTATGAAAATTCACGCACTTTGCGGTGACGACCTCAATATTTGGAGCGGTAACGACGACCAAATTCCTGCAGTTATGGCTTGTGGCGGTAAAGGCGTTATCTCCGTCCTTTCAAACATTTGCCCACAGGAAACTCATGATATGGTTCAGGCTTATCTTGACGGTGATGCAAACAAGTGCACAGAAATGATGGCAAAATATCTTGAACTTGCAAACGCAATGTTTGTTGAGGTTAACCCAATACCTGTAAAAGCAGCCTGCAATATGATGGGCTGGGCTGCAGGTCCTTGCAAGATGCCTCTTTGCGAAATGACTGATGAACACACAGAATATGTAAAGAGTGTTATGCAAAAGTACGGACTTATTAAGTAAGATTTAGAGGAAGTATAAATGACAAGAATTATATTATCAGGATGCTGTGGCAAAATGGGCGGAGTTATCCAAAACATTGTTGCTAACCGTGATGATGCAACAATCGTTGCCGGTGTTGACAAGTATAACAACAATATGACCGAATTCCCTGTTTACGAAAACATTTCGGATGTTAAAGAAGAAGCTGATGTTGTTATTGACTTTTCAAATCCGTCACTTCTTGACAATCTTTTGGAATACGGTAAAACAACAAAGACCGCTCTTGTAATTGCTACAACCGGCTATGATGATTGCCAAAAGAAAAAGATTACGGACGCATCAAAAGATTGTCCTGTATTCTTCACATACAACTACAGTTTGGGTATCAACCTTCTTGCTACTCTTGCAAAGAAAGCAGCTGCACTTTTGGGTGATGAATTTGATATTGAAATTGTTGAACAGCATCATAACCAAAAAATTGATGCTCCGTCGGGCACCGCACTTATGCTTGCAGATGCTATCAACGAGGAACTCGACAACCGTATGAAGTATGAATACGACCGTCATTCGAAGCGCGAAAAGCGTACAAAGAACGAAATCGGTATGCACTCAATCAGAGGTGGCACAATCGTCGGCGAACACGAAATTATTTTTGCCGGCAGAGATGAAATTATCACACTTTCACACTCTGCAAGGTCAAAAGAAGTTTTTGCCGTTGGCGCTGTTAATGCAGCAGTATTTATGACAGGTAAAGAAGCCGGTATGTACGATATGGCAGAAATTGTAAAATAAACTAACAATATTAAAGAGCAAACCGTAATTGGTTTGCTCTTTTTTTAGTAAATATTCATTTATGAAAATAAAGCGTTGATTTTTCCTGCCAATTCATTTGGAATGTCAATTCCCTGCGGGCAATGTTCTTTACACTTGCCGCATTTTACGCAAGCGGTATGATTTACATCAATATTTTTATACTTGTCTTTCGCTTCAAATTCGGAGTAATCCCCTGTTTTTAGCTTGTTGTATATATCAAATATCGTGCTGATTTTTACGCCTTTTGGACAGTCGGCACAATAATCGCAACCCGTACAAGGAATAATGTCGTTTTTATTAATGATAGATGCAACATTCTCACAAACTTTAAATTCATTTTCATTCATAGGAACAAAATCGGTCAAGGTATTGAGATTATCCTGCATTTGCTCTAACGAATTCATACCACTGAGGATAGTAATTACGTTATCATAACTTGCAACAAACTTCATAGCCCAAGATGCAATGCTTTTATCAGGAGCGTTTTGCTTCAAAACAGCCTCTGCATCTTTCGGCAAATCTGCAAGCTTACCACCTCTGACCGGCTCCATAACTATAACAGGAATACCTGCATCGGTCAAAATTTGATATTGTGTTTTTGCGTCCTGATTTTTCCAATCAAGATAGTTCATTTGAATTTGAGCAAAGTCCCAATGATGAGCTGCAACAATTTTCTTTAAATCCTCAACTGTTCCGTGGAACGAAAAGCCGATATTTTTGACCAATCCCTCTGCCTGTTTTTTAAGAAGAAAATCATAAGCACCATATTTTTCGCACTTTTCAAAATTACTCTTATCAAGCGAATGAAGAAGATAAAAATCAAAACAATCAATGCCTGTGCGTTGAAGCTGTTTGTTGAATATCTTTTCCATATCGGCAGGAGTTTTGCACATCCAAATCGGTAGTTTATCAGCTAAAAAGTAACTGTCTCTCGGATATTTTTTTAATGCTTGACCGATAAATTTCTCACTTTTGCCGCAATGATACATATACGCAGTGTCAAAATAATTTACACCGTTTTCGTATGCCATATCAACTATTTGTTGCGCCTTGTCGTAATCAATTAAAGGGTTAGCCTCTCGCTTAATCGGAGTTTTACACGGAAGCCGCATACTACCAAGCCCCAAACGGGGAACTTCAACATTTTTAAACTTAACTCTGTCAACCATAGTTTATTCCTTAACCCAAGTTACACCTTGAGGTGTGTCTTTAAGAGTAATGCCTTGTGCTTTGAGTTCGTCACGAATTCTATCGGCAGTTGCCCAGTCTTTGTTTGCTCTTGCTTGTTGACGCTCCTCAATAAGCTTTTCTATATCGTCATTGATATCATTTGACTTTCTGTTATAAACAAGCCCCAAAACGCCTGTAAGCTCATCGAACATATCAGCAGCCTTTTGGCAAACATTCTTTGAAACTTCCTTGTTGATGATTTTTGTGTTGATGTCGCTTACCAAATCAAACACAGCAGCAATACCGTCAGCTGTGTTGAGGTCATCATCCATCGAATTGATAAACTGCTCTTTTCTGCTATCAATCAATGCCAAGATTTCTTCATTATCAGCAATATCGGTCTTTGCGTTCTTAATGGAAAAATCAAGACTTTCACGGCAGTTATAAAGTCTTTCAAGTGCAGATTTGCACTGTTCGATGATCTCAAGATTGTAGTTAATCGGTGAACGATAATGTGAAGAAATAAGGAAGTATCTGATTACCTCATAGCCGTAAACATCGGCAATTTCTCTAACAGTTTTAAAGTTGCCGAGCGACTTGCTCATCTTTACATTATCTACATTGATATAACCGTTGTGCATCCAATATTTTGAAAACATACAACCGTTTGCGGCTTCGGACTGAGCAATTTCATTTTCATGATGAGGGAAAATAAGGTCCTGACCGCCACAATGAATATCAATTGTATTACCGAGGTATCTTTTATTCATTGCAGAACATTCAATATGCCAACCCGGTCTGCCTTTACCCCACGGAGAATCCCAGTAAGGTTCGCCTTCTTTTGCGGCTTTCCACAAAGCGAAATCAAGAGGGTCTTCTTTTTTATCTCCGACAGCAATTCTTGCACCCGATTGTAAATCGTCAATAGGCTGATGAGAAAGTTTGCCGTAATCCTTAAATTTTAATGTTCTGTAATAAACATCTCCGTCAACGGCATAAGCATAACCCTTTTCTTCAAGAGTTTTAATAATTTCTATAATTTCATCAATGTTTTCCGTTGCCTTTGGATGAACAGTAGCGTCTTTAAAATTAAGACCGTGTGCATCAGTCCAAAATTCTTTGATATACTTTTCTGAAATTTCTTCAAAAGTGCTGTTTTCTTCATTTGCTCTCTTGATAATTTTATCATCTACATCGGTAAAATTCTGAACAAACTTTACATTATATCCTCTATATTCCAAATATCTGCGAAGGACATCAAAAACGCAGAGCGGTCTTGCGTTACCGATATGAATAAAGTTGTATACGGTAGGTCCGCAAGCATAGATTTTTACTTCATTTGGATCAACGGGAATAAATTCTTCCTTTCTTCTTGACATTGTGTTAAATATTTTCATTATCAGCAATCTCCTTTAATTTTTCAACTTCATTTTGCAATTTTTTGATTTGCTCTTCATTATTTCTTATTGCATTCATAATCGGATCGGGAATATTGATTTGATCCAAATCATCCACTCTTTCACCGTCTATTCTAACAATTTCACCCGGAACACCCACAACCGTACAGTTAGGCTCAACATCCTTAACCACAACCGCACCGGCGGCGATTTTAGCGTTTTTTCCGATTGTGATAGGTCCGAGTACCTTTGCACCCGCACCTATCATTACACCGCTTTCTACGGTAGGATGGCGTTTGCCTATATCTTTACCAGTACCGCCGAGAGTTACGCCCTGATATATCATAACATCGTCGCCGACTTCTGCGGTTTCGCCGATAACAATACCGTGACCGTGGTCAATTACAACCCTTCTGCCGATTTTTGCACCCGGATGAATTTCTATACCGGTTTTATGTGCGGAGCGTTGACTTATCGCTCTTGCGATAAACGGCATATTATGATTGTAAAACCAATGTGCTTTTTTATGAGAACGAAGTGCTTTAAAGCCGGGATAAAGCAAAATAATCTCTAACGGATTATCTGTTGCCGGGTCATGATCAATAAAGCTCTGAATGTCTTCTTTATATTGTTTAAACATTAATATATCTGCCTTTCAAAAAATAAAAAGCCCCTGTCAAACGACAGAGGCAGTAATACTGCGGTTCCACTCTGATTTATACTCAAGCTACATATATAGCCGTTGCAAATAACGGTGCCTACCGTCTCAAAATACTAAAATTCCTTTGAGAAGCTCATGGGTGCATTTCGCAATATGACCTATACAAACTTTCACCGACCGTTTGCTCTCTGAATAGGTACAGTATCGGTACTTCTCCCAATCACAGCCTTTATATACATTATATTCATTTTGTGTATAAAATGCAAGTATTATTTTGTTTTGATATAATGCCAGCCGTCCATAGTATACTTTATGCCTGACAAGGCAGTTACTATACCGGCAATCCAAAAAGCGATTGTACAATAAACGGTGAGCCAATGCGGTGCATTAAATCCGTTGGTTGCAATAATGATTTCTCCGTCTTTTTCCATAATAGCAAGGATTAGGAATGTCATACCCGTTGTTGCCATTTGAATAAAGGTTTTTGCTTTGCCGAAAACATTTGCCGCAATAACTTCGCCCTCAACCGTTGCTGACATACGCATACCGGCAACCAAAAACTCTCTTGCCATCATAATCATAATAACAATATCGGTTCTCACTCCGAGATTAATTTGAATAAGGAAAGCGGCCAAAACAAGAGCTTTATCCGAAAGCGGGTCCATAAGCTTGCCGAAATCCGTAACAAGTTTTTTCTTTCTTGCGATATTACCGTCAACGGTGTCACTTACGCACGCCACAAAATAAACCAACAAAGCCACTACCCAATGGTATCTAAACTGCCATAGCGAAAAGAGCCACAAAAACGGTATACAACAAAATCTGAAAACTGTAATTTTATTAGGTAAATTCATAATGCTCTCCTATCAAATCATATCCGTCAAAATCAGTGATTTTTACATTAACAAAATCACCGATATTAAGTTTTTTATTTGAAGTAAAAATAATTCCGCTGTCAATCTCAGGCGAATCCATATAAGAACGGCCGATATACTTTCCATCGGCAAACGAATCAATAATCACCTTGTAAACATTTCCAACTCTGCTTTTGTTTGAAGCTTCCGTAATAGAATACTGAGCGTTCATCAAAACCTCTTGACGGCGTTTTTTAACATCTTCGTCAATTTGATTATCCATATCAAAAGCAGGAGTATCCTCTTCGGGAGAAAATGTAAAGCAACCCATTTTGTCAAACTTCATATCTTTTACAAAATCACAAAGATTTTCAAACTGCTCATCCGTTTCACCCGGGAAACCAACCATAAAAGTTGTACGAAGTGCCAAATCGGGAATGGCTTTTCTCATTTTATCAAGAAGCACTCTGTAATCATTTCCGTCCCCTACTCTGTTCATATTTTTTAGAACAGTGGTATCCGAATGCTGAAGCGGTATGTCAATATAATTACAAACCTTTTCTTCATTTGCAATAACTTCAATCAAACTGTCGGTAATTCTTTGCGGATAGCAATAGAAAAGCCTTATCCATTCAAGTCCGTCAATCTTAACAAGTTCCTTGAGAAGTTTGTCGAGTGAATATTCACCGTACAAATCCTGTCCATATTTAGTTGTATCCTGTGCAACTAAAATTATTTCCTTAACGCCACGATTTACAAGGCTTTTTGCTTCATCAACAACAGACTCGATTTTTCTTGAACGAAACTTACCTCTGATACCCGGAATAGCACAATACGAACACCTGTTGTCGCACCCCTCGGCAATCTTCAAATACGCCCAATGAGAAGGCGTAGAAAGCAGTCTTTCATCATCGATGGGAAGATAACACTTATTTGGAAAATTAGAGGTTTGAATGCCGCACAGAGCCTTGTCGCACACCTTAACAATATCAGCATTTGCACCGATACCGATAACCGCATCAACCTCAGGCATTTCTTTTAATATTTCATCTTGATACCTTTCGGCAAGGCAACCCGTAACAACAAGAGCGGATATTACTCCGGCTTCTTTATACTGTGCCACCTCAAGAATTGTATCAATCGCTTCTCTTTTTGCGTCCTCGATAAATCCGCATGTATTAACAATCATAACATCCGAATTTTCTATTTCGTTTACAATCTGATACCCTGCCGCCGCAAGCTTTGCAAGGAGCGCTTCCCCGTCAACCTGATTTTTCGGACAGCCGAGGGAAATCATTCCGACTTTATAACCCTTTGCCATTAATCGTATTCTTCATTTTCTATTCTATCAAAAGCTTCTCTTATGTCAGAATAGGAAAATCCCTTTCTCATCAAGGCGGCAATAACTTTTTTATTACCGTCTTGAGCATCTAATTTGTTTCTGTATTTTGTGAAAATCAAATCAACAACAGCCGACACATTGTCTATTTCCGTTTCTTCAAGAGTATAAGCTATAATATCGTTTGGTACGCCTCGCTTATACATTTCCTGCTTTATATGATTTCTTGACATTCGCTTTGTTTCGGACAGATATTTTACAAGATTTTTGGCATACTTTTCGTCGTCCAAATATCCGTAGTCTATCATTTTTTCAATAGCTCTGTCTGCATTTTCTTCATCAACGGTACGAAGAAGTTTTGTTTTGAGTTCCTTTACCGAATGGTCACGCCTTGAAAGCAAATCATAACACTTATCAACGGCTTTCTTATAATAGATACCATTGCAAAGCTCATGCCACTGCTCCTCGGTTATCTCCTGACCGTCTTTAAAAAAATGTTCTGCCCAGAAGTCAATATCTGTTGTTATTGTATATTCGTCATCAACAAAAATATGAATCTTTTTGCCTCTGCCTTTTGTATGAGATATTTTCATTAATCCTCATCATCGTCTATTGCAATATCAAGTTTAGCCCTTGCGGCTGCTCTTGTTTGAGTAACCGGAGCCTTTGCCTCAACAGGAGCATTTACAGGTGCAGGAGCTTCCTCCTGTGCGTCATTGTTTGCCAAAGCGTCCTTAATTTTCTTTTCAAGTTCTGCCTGAACATCAGGATTTGACTTGATGTATTCCTTGAACTTTTCTTTACCCTGGAATCTTTCTTCTCCGTAAGTAAACCAAGCGCCGCCCTTTGTTGCAATACCGAGTGCAACAGAAAGGTCTGCAATTTCACCGACCTTATCAATACCTGTGCCGTACATAATATCAAATTCAGCCTGTTTGAACGGAGGAGCAACCTTATTTTTAACAATTTTAGCTCTTGTTCTTGAACCGATAAATTCATTGCCCGGTGCTTTAAGCTGTTCAACCTTTCTTACATCAATACGCATAGAAGAATAGAACTTAAGTGCTCTGCCGCCGGTTGTAACCTCAGGATTGCCGTAAATAACGCCAACTTTTTCACGAAGCTGATTGATAAAGATAATTATACAATTTGACTTGTTGATTGCACCTGTAAGTTTACGAAGAGCCTGCGACATAAGTCTTGCGTGCAAGCCTACATGAGAATCACCCATATCGCCTTCAATTTCCGAACGAGGAACAAGTGCGGCAACGGAGTCAACAACAATAATATCTACAGCACCGCTTCTTACAAGCTGTTCGGTAATTTCAAGAGCCTGTTCGCCGTTATCGGGTTGAGAAACCAAAAGCGAATCAACATCAACGCCGAGATTTTTTGCATAACCCGGGTCGAGTGCATGTTCGGCATCAATAAATGCCGCTTCACCGCCAAGTTTTTGACATTCGGCAACGCAGTGAAGTGCAAGCGTTGTTTTACCTGATGATTCAGGACCGTAAATTTCAATAATTCTTCCCTTTGGAAGTCCTCCGATACCTGTTGCAAGGTCAAGAGTAAGCGAACCGGTTGATATAGCATCAACCTTTAAGTGTGCGTTTTCACCAAGACGCATAATTGCACCTTGTCCGTATTGCTTTTCAATTTGCTTCAATGCGGATTCAAGGGCGGTTTTTTTGTCATTTGCTTTCTTATCAACAGCCATTAACAATTCCTCCGAATAATACTTAAAATTTTACTGTTTTATTATACTATATATTGTATATAAAATCAAGAATTTATAGTACAAATATACCATAAATATCACCTTTACAAAAATTATTAAAAAAATGCTTGCATTTTATGTAACTTTCTGTTATTATATTTCCGTTGTAAATTATTAAGGAGGTGTTCGCAAATGGCTAAATGTGAATACTGTGGTAAGGAAATGTCCTTCGGTATCAAGGTATCCCACTCACACAGAAGATCAAACAGAACATGGAAACCAAACATCAAGAGAGTTAAGGCTATCGTAAACGGATCTCCAAAGAGAGTTTATGTTTGCACAAGATGCCTTCGTTCAGGTAAGGTTGAAAGAGCGTAAGAGTTACGCAAAAGATAAAGCTGTTCATTTTGAACAGCTTATTTTTTTGTTTTATTAAATAATAAAAATATAAAGAGTAGGACTTGCCTACTCTTTCTTTTTCTTTTTTGAACCGATTTTATTTTCGGTATGATTAATAAGTCGTTTTACATTTTCTCTGTGTGCCACAATCACTATAACCGTAAACACAAGAGCAATGAACACAAGAATAATATCTTTGTAAAAAATTCCGATAAACACAGGATAGAATATTGCCATCAAGATTGAACCGAGGCTGACATATTTTGTTATCAAAATAGTCAAGGCGAAAATCGCAAGCAATATGAGTGCAATTCGCCAATCAATCGCAATAACCATTCCACCGCTTGTTGCAACGCCTTTGCCACCCTTAAATTTAAAATAACAAGGAAAGATATGACCAAGTACGGCAAACAAGCCTGCAAAGGATTTTAGAACCACCTGCGGATAATCGGATGCACTGTCAAGGGTAATTTTAAGTTCTTCAACAGAAACAATCTTAAAAGCGAGCCAAATAGCGAGCATAACCTTTAAAATATCGCCTGCTATAGTAAGCAAGCCCAATGTTTTGCCATAGGTACGCATCATATTTGTTGTGCCTGCATTACCTGAACCTGAATCTCTGACATCCTCACTTTTCATACCTTTTGATAAGATAACGCCGAAATTAAGACTGCCGAGCAAATATGAAATTACGGCAATAATGATAAATTTGAAAGCTATCACTTTTTACCCTCATTTCTTTCTCTGACGATAAATCTTACAGGAGTTCCGTCAAGACCGAAAATTTCTCTGATTTGATTTTCCAAATATCTTTGATATGAGAAATGGAAAAGTTCGCTGTTATTAACAAAGAAAACGAATGTAGGCGGTCTTGTAGACGCCTGGGTCATATAGTAAATCTTAAGACGCTTTCCCTTATCGGTAGGCGGTTGAACTCTTGCAGTAGCAATTCCGAGAACTTCATTGAGCTTACCTGTTGAAATACGCATTGAATTTTGAGAATGAACATGAACAATCATTTCATAAAGTTTGTCAATACGAATACCCGTTTTTGCAGAAATGAAAATAAACGGTGCATAACTCATAAATGAGAAATCAACAGAAAGTTTTTCTCTGAATTCTTTCATAGTATTGCCGTCTTTTTCAACAGCGTCCCATTTATTAACCGCAATAATGCAAGCCTTTCCCTGCTCGATTGCAATGCCCGCAACCTTGCTGTCCTGCTCTGTAAAGCCTTCTGTTGCGTCAATCATAATAACACATACATTAGCTCTTTCAACAGCCATTCTCGCACGGATAATGCTGTATTTTTCAATGCTGTCGTTTACTCTGCTTTTTCTACGCAAGCCTGCGGTATCAATAAAATTAAATTTACCGAATTTATTTTCAATATAAGTATCGGTTGTATCCCTTGTTGTGCCTGCAATATTACTTACAATCGCTCTGTTTGTACCGCTGATACGGTTAATGAGTGAAGATTTGCCGACATTTGGCTTACCTATAACGGCAACATTGATTACTTCTTCATCTTCAGTCTCGTCTTCGGACTCTTCCGGAAAATACTTGATAACTTCATCAAGCAAATCGCCTGTACCGTGGCCGTGAACTGATGAAACTGCAATAGGATCACCCAATCCAAGATTATAGAATTCATAAAATTCCGGGTCAGGCGCACCGATACTGTCGCACTTATTTACGCAAAGTACAATAGGTTTATTGCTCTTTTGAAGCATTGAAGCAACCTCAATATCAGAGGCAACAACACCGCACTTTAAATCGGTAACAAGAATGATTACATCTGCGGTTTCAATAGCAATCTCTGCCTGAGTACGCATTTGAGAAAGTATTACATCGGTACTGTAAGGTTCAATACCGCCTGTATCAACTAACAAAAAGTTGTGATTTAGCCATTCGCAATCGCCGTAAATTCTGTCTCTTGTTACACCGGGTGTGTCATCAACAATAGAAAGTCTTGAGCCTATTAACTTATTAAACAATGTAGACTTGCCAACATTAGGTCTGCCGACAATAGCCACAACGGGTTTTGCCATATAATCACCTCACTGTTTATTATAACAAGAAAGGCGGCTTTAATAAAAAGCCGCCGATGCTCAAATAATTAGTCCTTGCTGATTACTTCTTCGCCGTTGTAGTAACCACAGTTTGCACAAACCTTATGTGGTACTGTGTATTCAGAACACTTTGGGCATTTTACAAGTGTTGGAGCAACTGCCTTCCAAACGCTTGAACGTCTCTTATTCTTTCTTGCTTTACCTGTTCTTCTTGCTGGTACTGCCATTTTTAATTTCCTCCTTATTATAAAAACAAGTTAGTTTACTCATCAATCAGCAAATCTGCCAAAGCAGCCAACCGTGGGTCAACTTCTTTTACACATTCGCATTTTTCATAATTTAAGTTTTTGCCGCAATTTTGACACAATCCTTTGCAATCATCCTTACAAAGCATTTTTGCAGGCAAAAACAACTGAATTTCCTCATTAATAAGCTCGTCAAGATCAAGAACATTGTTTTCAACAACTATGTAATCGTCATAGTCATCGTTTTCATTTTCCATAGCGTTGACAATGATTTTATTAAGAGAAAAATCATACTTCTTTTCGATGTCGTCCGCACATCTGTCGCACACACCGAAGAAGTCAAAGTTAACATCAAGGTCAAGATACACAACTCCGACTTTTTGATACGCTCTTCCCTTTACATCAACACCGTTTTTGAGTGGTTTGTAGGTGTCATACATAAAGTCCTCGGCATCCATATGATAATCAATATTGATTTCATCCGCCGATGAATTAAGAAGATTTGTAAAATCAAGCTGCATACAGTTCACCTCATGTTTGCACTTTAAGTATTATATATATAAAGAGCTTTTTTGTCAATAGTAAAATTTAAAAAAATCGGCACACCTGCTGTCAAGTGTGCCGTAAATTTTACGCTTCGTCGCAATAATCGAAGATTTCTACCGGAAGGTCTTCCTTATCACAGCTGATTGTGAAATAGAAGTTTACATCCGAAGCCTCACTTAAGCCGGAAAGCATTTCAAAGAATTGTGGCAACTTTTCATATTCTCTGCCAACAATCTTGAATGTAGCATCAATAAGAATATCTGTAACATCGTAATTGCCTGCGCAAATACCTGCAAGAAAACCGTAAAATGCCTTGTGACCGTTAATGCCGTAAGTTTCTGTTTCAAGCAAACGAGCCTTTGATGAAATATCATATGTAAGCTTCGGTTCTTTTTCGATGCAAACGATATTTCCGTCAGAATTCTCTACACAAGAATTAACCAAGTCAATAAGTTTCTTTGTTTTTCCTGCGCCTTTATTACCGATGATAAGTTTAATCATTATTTATTCCTCCTGTAAGGTATATGATCTTTTTTATATATTATCATATATCCAATTGTTTTTCAAGTTTTTCTTTTTCACTTTCATAGCCCGGCTTACCGAGAAGTGCAAACATATTTTTCTTGTAGCTTTCAACACCCGGCTGATTAAACGGATTTACACCAAGAATGTAGCCTGAAATAGCACAAGCCTTTTCAAAGAAATAGATAAGATAGCCGATTTCTTCCGCTCCGAGTTTTTCAACCTCAACAATAAGGTTGCCTACTCCGCCCTCTGTGTGAGCAAGCAAAGTACCGAGTCTTGCCTTGTCATTTACAACGCTCATCTTTTCGCCTGCAAGGAAGTTAAGTCCGTCGATATTACCCTCTTGTTCGTCAATAACATAATCATTAAGGCAATTATTGAACTTAACAACGGTTTCAAACATTTTATCCGAACCGGATTCCTGAATATACTGACCGAGTGAGTGAAGGTCTGTTGAGAATACGCATGATACAGGGAACAAACCCTTACCGTCCTTGCCTTCGCTTTCACCGAAAAGCTGCTTGAGCCATTCGTTGAACATTGTCATATTAGGCTCATATGAAACAAAACATTCCATCTTTTTGCCTTTGTTATAAAAACAATTTCTTACTGCCGCATATTTAAGTGCCGGATTCTTTTCGATATCTGTATCGCAAAGCTCGTTTTGTGCATTTCTTGCTCCGAGCATAAGAGCATCAATGTCAATACCTGCAACGGCAATAGGGAGCAAGCCTACGGCTGTCAAAACGGAAAATCTGCCGCCTACATCATCCGGAACGACAAATGTTTCATAGCCTTCCTTGTCTGCAAGTTCTTTAAGAGTGCCCTTGTGAGCATCTGTTGTACAGAAAATTCTCTTTGCAGCTTCTTCCTTGGAATATCTACTGTTAATAAGTTCTCTGAAAACTCTGAAAGCGATAGCCGGCTCTGTTGTTGTGCCGCTTTTTGAAATAACATTTACGCAAACATCCTTGCCGTCGCAAAGGCTAACAATTTCGTTAAGACTTGACGGACTGATTGAATTACCGATAAAGTAAATTTGCGGAGTGTCCTTGGCAAGAAGATTATAGTTGTATGACTTAACTGCTTCAACAACCGCTCTTGCACCGAGATACGAACCGCCGATACCGATTACAATAAGAACATCGGCATTTTTCTTGATATATTCGGCTGATTTTTTAATTCTGTCGAATTCTTCCTTATCATAATTTGTAGGGAGGTCAATCCAACCCAAAAAGTCGTTGCCTTCACCTGTTTTTGACATAAGTGTATCCATAGCTTTAACTGCCTTTGGAGCAATAGCTTTAATATCGGCAGGAGATACAATAGATTCACTGTATTTTGAATTAAATTTCAATGACATTATATTTTACCTCTTGTGTTTATTTAATAAATTTATAGAGATACTATACTACATATTGAAATAAAAAGCAATAAAAAAACAGATTTTTCTAAATATGTTTAAAAATATTTAAAAATATGTATTTAAAATCAACGATTTCTACATCCTTATTCGCATATAAATCTATGGATTTAATCTTGTTGCCGTTTGAAATAACATCAACTTTACCGAGATTATCACCCTTTTTAATCGGAGCAGAAACCTCTTTTTTTAATTTGTATTTGTATGATAAATTGTTGTTCCCTTTAGGCACAATCATCTTTAATTGGGCATTATAATACGGCTTTATTGATTTTTCTTTACCGTTTTTAACCTTTACGGATTTAATTTTTTTACTGTTGATTTTTGCTTTAACGCAAGAATAATTTGCAAACCCTGTATCAAGTAAATATGCCGCTGTATCAAATCTATGTTCGCTTGTATCCGAGCCAAGTACAACAGCAACAAGATTAAGTCCGTCACGACTTGCGGTTGCACTGATGCAAAATCCGGCATTTGATGTTGTACCTGTCTTTAGACCGGTAATACCGCTGTATGATTTTACAAGTTTGTTTGTATTGTTAAGTTCTGTTTTACCGTTTCTTAAACTTTCAAGCCATACGGTTGAATATTTTGTAATCAATGAATGTTTCATTACTTCCCGGGAAATAACCGCCAAATCATATGCACAAGAATAATGAGCTTTAACGGTATCATCAAGACCCGTACAATTTTCAAAATTCGTATGTTTAAGACCGAGAAATTTTGCTTTGTCATTCATCATTTTGACAAATGCAACATCCGAACCTGCTACATATTCTCCCAAAGCGGTACAAGCATCGTTTGCACTTGCGATAATTACGGCTTTTAACAGTTCTTCAACAGTCATAACTTCTCCGAGTTCAAGCCAAATTTGCGAACCGCCCATTGCAACGGCTTCTTTTGACGCGGTTACCTTATCGGATAACTTAATTTTACCGCTGTCAAGAGCTTCCAAAACAAGCAAAATAGACATAATTTTTGTAACCGATGCCGGCGAAAGTTCTTCGTACTCATTTTCTTTATAAAGCACTTCTCCGCTGTCAAGAGCCATCAAGCAAACAGCCTTGGCACTTATTTTTTTATCTTTATCGTCATCGGTTTTGGCATAAACCGCTATCGGTATTTGAATTGAAATCACAAAACACAACAGCATTGCCAATATTTTTTTCATAGTAACACCCACTTTTTTATTGTAAAAGCAATATATATTTGATATAATATCTTAAAATTTAATGTATAAAAGGAACGAATATGAAAGCAGCATTTTATACACTCGGTTGCAAGGTAAACCAATATGAAACCGAATATATGGCGGAAATTCTCAAAAACGCAGGTATGCAAATTGTATCGCACAATGAAGAAGCCGATTATTACATAATCAATTCCTGTACAGTTACCGCAACGGCAGACCAAAAAACAAGACAAAATGTTCGCAAATTTAAGCGTCAGCACCCAAATTCTGTTGTTATTCTTACAGGATGTATGCCTCAGGCATTTCCCGATCAAGCTTCGGCTCTTAACGAAGCCGATATTGTACTTTCCAATAAAAGCAACGATGACATTCTCGACCTCATCAATCAATTTAATATCACACACAACCGTATTGTAAAAATTGACAAGCACCAAAAAGGCGATAAATTTTCAAAATGCTCAATCAATCAATTCAGCGAAAGAATCAGAGCATTTGTTAAAATCGAGGACGGATGTGACAGATTCTGCTCGTACTGTATCATTCCGATGTCAAGAGGGCGTGTTAGAAGCAAATCGCTTGAGGATTTGAAAGAAGAAATTGCTATGCTCGGTAAAAACGGCATTAAAGAGATTGTTCTTGTGGGAATTAACCTCTCATCTTATGGCAAAGGTCAAGGTTTTAACATTGTTGATGCGGTAAAAATATGCAACGATGACCCTAACATTAAGCGTGTACGCCTCGGTTCGCTTGAACCCGATCATATAACCGATGAAGTTATTGAAGGACTTGCACAATGCGAAAAATTATGTCCGCAATTTCACATCTCGCTTCAAAGCGGTTGTGACAAAACGCTAAAAGATATGAATCGTCATTATAACTCGGACGAATATCGAAGCCTTTGCAACAAACTCCGTGACACATTCGATAATGCAACGATAACAACGGATATTATGGTAGGCTTCAATGACGAAACGGAAGAAGATTTTAATGTTTCACTCGCCTTTGCAAAGGAAATCGGATTTGAAAAGGTACACACCTTTCCCTATTCAGAGCGTCAAGGCACCGTTGCTTCACGCAAAGGTGACAATGTACCCAAGCAGGAAAAAGAACGCAGAGCTTCTGTTATGATTGAAGAGACAAACAAGATTCGCCACGAATACTTCAACAAATTAATCGGTGCCAAAGAAGTTGTTTTGTTTGAAAACAATCTTGGCGGTAACACATATCAAGGCTACACAAAAAATTATGTGCCTGTTCGTATGGAAAGCAGCACAGACATTATCGGCAAAGAAATAGAAGTAACAATCAAAAGTGCCGACATCAATCTTGACTGTTGCTTTGCATAACTTTAAGCATATTGGATACTTCCTCTTTTGCATTTTCACTTGTTAATTGTGAGAATGAAAAAATGTAGTATCCTTTTATTTTGTCTATTTTTGAAATATATGTAATTTGCCGTGCAATTATATCATTGTTATTTCTAAATTCGTTAATAATACTCTTATCATTTTCGGCAGCATATTTGTCTTTTGTATTTGCCTTGTAAAGAGGCAACCCTATGTATAAATCGACATCCGTATTTTCGCAAAGTTTAACCCATTTTTTAACGGTGAACATAAACGGTTGATACACATTTTTAAACCCGAAATACACCTGAGGGCAAATATAATCAACATATCTGTTTTTCACCCAAGTTTCAATATCTGCATAGAGGTTATTTTTATCGTTTTCTATATTTGATGCGGGACTTATTCCGAATTCAATATTTTTATTAACAGTTTTGATTGTTTCATAAACTCTTTTTACCATATTAGTTACATTTTGCCTTCTCCAATCCGTAAGCGACAAATCACCGCCGTATTTTTTATATTCTTTTTTATCAAAATTTTTGCTTTGAGTCGGATAAAAGTAATCGTCAAAATGTATTGCGGAAATATTGTAGTTCTCAACAATTTCCTTAACACCGTTTACAATCAAATCCGTAACTTTATCGTAAGCCGGATTAAAATAAATCTTGCCGTCAACAACCTTAGTCATTCTTTTGTTTTTTATTGCAAAATTGTCGGGACTTAATTTTGTATAATCGTCATCCTGACTTACTCTATAAGGATTTATCCATGCTTCAATTTTAAGTTTGTATTTTTGTGCAACGGAACACATTATTTCAAGAGGGTCATATAACATTTCTCCGCCCTGTGTACCGTTAAAATAAACGCTTGACGGAAAATATTCCGACAAATAAAAAGCATCGGCACAAGGTCTTATTTGAACGGTTACCGTATTAAGCCCATACGATGAGAGCTTTGAAAATTCGTCATTTATTTTTTGTTCAAATTCATATTCACTTTTGCCTTTTGTAAATTCGGACAATTCATAATATGCAATCCATACGGCTTTTCTGTATTCGTTTTTTTGCACAACCGGTTGTGTATTATTCTGCGGTAACGAACAAGAAGAAAAAGCAAAGCACAAAATTAATATTAAAGGAATTACTTTTTTCACTTGAACACTTCTTTCTAATATAGTATTATAGAAACATATGAGGTGATTATATGGAATACAGACTCGGCAAAAGCAAAAGAATATATGAAGAAGGAACAACGGTACCGCTCGAATGTCCAAATTGCAAAAACAGTGTCAGCTTTTCTGTTTTTTCAAATTTAAACACAAGACTTATACCACAGTTACCGGTTGTTAAACTTGAAAACGTTTATTTTCTCGTATGTCCGAAATGTGCATCTATTTACGGCGTAGACAGACAAAAAGGCGTAAATTTTAAAAACGGTGAAAAGCTTTCTATCGGTAACTATGATTTAAAGGAACTCAAAAAATTTGAAGTATAAAATCATAATTATATATCTTATTGCAATTAATATTATCGGTATTATCGTTAACATTGCGGATAAGCAGAAAGCAAAGCACGGCAAATGGCGTATTCCCGAAGCAACGCTTTGGACAATCGCGCTTTTGGGTGGTTCAATCGGAAGCTACGCCACAATGAAAACAATCAGGCATAAAACAAAACACAAATCGTTTATGATAGGATTTCCTTTAATCATCAGTTTTCAATGTGCAATAATAACATTTTTATTATTTAAAACAGAATTCGGCAGCTTTTAACTGCCGAATTTTTTATTTTACAGGATTATGCAAATAAGGCCGCTACAACCTTCATTGATAACTTTTTCTATTGTCTCTCTGAACTTATCTCTTGCTTCCGCAGGCATACGATAGAGTTTATTGTTAAGCCCTTCGTTAACGAGTGAATGAAGCGATTTGCCGAAAATATTTGTTTCCCAAATTTGTGACGGATTATTTTCAAATTCTTTGAGCAAATACATAACAAGTTCTTCACTCTGACTTTCGCTGCCTACAATCGGTGCAACTTCGGTATAAGTGTTGCATTTTATCATATGAATTGACGGAGCGTGAGCTTTTAATCTTACGCCGTATTTACCGCCTTGTTTCATTATTTCAGGGTCTTCAAGCGAAAGTTCGTCAAGAGTCGGCATAACAATTCCGTAACCGGTTTGTTCAACTTGGTTTAAAGCATCCTTAATTCTTGCATATTCTTTTTTCACTTTTGAAAGAACGGAAATTTCACGCATCAAATCCTGTTCGTTTTTAATTGTGATTTCGCATTTACTCGAAAGAATACTGTAAAAATAAGAATTGTCTATATTCGCCTTAACACAGACTTTTCCGCATGATAAATCTACAGACGAAACACTTATATCCGTAATTTCATCAATGGCTGAAACTGCATTTATATAATCACTTACGGAACGGACATTGCTTACTTTTGTTGAGTTTTCAAGAACCGCAGATGTTACAACGGTACGCATTTTGTCATCTTCATCAAGACTTTTGAACCAATTTGGCAAATCTATGCCGATACTTGTTACAGGAAACTCATAAAGTATGCCAGAAATTATATCTGTAATTTTGCTTTCATCAAGTTCAAGACAGTTTACGGGAATTACCTGCTTATTATATTCCTTTGAAAGTTTGCAAGCTAAGTCTTTACAGGCTTTGCTGTTTGGATTTGTACTGTTAAGGAGAACCACAAACGGCTTATTTAGCGCTGTCAGTTCATCTATAACACGTTTTTCTGCCTCAGCGTACTCGTTTCTCGGTATCTGTGTAATACTGCCGTCTGTTGTCACTACAAGTCCGATTGTGGAATGTTCCTCTATAACCTTTTTCGTACCGATTTCAGCCGCAAGGTTAAACGGAATTTCTTCTTCACTCCACGGCGTCATTACCATTCTCGGAGCTTCGTCTTCAAAGTATCCCTCGCTGCTCGGAACGATATAACCAACGCAATCTATCATTCGAACCTTAAATTTTGATGAATTATCAAGTTTTAGTTCAACTGCTTCTTCCGGTATAAACTTTGGTTCGGTAGTCATTATTGTTTTACCCGCAGAGGATTGCGGAAGCTCATCACTTGCTCTTTGCTTAACATTTTCGTTATTGATATTCGGAATTACAAGCGTTTCCATAAACTTTTTTATAAAAGTCGATTTACCTGTACGAACAGGACCGACAACCCCAATATAGATATCTCCGCCTGTTCGCTTTGAAATATCACTGTAAATATCTGTATTCATATTTCCTCCTATAATCCCGGAATAATAATTACTTTGTTACTGTCGAGACTATCGCAAGTAATGTTATTCTCTTTTTTTATAAGCTCAATATCAGAAGAAAACTGTTTTGCAATATCCCACAGTTTTTCATTTTGCTTAGCAAAATACAAAGTCAAAGCCGGATAATTCACTACCTCATCAAGGCAATCCATTTCTGTAAGTACATTAATTTTCTTTGATTTTCCCACATATGCCGAATAAGTATACATTACATTAACAGATATATTTTTATCATTAACGATTGTATAGTCAAATGAATTTACAAAGGCAGTGCATAACAAAGAAAAGCTTTCTGCATTTATTTCAATAATTTTATTTTGAACTATATATTGTATTCCCTGATCGGAAGTATCTGCTAAAATACAAACCTCAAAATCTATACAGATTTTTTGTTTTTTAACCATACAATCATTAACTGCTACATTCAAATCATACACCTTTGTAACAGTTGCAGATAAATCAAGAGAAAGCTTTGAATTTGAAGAATTACATATATATTGACCATCGGTAAAGCAGTCAAATGAAGCATAACTGTTCTTAGTTTTTTTGCTGACGATATATCCGTCTGAAACAATTTTCTTGTTTTCCTGTTTAACAATAAAAACAGTTAAATACAAATCGCCGTATAATTCAATTTTTCCGCCATTATCATCAGCAGAACTTTTAGCTTTAACATACAAGCTTCCTTTACTTATTTTAACAATACAGTTGCAATTTTCATCAACGCCTGAAGCTTCAACAATTTTTGAAACATCAAAGCTGAACTCTGCTCTGTCAATTTTATTATCATTATCCGTATAAAGTACCGACAATGAAACATTTGATTTAACGAATACTTTATCTTTAATTGTTTTAATGTCTGTTGTTGTACTATTTATTTCAAAACTGATAACACGGTTAATACCGTTTGAATTTGCAGGAAGATTGAACGATTCTTCAACATCGACCTTTGTAACAACGGCATTTTCAACATAAGATACTTTTTCTTCAAGAGTATAAAGTTTTGAGTTTTCACATTTACAAACACAAGGGCAACTTTTCTTATCATATACATTTACATTAAGAGCAAATGAAATGTGAATATCAATTCTGCGTTGATTAATAATGCGATAATTGCAATATTTATTACAAACTGTAGCTATGGCAAAAGCATATTCGCTTACTTCATCAACAGCGATGCTTTCGCTGAAATCCTCAACGAAATCTGTATAAACAAGTTCGTTATTATCATTAAAATATGTAAGACAAATCTCGGTTTTACCAAAAATATAAACGATTGAATCTTTTATATCACAGGATGTTATGTAGCTGTGAGCAGTGCACCTCACCACCTTAAAAATATCATCAAGATATGCTTCTGATGTTTCCTGATAATTCTTGTCTACATTAATTGCTTTACTGAAAACGAGTTCATTTTTTTCCAAACAAGAATATTCTTTTTCAAGTTCCATAATTTTGCTCCTTTCTATTTCAATTAAGACTATGCAAATAAAAATGAAATTATCACACAATAAAAAATAAAAACACCGAGAACTAAATCGTTCTCGATGTTATTAAACATTATTAAGTTATGCGTTCTTGATATCATTCGGATGCAAGACAACCGGTTTTCTTGACTTATTTGTAAGAAGTAACGGTTGTGTTGAATTACGAACCGAATCTTCAGTTACAACAATTTTTTCAATAGAACAATCTGACGGAACCGAAAACATCAAATCACCGAGCACACTCTCAAATACCGAACGAAGTCCTCTTGCACCTGTTTTTCTCTCAAGTGTTATATCAGCCATTGCTTTCAAAGCACCCGGTTCAAACTCAAGTTCAACATCATCCATTTCAAACAACTTGGTGTATTGCTTAACAATAGAATTCTTTGGTTCGGTCATAATCTTAACAAGTGCATCCTTATCAAGTTCATCAAGGACCGTTAAAACAGGAATTCTGCCGATAAGTTCGGGAATTAAGCCATATTTAACCAAATCGTGTTGATTAATGTTTTTAAGGACATCCTCTTTATGCTCGATATTTTTTGAAAGCTCGGACTCAAACCCAAGTGAGCCTTTACCCAAACGCTTTTCGATAATCTTGTCAATACCGTCAAATGCACCGCCGCAAATAAACAGGATATTTGTTGTATCAATTTGTATAAATTCCTGTTGAGGATGCTTTCTGCCCCCTCCGGGAGGAACATTTGAAACAGTACCTTCCAGAATTTTAAGCAATGCCTGTTGAACACCCTCACCGCTTACATCACGAGTGATTGAACGGTTTTCACTTTTTCGTGAAATCTTATCAATTTCATCAACATAAATAATTCCGCGCTGTGCTTTTTCTATATCGAAATCAGCTGCCTGAATAAGACGAAGTAAAATATTTTCAACATCTTCTCCGACATATCCGGCTTCTGTAAGAGTTGTTGCATCTGCAATAGCAAATGGTACATCAAGAATTTTAGCCAAAGTTTGTGCAAGCATTGTTTTGCCTACGCCTGTTGGACCTAGAAGCAAAATATTGCTTTTTTGCAAATCAACATCACCGTTATTGCCATAATAAATTCTCTTATAATGATTATAAACAGCAACAGAAAGATTTTTCTTCGCCTCATCTTGACCTACTACATACTCATCAAGTTGAGCCTTTATTTCCATCGGCTTAGGAATAACCATCTCCGAAAACTTCTTATCATATTTAGGCATTGGTGTACTTTGACGAATCAAATCCTCACAAAGAGCAACACATTCGTCACATATAAATACACCCGGACCTTCAATAAGTCGGTTAACCATTGATTCGCTTTTTCCGCAAAACGAACATCTGGCTATATTTGAATTTACATTTGAATCGTCTTTTGCCAAAATCGATACTCCTTATCTCTTCTCGATTACTTTATCAACAAGACCGTATTCCATAGCCTCGTTTGCAGACATCCAATTATCTCTGTCTGTATCCTTAACAAGAGTTTCGTAATCCTTGCCGCAATTTTCAGCAAGAATTCTGTTAAGCTTTTCTTTAGTCTTTAAAAGATTTTTAGCAGCAATTTCAACATCAGTTGCCTGTCCTGTTATTCCATTGCCACCGATAAGAGGCTGGTGAATAAGAATTTCACTGTTAGGCAAAGCAATTCTCTTTCCCTTTGCGCCGCTGCTCAAAAGAAATGCTCCCATACTTGCAGCCATACCGACACAAATTGTTGAAACATCACACTTGATGTAATTCATTGTGTCATAAATAGCAAGACCTGCGGTAACAGAGCCACCCGGAGAATTGATGTACAAAGAAATATCCTTTGTGCTGTCCTGACTTTCCAAGAATAACAACTGAGCAACAACGAGTGACGCTGTTTGATCGGTTACTTCATCAGACAGAACAATAATTCTGTCTGACAAAAGTCTTGAAAAAATATCAACGCTACGCTCGCCTGAGCTCGATTGTTCAATTACATAAGGCATTGATGCCATACTTATCACTATCCTTTAATTAGAATGGTTAATTACTCTTTAACAGCGTTGTCAACGATAAAGTCAACAGCCTTACGAGTAGTAATATCAGCAGAAAGTTGTTCTGCAGGAACAGCAGCCTTAATCTTGTCAGCTTCCATATTGTACTGCTCTGCAAGTTTGTTTACTTCTGCTTCGATTTCTTCTTCAGAAGCCTCAATGTTTTCAGCCTTTACGATAGCGTCAAGAGCAAGCTTTGTCTTAACCTGTTGCTTAGCACCTTCCATAAATTGTTCCTTAAACTGATCCATTGTTTGACCAAGATACTGAAGATATGTATTAAGGTCAAGGCCCTGCATTTGAAGTCTGTATGCGTAATCCTGAACCATTTCATCACACTTTTGAATGAACATACATTCAGGAATTTCAACTTCCATATTTTCGCAAATCTGCTCAATAATCTGATTTTCAAAATCTGTTTTTGCGTTTGCTTCTTTTCTTTCTGCAATTTGCTTTTTCAAATCATCCTTAAGTTCATCAAGAGTATCAAATTCAGATACATCCTTTGCAAACTCATCATCAAGTTCAGGAAGTTCCTTTGCCTTGATTTCGTTAATCTTGCACTTGAAAACAGCGTCTTTGCCTGCAAGTGATGGTTCATACTGTTCCGGGAATGTAACATTTACATCAAATTCCTCGCCTGCCTTATGACCGGCAACTTGTTCTTCAAAGCCCGGGATAAAGCTGTTTGAGCCAAGCTCAAGAGGATAATTTTCGCCCTTGCCGCCGTCAAAAGCAACATCGTCAACAAAGCCTTCAAAGTTAATATCGCAAGTATCGCCCATTGCAGACTCTCTGTCCTCAACTGTAACAAGACGAGAATTTCTCTCCTGCATATTCTTGAGTTCTGTTTCAACATCTTCATCAGTTGCATCTGTATCGAGCATCTTACCCTTAATGCCCTTATACTCGCCAAGCTTAACTTCAGGATATGTAGTAACCTTCATCTTAATAACTACACCCTCAGTCTTGCTCATTGTAGGAAATTCAACATCAGACGGTTGGTCGATAACATTAAGACCTGCTTCGTCAAATGCAGCACCTACTGCTTCAGGATAAACGATTTCAAGCGCCTCTTCATAAAAAGCACCCTCGCCGTATACCTTTTCAATCATACCCTGAGTAGCCTTACCCTTACGGAAGCCCGGAATTTGGATTGATTTTCTTTGCTTCAAATAAGCCTTTTTGCATGCTTCTGTAAATGTTTCAGCATCTACAGTAATTTCAAGTTCATAAACATTTGTCTCTACTTTATTAGATGACTTAAGTGCCATAATAATGACCCTCCTTAATTAATTTACAATTTGATACCGTAGCATTATACCACATAAATAAACATATTTCAATATATTTATAAAATAAATTATTATATATAATATTAACGAATCAGTTTTGGTGTAAAGCTTAATCTGTCACACGAAACAAGTCTAAACTCAATTCCGTCAACCGTGTCGTCAATCGCCATTTTTGCCGCTATACCGTGAAGATGCCCATAATAGCATTTTTTTATACCGTATTCCTTTAGCAAATTCAAAATTTCTTCACATTTTGTATCGGTTGTTATCGGAGGATAGTGCAAAAAAACAATTTTATTTTCACATTCTGCACTGTCAAGCGACATCTTTAATCTGCCGACTTCCCTATTCAAAACCTTTTCATCATGTTCGTCATTTATATCAAACAGCCAACCTCTGCTTCCGCAAATAGAAACATTTTCAACAGAATACGAATTATTTGAAAGAATTTTGATTGTATCAAAACCGTGTTGCTCAACAAATTCATTCATTTTCTTGGCAGTGTTCCACCAATAATCGTGATTACCTTTTAAAATTATTTTTTGTCCGCTAAGTTTATTGATAAAATCAAAATCGGCAACAAGCTGGTCAAAATTCATTGCCCAGCTTATATCTCCGGCAATAACCACAGTGTCGTTGTCGGTTACAATTTTATTCCAATTTTTTTCAATTCTTTCTACATAATCATTCCAGCCGGGAAATGAATCCATAGGTTTATCTGTACCGAAAGACAAATGAGTATCGGCGATCGCAAAAATTGACATAAAATCTCCTTGTATAAAAACAAAAAATAATCAAATGATAAAAATGAAAGGGAGTGAAAATAATGAAGCACGAAATCAAAGGAATCAACTGCGAAGTTAAAAATTGTGTTCATCACGATATGTCAAACTGCTGTACGGCAGGCAGCATCAAAGTAGGCTGCACAACAGCAAAATCAACAAACGAAACAAATTGCGAAACATTTGAATGTTGCAGTGATTGTAACTGTAATTAAACTACACTTAATAAAAAAGAGGCTCAATAGCGGGCCTCTTATATTTTTACAAATTCAAAAGTTTAAATACCATTTCGCTCATATTTTCTTTGTCGCAAACATTGTTAAAGCGAACTGCCTTATCTTTAAGTGCCTGAAGCGGCTTTGGAACATCAATACCCGAAACATTGTTAAGTTCATCTACCATAGAAAATTCGTCAAGTTCAGGCACTTTACCACCCATAACAGCAGTCAAAACGCTTTTTGAGAACTTATACGGTGAAGCGGTTGAATCAATTACCGTAGGAATGTCATCACCCGTACGCTTTACATAATCGTCATAAACCTCAACAGCAACAGCGGTGTGGGTGTCGCAAAGATAATGATATTTGTCAAAATGCTCTTTTATTGTTGCATCAACGCTTGCCTCATCACAGCAGCCTGCATCAAAAACAGTTTGGATAGAATCAATAAGTGTCTTTGAAACCTCGTATTTTCCATCTGTCGAAAGAGCGTTCATAAGTTCATTAACAAGATTGTCGTCTTCGCCGCTCATGTGATAAAGAAGTCTTTCAAGGTTTGATGAAATAAGAATATCCATAGACGGTGAAGTTGTTGTGAAGAACTTTCTGTTCTTATCATATTCACCGGTCTTTAAGAAGTCTGTGAGAACATTGTTTGAGTTTGAAGCACAGATAAGTTTCTTGATCGGAAGCCCCATATTCTTTGCATAATATGCGGCAAGAATGTTACCGAAATTACCGGTTGGAACAACAACATTTATCTCATCGCCGAGAGCAATTCTCTTTTGTTCAAGCAAATCGCAATATGTTGAGAAATAATAAACAATTTGAGGTACAAGTCTGCCCCAGTTAATTGAGTTTGCAGATGAGAACATCATATTCTTTTGTGCAAGTTGAGCCTTAATATCATCATTTGTGAAGATTGCCTTTACAGCACTTTGAGCATCGTCAAAATTACCGTTAATGGCACAAACTGAAACATTTTCACCTTCTTGAGTTGTCATTTGAAGCTTCTGCATAGGAGAAACGCCATCAACAGGATAGAAAACAAGAATTCTTGTGTGGTCAACATCTTTAAAGCCCTCAAGTGCGGCTTTACCCGTATCACCTGATGTTGCAACAAGGATAACGATAGTTTTGCCGTCAGCTGTTTTCTTTGCAGAAACAGTCATAAGATAAGGCAAAAGCTGAAGTGCCATATCCTTAAACGCACATGTCGGACCGTGCCACAATTCAAGAATATTCTTATTACCTGCAACATTTACGGTTGGAGCAATTTTTGATGAAGAAAACTTTTCAGCAGCATAAGCACCGTTTACGCAATAATCAAGTTCTTCCTCAGAAAAATCTGTCAAGAAATCCTTGAGAACGGTCTTTGCTCTTTGTGTATATGGCATATCAACCATAGACGCAATTTTATCAAGTGAAAACTGCGGAAGCTCACAAGGTACGAAAAGTCCGCCCTCTTCGCTGATACCCTGTGCAATAGCCTGTGCGGCAGTTACTTTAATGTTTTTATTTCTTGTCGAAGTATAGAACATAATATGTCCTCCTAAAATTTTAGTAGTACTATTTTATTACAAAGTAAAAGCATTTTCAAGATGTTTAATGGATTTTATTCGGTTATTCTCCAAAAAAACTTCAATTACATCAAATCTCGGCTGCAATTTTACCTTATATTGCATCATGTAAAGGTTTGCCGTTGAAATAATTTTCTTTTGTTTTATTTCGTCAACAAACTCACGCGGCTCGGCGATTGAATTTTCACTTCTTGCTTTTACTTCGGCAAAAACAATAAAATTTTCATGTTCAAAAATAAGGTCGATTTCACCGAATCGTGATTTATAGCTGTGTTCAAGTAAAAAATAGCCCTTGTCGCGTAAATAATTTGCGGCTTTCATTTCCGCAAGTCTGCCTTTGTTATTCATTTTTTAGCATACCATGTTTTTAAAAATGTTTGTCTGTGTATTTCACTCGGACCGTATTCATCAAGCATTTGATAATGGAGTTTTGTTCCGTAACCTTTATGCTTTTCAAATTGATATTCAGGATATTTTTTTGCCATTTCAAGCATATATCTGTCTCTTGAAACTTTTGCAAGAATTGAAGCTGCGGCGATTGATACGGAATTTGCGTCGCCCTTAACAACAGGCTCACAATCAATAGATAAATCAGGTGTTTTGTTGCCGTCAATCATAGCGTAATCGGGTTGTATTTCAAGTCCCTCAACAGCTTTTTTCATTGCAAGAAAAGTTGCATTAAGAATATTTATTTCATCAATGGTTTTCTCATCAACCGAAGCGATAGAATAGCACAACGCTTCTTCCTTTATCTTATCAAAAAGAGCCTCCCTTTTCTTTTCGGAAAGTTTTTTTGAATCGTTTACGCCCTCGATAATTTGACCTCTGCCAAGCACAACGGCAGCGGCAAATACAGGACCTGCAAGCGGACCTCTGCCGGCTTCATCAACACCGCAAACACAGGTGTATCCGTTTTCATAAGCCTCGTTTTCAAATTTAAGCCAATCAATTTGTTCTGTTTCTTTTTTCATTACGGTAATTCAAGGGTAATTCTACCCAACTTTCCTCCTCTGAATTCATCAGCAACAATAACGGCTGCTCGCTCGTAATCAATTTCTCCGCCTTTAATTAAAAATCCACGCTTTCTGCCTATCATTTCAAGAATTTCCCAGCCTTGAAGTCCCTCAACGCCTGAAATCTTATATCTTTCTTCTATGGCACTTGGATTTGTTTTCGCAAGGCTTTCAAGCAATCTGCAGGCAATTGTTTCTTTATCGGTTACCTCGTCTTTAACGGAGCCGATAAAAGCAAGCTTATCCCCCACTTCCGGGTCATCAAACTTTGGCCACAATACACCCGGAGTGTCAAGAAGTTCAATTCCGTTACCGACAACAAACCATTGATTTTGTTTTGTGACACCGGCTTTGTCAGCAACCTTTGCTTTTGCGTTTTTGCCCATACGATTGATAAATGAGGACTTGCCTGTATTCGGAATACCGACAACCATAAGCCTTAAAGGCTTACCTGTCATTCCTTTTTCTTCATTTTTTGCTATAACATTCGCCAAGGCTTTTTTTACGGTTTCGTCAAATTTATTAAGACCTTTTCCTGTCTTACAATCAACAGGTATAGCATAAGCACCTTTGCTTTCAAAATACTTTATCCACATTGCGGTTGCAGCAGGATTTGCAACATCGCATTTATTAAGTAAAATGATTCTCGGTTTATTCTTTATTATTCCGTCAAGTTCGGGATTTTGTGAGCTGTAAGGCACTCTTGCATCAAGAAGTTCGACTACTCCGTCAACAAGATTAAGCGATTCCTTGATAAGTCGCCTTGTTTTAGCCATATGTCCCGGAAACCATTGCACATTTTGTTTTATAAGTTCAGGCATATTGTTCACCTACCTTTTTGTTTATTATACATTATAAATCAAATAATAGCAAATAAAATAAATAAGCCGTATCACAGGCAAACCTACGATACGACTATTTTTCGGTTATTATCTGAGTGCTTCTTTAACCTTAGCAGCCTTACCAACTCTGTCACGAAGATAATAGAGTTTAGCTCTTCTAACCTTACCGGTACGAATAACCTTAACATCAACGACATTTGGTGAATGAACCGGGAATACACGCTCGATACCAACACCGTATGATACTCTGCGAACTGTGAAAGTTTCAGAAATGCCTGAACCTCTCTTTGCAATTACAGTACCTTCGAAGTTCTGAATTCTTTCTCTTTGACCTTCACGGATGTTAACCGATACCTTAACGGTGTCACCGATGTTGAACTTTGGTACTTCTGCCTTGATGTTGTCTTGTGCGATAATCTTGAGTGCGTCCATTTTAATTTCCTCCTTTATAATTTATGAGATGTTCATATCTATAAGAAAGCGGACCATCTTCTAAAATGCGAAACGCTACATCTTACGCGTTGCAGGGATATGCAACGGATAAATGCTGAAATATAATAGCATATGTTTGCACAAAATGCAAGCATTTTATTTATATTCTTTAAAATCTTTTGTTAAAAGATTGATTCTGCCTATACTTTTCCACTCATAATCCATATCAATCAGCCTGATTATTGTATCAAAAAGGAGTGTTGGATTTAAGTTTTTATCCGGTCCGGCAAGCAATCTTATGTTTAATATAATATTATCATCTCTGATTGAAATATTATACTTTACAATAAATTGTTTTATATCTGTTTCTTTAAGGACACGCCTTTTGCCCTGCTTTGCCTTTTTCTGAGCCATAATGGCATCGCTTTCCAAAACAGCTTTTATTTTTTCAAGTGCAAGTTCATTATCCTTAAACTCAAACTTATAAACATAATCACTGTACACAATATCATGGCAATCCATAAACTCATCATATACATCAATAATTCTTATGCCAAGCGGTAAAGCGTCATTTACTCGGGCTTTAATTTCTTCATCCGTCAAATCGTCAATAATTCTTATATCAACATTTTCGCAATAACTTTCAACTCCAAGAGAAAGCGGAAGCGAAAAACTCATATACGGGCGTGGATTAAAGCCCTGAGTGTACCAAAGATTAATTTTTGCTCTGGCAAAAGCCCTTGAAAACACACGATTTGTATCAAGGTGGCTTATATATTTAGCCTGTCCTGTTTTTGAAAATCTAAGTCTAACCTCTCGCATCACAATGGCCTCCGTTCAGTCTGTTTGCTCCGCAACCGGCACATTTGATTCTGCAATGCGGTGTAGTTTTATTTTCATGGGCTTTCAAATTTTCCTTTTCAAGGAATTTTCTGCTGATACCGTAATCAAGATGGTCCCAAGGCAAAACTTCGCTGAATTCTCTTTTGCGTTGTGTATAAAAATACGGGTCAAGATTATTTTCTTCAAATGCTTTCATCCATGAAGCAAACTTAAAATGTTCATCCCACGAATCAAATTTGCACCCGTCTTTAAATGCCGAATAAATAACAGCCGAAAGGCGTCTGTCACCTCTTGCAAGGACGCCTTCGAGAAGTGAAGTCGGAGTTTCGTGATAAGAAACCTTTATCTTCTTTGACGGAATAGATTCAAGCAAGTGTTTTTGTTTTGCTTTAAGCGATTCCATAGTATCCTCAGGTTCCCACTGAAAAGGAGTGAACGGTTTTGGGATAAAAGACGAACACGAAATATTAACCTGAAGTCCTGTTCCCTTTTGGCGATTTGGATTGTTATAAAACGCATGCAAAACATCCATACCGAGATTTGCAATGCCCTCAATATCTTCCATCGTTTCGGTAGGAAGTCCCATCATAAAATAGAGTTTAACGGTTGTCCATCCGTTATCAAACGCCTTTGTGCAAGTATTGATAACCTCTTCCTGCGTAACATTTTTATTTATAACATCACGAAGTCGTTGTGTACCGGCTTCCGGTGCAAAAGTAAGACCGCTTTTTCTTACTTTGTTAAGTTTATCCACAAGTTCATCCGAAAAATTATCCACTCTTAGGCTTGGAAGTGAAAGACTGATTTTATCTTTAACCGTCCAATCAATGAGAGATGTAAGCATCTCATTTACCTGAGAATGGTCCGAAGTGGAAAGAGAGCAAAGCGAAAGTTCGTCATATCCCGTCGAATCAATAAGTGCTTTACTTTGAGCATTGATAGTTTCAACGCTTTTTTCCCTGATAGGTCGATAAATAAATCCCGCCTGACAAAAGCGACACCCTCTTATACAGCCTCTGAATATTTCTTCAACGGCTCTGTCGTGAACTATGCTGATAAAAGGAACGACAAATTCTTTTGGATAATAGCATTTGTTCATATCCGACACAACGGATTTTTTAACCTTTTCCGGTGCTCCGTTAATCGGAACAAGTTCTTTTAATGTACCGTCGGCATTATAACTGTCCTTATAAAATGACGGAACATAAACACCGATAATATCTTTTGCTTTAAGCAAAAATTCTTGCTTTGTGGCACCTTTTTTCTTGCATTCCTTAAGCAAATCAAGAACAGCATTTGTACTGTCCTCACCGTCACCCAAAAAGACAATATCAACAAAATCGGCAATAGGTTCCGGATTGCACGCACACGGACCGCCCACACATATAATCGGAGCAAGCTCGGTTCTGTCTTTGGAATAAAGCGGAATACCTGCCAATTCAAGCATATTAAGCACATTTGTGTAACAAAGTTCATACATCAAGGTAAATCCGATAATGTCAAAATCCTTAATATAGTCGCCGCTTTCAAGAGCAAAAAGAGGAACATTGTTTTTACGCATTTGTTCTTCCATATCAACATCGGGAGCAAAAACACGCTCGCACCACGAGTCATCACGGTCATTAACCAAACCGTAAAGTATCTTCATACCGAGATGGCTCATACCGATTTCATATATATCCGGAAAACAAAACGCATAACGAATATCAACCTTATCGGGGTCTTTAATTACGCTGTTAAGTTCACCGCCTACATATCTTGCAGGTTTTTGAACATATTGCAATATTTTTTCTACTTCTTTTTTTATCATAAATTACCTCTTAAAAGCCAAAAAGCCAAATAAGCCGAAACAATCAATATACTGTATTTTCCGCTGTATATTGAATAGCAAATCAATAATATAAGCGTTGCAAATCCAAAAGCATAAAGCACAAAATATGAAACGGATATATTAAAATATTTATCAAGCACAAGCTTTAAACATCTTCCCATATCAAGCGGATAAATCGGCAAGGCATTAATAACAATCAATGCAAGATTAATATCTCTTCTCAAATTAAGAATTGCAAATACTGAATTTACCGCAATTCCCGACAAGAGAAAAACAACCTCTTTTGATACAGTCAAAACCGATGAATGTTTTAATCCTATGCCGTAAAACGAAACATTAATTTTATCTGCTTTAACGCCAAGCAAATATAGTGATAAAATATGCCCCAGTTCATGCAAAGACGAAAACAACAAAACATATAAAAAGTCATAATTGTTTGCAAACAGCGCAATACAAACTATCGCAAAAAACAAAAAGCTTATTTCAAACTCAATATCAAAAAGTCTAAATTTCAAATTATCACCATATAAAAATACGATGATACCAAATCAAAAATTACCTATTTTTATCAAGATAGCTTTGAAGAATCATAACAGCCGATACTGCATCAACAGTCTGCTTTCTTTTAGCGCCTCTGACATTATTATCAGACAAAATATTATGTGCCATAACAGTAGTAAGTCTTTCATCCTCAAACTCAATATCAATATTAATTTTTTCACTGATAGCCTGACCGAGCGACCTGCAATCATCACAACGATAACCGTATGACCCGTCCATATTTCTCGGAAGGCCGATAACTATTTTTTCAATCTTATTTTCGTTTATGAGTTCAATAATTTTATCAACAAGCTTTGGTTGATAACTTTCTTTTATAACACACAACGGAGAAGCAAGAATACCTCTTATATCGGAAATTGCGATACCTGTTCTGACATCTCCGTAATCAATCGACATTATTTTCATATTTCCTCATTAATAATAGGAAAACCAAATTTGATTTTCCTATTATTTTTAATATTAATTTTCGTCCAAATTATCTTCCGATTCGTTATCACTTGAATCATCAGGATTGTCATCAGGATTTTCGATGTCGTCATTTGAATCGTCATCGGAATTATCTTCGGTATATTCTTCCCTACGCTTTGTTGTGGAATATGTTCTGTTGTATGAATTACCCGAATCATAATCGCTCAAATAATCGTTTGAGGCGGTTTTTGGAAGATTGTTAACATCAAACCAACCCCATCTTCCCGAGCCTCGACTTAAAGTACCATTTGAAGAATATTGTCTGTGAACAATCCCGTCACATTCAGGGAATTCTTTAACATTCTTACCCTTTTTATCGTAAATTTCTTTCATAATGGTATTCCAAATAGTACCCGACGGATTGGCGGAAAGATAATATCTTACTTCCTTGTTTTTATCATAACCGTACCATACACCGCCAACATATTCAGGTGTGCCACCGATAAACCAACGGTCATTAGAACCTGTTGTTGTACCTGTTTTACCAATACATTCAACGCCGTCAATTTTATAGGAACGACCCGTGCCCTCTGTCATAACGGTTTGAAGCATCTTGTTCATAACCCAAGAAGTATTCTCCGACAAAGCAATTTCCTTATCCTTTTCAGGATTCTTTTCAAGAATTACATTGCCCTGTGAGTCCTCAATTTTATAATAGCTGTAACCCTCATAATAATAACCGCCGTTGCCGAAAGCCTGATATGCGGTTGTCATTTCAAGAACGGTTACACCATATGTTAATGAGCCTGTTGCCATAGGAGCTAAATCACAGTCCTGAACGGCGAGAGTTGAAATATGAAATTTGTTTGTAATAAATTCGTAAGAATAAGTCGTGCCTATTTTATCAAGAGTTCTTGCCGAGATTGTATTTTTTGAAAGTGCAAGACCTTTTTGTACAGTTATGGTTTCGCCGGAATAACTGCCGCCCTCATTTGTAGGCCACGGCTTTCCGTCAATTTTTGTAAGCGGTGCATCCTTTGTAGGGGTTGACCAATAAACATTGGTGTCGCCGTCCTGCAAGGTCTTTTCAAGTGCAGGTCCATAAACAGAAAGAGGTTTAATAACAGAACCCGGTTGACGCTTTGACTGCCAAGCACGATTGAGCACACGGTTGGCTTTTTTCTTACCGGTACCTCCAACCATACCGAGAATTCTGCCGTGGTAATCCATAATTACGCAAGCACCCTGAACAGTTTCATCAGGCATCTTTTTGTAATTTTCATACACATCTTCAATAGCGTTTTGAACATCAAAATCAATAGCAGAATAAATTTTAAGACCGCCGCCGTAAATGAGTTTCTTTGCCTTTTTAGCACTGTATCCGGCATTTTGCAAGTCATTAATAACCTGGTCAATTACATAATCTGTATAATAAGAATTAACTTTTTCTGCCTGTTTTTTCTCAGAAGCAGACTTTTTGATTTGACTGCCCTTATAGTCAGGAGAATTGGTAAACACCATTTTATATGCAACAGCTTCATCATATTCTTGCTGAGAAATAAATCCTCTTTCAAGCATTTTTTTAAGAACACGAAGCTGACGCTGTCTATTATTTTCAGGATTTATAAGTGGGTCATATTTTGTAGGAAACTGCGTAATGCTCGCTATACACGCACATTCTGCGATATTAAGGTCTTTAACCTCTTTGCCAAAATATGTTTCAGCCGCTGTTTTTACGCCGTAACATCCGTGTGACAAATAGATTGTATTGAGATATGCTTCCATAATCTCATCCTTGGAATAATGCTTTTCCAAATTGAGAGCCGAAAGAATCTCGTTAAACTTACGGATAAATGTTACATCGTTTTCATCGGTAAGGTTTTTGATAAGCTGTTGAGTGATTGTAGAACCACCCTGTCCGCTGTTAGACGGCTTAACCATAACGCCGATGGTTCGTTTCCAGTCAACACCGTGGTGCTTTTCAAATCTCTCATCCTCAATGGCGATAAATGCCTTTGAAATATATTTCGTCATATCGTTTTTGTCAAGCCAAATACGATTTTCCTCACCGTGAAGACGAGTAATTTCTATCAATTTATTATCGTTATCATATCCGTAAATAAAAGAAGTTTGATTTTGGCTTGATGCCTCGTCCTCAAGATTGAAAACAACATCTCCGTGAACAACTGAATATCCGTAAACAAAAAGAACAGAA
This sequence comes from uncultured Eubacterium sp., assembly GCA_900539325.1. Classification (GTDB taxonomy): domain Bacteria; phylum Bacillota; class Clostridia; order Oscillospirales; family Acutalibacteraceae; genus Eubacterium_R. The sequence goes on from UQCC01000010.1 coordinate 63,115, forward strand.
GAACAAATAATTCCGACAACTGCAACAACAAGTATAATGCCCAAAATTATTTTTCCGAATACTCCCGCTGTTTTTTGACCGGGAGTTTTATTTACTTTCCTATTCTTTTTATCATTCGATTTTCCCGTAGCAGAGTAAGAAGCTTTATTTTTTTTGCTGTTTTCTCCGCTTGAAAATGTATTATAGGCAGGGGGCAATTTGCCGCCGCTCTTTTTTCGTGTTTCTCTGTCATCATTATATGCTTTTTGAGAATTATTCATAAATGACTCAAGAAGATCATCATAATCTTTATTCGCCACGAAATCAGCCTCCTTTTTTTGTATATTTTTATTATAATATATATATACAAAAAAATAAAGAAGAATTTTAAATATTAACAAAATAATGATATGTTATTTTATCTCAATTCTTATCCTTCTTTATTTTCTTTGCTCTTTTTCTGTTCATCTCAATACTGCGTTGATGCACCTCAACAGTATCATATGTCTTTTTGGCTCTTACCGTTGTCCAAAAGGTCTTGCCGCATTTTTTGCACTTTGCCGGACACCTAAACGATTTGTTTACGCACTCAAAATCCTTTAGACGAATCATATCACTTTTACAAATCGGACAAACAAGTTCTTGCTTATATACATCAAAAATATCCGACACGGGTTTAGTAATCAAATAAGGCTTGTATATAAGTCGCTCAAAAAATGAACTGTCGCAATCGTGAACAAAGCCCTTAAGCTTTTCTTTGTCAAAAACTTTTTTAAAGCACTCGGCTGTAAGATAGCAATCGGTTAACGCTCTGTGAAGTTTATCAACGTCAATTTCAATTCCAAAGGCCGCACCGCAATCGGCAAGAGAAATTTGATTATTATTCTCTCTTTCGATAAAAGACATACAATACTTTTGAGCATCGCAATATTTAGTAATAAAATCAATGTTAAGATTACCCAAAAGCGTTTGATAGTTGTTTGTAAGGACATACAAATCGGAATTACTCCAGGACATAAAAATATTATTATCGCCCCTGCTCCATCTTGAGAAGTCCCTAATTGCATCGACAAACGGAACGCCGTTCTCTTTTAATTCTTCATTAGTGATATTGGTAAGACTTTTACATCTTCCTGAAAGCTTCTTTGTGATTTTTGGCAATATAAGCTGTTTAAAAGTATCGACAATCTCTAAATTTTCATTCAATTTTACGGCGCCTATTTCTATAATTTCATTCATAAATCCTTTTTTGACATAGCTATAGGCATTATTCCATTCCAAATCAAATATTATATAATTCAAAATTAAACCTCAAACAAAAAATAACCTTGCATAACGCAAGGTTATTACTTAACTGTTATACAAAAAGAAATACCAAAAATGCAGCCAAAACAATAACAAAGAAGATTGCAATAAACCACTTTGTTACTCTTTCAAGCTTCTTTTCATTTGTCATACCCTTTGATTTGCTTCCGTAAGACTCTGAACTTCCGCCGATAACGCCTGACAAGTTTGATGATCTGCCTTCTTGCATAAGAACGATAATTGTAATAATAATTGATGCAACGATAAGTACTGCACCGAATACATAATGATACCAGAGCATAATATTTCCTCCATTAGAATTTTCAACTACTGCATTATAGCATAATAAAATACATAATGCAAGACTTTTTTTAATTTATCAAAATGTTATTTGGTCGGTATTGTCGGCAGGAGTAGGTAAAGCACCCGCAGCGGGAAGATTTTTAGTTCTGAAACGCCACGCTTTTTCAAACTCACCATCCTCATAATGATGCATAGATTCTACCTTATGATTTTTCTTTTGAGTCATAACAGACACACCGATAGTATCCTTTGAAGATTTAGGAGTCAAGGCTCCCGTATTAAGGATTAACATTCTGCCGCTTGTAGAACAAAGAACAAGTTCGCAATCTTCTTCAATGTATTCAATACAAGCAAGCGGAGATTTAAGCGAATATGCTTTAAGAAGCTTTTTCCTGTTGGTTTTTGTTTGGTAAGCAGAAATGTCAACCTTTGCAACCTTGCCGTTTTCAAAAACGAAAATCATATATCCGACATATTCTTTAATTACGCAAATATATATTACTTTTTCGTCTTGGTCCATTTCAAGTTTACCGGCAACATAGACACCGAGTTGAGATGCCTTTCCATCCGGAAAATCATCTACCTTAGCCTTATATACCTGACCTTTATCGGTAAATACAAGAAGCTCGTCTTTATTGGAACATTCAAAGGTCGTTTCAACCTCATCGCCCTCTTTTACCTTTTGTTCACCGGACATACGAAGATTTGCAGTTCTGATTTTATTAAGATATCCCTCTTTTGTAATAAATAATGTAACAGGATAATCCGGAATTTCAGCTTCAACGGAAGAATCAAATTCTTCAACCTCATATAAAATTTCAGACTTTCTTTCACCCGAATACTTATCGGCAACTTCATTGAGTTCCTTAATAATAATCTTTTTCTGTTTATTTTTGCTGTCAAGAATACCTTGTAACTCTTCAATTTCCGCTTTAAGAGTTTCTATATCTTTAGTGCGTTTTAAAATATACTCTCTGTTAAGATGACGAAGCTTAATTTCGGCAACATATTCTGCCTGAACCTTGTCAATTCCAAAGCCTATCATCAAATTAGGAACAACATCCACTTCACTTTCTGTATTGCGAATAATCTTAATCGCCTTATCGATATCAAGAAGAATTTTTTCAAGACCTTGAAGAAGATGAAGTCTTTCGGCTTTTTTGTTAAGAGTAAACTGCGTTCTTCTTCTGACACATTCAAGCCTGAATTCAATCCACTCTTTAAGAATGTCAGAAACGCCCAAAACCTTTGGATAACCTTTAATAAGCACATTAAAGTTACATGAAAATGTATCTTCAAGCGGAGTAAGCTTGTAAAGCTTTGTCATAAATGTATCGGGATCTACGCCACGCTTCAAATCAAGAGTAATACGCAAGCCTTTAAGATCGGTTTCGTCACGAATATCCGAAATTTCTTTTACCTTGTTGGTTTTTACAAGTTCAACAACCTTGTCAATAATCGCTTCGGATGTTGTTGTAGGCGGTATTTGGGTAATGTCAATACAATTATACGATTTGTCATAAGTATACTTGGCACGAACCTTAACCGAACCTCTGCCTGTTTTGTAAATTCGTTCAAGTTCATCCTTATTATATATAATGTATCCGCCGCCTACAAAATCAGGAGCAAGCAGTGTTTCCGACACATCATGGTCAGGATTTTTAATGAGTGCAACAGTGGTATCGCAAAGTTCTTTAAGGTTAAAAGAAGCAATAGAGGAAGCCATACCTACGGCAATACCCGTTGTAACATTTGCAAGAATAGACGGAAAAGTAACCGGCAAGAGAGTCGGTTCTTTCATTGTATTATCGTAGTTATCAACAAAATCAACAGTATCCTTGTTAATATCCTCAAAAAGTTCTTTTGCAATAGGTGCCAATTTGGCCTCTGTATAACGAGAAGCGGCGTACATCATATTTTTGCTGTAAGCCTTACCGAAGTTACCTTTTGACTCAACAAACGGATACAAAAGGCTCTCATTTCCTCGTGACAATCTAATCATCGTTTCATAAATAGAAGAATCACCATGAGGATTGAGTTGCATAGTTCTTCCTACTATATTGGCACTTTTGATAGTTCCGCCCTGCAAAAGCCCCATGTTATACATTGTGTAAAGAAGCTTTCTGTGTGAAGGCTTAAAGCCATCAATTTCGGGAATTGCACGCGACAAAATAACGCTCATTGCATAAGGCATATAATTTGATTTAAGAGTATCAACTATTTGCTCATCTTTAATCAAACCGGCATCCTGAATATGCACATTGTCAGCCAAAGGAGCTTGTACTTCATTATCTCTGTTCTTTTTTCTTGCCATAATAACGAAAACCTCCCTTAGCTTACATCTGCCGCATCAAGGTACAAATGACCGTAATCGGCAATATATGTTTTTCTTCCGTCAAGATTGTCACCAAGAAGCAAATCAAACATATCACTTGTTGCAATCGCATCACTCGGAGTAACCTTGATAAGTCGTCTTGTAGCAGGATTCATGGTGGTTAGTGACATCATATCAGCCTCGTTTTCACCAAGTCCTTTGGAACGCTGAACGGTGTATTTACTGTCGCCGAGTTCAGCTTTAATTTCATCCATTTCGACTTCATTATAAGCAAAATATGTTTGGTCTTTGCAAGTAACCTCATAAAGCGGAGATTCGGCTATATAAACTTTGCCTTCTTCAATAAGTTTAGGCATAAGTCGATAAATCATTGTTAAAATAAGAGTTCTGATTTGAAAGCCGTCAACATCGGCATCGGTACAAATCATAATTTTGTTCCACCTGAGTGAATCCATATCAAACATCGAAACATCTTTTGCAGCTTTGCTTTTTACTTCAACACCGCAACCGAGAACCTTAATCAAATCGGTTATAATATCGCTCTTAAATATCTTATCATAATCGGATTTAAGGCAATTAAGAATTTTACCTCTTACAGGCATAATTGCTTGGAAATTAGCATCTCTTGCCTGCTTACAAGCACCGAGAGCAGAGTCACCCTCTACAATAAACAGTTCTCTTTCATCAACATTTTTTGATCTGCAATCAACAAATTTTTGAATTCTGTTTGTCATATCAACCTTTGTTTGCAAGGTTGTTTTAAGAGTTTTTCTTGTTTTTTCGGCTTTGACACGGGAACGCATATTTATCAAAATTTGGTCTGCTATTTTATCCGCATCCATCTTATTTTCAATAAAATACACTTCAAGCTGCTTTCTGAAGAAATCGGTCATAGCCTCTTGAATAAATTTGTTTGTAATCGCCTTTTTAGTTTGATTTTCATATGATGTTTGAGTAGAAAAGGACGAAACTACAAAAATAACACATTCCTCAATATCCTGAACCGTGATTTGTGAATCGGTTTTGTTGTACTTATTAGTCGATTTAAGATAAGCGTTAATTTGATTTACGAATGCACTTCTAAAGGCTTTTTCAGGAGCACCTCCGTGTTCAAGGAATGATGAATTGTGGTAATATTCCTTAAGCTGTGTTTCAAGAGAAAAGCAAAGAGCTGCTCTGATTTTAAGTTTATAGTCCTTAAGATCATCTCTGTCTCTGCCGACTCTCTCACACTCCCAATACTGCGGAGTTGTGAAAGCCTTATCGCCTGCAAGCTCGGTAACATAATCCTTAATTCCGTTTTCGTAGCAGTATTCAAAAGTTTCAAACTGTGTTGCAGTGAGCTGATTTTTAAAGATAAACTTGATTTTATCATTTACAATAGCCTGACGCTTCATAGTCTCTTTATAAAATTCAACAGGCACATTAATATCGGTAAACACTTGCAAATCAGGCTTCCATCGGATTTTTGTACCGGTATCGCCTCTTTTGCCGTAAGGTTCTTTTTTCAATCCGCCGACATTCTCACCATGTTCAAAATGAAGATTGTACTTATAGCCGTCAGTTTTAATTTCGGCGTCCATATATTCGGAAGCGTATTGTGTAGCACAAAGTCCGAGACCGTTCAAGCCGAGTGAAAATTCATAGTTATCTCCGCCGTTATCATACTTACCGCCGGCATAAAGTTCGCAGAAAAGAAGTTCCCAGTTATATTTATCCTCATTTTTATTGTAATCAACAGGAATTCCACGACCGTGGTCCTGAACCTCAACCGAACCGTCAAGGAAACGGGTTACGGTAATTTTTGAGCCATGTCCCTCTCTTGCTTCGTCAATAGAGTTTGACATAATTTCAAATATGGAATGCTGACAACCGTCAATTCCGTCAGAACCGAAAATAACCGCCGGTCTTTTTCTTACACGATCGGCACCTTTTAAAGATTTAATACTTTCATTTCCGTATTCTTGTTTCTTTGCCAAGTAAATCCCTCCATAAGAAGTATACATACTTTATAAGTATACAATATATTGTGGGTAAAAGTCAAGTAAACAAAATCCCTCGAAAAAAATCGAAGGATTTTACTGTACTATAACATTTTAGCTGTACCTATTCTCGACCATTTAGAATAGAACACATTGCTCTCATTGACATTTTTAAATGATCTTATTCTGAAATAATATCTTCTTTTAGATTTCAAATTTGAAAGTTTAAGACTTTTTGCATTTTTATTATTAACCGTTATATAATGATTATCTAAAATAAAATGCGGATTTGTACTATACTGCACCTCGTAGCCGTCATTTTGTGCAGTAATTTTATTCCATTGCAATTCAGCCTCATTTTTTGATAATACTATTTTTTTGAATATCGGACTTTGCGGATAAATAAACAAAAGCAGCCTTGAAGAGCCTTTATAATTGCCTAAGTATGTAATATCATAGGTGTATATTCCGACACTTTTTCTGCCGAGAGGCAAGGTGTAAATATAATCAACATTCTGCACCAAAGATTTACCACTTGAATCAACAACTTTTACATTTGGCGAAAATTGATATTTGTCATATACCGCACTTGAATAATCTAAAGACGCATTGTAAATTTTGTTAATTATTTTGTCTTCTTTTATATAACCGCACACTGTACATACCGTTACAATATGCCCGTCGGATTCGGTAGTCGCAGGTGTAATTTTCTCTGTATATTTATGTTTAGTAGGACAAATGTACTTATTGATAATCTTTTCATCGCAGGTTCTGCATGTAACCTCGATATACCCGTATTCAGAACAAGTGGGATATACAGTTTTGTAAATCGGCTCGTGATGATGTGCGGAATCGGGATTAGGCAATTCATTTTCACATTCAAGAGATATGCCCAGATTTTCAAAATTTTCCTCTATTTTTACTGTTTCGGATGATAACGCAACCGTTTTTAAATTAACAGAACCTTTAAATGAGTTCTTACAAATCGTGGTTGTATTTTTAAGAGTTGCAAACCTTTCGTCATTTTTAGCCGACGGATATTTAATAAGTTTTGACAAATCCTTTGAATAAAGAATACCGTCAAAAGAAGAATACACTTCGTTTTCTATATCAACACTGAATTCTTTTATGCCTGTGCAACCGTCAAATGCCGTATTGTCAATTTGAGTAACTTTGTCGCTGATGCTTATCTTTTCAAGGCTTGTACAGTTTCTAAATAATCTTGCACCGATTTTCAAAATCCCGCTTTCGATTAAAACAGACTTGATATCCCCGTTTAAATATAAAAACGGAGAAGTTGAATAATCAGGAATTTCACCGTTGCCCTTAATTATAACTTCGCCCGTTTTGCTGTTTATTGTATAAACTATTCCGTCAGTTAGTTCTTCTTCAATAACTTGAGCATAAGCAGAAATAGGACAAGCTAAAAATAATATAAACAATAAAAGCAAAGTGCACAAAATCCGTTTCATCACAACATCTCCGTAATTCAGACACACTTGTCTAAGCATAATAAATATGATATAATTTTTAAAAAAGTCTTGTTATAATATACCATATATTTTATAATATACCATATATTGAATTTTTATTCAACTCATAAATCTACATATTTTGACAATAAAAGAGGATAAAGTGAAAAAGAAAAAAGATTTTAGCAAAAAATGGTACACCGAAAAATTTTTAAACGAATTAAAAAACACAGCATATCAAGAAAAAGACAAAAATTTAGTATACACCGTAAAATGTTCACCTGATGCCGTTTCAAAGTACGGACTTGACCCTCGTATGCTTGGCGGACCGATTGGCAAAATGGCAAAAGGATTGCAATTTGTTCCTGATTTTATATTTAAACATATGAATATGAAACTAAACGAGAATAATATAATTTCGTTTAGAGAAAGCTGTTCAAAAATTTCGTATGCCGACTGTCATATAAACGGAGTTGAAATAACCAATTCTGCTGTTTTGGCAAGTGACAGCCATAAAATTCCAATCAGAATTTATCAAAATAACACTTGTAAAGACACAAAAGCGTTGTTGATCTTTATCCATGGCGGTGCATTTGTAGGCGGAACAATAGACCCATATGACGAATGTTTGAAAATGCTTGTTGACAAATTTTCAATAAAAGCGCTTAGTATTGACTACCGTCTTTTGCCTGAAAATCCATACCCTACTCCATACACAGACTGTTTTGATGTTGTAGAATATATTTACAACAACCACTCCGAATTTGACACAGACAAGGATAAAATATTCGTTTGCGGTGACAGTGCAGGCGGAAACCTTGCTCAAGCCTGTTCAACAAAATTTAAAGGCAATGATGTGATAAGAGGTCAGCTTCTTTTATATCCGACTCTCAATATATTTGCAATTGAAGACGAATACTATCACACAGGACTTGACGATTTCACCTTTGAACCTACACAAAAGCGACTTTCAATCGGTGTTATTCGCCAAATGCAAATGCTGACAAACTGTGATGTGAAACAAATCGGAATAACAGCATCCGACGAATTCAACAGCCCATATATCTATTCAGCAAAAGGAAATCCACCAACATTCATAACCGCCGGTGCACTTGATTATCTCAAAAAAGACGCAATGGCTTGGGCGCATAAATTGACAGATGCAGGAGTTAAAACAAGCCTGTTAATCTATAACGGACTCGGTCACGGATACATAAACGCAACAGGTGTATTTCCGCAAGCAGAAGATTTGATAGATGAAATGGGAACCTTTATAAATTCAATTATAAATCAATAACACTTTATTTAAATCTTTTTTCAACTATATACATAATGAACACATAAATAATTAATATAACGGCTACAACGCCTATTGCCCAAAACAAAGAATTGTATGACTTTGAAAGTACAGTAAAAAATCCGGATATTGCAATTCCGATTCCTAAAAATATAACAGGTTTGGAACTTGCCTTGGCAAAAGGCACCTTTTCATTATCATTAAGTCTGTCAAAAGTTTTACCATGAAGCCAATTATAATTGCCTTTTGCAAGCGAAATCCCTATCAAAATCATAAAAAGTGCCGCAAACCACGCAACAATACTGTAAGCGATTAACATAATAACCCCTTCTTTCTTAGTACATTATATCAATAAAAATAAATATGTTCAACAAAACAGCCTGCAATTTTTAAAAATTCATAAAAAACGGTTCATTGTTACACTTTTGAAGAAGCTTCAAATTACACTATATTTGCACCGACAAGCGTATTATAAATAACACCCGCAAGAATTTTATGCCCCTCCTCTGTTAAATGTTCCTGGTCAACATCACTCGGTTCCACATAATCTGCGGCAGATATGATACTTGTTCCTTTTTCATTTGCAACTTTTTTATATTCATCAAACAAATTGTGAGCAATCTCTACCGAATTTGTGTCAAACTCAGGGTCGTATTCTTCTTTCCACACTTCTTTGCCCAAAAATATGGGTGATATAATCAATATCTTTTCAGGAGAAATATATTTTGATAGTTCATCAACGCAAAGACTAATGCCTTTTGCAATTTTGAATGAATTGGACTTATAACAAGACTTGCAATCATTTGTGCCGAGCATTATTACAGCCGCATCAACAGGATAACTTGATTTCAAAATTTCAGGCAAAGATTCAAGACCGTTGCGATTTTTACGATAAGCATCATCATAAACAGTTGTTCTGCCGCAAAGACCTTCCTCAATAACTCTGACATCACGATTGTTTAGCTTTTCCTGAAGAACACTTGTCCATCTGACTCCCCAAGAATATCTGTTTGTAGTTTTGGGTATAAGACCCCATGTGTTTGAATCTCCAAAACACAGCAGTTGTTTCATACAATCACCCGATTTCTTTTTTGTATAATTGAATTATACAGCCTAAAACCCACTATGTCAATAGGTTTAGTATAAATTGTGAGATTTTTAATATACCCTTTTTATCTCTTGAACAATAAAAATCCCGAAAAATCGGGATTTTTTCATTAGCACCAATTCCATTTGAGTTTTGATGCTTCTGTATTAATGACGCACCAAGTGTATTTTTTGTATTTTTTGCAGTCTCCCTTTGCGTCATAAAATCCAACAGCCAAGTCAACAATTACCTCACCGCATCTGACATAACAATCAACAAATTCTGCACTTGAAGCATTATTCAACGCGTCAACAAAATCATCGACTTCAAGCTGAAGCCCTTTAAACTCCCCTTTGCTGTTTGCAGTGGTTTGGAATTGCAAATTTGGGTCTGAACATTCAGGCATTTCAATAATCATTTCACAATGCTTAAAGTCCTTGTATTGATTATAAACAGTATCATCAGAATAATTCTGCGGATACAATTCAATATCAAAGGTAAGCACGATAGTATCATTTTCCACCTTAACATTCGACAGCTTTTGATCGTGAATCAATCCGCAAGGAAGACCGAAATCATACAAATCAAATTCAGTGTTCATAGCGTATTCTCCTTTATAAATAAATGTTTTTATATTATTGTCTTAAAAAACTGTTGTGTTCCAAAATTAAAAAATCAATCCTCAACCGTTTTCCAGCCGGCATAAATAATATCTTCAGCCTTTCCGACCTTGGTTAATATGTTTTCAATCAAATAATCGTTGTTTGTTTTGGTTGTAATAAAAGCCTTGATTTTGGATTCGTTATTTTCTCCGTCAATTGTTTCCAAATTATGCAGTAAAGCGTTTGGTTCGTTTTTGATGATAGACATAATGTTTTTTCTGATTTCAAGTGCTGCTTCCTCAGGGCAAACAACTGTGATTTTATAAAACTTCTCTCTGTTTTCTTTTTTGGATTTATCATATTTACGAGCTTTGTCAATTTTATCCGACAATGGATGAATTACCAAGTGTACAACAACTATTGCGAGTGCCGCAACGATGGCATATTTCAATTGTTTAAGACAACACAAAATTCCGATTGCAGAACTCGTCCATACCGTTGCAGCTGTGTTCAGTCCCCTTACATTTGCACCCTCTCTGATAATCAAACCGGCACCAAGAAAACCGATGCCGCTGACAACCTGTGCAGCAATACGAGTCAAATCGGTGTCGGGACCTTGAACCAAATATCCAAACGAGGTAAACAAAAATGCTCCGACACATACAATTATGTTAGTGATAATTCCTGCATTGTGACGGGTAAGCTGCCTTTCCAAGCCGATAATAGCACCCAAAATAATTGCCAACGAAATTCTTAACAAAAACCCTCCTGTATCGGTTATGTCAGAATTTAAAAGTAGTTCCTTCAAAGTATAGCCTCCCAAAACAAAACTAAATATTTTTTCTCTTATAACAATTATAATACAGCATTTTGAACAATATTACAATAACCAAAGCCAATAATTTATTAATATGTTATAAAGCGTTGACATAGAAGAATTATTATGGTATAAAGAAATCAAAAGATATCCACTTTTAATAATAACTGTTTATTTATTACAAAAGTTTTTGAAAGAGAGATGATTTTATGAGTAAAACAAAGAAGATAATTATCGCAATTATTTCAATATTGCTTTGTGCTTTGATAGTGATTGCTGTTGTTTGCAAATCAAATCAAAATGTTCAAAAAATCATCAAAGACGATTTTGGCAGCTCAATAAGTGCTGTTCTGGATAATCCAAGCGATTACGGATTGTCTGATATTGACGCTTCGAGCGATATTAAGATTTTAAACGAAATCAACATAAACAATATTTCAAATGATAAAGGAAATGTTATTAGTATTCCTGTTGTTATCAACGGTAACATTGAGTTGATATATTCTATTTCTTTGACAGCTTGTAGCTATAATGTTTCGGTCGGCAAGGACTATGCACCGCTGTTGAACGAAATGAGAAAGAACGGATACAACGAAGTTTATATTATTCAAGACGAATACACATTTTATGCTATTTCCGACAATCATATTTACAAGCAATCAGGTCAAGAAATAACTCAGGTTGATGAGAAAGATTTAGATTTTACTATTCAAGATGATATGCAAAAGAGCGATTTAAGTTCTGTTAATGATGACTATACTCAAACCGCTGTCGAATCATTAAAAACCGCAAATAAAGAATAACAACAAAACCCTCCTATGGTAGAACAAACTACCGCAGGAGGGCTTTCTATTACCTACTTTTACATACTTATTACACACAGAATTATTTATCCCCTTTAGCTTTTATCTATCTTTTATCCTAGTATGTAAATAACAACACAATGTATTGACAATTATTTTTTACAATGCTATACTTTTTATGTTCGCTCAGGGAGCGATTGTTTAGTTGTAACAAAAGCCGAACAGGTGCAAACTGAGATAGTTGCGTTTTGTTTGGCTTTTTAATTATATGTGATGTTTTTTTCGTAAAGCGAACGCAGAAATTCTTTAAACAAATTTCGGGAGAATAAAAATGGCAAAGGATGAATATTTAATAACGGATCCGCCGCTCAAGGCATTGACTGTTTTTGCAATGCCTATGATTTTGGGCAGTTTCTTCCAACAAGTATACAATATGGCCGATTCAATCATCGTTGGTCAATTTGTCGGTTCTTCTGCTCTTGCAGCCGTTGGTGCTTGTGCCGCACTTACAAATGTTTTTATTTGTATAGCACTCGGTGCAGGCGTAGGCGCAGGCGTACTTGTCAGCCGTTATTTCGGTGCTCAAAATTACAGCAAAATGAAAACGATTGTGTCCACTTCGTTAATCAGTTTTTTGCTTTTAAGCATATTTCTCGGTGTTTTTGGATTTTGCAGTTCTCATTGGATGATGAGCATATTGCAAACACCGGCAGATATAATGGAAGATGCGGTGCTGTATTTGCGTATCTATTTTGCCGGCTTTCCGTTTTTGTTTATGTACAACATTCTGTCAACCATGTTTACTTCCATTGGTGAATCAAAAATTCCTTTGTGGCTTTTAATATTTTCATCTGTTCTGAATATCATTATGGACCTATGGATGGTTGGCGGTCTCAAACTCGGTGTATTCGGTGCAGCACTTGCAACTCTTATTGCGCAAGGCATTTCCGCAGTACTTTCTCTTTTCATTTTTCTTCGTCGTATGCGCAAATACACAAGTCCGTTTCATTGGTTTGACAAAAACGAACTGCTTTGTATGCTTAAAATCGCTGTTCCGTCTATTCTTCAGCAATCAACAGTATCAATCGGGATGATGATTGTGCAAGCGGTTGTAAACCCTTTTGGCACGCAAGCACTCGCAGGATATGCGGCAACAATGAGATTAGAGAATGTTTTTTCACTGATATTTGTATCAATCGGAAATGCCGTGTCACCTTTTGTTTCGCAAAATCTCGGTGCTAAAAAAATCGACCGTATAAAGAAAGGTTACCGTGCCGCCTTGCTGTTAGATATATGCTTTGCTGTTCTTGCATTTGTGATTATTGAAACGATGCATACTCAAATTTCTTCGCTTTTCTTAGGCAAAGACGGAACGGCGTTGGCATATCAAGTGTCCGGTGATTATATGAAATGGATCGGCTACTTTTTCATATTTATGGGCATCAAAATGGCAACAGACGGTGTTCTTCGTGGGCTTGGAAATATGCGACCGTTTTTAATTGCAAATATGGTCAATCTTGCAATTCGCCTGTCCGTAGCATTAATTTTTGCACCCCATTTCGGTATTGAATTTGTTTGGCTTGCAGTACCGGCAGGCTGGCTCGCCAACTTTGTAATATCCTATTTGGCACTAAGAAAATCGTGGCCAAAAGAAAAATTGGCTTAGAAATATTCACATTATATAAGAAAACAGGTTTGCCCCAAAACTTAGGGCAGACCTGTTTTTAAACAGACATTATAAACTGTCACTCAACACCTTGATTTTTTCATCACGGCTAAGAGTCTTATAACCGCCATCCATTGTTAGTGTTAAATCGGCAATGTTTTCTATATCATCTTTGGTAACTCCCAAATCGGATATATTGGTAATAACACCGATTTCGTTCATCCAACTTTCCATTGCAAGTAATCCTTCTTTTGCAATTTGCTCATCTGTTTTGCCTTGAGAGGAAACGCTCCAAACATTGATTGCAAAACGCTTAAATTTATCAAGTCCGTAAGGCATAATGTATCTGTAATATGCAAGGGAAACAGCAGAAAGCGTCATACCGTGGGTTGCGTTTGTATAACCTCCGACTGCCTGACCGAGCATATGAACCTCCCAATCGGTTGTTTTGCCTTTGGCAATAAGAGTGTTAAGCGCCCAAGTGGCAGTCCACATAATATTGCTTCTTGCCTCGTAATCGTTAGGATTTTTTACTGCAACAAGGCTTGAGTGAATAACACTTTTCATAAGTGCTTCACTGATATAATCACTTGTATTATCATCAGTTCCTGAAAAATATTGTTCGCAAATATGATTGAAAATATCATAAATTCCCGACACCATTTGGTATTTCGGCAATGTCATTGTAAAGCGAGGATTAAGGATTGTAAATCTCGGCATAATCTTTTCATCTGCAAAGACATGACCGATTTTTTCTTTAGTATTCTGATTTGTAATTACAGAACCTGCGTTCATTTCCGAACCGGTTCCAACCATAGTCAAAACACAGCCAATCGGTATTATTTCACAATTCGGCTCTTCAAAACGAACAAAGTATTTTCCCCAAGGATCTTCATTACAATTAACAGAAACAGAAAGTGCCTTTGAAAAATCACAAACAGAACCACCGCCAACTGCGAGAATAAAATCCGCATTATGATTTCTTGCTATTTCTATACCTTCATAAAGTTTTTCAACAGTCGGATTGGGCATCACGCCCTCAATTTCTGTTATGTTTTTATTGTTTTCTTTTAGAATTTTGATTATATCGTCATAAATACCATTCTTTTTTATAGAACCTGTACCATATACAAGTACAACATTATCACCGTATTTTTTCAATTCATCACTTAAATTGGATAATGAATTTTCTCCAAAATAAAGTTTTGTCGGATTACAATAACTAAAATTTCCTAACATAATTTTGCTCCATTCTTTAATAATATAGAAATTTCATTACACATTTTTACCCATTTGATATGCAAGTTTCATTGCAGGGTTGTTTTTAATTTCACCTTTTTCATACACACCGCCGGCAACAACACTTCCTTTTTCAACGGCACCTTCCACGCAATCGGCATAACCTCTGAAACAAGCCAATGTTGTGTCTGCTGACGATTTTTCATTGTCTGCCATAGTAGTAATATAATAAAATTCCTTGTTTTTAACCTCTAACCAACGAGCAACAGTACGGTCGATAATCGCTTTTAGCTGAGCATCTATTGAATAAAAGTACACAGGACTCGCCAACACAAGAACATCAGCATCAATCATTTTTTGTAAAATCTCAGCCATATCGTCCTTAAATACACACGCACCGCTATTTTTGCTGCAATGGTAACAAGCAATACAAGGGTGTATGTTCTTTTCAGACACATGAATTTTTTCAACATTATGACCGGCTTCTGTTGCACCTTTGAAAAATTCATCACACAAAATGTCAGAGTTACCTCCTTTTCGAGGACTGCCTGACAGAATTAAAACTTTTTTACTCATAATTAAGTTCTCCCATTAAGAATTTATTGCGTTAAAATATTCCTCATCTGACACAGCTTCCAGCCATTCATTTGATGTATTTTCTCCCGGAACTTCAATAGCTAAATGAGAAAAATAACTATCGGCCGAAGCTCCGTGCCAATGCTTGACATTAGCAGGAATATTTACAACATCGCCGGGCAGCATTTCTATAGCTTTCTTGCCCCATTCCTGATAATATCCTTTTCCGGCAACACAAATCAAAATTTGTCCGCCACCGTTTTCAGAATGATGAATATGCCAATTGTTTCTGCATTTCGGCTCAAAGGTTACATTGAAAATACCAACTTGGTCTTTAGAAACAGGGGCGAGAAAACTCTTTCCGCTGAAATACTGTGCAAAGTTGTCGTTCGGCTCACCAATCGGAAATATCATTGACGAAGCATGTTTTTCAATCGTATTATTTTCGGTTTCCTCATTCTTATCATTCCACACTTCTTTTGCCATACGAAATGCAGCCCAAACTTTAGGCCATCCTGCATAAAAAGCGTTATGTGTTAAAATCTCCGTGATTTCTTCTTTTGTGATTCCATTTTTCTTAGCACTTTCCAAATGGTAACGAAAAGCCGAATCGATTAAACCTTGTGACATTAAAGAAGTAACTGTAACAAGTGAACGGTCTCTAAGCGATAACTTATCTTCTCTGCTCCAAACCTCACCAAATAATACATCATCATTTAATTCGGCAAATTTCGGAGCAAATTCTCCTAATTCATTTCTACCGGCTGTTTGTTTTACTGCCATAAATTTCAACCTCCTAAATTTTGAAATTAGCTATTGAATATTTTTTTATTCTCTGTTATATTGATAATAACACCTAAACCTAACTTTAAGTCAAGAGTTTTTTTATTTTTTTGGAGGGAAAAATATGTATACAATCGGTCAAGTATCTGAAATGTTTGATTTACCGGTATCAACTTTGCGTTACTATGATAAAGAAGGGCTGTTTCCTGAATTAAATCGCACATCGGGAATTAGACAATTTAGCGAAAATGAAATTGAAGCATTGCGTGTGATTGAATGCTTGAAAAAAACAGGTTTACAAATAAAAGACATTAAGCAATTTATGTCTTGGTGTATGGAAGGAAGTTCAACATATACCAAAAGAAAAGAATTGTTTGAAAACCAAAAAAAGCAAGTTGAAGCTGAGATTACCAAGTTGAATAAAACGCTTGATATGTTAAATTTCAAATGTTGGTATTACAGTGAGGCTATCAAAGACGGAAATGAGGAAAGACTCAAAAATATAATTCCGAACGAATTACCGAACAGCATTAAATCGGCATATATCAATTCGCACAAAGGATGAACAAGGCAGTAAAGCAAGATGTGTTAGACAAAGCAAAAAATAAAAGAGCCGATTTCTTGAAAAACGGTTCTATTCTTTGGCAGGGGCAGAAGGACTTGAGGCTTATATTTTATTATCAAAACCCTTATAAATAGGCTGTTTTACCAGCACATCAAAAATAAATGAGGGCAATAATGAGGGCAAAATGTTAATTATATTGCATTTTTGTTATCTTAAATATAAAGTTATAAAAAAGTAATCAGTCGGACTTAATCAAATCCACGAGGTTAAAAAAATGGTTTGGCTCCGAGGAACAATACAATATGTTCTGCCGGCGACTAAATGTTTTGAACCAAAATTTGATATAATTATATTAAAAGTAATATTTGAGCTGTAAATGGTTTTTGCTGTTTGCAGCTTTTTATTTTTTTAATAAATATCAAAGGATGGTAAAGGAGTACGCAAAGCCGTATTCTTTATTTATTCTTTTATAAAGATTTTCGTATTGACTAAAATTCTGTTATTTTTTCATAAATACTTATGTTTCGATAATTTCTTGGCATTAAAAATCCCTCCTGATGTATATTCTACATCAAGAGGGCTCTTTTTTCTGTTGTCCATTTTTTACGGACTTGTTCAAATCGAATTTCATCCTTTTTGTATGTCTTATCACTTTTAGGCTTGTATGAGAATTTTAAGAAATGTTTTTTAAAATCTTTGATTTCTTAACAGTGCTTACGGTTGCCTGAATTATCGGACCGGAGAGCAAAACGGTAGCAATTGTGCAAATTCCGAATTTACCGCCGAGCAAAACGCCGATAATTACCATTATAATATCAAGAACCATTCGTACGATTTTGATTTTCCACCCGTTTTTTTCGGAAAGCGAAAATGTGACTGCTTCATATGAGCCCCTGCCGAAATCTGCGGCGGAGTAAAGCCCCGTTCCGAACGAAAATATAGCAATGCCAAGCAGCATTATAACAAAATTAACCGCTTTAATATCTGTATAATGCTGAATTTTTGTGAATACATCCACGAAAAAACTGTAAATGATTTGGTAAAGAATTGTGCCGACATTGATTTGCTTTCTGTCATAGAAAAAGGCAAAAATTATCATTGCCACAGCCACAACAAACGACGATGTGCCGATTGACATACCTGTCACATTTGTCAGCCCTTGCCACAATATCGCAAGTGTTGCGCCGCCGAAACCTGCGCCTATTGCAAGCGTAATTCCGTATGCGGATATTATTGATCCGATAACGATCATCAGCGTTTTTGTTGCATATTTTTTAAATTTCATATTATCACCTACAAAAAAATAAGACTGTAAACTCTGCTGTTGTGTTCAGAAACAGCAAAATTTATAGTCTTCATCAGCCGAGACAGCTTTATTTTTTGATTATACACCCGAGTTTTTATAAAGTCAACGGAAAAAACATTCAAATATTACTGTATTAATATTTCAAAATCACAGTTTTGCAATTATCACAAATTGAAAAGACGTCCATTACACTATCGGAAAATCAGCAAGGAAGTTTCATAGTAACCTTTGCGCCGCCGGTTTCTTTTGAATTTTCTAAAATAAGCTGACCATTATGTTGTTCCATAATCGAATTTGTAATATATAGACCCATACCAAAGTGTAACTTTGAATTGCGGCTTTGATCGCCCATATAGAACCGTTCCTGTGCGTGGCATAATGCCTCTTTAGAAAACCCCGTTCCCTCGTCTGTGACTGAAATTTCCACGAAACCGTTGTTGCTCTGAACATCCACATAAAGCGTTCCGCCTTGCGGGGAGTAGTCCAGCCCATTACTGATAACATTCATAATAGCACGTTCTATCAGCACCCTATCAAATTTCAGCATTTGAGGGAGTGAAACAGTATTCATTTGCAGCCGGATTTCTTTTGTCCGGCATAGTGATTCCATATAACCGAACAAGTGCTGCATGAACGCTAGCAAGTCTATACTTTCAATATGGAGCTGATAACCAACCGCCGCCCGTGATATATCAATCAGGGTTTGAATATATGACTGCATCTGGCCGGAGCTTTCCACGACGTAACCAGCGTATAATCGTTGCTCATCATCAAGATTTGTTTCTGTGAGTAAATCAGCATTTCCTTGAATAACCGTCAGAGGCGTTTTCAAATCATGGGCAAGCGCGGCGATTTGCTCTTTCTGTGTCTGTTCGGTTTTCCATTGCCGTTCTAACGAAATTTTCAGATTATCTTTCATATCTGAAAAAGATGCAAGGACATCTTCAAACTCTTTGATTTTGGCGTGTCCTACTTCAAAATCAAGATTTTGCTTTGAAACCTCCGCAGTTGCTTCAAAAAGCGGGGTCAGTTGTGTACGCAGGTTCTTAGCAAATCTGGCGGTCAGTATGATAATGACCAGCAGCGAATTTACAGCCATCAGGATAAACGCAAGCGTGTCAGGAGATGGAAAATATTCCGGTAGCCATGACACTGTAAATTGAGAACCAATATAATACCTTAAAACGCAAAATTCGTTTTCACGGACAACAAGTGCAAACTGCCTCCCCGTAGCAGATTCAATATATTCTCCCTTTGCGTACAGCAGGGCAATTTCTTTTTCATCATCGTCCATATTGCTGTAAAGCTCATTAAAGTTCTTGTCCAGAATTAAGTAGCCACATCCCTGTGGAAACACAACCTTTGTAATATCCGGGGCAATCTTCAACGTTGGAATGATCTCTTTTACCTGCAATTCACTTTGATTTGCTCTTGTAGCTAATCCAGCATTTATAGCAAGTCCCTCCAAACCAAAAGGGACAATAATTGCCGCTACCAGCATGACAATGAGGGAGATTGCAAACTGGCGAAACAATATTTTCAATGTAGGTTTCTTTTTCAGTTCCATTTATATCCTATCCCCCATACGGTGCTGATCGGACTTATTTTGAAATGCTCCAATTTTGCACGAATATTTTTTATATGCGTTGAGATCGTAGAGTTATCGCCTATTCCATCAAACCCGAAAACGGCTTCATAGATTTGTTCTTTTGTAAAAACCTGTCCCCGGTTTTTCGCAAGGTATTCACAGATTGAATACTCGCTTTTGGTAAGGGGAACCGGCTGTTCTGAAACATACAGTACCTTTGCGGAAAGGTCAAATCTTATATCAGGCTCAAATGAAAGTGTGCTGTGATGCTCCCTTTTTTCTCTGCGTAAATGTGCCGCGACACGGGCGCGAAGCTCCTGAATACGAAAAGGTTTCGTAATATAATCATCCGCACCGATGCCCAATCCAAACAATATATCTTCCTCTAATGTCTTTGCGGTCAGAAAGAGAATCGGACAGTCTACTATATTCCTGATCTGTTTGCAAAACTCAAACCCGTCTGTGCCAGGCATCATCACATCCAAAAGAATGAGGTCATAGGAATGCAGCTTTTTGATGTCTACATCATCCGCATTTTGACAGACTGTTATCAAATATCCATCTTTTCCTAAACTGTTCTTAATCAATTCCAAGATAGAAACTTCATCGTCAACTACAAGTAAGTGGGTCAAAAAATCACCTCCAGCCCCATTATACCACATTGTCGAGGTTACTCAACATTATTTTTAATGTCAGCTTTCCGATATTCATTGTTGATATTTACAGCTACGGCTTTGCTTATATCCACATCCACAATACTGTAAACGTAGCCGAAACTGAAATCTTTCCCCGCCACATTTTTGAAGCGTTTCGATACCTGCCCGATTTCTTCTTGCAGTTCTGACATTTCAAGACATTCATCCGTTATGGTATATGTCAGGCCGTTATATGAAATTTCATCATAGTTTGCGGCGTTCAGCTCATAATACGGCAGAGATTCATTTAACGCCTTATTTTTATCGGCGGTATCGCGGAGCGCACCGCAGGCCGATAAGCATATAAGACTTACAAGCACAATTACCACGGCAAACAGGCACTTTTTATTCACGGTTTTTACCTCCCTCCCAACCATGAAACCAAACCAAACTGGCAATCAACAGACAAACAGTGCAGCATACAGAAATAATCATACCGCTGAAAAAATCGGTTTTTACCTGTGCATACAGTTGGGGGCTATCCCATGCAAGCACAGTGTAATCCATAGCACGAACGCCCCAGGCCCAGGGAATATATTTCCATGTAGCGTCACCAAGCCCTGTTATCATAAGGGCAGCTATTAAACTCCCTGCAATTCCCAATCCAATAGATGCACCTTTTCCGAAGTTCATTCCCACAAACAAATGAATCAGGTAAATGGGAAGCACGGTAATCAACAATAGAATCCCTGCTTTCAGGTAAAGGCTTGCCGGAGCATCCCTATATAGTGCAGCGAATGTTCCTAACGCTAAAAATGTTGCGCCAAAAGCACAGATCATCAGAAAACCAAGTTTACCAATATACGTTGCCATGCGAGATGGGATTGTTCCCAACAAAAGCTGATAATGCCCGGCCTGATTTTCGATCTGAACAACCAGGCCCACAATAATGCCGATCAGAAACGGGAACGCAACGGCCAGCACTTCCAGATAGGCACTGATTTTGGTTGCCGGTTCCCATCCGGATATATGATAGTAACCTGCAAAAATCGCCGCACATATAATCGGAATCATGCTGTGCATATAGAGCAAAATGCTATGTTTACACTTCTGATATTCTGCTTTCAAGCAGCGAACCACAGATACCATAGTTACCCCATCTCCTTTTTCTCAAACCATCTTGCAGTTAAAAATGACAGCGCCGCAAACCAGGCCAGCGAAATGACCAATACAAGTATAATCATCCAAAATGCCATTGCCGTACTCTGATCTGCAACCGGCTCACCATTAGGCAAAATACCTAACACGGAAATCATAAGATGTGGCACCCAGCTATACGGGCAGATCATCCACAAAGAGGTTGTAGCCGTGAAAATCCCTAAAACGCTTCCAAGTCCGGCATTAAGAATAACCGTGACAAAGATACCAACTTTTTTTGATAACCATAAGCACAGCGGAACTTCCCATAGGCTTGCAATGACAATACAAGCTGTTCCGGCCGCAGCCTGCCAAATTCCGATTGTCAGGGGAATTTCGTTGATAACTAATATTGCAAAACCGCCCAACAGATTTAGCGCCAGGAAAATGAAATTCCCCATACAGGAGTAAATACCGGCCACTCCAATTTTTGCTTTCCAGACTTTGTTCTGCGAAACAGGCAATGAAGCAACGGCACGATATTTTAGTTTGCCATTATCCCGCTGTTCAATCAAGGCACAGGTGAGTGTAAGAAATCCGGGATAAAGCAGGTTATACCACCAATTATAAGAATTGAGCTGGAACCAAAGAGGGGCAAAAAAGTTCATAAGCGCAGTTACAAACGGGGCCAGAACGATCAGCGTTTTTGTGAAAGTTCTCTTATGCTTTAGGTTCTCTGCCTGAATATATGCCATCTCCATTTAATATCCCTCCTTACCATTTCTGCGAATAACATCCATAAAGAGTTGTTCCAAATCTTCACCGGCGCGAAGCTCTCCCTCATATCCAAGGACGCCGCCGGCAATGATACCCACATGATCTGTAATCTGCTGGACTTCTGACAGAATATGGCTGGACAAAATAACTGTAATCCCTTTGCGGGGAAAAGAGCGAATTAACTCTCGAAGTTCCTCAATCCCTAAAGGGTCAAGGCCGTTAGTCGGTTCATCCAGAATCAAAAGCTGGGGACTGTTCAGCAATGCAATAGCAATACCAAGCCGCTGCTTCATACCAAGAGAAAACTGCCCGGCCCGTTTCTTGCCGGTATTCGTAAGCTGGACAATTTGCAATACCTCGTTAATTCGTGCATCGTCCAGGCCGAGCAATGTAGTTCTGACTTTGAGATTTTCGTATGCAGTCAGATTTTCGTAAAGCGGGGGCATCTCAATCAAAGCACCGATATGCTCCAGATCATTCCGCTTCCACGGGTGGCCGTCAAACTCGATGCTTCCCGATGTGGGGCGCAAAATGCCGGTGAGCATTTTTAAGATCGTGGATTTGCCAGCCCCATTCGGCCCCAGCAGACCATAAACCGAGTTGCGCCGGATGTTCAGTGACACATTGTTTACCGCCATTTGCCCCTTGAAATTTTTGCAGAGGTCAGTCGTTTTCAAAATCATATCCATATAATCAAGTCCTTTCTTTGATTTTACGGATAGCATACCAGGCAATTTTGAAGATTTCATAAAGATTCCCGAAAACAGAATATGAACAATACACCGTAACCGTGGAGCATATCGCAACAAAGCACCAACCTACGCATTTAGGGCCTTAAAAAGCCCTACCGGAATTGAGCGGTCTGGTGTAAAGCGGATACGACTTCATGATCTTCGCCATTCCCATGCCAGTATGGATCAAGTGGATTAGATTATAATGATAGTAAAACAGCATGGCGGCGTCCTCCCGTGGGCCGCCATGCCTTTAACTGCTGGGAATGACAGAAAGAAAGCAGCGGCCTTGATTTCTCAAAACCGCCACCAGTGAATATAAATTAAGCGTGAAAATGGGTCTGCCCAGCAGCGGTTTTTTTCTTTTCTGCCGCTGGGCAGATGTTTTTTCTTTAGATACATGATAAGAGGAATTTTTGAAGATTCCATAAAGATTTGAAAAATGGACGGACATAAAAGACGTCCATTACACTATCGGAAAATCAGCAAGGAAGTTTCATAGTAACCTTTGCGCCGCCGGTTTCTTTTGAATTTTCTAAAATAAGCTGACCATTATGTTGTTCCATAATCGAATTTGTAATATATAGACCCATACCAAAGTGTAACTTTGAATTGCGGCTTTGATCGCCCATATAGAACCGTTCCTGTGCGTGGCATAATGCCTCTTTAGAAAACCCCGTTCCCTCGTCTGTGACTGAAATTTCCACGAAACCGTTGTTGCTCTGAACATCCACATAAAGCGTTCCGCCTTGCGGGGAGTAGTCCAGCCCATTACTGATAACATTCATAATAGCACGTTCTATCAGCACCCTATCAAATTTCAGCATTTGAGGGAGTGAAACAGTATTCATTTGCAGCCGGATTTCTTTTGTCCGGCATAGTGATTCCATATAACCGAACAAGTGCTGCATGAACGCTAGCAAGTCTATACTTTCAATATGGAGCTGATAACCAACCGCCGCCCGTGATATATCAATCAGGGTTTGAATATATGACTGCATCTGGCCGGAGCTTTCCACGACGTAACCAGCGTATAATCGTTGCTCATCATCAAGATTTGTTTCTGTGAGTAAATCAGCATTTCCTTGAATAACCGTCAGAGGCGTTTTCAAATCATGGGCAAGCGCGGCGATTTGCTCTTTCTGTGTCTGTTCGGTTTTCCATTGCCGTTCTAACGAAATTTTCAGATTATCTTTCATATCTGAAAAAGATGCAAGGACATCTTCAAACTCTTTGATTTTGGCGTGTCCTACTTCAAAATCAAGATTTTGCTTTGAAACCTCCGCAGTTGCTTCAAAAAGCGGGGTCAGTTGTGTACGCAGGTTCTTAGCAAATCTGGCGGTCAGTATGATAATGACCAGCAGCGAATTTACAGCCATCAGGATAAACGCAAGCGTGTCAGGAGATGGAAAATATTCCGGTAGCCATGACACTGTAAATTGAGAACCAATATAATACCTTAAAACGCAAAATTCGTTTTCACGGACAACAAGTGCAAACTGCCTCCCCGTAGCAGATTCAATATATTCTCCCTTTGCGTACAGCAGGGCAATTTCTTTTTCATCATCGTCCATATTGCTGTAAAGCTCATTAAAGTTCTTGTCCAGAATTAAGTAGCCACATCCCTGTGGAAACACAACCTTTGTAATATCCGGGGCAATCTTCAACGTTGGAATGATCTCTTTTACCTGCAATTCACTTTGATTTGCTCTTGTAGCTAATCCAGCATTTATAGCAAGTCCCTCCAAACCAAAAGGGACAATAATTGCCGCTACCAGCATGACAATGAGGGAGATTGCAAACTGGCGAAACAATATTTTCAATGTAGGTTTCTTTTTCAGTTCCATTTATATCCTATCCCCCATACGGTGCTGATCGGACTTATTTTGAAATGCTCCAATTTTGCACGAATATTTTTTATATGCGTTGAGATCGTAGAGTTATCGCCTATTCCATCAAACCCGAAAACGGCTTCATAGATTTGTTCTTTTGTAAAAACCTGTCCCCGGTTTTTCGCAAGGTATTCACAGATTGAATACTCGCTTTTGGTAAGGGGAACCGGCTGTTCTGAAACATACAGTACCTTTGCGGAAAGGTCAAATCTTATATCAGGCTCAAATGAAAGTGTGCTGTGATGCTCCCTTTTTTCTCTGCGTAAATGTGCCGCGACACGGGCGCGAAGCTCCTGAATACGAAAAGGTTTCGTAATATAATCATCCGCACCGATGCCCAATCCAAACAATATATCTTCCTCTAATGTCTTTGCGGTCAGAAAGAGAATCGGACAGTCTACTATATTCCTGATCTGTTTGCAAAACTCAAACCCGTCTGTGCCAGGCATCATCACATCCAAAAGAATGAGGTCATAGGAATGCAGCTTTTTGATGTCTACATCATCCGCATTTTGACAGACTGTTATCAAATATCCATCTTTTCCTAAACTGTTCTTAATCAATTCCAAGATAGAAACTTCATCGTCAACTACAAGTAAGTGGGTCAAAAAATCACCTCCAGCCCCATTATACCACATTGTCGAGGTTACTCAACATTATTTTTAATGTCAGCTTTCCGATATTCATTGTTGATATTTACAGCTACGGCTTTGCTTATATCCACATCCACAATACTGTAAACGTAGCCGAAACTGAAATCTTTCCCCGCCACATTTTTGAAGCGTTTCGATACCTGCCCGATTTCTTCTTGCAGTTCTGACATTTCAAGACATTCATCCGTTATGGTATATGTCAGGCCGTTATATGAAATTTCATCATAGTTTGCGGCGTTCAGCTCATAATACGGCAGAGATTCATTTAACGCCTTATTTTTATCGGCGGTATCGCGGAGCGCACCGCAGGCCGATAAGCATATAAGACTTACAAGCACAATTACCACGGCAAACAGGCACTTTTTATTCACGGTTTTTACCTCCCTCCCAACCATGAAACCAAACCAAACTGGCAATCAACAGACAAACAGTGCAGCATACAGAAATAATCATACCGCTGAAAAAATCGGTTTTTACCTGTGCATACAGTTGGGGGCTATCCCATGCAAGCACAGTGTAATCCATAGCACGAACGCCCCAGGCCCAGGGAATATATTTCCATGTAGCGTCACCAAGCCCTGTTATCATAAGGGCAGCTATTAAACTCCCTGCAATTCCCAATCCAATAGATGCACCTTTTCCGAAGTTCATTCCCACAAACAAATGAATCAGGTAAATGGGAAGCACGGTAATCAACAATAGAATCCCTGCTTTCAGGTAAAGGCTTGCCGGAGCATCCCTATATAGTGCAGCGAATGTTCCTAACGCTAAAAATGTTGCGCCAAAAGCACAGATCATCAGAAAACCAAGTTTACCAATATACGTTGCCATGCGAGATGGGATTGTTCCCAACAAAAGCTGATAATGCCCGGCCTGATTTTCGATCTGAACAACCAGGCCCACAATAATGCCGATCAGAAACGGGAACGCAACGGCCAGCACTTCCAGATAGGCACTGATTTTGGTTGCCGGTTCCCATCCGGATATATGATAGTAACCTGCAAAAATCGCCGCACATATAATCGGAATCATGCTGTGCATATAGAGCAAAATGCTATGTTTACACTTCTGATATTCTGCTTTCAAGCAGCGAACCACAGATACCATAGTTACCCCATCTCCTTTTTCTCAAACCATCTTGCAGTTAAAAATGACAGCGCCGCAAACCAGGCCAGCGAAATGACCAATACAAGTATAATCATCCAAAATGCCATTGCCGTACTCTGATCTGCAACCGGCTCACCATTAGGCAAAATACCTAACACGGAAATCATAAGATGTGGCACCCAGCTATACGGGCAGATCATCCACAAAGAGGTTGTAGCCGTGAAAATCCCTAAAACGCTTCCAAGTCCGGCATTAAGAATAACCGTGACAAAGATACCAACTTTTTTTGATAACCATAAGCACAGCGGAACTTCCCATAGGCTTGCAATGACAATACAAGCTGTTCCGGCCGCAGCCTGCCAAATTCCGATTGTCAGGGGAATTTCGTTGATAACTAATATTGCAAAACCGCCCAACAGATTTAGCGCCAGGAAAATGAAATTCCCCATACAGGAGTAAATACCGGCCACTCCAATTTTTGCTTTCCAGACTTTGTTCTGCGAAACAGGCAATGAAGCAACGGCACGATATTTTAGTTTGCCATTATCCCGCTGTTCAATCAAGGCACAGGTGAGTGTAAGAAATCCGGGATAAAGCAGGTTATACCACCAATTATAAGAATTGAGCTGGAACCAAAGAGGGGCAAAAAAGTTCATAAGCGCAGTTACAAACGGGGCCAGAACGATCAGCGTTTTTGTGAAAGTTCTCTTATGCTTTAGGTTCTCTGCCTGAATATATGCCATCTCCATTTAATATCCCTCCTTACCATTTCTGCGAATAACATCCATAAAGAGTTGTTCCAAATCTTCACCGGCGCGAAGCTCTCCCTCATATCCAAGGACGCCGCCGGCAATGATACCCACATGATCTGTAATCTGCTGGACTTCTGACAGAATATGGCTGGACAAAATAACTGTAATCCCTTTGCGGGGAAAAGAGCGAATTAACTCTCGAAGTTCCTCAATCCCTAAAGGGTCAAGGCCGTTAGTCGGTTCATCCAGAATCAAAAGCTGGGGACTGTTCAGCAATGCAATAGCAATACCAAGCCGCTGCTTCATACCAAGAGAAAACTGCCCGGCCCGTTTCTTGCCGGTATTCGTAAGCTGGACAATTTGCAATACCTCGTTAATTCGTGCATCGTCCAGGCCGAGCAATGTAGTTCTGACTTTGAGATTTTCGTATGCAGTCAGATTTTCGTAAAGCGGGGGCATCTCAATCAAAGCACCGATATGCTCCAGATCATTCCGCTTCCACGGGTGGCCGTCAAACTCGATGCTTCCCGATGTGGGGCGCAAAATGCCGGTGAGCATTTTTAAGATCGTGGATTTGCCAGCCCCATTCGGCCCCAGCAGACCATAAACCGAGTTGCGCCGGATGTTCAGTGACACATTGTTTACCGCCATTTGCCCCTTGAAATTTTTGCAGAGGTCAGTCGTTTTCAAAATCATATCCATATAATCAAGTCCTTTCTTTGATTTTACGGATAGCATACCAGGCAATTTTGAAGATTTCATAAAGATTCCCGAAAACAGAATATGAACAATACACCGTAACCGTGGAGCATATCGCAACAAAGCACCAACCTACGCATTTAGGGCCTTAAAAAGCCCTATTCTTCATCATTTGATATTACTGTATTAATATTTCAAAATTACAGTTTTGCAATTCTCACAAATTGAAGCGGCGATATTAGTTCTGTGACTCGGTTTAACTTCGGTAATTTTAACAAATCCGTCAGCTTTTTTCGCATCCGTAAACACACCGGGTACTTCGTTTGCAAAGCTGAAAGCACCGTCTTTACTGCAAAACAAATAACCGTTTCTCATTTCTTTGCCACACTCCGGACATTTCAAAGTTTTCACCTCCATTTTGTTATTCGGCAGAGCGTTGCGAACGCTCCAACATTTCTTGCATTTGCTTTTCAAAAATTTCTGCTTTGATTAAAGCGATACCCTGTGACTCGTCTCCAAGCACAACAAGACGGTCGCCCTCTTTCATATCAAATGTATCTCGTGCATTTTTTGGTATTACAATTTGCCCCTTGCTTCCGATAGTAACTGTTCCCCAAAGATGTTTGCCGATAGGCGCAGGTGCTATCTTTGTTTTGCCTATTTTTTCATCAGAGTGAATCAGTGAATCAATTGTAACGCCATAAAACTTTGCCAGCTTATCGCATTTATCAATGTCGGGAAAAGTATCTCCTTGTTCCCATTTGGAATACGATTGACGAGAAATTCCGACTGCTTCGGCAACTTGTTCCTGCGATAAACCTTTAATGTTTCTTAAATATAATAAATTATCCGAAAACATAAATACACCCCCTTAACTATAAATTATTATAGCATTTAGGGAGCGTACTTTCCACCATATAAACTTGTCAGATAAATAATTCACTTGTTAAGTTTAGCTGCATTGGTCGGCAACATTTATTATTTCAAGACCATTTTGTTTTGCATAATCAACAGTGTATGCCGTGCCGCCCTCGTGCTTTGTCAGAAAGCAAATGCAAGCAGAACTACAATCAACAAGGTGTC
>UQCC01000011.1 GCA_900539325.1 uncultured Eubacterium sp.
TGGATATGGGTGTTCCGGAAGAAGAAATTGCTTATATTCATCATGCAAATACAGATACAAGGAAAGCGGAGCTGTTCTCGAAAGTAAGAAGTGGACAGGTTCGCTTTTTGTTTGGCTCGACCGCTAAAATGGGAGCCGGCACGAATGTGCAGGACAGACTGATTGCTCTTCATCATTTGGATGTGCCTTGGAAACCTTCGGATATTGAACAACAGGAAGGACGTATCTTACGTCAGGGGAACCAGAATGAGAAAGTACAGATTTTCCGTTATGTTACAGAAGGAACGTTTGACAGTTATATGTGGCAGCTTTTGGAGAATAAGCAGAAGTTTGTTGGTCAAATCATGACAAGCAAATCACCAGTCAGAAGTTGTGAGGATGTGGATGAAGCAGTATTATCATTCGCTGAAATAAAAGCATTGGCTACCGGAAATCCATACATTAAGGAGAAGATGGAACTGGATATTGAGGTTGCAAAGCTGAAGGTGTTAAAAGCAAACCATAATGCCAATAGATACAGATTGGAAAATCAGATTGTACATGATTATCCTTTGAAAATCTCTAATGAAAAAGTAAGAATTCAGCAGCTGCAAGAGGATTTGAAATGCTACCAATCCTATCAGATGAAAAATCAAGATCGGTTTGAAATGATAATTGAAAACGTAACTTTTGATGATAAAGAGTTGGCAGGAAAGGCAATCCGGACAGCAGCCAAAAAAGAAAACAGGTTAGTTGAATCTGTTGAGATAGGAACTTACCAGGGATTTACTATGTTTGTCAGTTATAACCATATAAGCAATTCATATAATTTGAAATTACCTATTGACTTTTTGAACGATTTGTAATAAATTTATGATGTAAATGTTTTCTATAAAGACGAAAGCAGATTAAGGAAAGGGGATTCCCATAAATGAAGAAACTAATCAAAAGAATTACATGTGTAGTTTTGGTTGCTGCTCTTGTAGCTTCTCTCGCAGGATGTGCAAAACTTAACTATGTAACAAACGGAACAATCCAGGCTATTCAGGAAGTTAAATCCGGTGAATGGAAAAACGCAGGCAAAGACGGTGCCGATGACGCTGCAGCACAGGAAGATACTTCTGTTCTTGAAAAGTCATTCGAACCAAACACATACGGCGGAGTTGAGTTTAAGGACTTAAATGATGTTGCCAACTATTATGTTGAAGCATATAACTACACAAAGACTCTTACCGCTCAGTATAAAGACGCCGACGGTAAAACACAAACATTTTACAAAATGCTTGGTTCTGAAAAGCTTGAGGTCGGCAGTGTTATGATCGACGGCAAGGAAAACAGCACAATCAACAGTCTTGTTCCAAGCATCGTAGGCCCTATGTTTGACGCTAACATCTATGGTCTTGTACCAAGCGGCAACAGAAACCCTGAGCTTGATAACAACCTTGATGACCCTACAAGAAAGAATGACCACGATTACAGAACATCAGCTTTCACAGGCGATGACATTCTTGACGCAAACATTGTTGATAACGGCGACGGCACAATCACAATGACAATCCAGCCTAAGCAGGAAGAACTTGCTTTCCGTGGTGAAGGCACACAGGGTTCATTCTTTGAAGTTCTCGGCGACATCACAGCTGCAGTTAAGAGCATTTCTGTTCTTTCATTCACAGAGGGTGACGCTTCGGATAACGTAAAGGTTATGTACAAAGGCGGCACAGGTGTTATAACAATCGACACAAAGACAAAAGAAATCAAAGCTGCTAAGTATGTAATGATTGCAAATGTTGATGTAACACACGCTTCAATCGCAATCATCAAAGATAAGAGCGCATCTGTAAAAATTACTTACACAAACGAATATCCTGCATCAGATGATTACCTCAAGGAACGCAGAGGTGTAGTAAGACTTTAATCTTACACAAAAAGCAAATATTAAAGGCTATGGATTTTTCCATAGCCTTTTTGTTATACTCAAACGCTTAATATAAAACAAATTTATCTACACATTATAAGTCATAACCGTTTCTATAAACTGTGTATCCATAAACGGTTTGCTGTATGCAACAACAAAATCTTTTGATTGCATATAATCTATATATTTTCTGCTGAAAGTATCGTAAATTAAGGTTATATTTTCTCTGTCAGCAAAATCAACAGCTTCGGCAATCAATTCCCGTAAACTGTCAAATTTGCCGTTTGGGTCGCTGTATACGGTCAAAACCATAGCCTGCTTATTGCCCGGCAATACGGTTTCGCAAATCTCTTCAAGATTTTCTTTGTGAAGAAATACCTTTGATGAAAAACTGTATTTTTTTAATTTTTGACCCGACAAACCTTTAAACTTATATTCAAAATCATTCGGGTCAACAAGCGTTACAACAGCAGTTGCATGCTTATCTATAAACACGGCTTCTTCATCAACAAAGCGAGGAAGATAATACATCATATAATCATAAATAAAAGACTTACGCTTATTTATGTCGCTGCAAAAGAACATAAACAGCGGGTCTTTTATAAATCGTTCACCAAAACGCTCGGATATTTCCCTGAGCGTTTTTTTATCAATACTGTTAATATACATAGCTTAATCATGCTCGGTGAGCTTTGCCTCTTTTGTTAATTTTTTTGTTGTTGCACGGAACATAACTGCCGCCAAAATGATGCAGCAAACATCGGCAATCGGTTGTGCCCAAATTACGCCATCGAGTCCGGCAACCTTATTCATAATAAACAACATCGGCAGGAAAATCAAGCCCTGTCTGCCTGCCGCAAGAACAAGCGACTGCATTCCCTTGCCCATTCCCTGAAAAGCAAAGTTGATAATAAACATAATACCAAGGAAAGTTCCGGGTGTCATAAGTGCGGTAATCATCTTTACGCCGTTTTCAATTACAGCCTCATCATCAATGAACATACCGATAACCTGACGCCTGCATACAATATAAAACACCGTTACGCTTGCACCGATAATTACATTGCACATCATGCCGAAATGAATACTCTTTTTCATTCTGTGATAATTTTTTGCACCGTAGCAATAACCGATAAGCGGCTGAATACCTTGTGCAAGACCGATTTGGAGCATAACCACAAGCATATTTGCCTTCATCGCTACGCCCATTGCGGCAACGGCATTGTCGCCGTACTTTGCAAGAAAAATATTTACAACAATATTTGAAAGCGACATAAGAAGATTGTTGAGTGAAGCCGGAAGTCCTACATTTACAACGCCCTTAAATATACCGTCTTTAACCGAATATCTGCCCGGTGTAATTGACAAAATCGACTTGCCTTTCATAAAGTAAACAAGAAAATAAACAACAGATGCAATATTGCCGATAACTGTTGCAATAGCCGCACCTTTTACACCCATATTAAAACCGAACGGCATTGAAATACCAAACAACTTACTGCCCGGTGCAAGAATGAAAATCGGGTCGAGAATAATATTGAAAACCTGACCGATAACCATACCTATCATAGATTCCTTTGCGGCACCCTCACCTCTTATGAGATTGCATGCGACAATACTTGTAACGCTGAACACACCACCAAGCGAAATCCAAAACAGATAATCACAGGCAAAATCAATGGTATATTTACTTGCACCTACAAGGAAAAGAAGCGGTCGTCTGAAAACAATAAACAATACAGACAAAACAACTGCAACCAAAATACCTGTATAAATGCAAAATGATGAAATTGACTTAATCTTTTCCCTTTTACCCTCACCGAGCGAGCGGCTTATATATGCACATCCGCCTACGCCGAAAAGGTTGCCGATTGCAAGAAAAAACAAAAACACAGGCATGGCAACCGAAACGGCGGCAACCTGATTTTTATCCCCTGTTTGACCTACAAAAAAGGTGTCGGCAAGGTTGTATATAATATTAATAAGCATACCGAGCATACTCGGAATTGCCAAAGTTCCGACTGCCTTAGGCACCGAATATTCGGTAAAAACGATTGTATTATCTTTTCTTTCTTTAGCCATAATCAATTAAACAATAAATCTGCCAGATTTACCAAATCCTCCATTTTCAAATTTTCGGCTCTTACCGTAGGAGCAAGTCCGAGCTGAGCCAAAGCGTTTGCAACTTCCGGTTTTGACTTGCCGAGTGAATTGGACAGCGAATTAACAAGCGTTTTTCTTCTCTGTGCAAATGCACACTTTACAAGTGAGAAAAACTGTTTTTCGTTTTTTACTTCAAACTCCGGCTTTTCTCTGACAACAATTTTTATAACGCTTGAATCCACCTTTGGGCTTGGCATAAAGCACTCTCTGCCGACATTAAACAAAATTTCACTCTCGCCGTAATAGTTAACTGCAACACTGACCGCACCGGCTTCTCTTGAGCCGATAGGCGCACAAAGTCGCTCTGCCGCCTCCTGCTGAACCATAACCTCAATTTCGGTTATCGGCAGTTTGCTTTGAAGAAGCATCATAATAACGGGTGAAGTGATGTAATAAGGCAGATTGGCACAAATCTTCACCTCTTCGCAGTCTGCAAATTTTTCCGTAATAAGGGCGTGCAAGTCTATTTTCATCACATCGCCTTTTACAAGTTCAAAGTTATCGTAATCCGCCATAGTCTGCTCCAAAACAGGATAAAGTCGCTCGTCAAGTTCAACCGACACCACCTTGCCCGCTCTTTTGCAAAGTTCCTTTGTAAGAACACCGACACCAGGACCGACTTCAAGAACACCTGTTTTTTCATCAGCACCGAGCATCTCTGCCATGGCAGGGCAAATGCTGTCATCAATAATAAAGTTTTGACCCAAGGCTTTTAAAAAATTGAAGCCGTGAGCGGATAAAATCTTTTTAACTGTGTTGTAATCGCACAAATTGTAATCCATAATCTGCCCTCCCGATAATATCGCCATATATTTTAACATAATATATATACTATATCAAGTGTGGCTGTTTAACAAAAATAAAGTGTTGACATTGATATTTTTTGTGCTATAATACCTTTAGTCGGCTAAATATTAGCCGACTAAATAAAATTCGGAGTTGTTATTTTGAATAAGAAAAAATGCTGTTGTCCTCCACCTCCGCCAAAGGGTCATATTGCCCCAAGAATAGGTATGGTGGCAAGGATGGAAAGAGTAAATTTTAACAAAGCGGTTGCCGACGAAGGACTTTTTGCCGGTCAACACAAAATAATTATGTTCCTGAAACTTCAGGGCAGTGCAACAATCGGACAGATAGCCGATGAAACAGGCACAGCACCGTCAACGGTGTCAGTCAGCATAAAACGAATGGAAAAAGCAGGCTTTGTTAAAAGACGGACAAGCAAAACAGACGGAAGAATTACCGAAATTTACTTGACCGAAAAAGGAAATGCCGTACCCGATAACATCAGACGAAAAATGGATGCGGAAGAAAAAATACTAACAAACGGACTGAGTAAAGAAGAAATCAACACTCTGTCGGATTTGCTTGACAAAATAATAGAAAACTTTATAAAGGAGGAGTCCAAATGATAAAAAAACTATCCAAATATCTTAAAGGCTTGGGTTGGCTTTGCGTGGCAAGTGCCGCCGGTATGATTATCGAAGCAATGTGCGAACTTGCACTGCCGTCAATAGCAAACAGCGTGTACGAAATGGTAAAAAGCTCCACGGGCGACCCTACACAGTTAAAATACAAAATCGCAAAAATCGGCTTGCTTATGCTGATTATGGCGGTTATCGGACTTGCAGGCGGTTTGATGACAATGAAAACATCGTCCGTTGTAAGCCAAAAATTTTCATACAGATTAAGAAAAGCGATGTACGACAAAATCTCATCATTTTCATTCAAAAACATCGACACATTTTCAACATCATCGCTCACAACAAGACTTACAAACGATGTTACAATGCTTCAAAACACGGTTATGATGGGACTTCGTATATTGGTAAGAGCACCCGCACTCCTCATTGTTTCGGCTGTATTTGCATTTTCAATCAATGCAAAGCTGTCAATGATTTTGCTCGTTCTTTTCCCTATTATGATTATCATAATTGCGGTTATCCTCAAATTCGGTTTTCCTATGTTCCAAAAAATGCAAAAGAAAATTGATAACATCAACCGAGTTGTACAGGAAAACCTCATCGGTATCAGAGTTGTAAAAGCTTATGTGCGTGAGGACAAAGAAAAGGACAAATTCCACAATGCATCCGACGAGCTTGCAAAACAAGGCTCAAAGGCATCGGGTCTTATCATCACGGTTATGCCTGTTATGATGCTTCTTATGAACTTTGTAATTATATACATCTACTACAAAGGTTCGGTTGACGCAAGCAAAGAACTTATGAATGTAGGTCAAATCTCAGTTTTGGCTAACTATATCATTCAGGTACTTATGAATATAATGATGGTGTCAATG
The DNA here is from genome assembly GCA_900539325.1 of uncultured Eubacterium sp. Lineage (GTDB taxonomy): Bacteria > Bacillota > Clostridia > Oscillospirales > Acutalibacteraceae > Eubacterium_R. The sequence goes on from UQCC01000011.1 coordinate 6,357, forward strand.
CTTATGCTCCAAATCACAAGAGCAAAAGCTTGCGGCGACAGAGTTGTTGAAGCGCTTGATACAAACGTTGATATTGTAAATCCTAAAAACGCATTTAAGCCTACCGACCCTAAGGGCGAAATAGAATTTAAAAATGTTTCGTTCGGCTACAATGACGGAATCGACATTTTGTCAGACATCAGTTTTAAAGCAAAACCGGGCAGTATTGTAGGCATAATAGGTTCAACAGGTTGCGGTAAATCAAGCCTTGTAAACCTCATTCCTCGACTTTACGATGTTACGGGCGGTGAAATTCTTGTTGACGGCGTCAATGTTAAAAATTACGACCTTGAAGCACTCCGTGAATTAACAGGCGTTGTGCTCCAAAAGAATGTACTTTTTACAGGCTCAATCAAGGAAAACATCAAGTGGGGTAAGAAAGACGCAACAGATGAAGAAATCATTACGGCTTGCAAGGCGGCTCAGGCTCACGACTTTATTATGAGCCAACCGAACGGCTATGACACCGTGCTTGCACAAGGCGGTTTGAACCTTTCGGGCGGACAGAAGCAAAGACTTTGTATTGCAAGAGCAATCATCAAACAGCCAAAAATTCTTATCCTTGACGACTCAACCTCTGCCGTTGACACGGCAACCGAAGCAAAAATAAGAGAATGTTTCTACAACGAGCTTAAGGAAACAACCGTTTTGATTATCGCACAGAGAATTTCATCGGTTGCCGAAGCGGATGAAATCATCGTGCTTGACGACGGCAAAATCGACAGCATAGGCACTCATGACGAGCTTATGCAAACAAGCGAAATCTATCAAGAAATCAATAAAACACAGCAGAAAGGAGTGACTGAATAATGCCGGGACCAGGCAGAAGAGGCGTACCGGGTCAAAAGCCTAAGGACGCAAAGAAAACATTAAAACGCATTTTGACATATATGGGCAAAAGCAAGCTGCTGTTATTCGTAGTATTTTTGTCACTCGTTATGGCAACGGTTTGCCAAATGGCGGCATCTTATTGGCTCAAGCCTATTTTGGACGATGTTGCATCATCGATTCAGGCAGGCAATTTTGCCACAGAAGGTATTAAGCAATTAATCAAAAATCTTGTGATTGTATCGGCATTTTACATCGGTGCTTCGCTGTTTATATTCATACAGTCAAAGATTATGGTAAAAATCGCATACAGAACATCAAACATTATCAGAAAAGATTTGTTTGACCATTTGCAAACATTGCCGCTCAGATACTTTGACAGTCAAACTCACGGCGAAATCATGAGCCGTTTTACAAACGATGTTGACAATATTCAAATGATGCTTGAACAATCTATCGTTCAACTTGTTTCATCGGTATTCAGCTTTATAGGTATCATCATAATGATGATTGTACTTGAATGGCGACTTTTCATTGTTGCACTTGTATTTCTTATCATTATGATTGTAAACTCAATGAACATTGCAAAGCACACAAGAAAATACTTTAAGGCTCAGCAAAAAGCTCTCGGCGAGATGAACGGTAATATTGAAGAAACAATCGAGGGTATGAAGGTTGTTAAGGTATTCAACCACGAGGAGCAGGCGAAGGAAGACTTTGAAGAACTTAACGAAAACTTCCGTCAGGTTGCAACAAAGGCTAACTACTACAGCGGTATTATGGGTCCTTGCTCAACGGGTATCAACAACGCTTCTTACGCAAGCGTTACCCTTGCAGGCGGATTACTTGTACTCACAAAAGGACTCAGCATCGGTACTTTCTTCACATTTTTGAGTTACTCAAAACAATTTACACAGCCAATCAACCAAATTATGAACCAAATGAACAATGTGTTCTCTGCTCTTGCAGGTGCCGAAAGAGTATTTGCCGTTATGGACACCGAAAGTGAAGTTGACGACGGCACGGTTACGCTTGAAGAAACCGCAACGGAGAACGGCAAAGTTTGGAACTGGGTTGACGGCGACAAAAAAACTCCTGTTAAAGGCGAAGTTGTTTTCACCGATGTAACATTCGGATATGCAGAAGACAAAGTTGTTCTTCACGACATCAATCTTTATGCAAAACAAGCGCAAAAGATTGCATTTGTAGGCTCAACAGGTGCAGGCAAAACCACAATCACAAATCTCATCAACAGATTTTACGATATTCAGGAAGGTACCATCACCTACGACGGAATAGACATCAAACGAATTAAAAAAGCTGATTTACGCCGTTCGCTTGCTATGGTGCTTCAGGACACTCACCTGTTTACGGGTACAATTATGGATAACATTCGCTACGGCAGACTTGACGCAACAGACGAAGAGTGTATTGCGGCATCAAAGCTTGCAAGTGCACATTCATTTATCAAACATCTTCCGGACGGCTACAACACGGTTATCACATCGGACGGTGCAAACCTCAGTCAGGGACAGCGACAACTCCTTGCCATTGCAAGAGCCGCAGTTGCAGACCCTCCCGTTATGATTCTTGACGAAGCAACATCTTCAATCGACACAAGAACAGAAGCTCACATCGAGCACGGTATGGACCGCTTGATGATAGGCAGAACAGTATTTGTAATTGCTCACAGACTTTCAACAGTAAGAAATTCAAATGCGATTATGGTGCTTGAAAACGGCAAAATCATTGAAAGAGGCGACCACAGCGACCTGCTTGCGCTTAAAGGCAGATACTACGAATTATGCACAGGAAAAGCTCAGCTGTCATAAAATATCGTTACAAATATTACAATTTATATTTTGTTAAAAAACCTCTTTACAAATAATAGACTATGTGATATAATCAAGTTAAATTATAGTGACAAAATATATTTAATTGATATTCTATTGAGGTGTTATCTATGAGAAAATTTATTTCAATCGCTCTTTCAGCAGTTATGTTGATTTCAGCAGGGGCAATCAGTGCAATGCCTGTTATGGCTGCAACAGTATCAAGCCCGGGTTCATCAGAGGTTACAACAAAACCTGCAGTTGATTCAGAACCTGTTGTTGTAACAGTTAACTCAGGAAAATCAAAGAAAGTTGGCTACACAAAGGACAATTACAAATACACTTTCTCTTATTCAGGTAAGGGTGAGGTTATTGATTGGGAATTCCCTGACATGGTTGAAGGCGTTGATTTTTCTGTTCTTTCAATGTCTAAAGACAACAGCAAGATTGTAATCGAACTTACCGAATCAGGTAAGCAAAAGCAACTTGTTGCCAACGCTGTTGTTAAAGACTCAACCGCTTCAAAAGAAGATGGCGAAGTTGACGACAGTGATGCAGCAAAAAAGGACAACAGCAACACTTCACCTGCAACAGGTGCTGCAATGGCAGGTATTGCAATGGCAGGCACAGGTGTAGCAATGCTCGCTGTTTCAAGAAAGAAAAAAGACTGATTAGTTAACTAAGGTAAAGGACCTGTAACAAATGTTATAGGTCCATTTTTTATAGGTGATAAAATGAAAAGCAGTAAAAATAGCGACAGTCGCTCAAGAAAAGCTTTTATAATATTAGCTGTTATATTAATTATTGCAGGTGTAGGAATAACGGTTTTTCAACTTATTTCAACTCAAAATGCAAAAAACAAGGATGAAAATCTTACATCAACAACTGCTCAATCAACCGAGGTATCATCAACAGCAACGGCAAAAAATCCAATTGATTTTAATTCACTCATTAAAAAGAACAGTGATATTTACGCATGGATTAAGGTTCCGGGAACAAAGGTTGACTACCCTATTGTACAAAGCAAGATTGATGATGACTTTTATCTAAAACACAGTGCAACAGACAAAAGCTATTCATCAAGCGGTGCTGTTTATACACAAAGCATAAACAGAAAGGACTTTACCGACAGAGTAACATTAGTATACGGTCACAACGGCTACGGCGACACTTACTTTACAACTCTTCACAGATTTGAAAAGCAGGATTTTTTTGAAAAGCACAGCAAATTTGTTATTTATACCCCTACTCAAAAGCTGACATACAGAATTGTATCGGCATTTAAATATGATGACAGGCATATAATGAACAGTTTTGATTTTCACAACGATGATATTTTCAAGCAATTTATCGATATGATACAAAACCCAACATCTGCCAACAAAAATGTGAGAAATTCACTTGACAAAGAAATTACAATAAACGATAATATAGTCGTGCTGTCCACCTGCTTTACAGGACAAAAAAGCAACAGATATTTAATATGCGGAGTATTAATAAAAAATGAAAAAACCAATTGACCCAAATTTGAATACCACGGAAAGTGAAGATATACTTTTTGGCGGAGGATATAAAGAGCCTGATAAAATCGATGAAAAAAGCTCACAGGAAAGCAGCAATGTAAATGTACAAATGCCTGAAATAAAAGCACTTGTTGAAAAGAAAGTAACAAGCAAGGAACCTATTCACCACCATCATCACCACTCATCAAGCGGTGAGCATCATCACTCACATTCATCAGGTCATCATCATTCTTCATCTCACCGTCATTCTTCCAAAAAAAGAAGAAAGAAAAAAATGAATAAAAGCCTTAAAGTATTCCTTATTATTCTTTTAATAATAACCCTTTTGATTTCATCACTCGGCGGAACATATGCTTACCTTAAAAATCAAGGTAAAACCGATTTTGCTTCTGCCGTAATCAGCGATAATAACCATGAAGAAATCATCACATACAAAGGGCACAAATACGCATTTAACGAAAATGTTGTGTCTATTGCCTTTATGGGTGTTGACCAAAGAGATTTGCAAAGCAAAAAGAATGCTGATTTTGTAGGCTGTGCCGATGCAGATGTTGTTGTAACAGTTGACACAAGCGACGGAACAGTTAAAATAATCAATATTCCTCGTGACACAATGGTTGACATTGATGTCTACAACGACACAGGCGTTTTCTTGAGCACAGACAATGTTCAGCTTTGCCTTGCCTATGCTTACGGCGACGGCAAAACAAAGAGCTGTGAAAATGTAACAAAGGCTATCAGCAGAATTTTATACAATGTACCAATCAACAAATATTTTGCCCTTGACCTTGAAGGGGTTGCACCGATTAACGATGCAATCGGCGGAGTAACACTTGAGGCACAATACAGTGTTCTCGACAAAGGAATTGAAAAGGGCAAAAAGGTTACACTCAAAGGTGATATGGCTGAAGCTTATGTAAGAACAAGAGATATGGATTATCTTGAGGCTTCACTTAATCGTTCGGCAAGAATTGAACAATATGTAAAGGCATTTGCACAACAGCTCATTCCTGCGGTTAAAAAAGATTTCGGTGTTGTCACGAAACTCTACAATACAGCGTCAAAATACAGCCAAACAAACATCACTCTTAACAATGCAACCTATCTTGCATCAACCGTGCTTGACAAAGGTATCGACTCATTTGAAACCTATACTATCACGGGTTCAATGACCGAAACCAAACACACCAAATATCCTGATGCCGTTATCGCCGAATTCACTCCTGACGAGGACAGCGTTATGGAAGCTGTCCTGAACACATATTATGTTCAAATAGACTAAAAAAATGCTACTTCCTTGGGGCACCCTTCATAAGGAAGGTGTGTCCCGGGATTGCTTTTAAAATTTAATATGGTATTAAATTTTAACGGTGTAGCGTTGCTATACCGTTTTTTTGCTTGCATTTTGACAGGTGGTGTTGAAACACATTTCCATTTCTTCGGGTGTAAGTTCTCTTAGTATGCATTTTTATTTACTTAAAATAATCATACAAAAAAATAACGATAGAATATATACCCTATCGTTATCCTTGAAAATACTTGAATATAATTATAACTAATGTTTAATAAGAGAATAGATGTAGGGTATTGCTTATAATTAAACCGCTTCTATATATCCTGAAACATTACTGCCTTTTGAAAATTGAAGATAATAATAACTACTCTTGCTAAGAGAATCCACTCTCCAAGATAAAGATTTGCCCGCTTCAATATTTCTGGTTGATTGAGACCAATCAACACCAGATTGCTGTTTTAATAATTTGACTGTAATTTTTTGATTTGAATTATTGTTTACCCAAATTCTTACAGAACTTGCGCCGATGAATGTATAATTTGTATACAAATAATTATCTATACACCAACCAGAGAAAGTATATTTGCCTTCTTTTGATAAGTCCCATTCTGAATTATATGGCTTATTAACCCCAAACATTTCAATTTCATCATATTCAAAATAAATTGGTTGTTCGCATAGCCCCATATTTTGATCATCAGCAAATACTGTGCTTGAAGAACCAAATAATGTTAATACACAAACGAAAAATATACCGATAACTTTTAAAACCTTTTTCAAATTAATATCCTTTCTTAAAAGTTTAGCTTATTTCACTCAATAGATTGCTTTTTATACAAATATAAGATATAAAATATTAAAGAAATAACAATGGATAAATTACTAATATAAAAGTTGAAACATAGAAATTCAGAAAAGCCTCCCCATTTTATTAATAATTTCAATGATAATATAATTAAAATGGTAAGTAAAAGTATATTAATAATGTGAATATACAATTTATCTATTTTAATTATTGATATTACATTTAATACAATAAATAACATAACTGATACAATTCCTATTGGAAATAAAGTGGAGAATATTAATGTACCATCTATTGATTTCACTCCCGGTGAAGAAAACCAAGGAAAAAATGAACCAGCAAAATAGATTACAAAAAAAACTAATGAAACAAGTTGAAGTTTTATATCGTTAATCTTTTTCACGAATTATTATCTCCTAACTATTGCATAAGTAGCACCACTATTTGTTTCCCAAACATTAGTAAGGCAAGTTATTGCAATTACTGCCGATAAGATTATTGATAAATATTTTTTCATAGTTTTATCCTTTCTTTATTTAATTGATTCTGCAAATTTTATTGCTGTTTCTAAATTACAGTCTAAATGGATATCATAAGTAGTAAAATTATCCTTATATCTTATTGAACAACTATTTTCCTGCTCAAACACAAGAACATCCATTCCATTCACATTTATCATCCGTCCTGATTTTATATCCAGAACCGTATTAACACCTGTTGATCCAGTGTTTTCTGATATTTGTTGGATATATAAACTGCCTTTTTGACCATTATATTCAAAGTCAATATCGACTATTTTTAAAACATCTTCATTCATATCCAGTTTTATTTTAGTTATTTTAGAATTTTCCTTTATCATTTTCTCCGGAAATGTAACAGGAGTAATCCCATAATCAGCAAGTTGCTTAGCCAAATCAGAATCTAACAAAGCATATCCATCAGCAGTTATATCGGCATTTTCCAAATTATAATCAATTTTTGCATTACCATTTATTAACTGTGCTATTTTCTGTGGCATATTTAAATTAAACTGAGCAGAAACAGTAATTGTTGAAATAAATACAACCATCAATGTTGCTGCAATTAATAAGACTTTAGCCGATTTAGTAAATTTAACTTTTTTCGCATTTGTACTATTGTTTTTTATTGATAATAATTCAAAACATAAATCAATATAATCGGTATCTATTTCATCAGGTCCTTTATCAACCTCCTTTTGTATAAGTGCTTTTATTTCTTCAGTTGATAAATCAGTAAAATCAGAATCTATCATTTTTTTTAGTTTCTTTTTACTTAATTTTCTCTTCAAAATGCTACCTCCTATCTACATAGTGTCAGTTTATCGAAAAATGTGAACAATTATTTTATAAATTTTCGAAATTTTTTATTTTAGAGTTTAATTTCTTCTTTAGTTTCTCGTGCCGTTTTCGTATTGTATCGTATTTAACATTTAATTCAATAGCTATATCTTTTAGTTTTTTGTGTTTCCAATAATACAATATATATAATTCTTTTTCATCAGGATTAAGTTGTGAAATAATATGTAACGCTTGTTCTTCAATCATTTTATCGGTCGTCATTTGGTCTATATAATCAGGATTATACGGTTTCGAATTTACAATCACTTCATCTTTTTCTTCATTATCAGAAAAATCAAATTCGTTGCGTTTAATTTTATCTTTAATTACTTTGTTTTTGTAATTGAGAACAACAGCGTATAACCAAGATTTATAATTTTTTATTTCAACACCGTTATTAAGGCTTTCCAATAATGCAACATATGCCTCTTGAACACAATCCTCTGCATACTCATATTCGTACTCAAAAAATTGATAACAATAACGAATTAAATCATTTCTGTATTGCTCGCAATCTTCCATTATTTTATCAATGGATTTTTCACTGCTGTTTTTTGGCTTAAATTTAATCAAAATATTCTCCCTGATTTTAACAATATATAGTATTATAAATACAATTTAACAATGATTATTTTTGAAAAAATATCTAATCTTATTAAAAATTATCACAAATATTTTGTCAAGGGCTTTTGCCAAAAAACATAATATTATGGCATAAATGCAAAATTTTAATTCATTTATCAATATTTGTACTAAAAAATATAAGTGAGGCAGAAAAAATTCTGCCTCAATAGTTATTAGTTATAAATTATTTCATTATATATTATCTCTGCAACTTGATTTTTGATATTATTAAATAGTACCGACCTAAGCCATCATATCATCAGCCTCTAATTTTTCCGTTGTTCAGTCCTCCAAAAATAATAAATTAAACCTACAATTCATCATTCCAACCGACTACAAAAGCCATAAGGGAGAGACTTACTTACGAAGCCTCTCCCTTGGATAGCATTTTTATTAATACATATAATTTGTGGCTTTTATAAATTTGCCGTCTTTATAATAAGTTCTCGGCACTCTGCGTGCAACTCGGCACGGGAGTTCATAGTTGAATGAGTAAGCGGCATTTGAAACTTCTTCCATAGAAAGCTCGGCGTCACCGTCTTTGCCAACAAGAGTAACTACCGAGTCAAGTTCTGCACCGTCAACATCGGTAACATCAACCATAAACTGATCCATACAAACTCTGCCGACAATCGGTGCATATTGACCGTTGATGATTACTCTGCCCTTGTTTGAAAGGCAACGAGGATAACCATCGGCATAACCGACAGGGATAGTCGCAATTACTCTCGGCTCGGTTGTTTTGAATGTTCCGCCATAAGACACTTCTCTGCCGACTTCAAGAGTTTTAATGTGCGAAATATGAGTAAGCCACGACATAACAGGCTTGATGTCGAGAAGCGACTTGTCAACCTCCTCGCTCGGATAAAGTCCGTAAAGTATAATACCCATTCGGCACATATCGAAATATTCATCAAAATTCATAATACCTGCACTGTTATTAAGATGCTTAATCGGGATTTGAATTCCCCTGCTCTCAAGCATCTCAACAAAAGTCTTATACTTTTCTCGCTGTGCAAGTGCTTTTGTCAAGTCCGTCTCATCAGCCGTTGCGAAGTGAGAAAACAGTCCCTCGGCTTCAATGTTCGGCAAAGCACAAATCTCTTTGCAGATGTCGGCACTTTCCTCATTAACCTGAAAGCCGATACGGCTCATTCCCGTGTCAATACAAAAATGGAACGGCACAGTTTTACCCTGCTTAACCGCTTCATCTGACAAAGCCTTTGCCGTGTCGTATGAAAAAACAGGAATACGAATATCATATTTTACAACCAAATCATAAAACGCCGGAGCGACATAACCCAAAATTAAAATTGGGGTTTTTATGCCGGCTTTTTTTAATTCAACGGCTTCCTCGATGCAAGCAACACCGAAGAAATCGCATTTATTTTCCAAAAATCTTGCAAGCTCAACGGCACCGTGACCGTAAGCATCGGCTTTAATAACTCCCAAAAGTTTGCAACCCTGCGGCAATTTGGCACGAGTGTTGTTATAATTATATTCAACGGCATCCAAATCAATTTTTGCCTGTGTTCTAAAGTACATTATTCAATCACCTCTGAAAGTGGCACAGTTTTTATATCATTTTCGGCAAAAGCCTTGTTGAGTGCACGAACAAAATCAAGTGCCTTTTCTCCGTCACCGTGAACACAAACGCTGTGAGCCTCAATCGGCACTTCCTCGCCTGTGTAAGCAGTAACCTTGCCTTCTTTTATCATACGGATAACACGGGCAATAGCCTCGTTTTCATCGGTAATCATTGAACCTTCAAGTGTTCTTTTACGCAATGAACCGTCAGCCTCATACGCCCTGTCGGCAAAAACCTCACTGGCATATTTTATACCAACCTGTTTTGCCGCTTCAATCATTTTTGAACCTGAAAGGGCAAGCAAAATAAGTGACGAATCAAAATCTTTGATTGCATTTGCAATGGCAAGCGACATTTCCATATCCTTTGCCGCCATATTGTACATTGCTCCGTGAGGCTTGACATGTTGCATCTTCACGCCTTGTGCCTTTGCAAAAGCTGAAAGTGAGCCAAGTTGACAAAGCGTGATGTTGTACACCTCTTCAGGTGACAAGGTCATATTTGTTCTGCCAAAATTTTCCTTGTCCAAATAGCCGGGATGAGCACCAAACGCAACGGAATTCTCCTTACACAAAGCAACGGTTGTGTTCATAATATTGCTGTCACCTGCGTGAAATCCGCAAGCGATATTTGCCGAAGTAATCAAGGGAATAATCTGCGAATCAAAAGCAGCTCCCTCGCCTAAATCCGAGTTTAAATCTACAAAATACATCTATAAACTCCTTAATAAATTCTAATAAAACAGATATAAACGCTACGCAAATTAATATTTCAACGCAACATTTTTTACATCTGTGATAAACATATGCCCCGGTGCATGAGTAATTGCTATCGGTGGCTTTGTTTGCATAACAGCATTTTGAGGGGTTACACCGCACGGCCAAAACACCGGCACTTCGCCCTCGTTGATTGTAACACTGTCACCGTAATCCGGATGATTGACATCCAGAATGCCGATCGCTTCCGGATTTCCGATTTGAATAGGTGCACCGTGAACCTTTGGCATTGCAGCCGTTACCTCAACCGCCTTGACAACCAAATCATTTGGTATCGGACGCATTGAAACGACCATATTCCCGTGGAATGCACCTGCCGAAGCAAGTTCAATATTTGTATTGAACATCGGCACATTAACATTTTCCTCTATATGACGAACAGGAATATCCGCCTCGAGCATTTCGCTCTCAAAACTGAAGCTGCAACCGATGAGAAAGTATACAAAATCATCCTGCCAATATTCGGAAATATCCGTTACTTCCTTTTCAAGCACACCATTTTTCCAAATTCTGTACTTTGGAAAATCCGTGCACACATCTCCCTCGCTTGCCATAGCCTTGAACTCTCTTGAACCGACATCGCCGACCTCTAAAATCGGGCACGGCTTTGGGTTACGCATACAAAAAAGGAGAAAATCAAACGCATAGTCCTTTGGCAAAATACAAAGATTTGCCTGCGCATAACCTGCACACATACCTGATGTTTGAAAATCAATTTTGCCCTCACGGATAAGTTTTTTCACTTCCTGAGGGTGCATTGCTGAATAATCCATATTCACTCCTAAAATCAAAACATATATAAATTATCAAAAAATCGTTTTTGTTTTTTTGCTTCTTGCTCCGCTTCCTCAACGGTAACACTCTTAAATTTGACGGTATTCCCTGCCGAAAGCTGTGACGCACGAGGCAAATCAACGCTGATAACAGTTGCAATTTTGGCATATCCGCCCGTGGTTTGATGGTCTGCCATAAGAATAATCGGCTCGCCCGAATTCGGCACTTGAACAGAACCGAAAACAATACCATCGGATATAATATCCATACCGTTTTTCGACTTGAGCGGTTCGCCTGAAAGCCTTATACCCATTCTGTCCGACTGAGCGGTAACTTCATACTTCTGCGACAAAAAGAGCCTTATGTCCTCGTCTGTGAACATCTCGTTTTGCGGACCTAAAACAACACGAAGTTCTGTATCGTTGCCATATTCAGGTTCGGGAATTTCCCACTTGTCAATATCGCCGAGGGGGAACGCACCCGTTCCTATTGCAAGAATATCTCCGCTTTGCAGTTTTCTGCCATTGTATCCGCCAAAAGCAAACTTCAAATTTGTTGAAGCACTGCCAAAAACATATTCGCCGACTATTCCGCCTGCAACGGCAAGATAAGCACGCAAACCGCTTTTTGCCGCACCCATAGAAAGAATGTCGCCGTTATTTATCTTGTAAGCCTTGTTTCTTTTTATCGGCTTGTCATTTATTTTTGCATCAAAATCCGCACCGGAAACACAAATCACCGTATCCTGCGTAAATCTTGCCGTGATGCCGAGCACAGTCATTTCAAGAACAGGAGCACTGTCGCAATTACCACACAAACGGTTGGCAACCCTCATACTGAATCTGTCCATAACACCGTTTTGAGTAAAGCCGTTTTTCATAACACCGACTCTGCCAAAATCCTGCACGGTAGTTAATAGTCCCGGAGTAATAATTTCAATCATCGTTCAACCTCCGTAACTTTAACCTCATATGTGCAATTTTTAATTCTCTTTTCTATTTGGTCATATTCGGCAAGGCTGACAGGCACAAATCGAATATAATCACCCGATGAATATAAAATCGGATTTTCTCTTTCCTTGTCATAAACTTTGACGGGAGTTTTGCCGATAAGCTGCCATCCGCCCGGTGAAGCAACGGGATAAATGCCTGTTTGCTCACCGCCGATACCGACAGCACCTTCAAAAATCTCCGACCTCGGTGAATCAAGGCGGGGCGTTGCAAGTGCTTCGTCCATACCTCCGAGATAAGCAAACCCCGGCAAAAATCCAAGCATATAAATGAGATAATCTCTGCCGCTGTGCCGAGCAATAACTTCTTCCCTTGTAAGGTGAGAATGCTCGCAAACATTGCCCATATCAAGAGCAAAGCAATCATCATAGCACACAGGAATTTCATACAACTTAGCTTTGCGGCTTGATGTAATTTTTATATTTTTTATTATCTTTTCAAGCCTGCTTATAAGTTTTTTTGCACTGATTTCGGCACAATCATAAAGCACCGACACCGAGCAAAATGTTGGGATATATTCGGTAACGCCCTTTATCCCTGCCTGCTCGATTTCGGCACAAAGAGAGGTCACATACGCATTGACCTCTCTGCTTATTTCATTTTTAAACTGTACGGTAACTGCACTGTCACCGTTTTGCAAAAATGAATGTATCATCCGAAATATCCTTTTTTAAGTGTAGTTTCAAACCAAGCGGCGGTTTTATCCTCGACAGTATGAGGATAATCAACAAGTCCGCGCATAAGCGAAATCATAGGCAAAATAATATTTTTGCCGATACCGTCAATATACGGTCTTGCTTCGCCGTACATATCAAGCATACCTGCACCTGCCGCAGCGTCCATAACGGCTGACTCCTCCTCTTCCGTATGAAGAAGATTAACATCGCCCAAAAGAAATGCCGTGCATGCCATAAGCGCGTTCATTCCCCAATCGCTGACAGTTGCCGTAATGATATTATCAGCGGCTGTATCCGCCAAAATTCCAAATCCCGTACCTGCCTTGCAACCGCCTTTTTCGGCATACGGAATATACTTTCTTATATGCTCCTCAATAGTGCCCATACCAAGTTCATTGCCGAGGTCACCGATAGAAAGGTTGTACACTCCCCTGCTTTGACATTCTCTGAAAAGCACATCATACTTTGCCTCAACATCAGTTGTGTTTACGCCAACTGCATTGTGATAGTAGCCGTTTTTGTTTCTGCCCGGTGCTTCGTTTGAAATAATAGCACAAGGAAGTCCGTGAGAAAGGATTTCTGCTGTTTGTTCATCCTCTTTTGCCTTGTCCTTTGTAAAGGTGACAATGCAAACTGTGTTGTCGGGAATATTGTCTATATCATAAGTAACATCAAAACCGAGCACCTTGCTCATAGCCTTGATTGATTTTTCACACTGATCGGGAACAATCATAACTGGCTTTGCACCAAAGGCACGCATAACAAATCGAGCAAATACGGTTGAAGAAATAATGCCGTCCGTTTCAGCCTCGTTCCACGGAAGAAGAACAAAACCCGTAAGGATAAACACTTTTTCGCCCTTTTTGATGTTCGCTACAAGTCCCTCAGCACCGTTGAGTGACAAAGGCTTGCCTGTGTATTTGATTGCACCGTCATAAAGAATACGGCACACACCGTAGCCTCTCGGGTCAAGATTCATCAGCCAATCAAGATTATAGCCGACATTGAGTTTTGTAAGTTCTGTTCTGTTCATTATGCTTTACACTGCTCCTCAAAATCTTTAACCAAAGCGTCCTGAATTGTTTTGAGCATTTCAGGTGCTTTACCGCCTACCGGCTTGCCGTCAACTGTCTTTACAGGAATACAGAATGAACCTGTTGAATGAACAATAATTTCATCGGCATTCATAAGTTCATCAAGGGTGTAATCTCTTTCTTCAACGCCATAGCCGAGTTTTTTTGCAAAAGCAAGAAGACGAATTCTTGCAGTACCCGGAAGTACCTTATCGTCAAGCTGATGAGTGATAACCTTGCCGTCCTTAAAAATAGAAACATTTGAGTGTGCACATTCGGTTACTAAATCGCCTCTGTGGAAGATAGCCTCTTGACAACCTGCTCTGTCTGCCGCTGTTGCTGCAAGGCAAGACGGAATAAGGTTCAAGGTTTTGCAATTGCAATAATAAAATCTCTTGTCTTCATAAGTGATAACATCAATAGGCTTGTATGTATCTGCAACATGAGCCGGGGTGAGAGTAATCCACAAATTACCCTGCATATCCTCAGGATAAATATGACCTCTGAGTCCGTTGCCTCTTGTAACCTGCATATAAACAAACTGGTCGCCGTCATCAACCTTCAAAACAAGTTCACGAAGAAGTTTATCGAGTTCGTCACGCTCAATAGGAATGTTCATACCAAGAAGTTTTGCGGAATTGTAAAATCTTGTAAGGTGAGCATCCATGTCAAAAACAACATGGTTGTGAGCATAAGTAGCATCGTAAACACCGTCACCAAACCAGCAAACTCTGTCAAGCATCGGAATTTGCATATTCTCGATTTCGTCATATTTACCGTTATAGTAACCTAAATTCTTCATAAATTTTCCCCCAAAAATAGAATTTAATAAAAAAAAGCGCAAGAAAGCTCCCAATAAACGAAAAGACTTCCTTGCCCTCTTTTTTAATTCTAATACTATTAAATATAAAAGTAAATACTAAATTTTTACATTATATGTAGAAAATTTAAGTCGATTTTTGTGCAGATTACAATAAATGTAATATTTGCACAATTTGCCTTTTGTAGTTCAAAAACTCATCTGTTAGATTGAACTCTGTTGTTCTCGGCTTTGGTGCGTCGATTTTAATCTCATTTGCACACACACCGTCGGCAAGAATATAAATTCTGTCCGACAGCAAAATTGCCTCGTCAATATCGTGAGTAATGAACACCGTTGACAAATCAATATTTTGCATAACATCAAGATACCACTTGTGAATAATGGATTTTGTAATGGTATCAAGTGCACTGAACGGCTCATCAAGAAGTGCAACGCCGTTTGATGACAAATATGTACGGAGCAAAGCCGCTCTCTGACGCATACCGCCCGAAAGTTGTGACGGATACCGATACTGCGTGCCGTCAAGACCAAAGGTTTTGAAATAAGGCTCTGCCTGTGCTCTTGCGTCCTTTTTGCTCACACCCTTGATAACAAGAGGAAGCGAAACATTGTCTATCACCTTTCTGTAAGGCAAAAGCAAGTCTTTTTGGAGCATATAGCTGACATTGCCCGGCTTGCCCGTAATATCCTCGCCGTTTAACCAAACCTTGCCGCTGTCGGGCATATGAATACCCGACAGGACATTAAACAGCGTTGTTTTTCCGCCGCCGCTGACGCCCAAAAGGCTGACAATCTCGCCCTTGTTGAGTGTAAGCGAAGCACCTTTTAAGACCTTATTATCGCCGAAGCTTTTATAAATATTTTCAGCCTTTAAAATTTCCATAAATTATGCCAAATAATCGTTTGTGAAACCTGTGTTTTCAGGAATTTTTTCTTTTACAATCTTTTCTTCGCCGAGCCAGTTATAAAATGCGTTCCATCTTGCAGGGTCGATATAGCCCCACTTCGGAGCGTCAGCAATATACTGGTCTACCATATACTTTTGGCTTGCCTTTACAAGTTCTTCACTGCCTTTGAGTGAGCCTGTGTCGTCACCGTCAATAAGGATTTGAGCTGCTTCGTCAGGATTTTCGATAGCATATTCATATCCCTTTTTGGTTGCAGAAAGGAATGCCTTAACTGTTTCAGGGTCGTTCTTGATAAGGTCGTTGTTTGCGATAAGAATAGGAGTGTAATAGTCAAATGTAGGGTTCAAATCCTTAAAGAAGAACCTGTCAACTTCTACATTGTTTACCTGAGCGTTAACTCCGCCCCATCCGTCAAACACCCAAATTGCGTGATCCGGATTTTGCTTTACATCCTGTGCTTCGTCTGTTACAGTGTTTGGAATTCTCTTAACCTTGCTCCAATCACCGCCGTCTGCCTTAACAACATTTTCCAACATTGCAAGCTCAATAGGTGAATCCCAAGTGAGATATGTTTTGCCTTCAAGACCCTTTGGACTGTCGATGCCTGCACCCTTTTTAGACATAACGCAAGAAGTATTGTGCTGAAGAAGAGCGGCAACAGCTGTAACCTGCATTGGAGTTGCAGATGTGAAAGCAGATGCGATTGTATCCTGTGCGTCAATAGCAAACTGTGCCTGACCTGCGGAACAAGCCTCTGTTGCACCGTTTTCAGGTGGCTGAACGATTGATACATTAAGACCTGCGTCTTTGTAATAGCCTTTTTGCAATGCAACATAAAAACCTGTGTGGTTTGTGTTAGGTGTCCAATCAAGGCAGAGTGTAACATCCTTTAATTCTTTTGTTTTGTCGTCTGACGCATCATCCGAATTTGCCTTTGAGCAAGCGGCAAATGCACAAACAAGAGAAAGTGCAAGCAACAATGCAATTATTTTCTTAAACTTTTTCATTTTTTGTCTCCCAAATTTTCTGTTTTATGTACCCACGGCATAGAAATTCTTTCAAGCAAAATAACAATGCCCATAAGCACCAAGCTGATTGCCGAAATAAACACGATAACGGCAAACATTTTGTCAAAGGCATAAGCCTTTTTTACTCTTGTCATATAAACGCCGAGTCCCTCAAATCCGCCGAGCCATTCCGAAACAACGGCACCGACAACCGCATAGGCGGCAGAAATGCGAAGCCCCGAAAAGAACGAAGCGGTAGCATTCGGCAATTTGACTATCCTAAAAATTTGAAGTCGTGTTGCTCCCATAGAACGCATAAGATTTATCGCATCGACATCAACGCTTTCAAACCCGTTGAGAAGCCCGATTGCAATAGGGAAAAATGTTGTGAGAACAACAAGTGTGATTTTCGGAGCCATACCAAAGCCCATCCAGAGCACCAAAAGAGGCGCAATTGCAATGGTCGGAATTGTTTGAGTAACAACCAAAACAGGATAAAGAGCCTTGTTGATTATGGTAAATCTGTCCATAAGGCTTGCAATGACAAAGGCTATTGCAATGCCGATGAGCAAGCCGTAAAAAGTTTCCTGCAAAGTGACAGCCGCCTGTTTCATCATAATTGAAAAATTGTCGACAAATGCTTTGACAACATCAATCGGTGACGGCAACATATATGCAGGCACAAGTTCCATATCACAAGCCAAAAACCACAACAGCAATATGACAATTATCGCACCGAGCGGTGCAAGTTTATTGGTGATGTTTTGTAACTTTTTTGTCAATGGTCAATACCTCGCCCTCAGGATTGTAAACCACCTTAATATATGCGCTCACGCTTGGGCAACCTGCCTTGATTGCAACCTTTTGGCAGTTTGCAACAATTTCCATAAGCTCATCATAGCTTTCGCCCTCAATGGTAGTTTCGAACGGACCTACATAATAATTGAGTCCTGTTGACTTGATGTATGCAATAACCTCATCAACAATGCGGATAAGTTCGTCCTCATCCTTTGCGCTTGGCAAAACCTGAATAGCAACACTTGCTTTCATAATAAAATACTTCCTTTCATAATATTCTTGATAAGTCAAGAAAAAAAGCACCGAAAAAATCGGTGCTGAAATCCTAAATTTATATCGTCTTCCTACGCTCGCATTACCGAACAGGTTAGAAGGGTATAATCTCAGCCAAGATTGAAAAACAATCAGCACCCCTGACTTATTAAGTTAACGATATTTTACCACTTTTTGTTCATTGTGTCAAATGGATTAAGCGAAACAAATGTTAAAGTCGTATTTAAATCATAATATTTTATCAACAATATCAATTATGTCCATTGCTTGAAATTCATTTGTTTTTTAGGCATTTTAAATAATGAAAATAGCTTACTTATAAGATTCACCCTCTTTTTAATATTAATTTTCTACTTTTATGTTAATTTATTTTATGATATAGTAGTATTATAGGGGGTTATAATATGAAAAAAGCAAAGAAAATAGTTAAATCCTTATTTATAATAATAATTTCTGCGTTATTACTCGGCTTTGTAATACATACGATATATGTTCAAGCCCACAGAGGCGAGGCGGTTGAATACTTAGTTGAAAAATACAATACTAGTGCGCATGATTATAAAATAAAAAAGTATTACCCTCGAAAGTTGGTTAATAATAGTTCACATTCATCAAATATGTTTGAATTCTATTTTACTAATGAAACATGGAATATCATTTATAATGATAGAAGTTTTCAAGTGCAGAAAATCGGAGATAAAATTTATGATAATTATCAACTTGAAGATATTAGCAAATATGCAGCAATATATCTAAAAGAAAATATTGATAAAAATATTCTTGGTATGGAAATCAGTACAGAATTACTGTATGATTCAACGCTCAAAAATTTACCGACAAATACTAACAAACTAATTACCGAAACTTCAATAGAAAAACTAATCTTAAATAAAGATTCTGATTATTTAAGAACCATAACTATTTATTATCTAACAAATAATTGCGATTACTATAGAAACTCTGTAGGAAATGGTAACGAAAATTATAAAGAACTAAAAAACGAATTGCAATCAAAATTACTTTCTAAAAATGCAAATGTTAAAATCAATTTGGTGATATTTGAAAAAGAAATGAAATTTGAACGTTTTACAGTCAGAAAGCAAAAAGGAATTTCGTATCAGTCGTATGGAATTAACTATGAAACAATAAGAAAAGAGAATGCTTATTTTTAAGTTATGAAAGAAGTGATTATTATTAAAAAATATATTTGTATAATAGTAACCATATTGATTTTCGTTAACATTATTTATTTACCTGCTACATCTTTCGCTAAAGAAACCACCTGCATTACATATACAGGCTCAACAACAGCGAATTATGGCTATAAACCAAATTGTACTTTTACTATAAATAAATATGGTTGATTTAGGTAGCAATTTAAAAGAATTACGACTTAAGCATAAAATGACACAAAAAGAACTTGCGGATAAAATCGGCATTACTAAATCTGTAATTTCCTATTATGAATTGCAAAAGCGTTCACCATCGCCTGAAATTCTTATTAAATTGTCAAGAATATTTCATGTGACAACAGATTATCTACTTGGTATTGAACATACACACACGATTGATGTTTCAAATCTTTCTTCTGAGCAACTTACGGTAATAGAACAACTTATTAAACTTTTTGAAAATGATGATAAATAAAAGAGTCCGCCTCACGAAAAATGAGGCAGACTCCTTTATTCTTTAATTGTATTATTAATGTAATTGCGGAATTAATGCGGTTGCGATGCCGAAATATACGAGAAGTGACACGGCGTCAACAACGGTTGTGATGAACGGTGACGACATAACAGCAGGGTCAAAGCCGACCTTTTTTGCAACCATAGGAAGTGTGCAACCGATGAATTTTGCAAAAACAATTTCAACAACCAAGGTGAGGCAAATTGCAAGGTCAACAATGAGAGTTATATCATCGTTGTGCATAATCAAATGGTCAACAAGCCAAATCTTTATAAAATTAGCTGCCGCAAGGCTCAAGCCACAAACCAAGCCTACACGAATTTCTTTCCATACAACCTTGAAGAAATCCCTGAATGTTACTTCACCGAGGCTCATTGCACGAATAACCGTAACACTTGCCTGACCGCCGGAGTTACCGCCGGTGTCCATAAGCATAGGGATAAACGCCGTAAGAACAGTCATAGTTGCAAGCTTGTCCTCAAATCCCGTAATAATCGAGCCTGTAAAGGTTGCTGAAATCATAAGAAGCAGCAACCACGGGAAGCGTGATTTCCATGTTTCAAAAACCGAGGTTTTAAGGTATGTTTTCTCCGTAGGGAGCATAGCATTCATCTTTTGAATATCCTCGGTGTTTTCCTCTTGGATAACATCAATAGCGTCATCGACCGTGATAATACCTACCAAACGGCCTTCCATATCAACAACGGGAAGAGCAAGAAAATTGTACTTGTCAAAAAGCTGAGTTGCAAGTTCCTGGTCATCAAGCGTGTTTAGGGAAATAATGTTTGTTTCCATAAAATCGCTGATAACATCATCGTAATCGTGAAGCAAAAGTTCCTTAACGGTGGTAACGCCGATAAGTTTTCTTGAGCTGTCGCAAACATAACAGGTGTAAATGGTTTCCTTGTCGATACCTGTTCGTCTGATACGCTTAAAAGCATCTTCAACAGTCATATCTCTTTTAAGGTCTACAAATTCCGGGGTCATAATCGAACCTGCGGAATCCTCCGGATATTTAAGAAGAGCATTAATCGATTCTCTCATCTCGCTGTCGGCATTTTTGAGAATTCTCTTTACAACCGTTGCCGGCATTTCCTCAACGACATCAACGGCATCATCAAGGTAAAGTTCATCAAGCACTTCTTTAAGCTCGCTGTCCGAAAACGCATGAATAAGTGCCTGTTGGTTGTCGCTGTCAAGTTCAACAAAGGTTTCCGCGGCTTCTTCTTTGGCTAACAATCGGAACATAAGCAGTCGCTGGTTGGCAGACACTTCGTCAAGAACGCTTGCTATATCGGCAGGGTTCATTTCCGACAGTAGGTTTTTAAGTTTTGAAAACTCTCTTTTTTCACATAATGATTGGATTTCTTCAATGATTTCCTGTTCATTCATTTCCTGAATATCCACTTTCATTATTATCACCGCCTTTGTTGTTTATTTTTTATATTAAATCATTCGGCATCTTCCTCTTTGAATTCATCCGAATAATCGAAAAACTCTGTTTCGTCCTCATCCTGTGCTTTTACGGCAACCCGTTTGAGAAGCATAACCGCAATTACAAGAATGATAATTCCGCCGATTATTCCGTAAATCAGCACCTTAAATCTCGGTGATTTATGGAACACTTCGCTTTTGATAATGTCTTCATAAGAATTGCTTTTGAGTTGTTTTTTTAGTTCTTTTGAAGTTATGTCAAGCCTTTTTACTTCAAATGTATAAACCTTCATCGTACCGTCGGAAGCAATAACGCTTGCCTCAAATGTAGGATTTTGCTCGGTTGTCATTTTTACCGATTGCGGAACATTGCACGAAGCGCCCATATCTTCCGGCACAGCATTAAATTTAAGTTCTGTCATATCACTCGGAATATAAAGTTGATATGCGGTATCTTCATGGTTAAGTGCCGGATAAACACAACCGAGTTCACAATTAAGTTCTTTCAAATTGCTATTTGAATTAAGTTTTGCTTTAATATCATTATATTTATATTCAAAAAAATAGTTTGAAGACAAAGTATCGTTTTTTACTTCTACATTTATGCCGTTCATACCCTCGCTTTGATTATAGGTTACAAAAATTTCAGAGCCTTTGCTAACCTTATATTTTTTAAGAGTAGGCGTTTCGCCGTCGGATTTGACATTGATTTTATAATAAAACTCTGTCGGCACAAATTTGCCGTCAATCTCGGCATCGTTAAACTCTATTGACTGCAATGTGGGAGCATCAACTGTTTTTAATTGTCCGTTATCCTTTGCAAGCACACCAAACGGCATTGCCAAAGCAAACAGCAGCATGGCACAAACAATAAATTTGACTGATTTTCTCATACTTTCTCCTTTATATTATCACTGTGCAATAATAAATCTTTCTACCCCTGCGTTTGCAACATGATTGTAGACACGAGTGGTATCCAATGAGGTGGAAATATAATAAATTTGATTGTCACTTAATTTATCAAAATTTTTGATTTCTTTGTCTATTGCGGAATTTGTAATATTTCCGCTTTCGGCATCTCTGCCCGTAACCTTGACATCAACTTCTTTAAGAAGTTTTACATCTCCGCCGAGATCGGACTGAAGCTTTTTAGCCAATTTTTTAAATCCGTCGTTATATTTATCCGAAATATCGCTCGGCAAATCACAGCCGTAAAGAACAAACACCTGAACGCCGTAACCTTTAAGTTCTCTGACAATATCAAGAATGTAGTTATACACCTGCTCGTTATTTGGATTGAGATAATTATTTCCGCTATTATCGGTATAAAGCTTTTTACCCTTTGTAACGGCAAAATCTCTGTTCTGCAACGGCAAAACATTGTCCTTATAGCAACAAATTCTTGCAACAGGCAAAATATCATTGTCGATAAGCTGTTTGATTGAACCCACGCTGTCACTGCCTACATCGCTGACGGCACCGTAAGTATCAATGGTTGCAAGCGAAGAACGATAACCGATTGTGCCGTCCTCACGCTTTGCATCAAATGTGATGCTGTTTGCCGAAAAATTATGCACATCGTTGATTACCGATGTGAGCATTGTGGAATTATCAAGGCTTACGGATTCGGTCATAATCGACGAAACATTGATTGAAATTTGCGACAAAGCATTGCTGTCAGAACTGTTTTGACGGAGCAGTTTTTCGGCAGGTTCAGCCTGTCTTATCATATGCACATCCATAGCGGTGTATCCGCCGAAAAGGAGTGCAACCGCAACAAGCGACGACACAACGATTTTAATCGCTTTTTGTCGGCTCTCTTTTTTTCTTTGAGCCTTATGCTGTGCGGCACGGCGTTTGTCATTATACACATCACCCGTTTCGCCGTCAACGGTATATTTGTCGGCAAAATCAATCGGTCTGCCCTTTGGTTCTTCCGTCCAATGCTCGTTACGATGCTCGTTTGTATAAAATTTTCGTTTTTCCTGTTTTTTACTCATAACAAATTACTGTACATCTTGTGCATTTTTCTTTAAAAGAGCAATTGTTTCGGCAGGACTTTCGCTCTTAAACACAGCCGAACCCGCAACAAAAACATTTGCCCCTGCCTTTGCGGCAATTTTTACGGTGTCGGCATTGATTCCGCCGTCAACCTCAATATCAATATCAGGATTGATTTTGCGGATAGCCTCGATTTTAGGCATAGTTGATTCCATAAAACTTTGACCGCCGAAACCCGGTTCAACCGTCATAACAAGTACCATTGAAATTTTGTCAAGATACTTCACAACCTCGTCAATCGGAGTTGCCGGCTTAATAGCCAAAGCCGCCTTTTTGCCGAGTGACAAAATCTTGTCTATGGTTTGCTCGGTGTCGCTGTCGCACTCCGTGTGGAAGCAAATAATATCAGCACCCGCTTTGGCAAAATCCTCGGCATAATCAAGAGGATTGCTGATCATCAAATGCACATCAAACGGCACATTGCACACCTTTTTACAAGCGGCAACAACAGGTGCACCGATTGAAATATTAGGCACAAAATGTCCGTCCATAACATCAATATGAATCATATCCGAGGTTGAAATTCTGTCAAGTTCGGACTGAAGATTTGCATAATCGCTCGCCAAAATTGACGGTGAAATTTTAAGAGTATTACTCATAGGTCACACTTCTCCATTTTTATAGTCTATATATTATAACATTATATACGCTATAATTCAAGAAAAAAGTGCCGAAACAAATCGACACTTTTAACAGCTTATTCAGTTTAATACGAGTATATGCTTCCGTCTGTTACACAAAATCCAAGCGTGTGCGGTTCGCCGTTTTGAATATAATCAATAAACAGTTTGTCATTTGTTTCATTAATTGCTACAACTTTTGCATCATCATCTGCCAAAGTGTCATTGAAAACAGCAAGCTGTTCATCATCATATTCATCAACATTGTCGCTCATAAAGAGGACAGAACCAAAAAGTTTGATGAATTTTGCAAGCACTTTTTGTTGCTCAAAAGTGAACTTAATGTTGCTTCTGCGAAGCAAGAACACATCAGGATCACAAAGGAACGCTCTGCCGTTAAGGCATCTTCTGTACACGCTGTTGTGGATGGCATTCGGAGTCGAAACATCTTCCCTGTGAGTGAGATTTCGGAAAAACTTATGCTTCCAACTAAGAGCCATATCCGCACCGATTCGCATATATTCAACCTTGCCGAAGCACGGCATTTGCTGAACGCCGCAACCCAAAATCTGCTTGTCACCGACACATTCACGAAGAAAATCAATGCTTTCATACGCAAGCTGTCCCCTTGTTTTGTTGTGAAGCGGAACAACCGCTGTCGCATACAAAAAGTCGAGCTTTACAAGGTCAAATCCCCAATCATTGAGCACGGTGTCAAACACATTTTTGATATATGCTCTTGCATCGGCATTGTCAATATCAATCGCATAAAAACCGCCCCAGTTTGCACCGACCATAATCGGCTTGCCGTTTTTACCTTTCACAAGCCAATCGGGATGTTCACAAGCTAACTTTGAACCTTTTTGTGCACCGAACGGAGCAAGCCACAAACCCGCCTGCCAACCTTTTGCGTGGATTTTTTCAACAATCGGTTTCAAACCGTTCGGGAACTTGGTTTTGTTGATTGAAAGCCAGTCACCCACTGCGGTTTGATAGCCGTCATCAATCTGAAATGTGTTAACCTTATCGGTCTTTTTGCTGATTGCTTCAAGATCACGAAGTATAATATCTTCACTGATGTTTTGATAATAATTATACCAAGAGGTGTAGCCCTTTATCTTTTTATCGGTAAGCGGCTTAACATTCATCTTTGCAAAATATCTGTCGAAAACTTCGTCATATCCGCCATTGTCAAAATACAAATCGAGAAGTTCATACGGCTCGGTTATTTTGATACCCTCAACATCTTTTGAAAAGCGAAGTGTATTTTTATTCATATCCGCATAGATAATTGTATATCCCGTGCGGTCGTTGAGTGAGCCAAAAAGGTCAACATTTTTGTCATTTCTCACATAAGCAAACGAGAATGCGTGAAAATTGCCGTACTCCTTAGGCTGCTCAACAAAGGTGTAATTGCCTACAAGATTAATGCCAAACGGACTTTTGCCGAAAATTCCTCTGCCGATAAGTCCCTCATCAGCCATCATCTCGTTTCTTGTAAACTCCTTTGTATCCGTCCAAGACTGAAAGCCGTTTGCAAAGAACCTGCTGTCGGTTTGGTACTCATAGTTTCTTTCAAGATAAAAAGAAATGTCGCTGATTTGTTTTTTGGGAATAACAGTAAGTTTTAAGCCGTTTGCACTTTGACGCAAATCAAACGAAACATCATCGTTTGACATTTCGGTAGTCTTGATTTCTTTGCCCGTTTTATAGCTGAAATTCAATTTATAATTCATAATTTTCCCTCATCAAAACTTTTCAAGCGAATTTGCAAGAAACGCTTTTGTCTTTTCACTCTGCGGATTTTCGTAAATCTGCTGAGGAGTGCCAATTTCTTCAACAACACCGTCTGCCATAAAGATAATTTTATCCGATACATTTTTGGCAAATTCCATCTCGTGAGTAACAACAATCATTGTACTGCCCTCGTCCTTGAGGTTCTTAATTACATTGAGGACTTCGCCTGTAAGCTCGGGGTCGAGTGCAGATGTAGGCTCGTCAAAGCACAAAATATCGGGATTGAGCATAAGTGCTCTTGCAATGGCAACCCTTTGCTTTTGACCGCCCGAAAGCTGGCAAGGATAAAAATCGATTTTATCCGAAAGTCCCACCCTTGCGATAATATTCTTTGCCTGCTTTTCAAGTTCTTCCTTTGAACCGAGATTCAAAAGCGACGGAGCAAGAGTCAAATTTTTAAGCACGCTGTACTGCGGAAAAAGATTAAAATCCTGAAAAACAAGACCGAAGTGCATACGCTTTGCCTTTAATTCCTTGTCTTTGATTTTTTTGTCTTTAACACCGTCATAAATAACTTCACCGTTAACGGAAATCGTACCCTCATCGGCAAACTCCAAAAAGTTGATACAACGAAGAAGAGTTGTTTTGCCTGAGCCCGAAGAACCGATGATAGAGAGAACTTCGCCCTTTTGCAAATCAAAATCTATACCTTTGAGAACCTTGGTTCTGCCAAAGGATTTTTTAATTCCTTTTACTTCCAACAAAGCCATAATGTTCCCTCCTTACGCTTCAAAATAGCTCATTTTCTTTTCTGCCCAATGGAAGAAAATTGTAAGAAGTCCACAGAACACAAGATAGAAAACGGCTGTGTAAAACAGCGGCCAAATAAGACCTGCCGATTTAATAAAGTTTTGACCCATAAAGATAATTTCGTACACTGCGATGATACGAGCAAGCGAAGTATCCTTTACAAGTGTAATAATCTCGTTACTCATAGGCGGCACAATACGCTTGATAACCTGCAAAAGAGTAACTTTGAAGAAAATTTGGCTTTTGCTCATACCGAGAACCAAACCCGCCTCGGTTTGTCCCTTTGGTACAGATTCGATACCGCCACGGTAAATCTCGCTGAAATAGCAAGAATAGTTGATAACAAACGCAACAATTACCGCATTAAAGCGTTCCATAAGGTTCCAGCCGAAAATCAGTCCGGGACCGAAATAAACGATAATAAGCTGAAGCATAAGCGGTGTACCGCGGATAATCCAAATGAAAATCTTTGTTAAATATTTAAGCGGCTTGAACTTTGACATTGAGAAAAAGCTGAGCACAAGCCCCAAAGGAAGTGAAAACACAAGGGTGAGAGCGAAAATTTTGAGTGTTTCCGCAAAGCCCTTGAGAAGTTCAAGTGTAACTGTCCAAAACATAAAATATTCTCCTAAACCGAATGATAGAGTTATGATTGTTTCGGGACAGGCAAGCCTGTCCCCTACAATGTTTTTTAAAGGTAAATCAAGCCTTTATAAGCCACCAAAAGGCAGCTACCCAAAATGAGTAACTGCCTCGCATAATTAAGTTTAAACTTATTCAGAAATCTGAACGCTGTACTTATCTGCAAGCTTTTGCAATGTACCGTCTGCTTTGAAGTCTGCGATAATTTTGTTAACCTTTTCGGTCATATCGCTTTCCTTGCGGAAGCTGATACCGTACTGCTCGTCAACAAGAACAACAGATGATTTAAGGTCTGCATAGTCTGTGCCCTCGCCTGTCATAGCAGCTGCCATTGTAGAGTCGATAATGCAAGCATCGGATGAACCCGAAGCAACTTCCAAAAGTGCATCTGACTGAGCGGTAACGGCTGTTGCATTGAGTCCGTTATCCTCTGCGGCACTCTGACCTGCCGAGCCGTTTTCTACTGCGAATGAAAGGTCTTTGAGGTCGTCAACCGTCTTAAGTTTGCCGGCAAGTTCCGACTTTGTAACAACGATTTGCTGATTCATTGCATAAGCGTTTGTAACAGATGAATTGTTCTTAACCTCATCTGTGATTGTCATACCGTTCCAGATACAGTCGATTGAACCTGTCTGGAGTTCAAGGAACTTGTTGTCCCAGTCAATCTCTACAAATTCAGCTTTAATGCCGAGCTTTTCAGCAACCATATTTGCAAGGTCTGCATCAAAGCCAATCCAATTACCGTTGTCGTCCTTGTAATCCATAGGAGCAAAGTCTGTAATACCTACAACAAGCTTACCGGATTCAATGATTTTTTCCGAATCGGTTTTGCTTGACTTATCGCTCTTATCAGAAGAACCGTTTGAGCAAGCCGCAAATGCAAAGCAAACTGTGAGCACAGCCAAAACGACTGCAATTACTTTTTTAAATGTTTTCATAACTTCTACCTCATTAAATTAATTTTGTTGATGTGTTCATTATACTTTATTTCTTTAGCGTTGTAAAGCGGTAATACGATAAATTCCCATTTTTGTGAAAATTGCATAAATATCTTTTCAATCAAGATGAATAGTTGTGCACTAAAATTGTATAAATATACAATTAAAGTATAACTATTGCAAAAAGAACTTTAGTGTGCTATTGTGGAAACACTAAAAATGTATATAATATAAAGGAGAAAGATTATGAAAAAATTTTTAGCGGTTCTCCTTGCGGCATTGATGATTTGCATTAGCTTCGTTGCATGCTCAAGCGAGAAAAAATCAGATGACACAAACGCAGACAAAGACACACAGGAAACATTGACAATGGCTACAAACGCCGAATTTCCTCCTTACGAATACAAAGAGGGCGACAAGGTTGTAGGTATCGATGCAGAAGTTGCACAGGCTATCGCTGACAAACTCGGCATGAAGCTTGAAATCGTTGACACAAAGTTTGACGCTATCATCCCCGGCGTACAAAGCGGCAAGTACGATATGGGTATGGCAGGCATGACTGTTACTCCTGAAAGAGAGCAGAGCGTTGCTTTCTCTGATTCTTATGCAACAGGTATTCAATCAATCATTGTTAAGCAGGGCAGCGCCATCAAGTCGGTTGACGACCTCAGCGAAAAGACAAAGATCGGTGTTCAGCTCGGTACAACAGGCGACATCTATGCAAAGGACGACTTCGGTGACGAAGCTGTTCAGGAATACGACAAGGGTGCAGACGCTGTTCAAGCTCTTCTCGCAGGCAAGATTGACTGTGTAATTATCGATAACGAGCCGGCAAAATCATTTGTTGCAGCAAACGAAGGCTTGGAAATCCTTAAAACTTCATATGCAGAAGAGGATTACGCTATCTGCTTCAAGAAGGATAACACAGAGCTTCAGACAAAGGTTAACGATGCTCTTAAAGAACTCATTGCTGACGGCACACTTCAAAAGATTGTTAACAAGTACATTACAGCAGACTGATTCGGCTGAATTAACACAGATTAAGGCGAACAATTAAGTTCGCCTTTATTTATGGAGATATAAAATGTTAGATACAATATTAATGAAAGCTCCGGCTTTTGTTGAAAACTTTAAAAGTCAGTTTGACCTCAACTTTATACAAAAAGACAGATGGAAGTATATGGTTACGGGTTTGGGTCACACACTTGAAATTACGCTTGTTGCCGCAGTTATCGGCATAGTAATAGGTGTGCTCATTGCCGCAGTGCGTTCTTCATACGACAAAAACGAAGAAACTCTCAAGCTTCGCGGCGGCTTCACCTACTTCATTATGAGAATTCTCAATTTCATATGCAAACTTTACCTCACAGTTATCAGAGGTACACCGGTAGTTGTTCAGCTCCTTATCACATACTTTATCATTTTTGCCGCATCGTCAAACGGTATTGCGGTTGCGATTTTTGCATTCGGCATCAACTCGGGCGCATATGTTGCAGAGATTTTCCGCGGCGGCATTATGTCTATTGACGAAGGTCAGTTTGAAGCAGGCCGTTCAATCGGTTTCAACTACTTCCAAACTATGAGATACATTATTTTGCCGCAGATGTTCAAGGCTGTATTGCCTACACTTCTCAACGAATTCATTGCACTTCTCAAAGAAACATCCGTTGCCGGCTATGTTGCCGTAACCGACCTTACAAAGGCAGGTTCAAGCATCTCGGCTTCAACATATTCTTACTATATGCCTCTTTTGTCGGTAGCACTCATTTACCTTGTAATTGTTATGCTCCTTACAAAATTGGTAGGAATACTTGAAAGGAGACTTCGTAAAAATGAAAGATAATGCACTTATTTCCGTAAATAATGTAAAAAAATATTATCTCGGCGGCGAAGTTAAAGCTCTTGACGGAGTAAACCTTGAAATCAATCAAGGCGAAGTTGTTGTTATTATCGGTCCTTCCGGTTCTGGCAAATCAACAATGCTTCGTTCGCTCAATCTCCTTGAAATTCCGACGGCAGGTCACATCATTTTTGACGGCGAGGATTTAACAAACCCAAAGCTCAACATCAACAAGCACAGACAAAAGATGGGTATGGTGTTCCAGCACTTCAACCTCTTCCCTAATATGACAATTCTGCGCAATATGACTATCGCACCGATGAAGTTGCTTAAAAAGTCGCAGGAAGAAGCGGAAGCAAAGGCGCTCGAACTTCTTGAAACCGTTGGACTTCGTGACAGAGCGGATTCTTATCCTAGCCAGCTTTCGGGCGGTCAAAAGCAAAGGGTTGCCATTGTAAGAGCACTTTGTATGGAACCTGAAGTTATGCTTTTTGATGAGCCGACCTCTGCACTTGACCCTGAAATGGTAGGCGAAGTTTTGCAGGTAATGAAACAACTTGCAAACAAAGGCATGACAATGGTTATCGTAACTCACGAAATGGGCTTTGCAAAAGAGGTTGCCACAAGAGTTATCTTTATGGACGAGGGCAAAATCCTTGAACAAGGCACGCCGGATGACATTTTCAATCATCCGAAAGACCAAAGATTGGTTGACTTCCTTTCAAAGGTACTATAATCATATATTAATACATTATAAGGACATCGCTCGTGATGTCCTTTTTTTAGTCTGAAATGTCATTTTGTACAAAATGTAAAATTCCTTTCTAAAACTTTGTGCACAATTTATACAAAAAACAGTTAATTTTTTGCTAAAAATATGTTATTATTTAATAAGTACAGCGCTTTAGGAGGAAATGAATGGGAAATAAAGGTTCAAAGGTAAAAGGACTTTTTACCGAAATTAAAACGCATTGGAACAAGCCTGCAAAAGGCAAATATGTTCCATATAAAGAATATGTGGATATTCTGTTTGGCGTAGGTGCAAACTATGCCGGCAATAAAACGCTTGAATACATCAGCTTTGCCGCAGGCTGCTATTTGATGATGTATCACTACAAGCTGCCGTATCTTACATACGCAATTATCTCCCTCATCAATATGCCGCTCAACTATGTTTGGACGCTTATAGGATGGGTTATCAACGACAACCTCGGTTTTTTGCCAAAGAAAACCGAGCGTAACTTTTATGGACTATATTTCTTTTTGATAGCCGCCGGACTTGCAATGATATTCGGCGATTTTTCGGCATTTCTGCCCGAAACAAACAAGCTTGTTGCATATCTCAACGGGCTTGAGGGCGTTACTGCCGCATCGGTTATCAAAATTTTCGGCACCCACATTTTATGGAACGGCTGGTCAGGTGCCCGTAATATTTTTTACAGAAAAAAGCTTATACCAAAGTTCGGCAGATACAAGTACAGCCTTTACTGTGATGTTGTGCCGAAAATCATAATGGTTTGGCTCATCGGCTGGCTTCCGTTTTATTCAACAATCACAGATGTTACAACAAGAGTTTGGGTTGCAAACCTGCTGTTCTCAATCTACAACCTCTTTGGTTTTAACAACAATCTTGAAACCTGCACGCAAAACATCTCACCTAATATGCGTGAGCGTATCTTTGTAAGGTCTTATCCTATAAAGCTTTCTCACCTATTCCAATCAATTTTGGCAATCATTTTGCCGGCAATCATCGACAAGTGCCCAAACGACTGGGCGGACATTGCCGTGTTCAAATGGATTATTCCTGTTACATTTACGATTTTTGCCGTTATCACAATGATATTTGCAGGCAAAATTAAAGAAAGAATTCCGCAACCTCCTCTTGAAAAGAAGGTTAAAATCAATTTCTGGGACGGTATGTTCGGCGTTCTTCGCAACAAATACAGATGGATTCAAACAATCGTCAGCCTTTTGGATTCGCTCGGCAACGGTATGCTCGCGTTTACAACAATTTTGTACCTTTACACCTTCAGACTGACAGGTCTTACATACAGCCTTATCGTTGCACTTGTCAGCTTTGCCGGCACACCGCCCGACCTGTTCACTCCGTATTTTATCAAGAGATTTACCTACAAACAGGTTATGATATTCTATCAGCTTTCCCGTGCCGTATGTTACAGCATAATTGTTTGCTGTTACATCTTCTGCGGCGATAACCTCATTCTTTGCGGTACGCTTTCGGTAGTTATGCTGTTCATAACCGAAATGTTCCAAACCGTACCTAAGTCAATCTCGCACGATATGGATATTCGTGTAAACGACTATCAAATGTACCTTTCGGGTGAAAGACTTGAAAGTTTTGCCGGCGTGTTCGGCTGGTTCACAGGTCCTATCACCTCATTTGTAGGACTTATCATTCCGTTGTTGCTTCTCAAATTCGGCTTCAACACAAACTGGGATGTACTTTTCATCGACTCGTCAAGAGTAAAAATCATCGTTGTACCTATTATAATAGATATTATAGGCTATCTTCTTATGACGATACCGTATATCTTTTGGGATTACAACGATGACAAGCAAAACAAAGTTATGGAAGTTTTGCGTCGCCGTGAAGAAGTTACAAGAAAACAATATAACGAGGAGCACGGCATAGTTGAAGTTGCCGAAGAAGAAAAAGAACTTGAGGAGGTTGTATCATGAGCAAAAAGAAAAAACAAAAGCAAAATGACGACTTCCTTGCACAGGAGGCACTTGAAACTCAGGAAACCGCTCAGGCTTACACCCTTGATATTCCCGAAGATGAAATTTGGACATATCAAATCGAAGGACTGCAAAAGCCTCACATCAATCAACCGTATGACAACGCAAAAGCCAAAAAGATTATCTTCATTGTTGTACTGTTAATTGCAATTTTTGCGGCAATGTTCTTTTCCGTAAAAGCCATACACAGCGACACATACAAATACAAACAGCTTGATGACGGCACATATGAACTTGTAAGATTTTCAAATCCGGGCGGAATAACCGACATCACCATTGACTATGTTGTTGACCTCGACACAGGCAAAAAAGATACATCAAAGCCTATCACATCCATCCACGAATATGCGTTTAACGGTGACGAAACACTGCACAACATCACATTAGGCAAGGATGTAAAGTACATAGACAGCAAGGCGATTTACAGCTGTTGGTATGTTCGCAATGTGTGGATTGACGACCAAAACCCTAACTACTGCGACCTTGACGGCGTTGTTTACAACAAAGATGTAACCGAAACGGTGTTTTACCCTAACTATCACGATTTGCAGCTGATGATTGAAAACGGCTACGCAGATGAAAAAATCGACAAAAAGGGCAACCGCAAATTTATATCAAAAATTACCGATGAAAACGGCAATTTAGTTGATGAAAAAGGCAACAATCTTGTTGAAAGGATGTGGGGCACAAACAAGCTTTATGACGAGCAGTATTACCAAACATACAACAGACTTTGCCGCACATATGTTATTCCGTCAACAGTTACAAAAATCAACGAGCTTGCATTTGCATACAGCAATATCGTTGACCTTTACATACCTGAGGGCGTTACAAAAATGGACAATATGGCTGTATTCAAAAACACAGTCTTGACAAACATTTTCACCTACACAACCGACACGCCTATTACGGACACAACATACAAAGCCGTTGACTCAATGAAAACAATTTACAATTCCCTGCCGGAAAGTTTGGAATTTATCGGTTCGGACTGCCTTTATTACACAAGAGCACTCAACTATATGTACATTCCGAAAAATGTAAAGACCATCAAGCACCACGCTTTTTGGGACGCTGTTTACAAAGAGGACAAGGAACTGAAAGGCATTACCTACCTTGATGTTGAAGCCGACGAAGATACATTTAATGGCACCGTAGAAACAGGTGACCAATGGCGACCGCAATACGACTATATGGCGTTTAAAAAATCAATCCCCGTAAACTATGGGGTTAAAGAACGCAAATCGCTTTACAGCGACAATGTTCACCGTCAATACTATTGGGCTATTCAATG
Source organism: uncultured Eubacterium sp. (assembly GCA_900539325.1). GTDB lineage: Bacteria > Bacillota > Clostridia > Oscillospirales > Acutalibacteraceae > Eubacterium_R. The sequence goes on from UQCC01000011.1 coordinate 40,189, forward strand.
GGCAATCAACAACACAAGCGATGATGTCAAGGCGAAAATGCAATATTTAATCAAAGATTTGGATAAGGACGGCACACCCGAATTAATCATCAGAAATTACAAAGGCAAAGGCGACAAAGTGCTTACTATGAAGCAAAACTACCTTGCCGATTACGAAGGCACAGCCGATTACCAAAACGACAAATTCAGTGCACTTGACGACAATGCACAACTTGATTCAATCTACGACATAACAAAGGCAGATAATGTAAATTATCAATAAAACAACAGGCTGTAGCACATCAAAAAACTTTTCAACACGCTAAAAAAATAACACAGGGACTGTCACATTTATAAGTGACAGTCCCTTAAACTGTTTAGTATTATGCTTTTTATTTAGCCTTTGCTTTCGATAAGTTTGCACTTAACGTTAAAGGTTTTAATTTGATTATTATCAATTCTTGCGATTGTGAGAGTGATTGTATCGCCTGGCGATGACTTGCTGAGAATGTTTGTAAGAACATCTGTTGATGTCATTGTCTTTCCGTTAACGGCAACAATCATATCATATTGTTTAACATCCTTGTTTGCAAGGTCAGATTCGGAATCAACTTCACCGATAATCATTGTGCCTTCGGCATCCTTAAATCCCTTTTGTTCCAAAGCGGCAAGAATTGCACTTGCATTTGATGCATTTGTGATGCTGTTATAGGTTATGCCGAGTTTTGCTCTGCCTGGCACATAGCCGTCTTTGATAAGGCTGTTTGATGTTTTAACCGCTGTATTACTCGGTACGGCAAAGCCCATACCCTCATAATCGGTTGAAGCAATCTTTGATGAATTGATGCCGATAACCTGACCGCTCATATTGAAAAGAGCACCGCCTGAGTTACCCGGATTAATAGCCGCATCCGTTTGGATACACTCGTTATCATAACCGATTGATGATGAAACGGGACGGTCAAGAGCAGACACAATACCTGTTGTAACGCTGTTCATAAACTTACTGCCGCCCGGGCAACCGATAACTACTGCCTGCTCACCTACAACGATGTCATCGCTGTTGGCAAACTCGGCAACCTGAAGACCGCTTGCTTTGATTGAAAGCACGCCGATATCTGTTTGACTGTCATATCCTACAATTTTTGCATCATAAGTTTTGCCGTCATTTGTTGTTACCTTAAAGGTTGAACCGTCCGATATAACATGAGCCGCAGTCATAATATATGTTGTTCCGCCGTTTTCGCTCATAATAACGCCCGAACCTTCGCCCGATAAAGTTTGTTCATCGGAACCGCTGTCTTGACTTTGACCGAAATTGTAGAAATCATAATATGAATTCTGCTCGGAATAAACCGAAATGAGAACGCAGGAGTCAATTGTCTTTTTTGCAACACCGGCAACGGTCAAATTGCCGTTATTGTCCTTTGTTGCAACATCACCCTTGCTGTCGTTAATCTTCGCTCCGCCCTTTGTGCTGTCGGATGATTCGCTTTGAGTTGTGCTTTCTTTAAAATTTTCATATGATTTGTTGCCGACAACAGAAGCGACAATGCCGAAGATTGACACAGCTACAACAACGATTGCAACAATGATAACTGCCTTGAGTGCCTTATTCTTTTTCTTTGGCGGCTTTGGGGCAGGTGCAACAGGTCTGCCATACATATTTGCATTGTTGGTTGTGTAATATGTGCCGTTATTAGGGCGTGTATTGTTTTGGTAATACTGACCCTGATTTACAGGCTGTGAATATTGATTTGTATTATTTTGCGGTTGATTTTGTTTTGGCGGTACAAAATGATACTCGCCGTTCGGCATATCATTGCCGCCGCTTACATTATTTTGATTGTTGTTATATTCGTCCATGACGATTCTCCTTTTATTTTGATTTTGGAAGAGTAAACACAAATTCCGCTTCGGTCTTGCTGTCCGACCTTGCAAAAATTCTGCCGCCGTGCATCTCTACCATTGTTTTTACTATATAAAGTCCGAGGCCTGCACCCTTTGCATCAAGTGAGCGTGATTTGTCAACCTTATAAAATCTTTCAAACACACGAGAAAGCTCCGAAGCGTCAATACCATCACCGCTGTTTTTGATGCTGACCTGAACATTGTCGCCAACATCGGCAACATTAATCTCTATATATCCTCCCTCATTTGTAAACTTAACGGCATTGTCAAACAAGTTGTAAATAACCTGGTAAATCATATCCGTATCGGCTACAATGTGATGAGGTTCAAGATTTTCAAGTCCTCGGATTTCTATATTTTTCTTTTCTATCTTTTGCTCAAAGGTCAAAAGAATATGAATAATTTGGTCGGAAAGATTATACGGCTTCAGTTTCATCTGGAAGTCACCCGATTCAATCTTGCTCATATTAAGCATTGCCACAACAAGACGGGAAAGTCGCCTTACTTCATCCGATACAATCTTTAAATAGTAATCTTCCTTTTCCTTTGGAATTGTTCCGTCAAGAATACCGTCAATAAATCCTGCAATGGATGTCATCGGCGTTTTAAGTTCGTGCGAAACATTTGCAACAAACGACCGTCGTGAGCTTTCGAGTTTGTCAAGAGCATCTGCCATTTCGTTAAAAGCATAGCCCAAATCCGCAAGTTCATCGTTTGTGTTGATGTTAACTCTGTATGAAAAGTCGCCTACCGCAAAACGCTTTGCCGCCGCACTCATTTGCTGAAGAGGAGTAACCATATGCTTTGTAACCTGCCAAATAACAATGCAGGCAATGCCGAGACAAATGATTGCAATAATCAAAAACGACTTCATAACAAGCGAAACAATGCCCTGTGAGCCTGTCGGTGTAACTGCAAAAACCGTACCTATAATTTGATTGTTGTCAGTTAAATTATTTGCATCAAACGAGGTTTTTATTGCCGTACCGACAACATAATACGATTCGCCGTTAATCATTGCCTTGCCGATTGAAGCACCCTCATACACACGCTGAAGCTGTTTGTCACCGATTACAAAATTTTTATGATTTTTGCACACCGTTTCTCCGGTAACAAATCCTTTAAGTCCGGTTTGGTCCTTACACATAATAATACTGCCGCCGGCATCACAAACAAACACATCGGCATCTATACAACCCGACACCATAGAAAGATTTTCACAAATACTTTCCTTATATGCGGAATAATCACTGTTCATATTATTTACAATCATATTCTGCGATATTGTATTTGCAAGTGTTTTTGTATTTTCACTCAAAAGGTCTGTCTTTTCGCTGAGAGAATAAGCGTTAACAATCGTTATGAGCACTGTACCCATAACAGTAAGCATAAAAAGAAAGATGGCAACAAATATCAAAAAGTATTTGGTAAACAGGTTTTTTCTTTTACCTTTTTGTAATACCATAATTCAATTTAGTCCTTTGTTTCAAATTTGTAACCTACGCCCCAAACGGTCTTTAAGCACCATTTGTCCGATACGCCCTCAAGCTTTTCACGGAGTCTTTTTACATGCACATCAACTGTACGGGAGTCGCCGTAATAATCAAAGCCCCATACCTCATCAAGAAGCTGGTCACGGGTATAAACCCTGTTCGGATTTGAAGCAAAGTGATAAATGAGTTCAAGTTCTTTAGGCGGTGTGTCAACCGGCACGCCCTTTACCTTCATCTCATAATTTTGAATATTAATTTCAAGGTTGTCATAGATAACAACCTTTTTTTCGGTTTCTGTTGATTCGCTGTCGCCTGTTGTTCTGCGGAGAACAGCTTTAACTCTTGCCATAACCTCTTTTGCGTCAAAAGGCTTAACAACATAGTCGTCTGCACCAAGTTCCAAGCCAAGCACCTTGTCAAAGGTTTCGCCCTTTGCGGTGAGCATAATAATCGGAGCAGATGAAGTCTTTCTGATTTCACGGCAAACCTGCCAGCCGTCCTTTTTAGGGAGCATAATGTCAAGGAGCACCAAATCGGGTGTCTTGTTATGGAACATATCAACAGCTTCCTGACCGTCATTTGCGGTGAATACCACATAGCCGTCATTTTCAAGATAAAGTTTGAGAAGTTCGCAGATGTTTAAATCATCGTCAACTACAAGAATTTTATTTGCCATAATAGTTTTTCCTTTCTTTCTTCTCTTTGCACCCATAATATCAAACGATTTTGTTCACAATTTGTATTTTGAGTAAACAAAGAGTTAATATTTTTAACAATTAATTAATTCATATTTATCAAATTTTTACCATTCGATATTTCGCTTTTCACAGCTTTCAACATAATCGATAAACTGACGGGCACATCTCGGAGAGCGACCGCCTCTGCGTCTTGCCCACTGTTCTGCGGTGAAAAGTATCTTTTCCATATCGGATTTAAGTCCTCTGTCGGTTGCAATCTTTTGAACAATATCTTCAAAATCCTTTTTATCGGGATTTATGAATGTGATTGAAAGACCGAATCTGTCTGAAAGCGAAAGTTCTTCCTGCAAAGTATCGGAACGGTTAACATCATTTTCACGGTCGGAGAAGTTCTCCTTAATGAGGTGGCGTCTGTTTGATGTGGCATAAATGAGCGTGTTATTCTGTCTGCCCGAAAGTGAGCCCTCAAGTGCCGCCTTTAATTCACCGAACGAATCATCGTGATTGTCAAAACTCAAATCGTCAATAAAGATGATGAACTTCATAGGACTGTCAGAAATTTTTTCTCTAATCATAGTCAAATCGTTGATATCGCCCTTTGAAATTTCAATCATTCGCAAGCCTCTGTTCTTATATTCATTAAGGATTGCGTGAACGGTTGAACTTTTGCCCGTACCTCTGTCACCGTAAAGCAAAACATTGTTTGCCGGCAAATCAGAAATAAACGCAACGGTATTATCAACAACCTTGCCACGCTGAACCTCATAATTTTTAAGGTCGGTCAAACGAATGGAATCAATAGCCGTAATCGGAACAAACTCCTCATTTCTCCAAGTGAACGCAACAAATTTGGCAAACATACCGTAGCCGTTTGTTCTGTGGAATGACTTTAAGTCCTCAATGTGTTCTGCCCAATCGTCGGTGAGCGGAAGCATTGCCCTGCCGTTCGGATTCCACTTTGGCATAGTTTTGAGAACATCGGCAATATCGCTGTCCTCTTCTGCTTTATAAATATCCTCTGCAGAAATTGAAGCGATAACCTCAAGTTTTTCCAAATCGGCTTTTACGCCGTCAAGAATAGATGGGTCAAGTTCATCACATTTGCCTGCCGCAGCTGCCTTGGTAAACACATTGTCATCTGTCAAAATAAGTTTTGACACATAGTGCCTGAGCGAATGATGTGACGACAACAGATTAAAAAATCTGCTCTGCTTTGTCAAAACAGTTTCGTCCTCAAGAGAATTAAGCAAATCATAAAGTGCGTTTATAATCTCGTCCTGTTTAAAATCATATACGCACAATGATTCAATATAGTATCTTACCTTTACGGCTTTATTCATTATTACACCTTCTGCCTTTATATATTAGAATTAATTACATTCTATAACATTTGTTCACAATTTACAATAGCTATTGCAAAAATATTTAAAAAATATGATGTCTGACAACATATTGACTTGTATGATGTTTTGTGGTATTATCATACATAAAGGAGATGGTGCTATGTCAAATACAAGTAAACTGTCCGATATTACAGCAAAAAAAATCAAATCTATGATAGAAAACGAGCATCGTTTTTCCGTAGGCGACAAGCTGCCTAACGAAAACGATTTTGCCGCAGAACTCGGCATCAGCCGTTCCACCCTGCGTGAAGCGGTGAGAATTTTGACGCTCGGCGGAATATTGGAAATTAAACGTGGCAAAGGCACCTTTGTCACATCAAACACCACAATAGAAAGCAATGACCTCGGCGAAATCAGCAGCGGTCTTGACGACTTGTTTGAAATGAGGCTGATGTTTGAGCCGGATTGTGCTTATTATGCCGCACAGCGTGCCACAGACGAGGAAATAGCGATTATTTGCAAATACGGCGAAGCTGTTGAAGCAAAGATAAAATCAGGCGAAGACAGAACATATGAAGAGCAAAAATTCCATGAAAGCATCGCAAACGCAACACACAATGCTTTTGTAAAGCAGTTTATGCCGATTATCTTCAACGCAATCAAAAACGGCGTAATCGTTATGCAAAAAGATGAAAACATCAACAAAAACAATTTGAACGATGACAGACTGATTATGGACTTCCTCAAGGCACGAAACGCAGAGGGTGCAAGAACGGCAATGAGGCTCCACATTTTGCACGCAATGGAAGGATTATAAAAAAATTAAAAATCCCTATTGACATATGACATCATACGATATATAATGTGAATTAAGAAATAAATCAAACGGTTGTCGGTCAACTTGTCCGACAGCCAAACAAAACAAAAAATTATTTTTTCGGAGGAAATAAAAATGGCAGAAGCTAGAATTTTTTACGAATCAGATTGTAATTTGAGCGTACTTGACGGCAAGACAGTTGCTATCATCGGCTTTGGTTCACAGGGTCACGCTCACGCACTCAACCTTCACGAAAGCGGCGTAAATGTAATCGTTGGTCTTTACGAAGGTTCAAAATCATGGAAGCATGTTGAAGACCTTGGCCTTAAGGTTATGACAACAGCAGAAGCAGTTAAGGCTGCAGACATCATCATGGTACTTACTCCTGATGAAAAGCAAGCTGCAATCTACAAGAACGACATCGCTCCATACCTCACAGAAGGCAAAGCACTTGCATTTGCACACGGCTTTAACATTCACTTCAAACAAATCGTTCCACCTGCAAATGTAGATGTATTTATGATTGCTCCTAAGGCTCCAGGTCACACAGTAAGATCAGAGTACAAAGAAGGCAAAGGTACTCCTTGCCTCGTAGCAGTATATCAAGATGCTTCAGGTCACTGCCTTGATACAGCACTTGCTTACGGTGCAGGCATCGGCGGTGCAAGAGCTGCTATCCTTGAAACAACATTTAAGTGTGAAACAGAAACTGACCTCTTCGGTGAGCAGGCTGTTCTTTGCGGCGGTGTTACAGCTCTTATGAAAGCAGGTTTTGAAACACTTGTTGAAGCAGGCTATGACCCAAGAAACGCTTACTTTGAATGTATCCACGAAATGAAGCTTATCGTTGACCTTATTTATTCAGGCGGCTTCTCAAAGATGAGATACTCAATTTCAAATACTGCTGAGTTCGGTGACTACGAAACAGGTAAGCGTCTTGTAACAGACGAAACAAAGAAGGAAATGAAGCAAATCCTTCGTGAAATCCAAGACGGTACATTTGCTTCTAAGTTCATCACAGAAGCAAACAACGGTTGGGCACACTTCAGAGCTACAAGAGAGCTTGAAGCTTCTCACCAACTTGAAGAAGTAGGTAAGGGCATCAGAGCTATGTACAGCTGGAACGGTGACGACAAATACGCTGAAAAATAATCAGTAAAAACTTCCCTAAAAATTATCGGTATCGCTAAATCAAGCGATACCGATTTTCTTATGTTTGCATAAGAGATAAAATTCAGCACGGGAAATATCATCTTTCCCTTGCAAAAAAGTAATACCACGATTAAATAAAAACAGTCCTATCCCCTTTGGGAAGGACTGTTTGTTTTATTTTTATAATTTATTATTCTGAACGAAGTGCATCAATAGGGCTGAGCTGAGCAGCTTTCTTTGCAGGATAAATACCGAAGAATAATCCTACACCCGATGAGAACAGGAGTGCCAAAAGGATAAGCCAAATACTTATCTTAGGCGTTATATCTATTATCGAGCAGGCGGCAAAAGCTCCTGCGACACCCAAGACGACGCCTATAAATCCGCCTATCAAGCACAATATGATCGATTCGGTCAGGAATTGCATTGTAATAACCCTTGTTTTTGCACCAAGCGATTTTCTGATACCGATTTCCCTCGTTCGTTCAGTTACCGATACAAGCATAATATTCATTACACCGATACCGCCGACGATAAGAGAAATTGCACCTACACCGGCAATAAAGATTGTAAGAACCTTCATAATAATATCAACAATCTCAATATATGTAGCCATATTTTGAGCCGTGTACATACCGTTTGAATAATTGCCGTGAACAGCCTTTAAATAGTTTACGGTTGCATTACCGATTGCGTCGTAGTCCTTGCCATCCTCTGCAATTACAAAAACATTGGAGAGGTTGGCACTTGCACCTGTAATCTGTGTAAGCGTTGTACAAGGCATAAAGAGTGCAATCATCGGCTTATCCGAGCCGTTTTGGAACATCGAGCTCATATTGCTGCTTCCGCCCAACGAATTAACCATTGCATCAATATTGGCAACACCGCAAACCTTAATTTTCATTGATTTGCCGGATGAAGAAACCGTTATGCTTTGACCTGTTACATCATCATAACCGAAGGCTGTTTTTGCCGATTCAAGACCCATAACAGCTATGGGTGCATTTGCGGCATATTCCTCATCCGTAAAAAATCTGCCGTACTCACACGTATTTGTCATGGCAAACTGAACATCACTGTTTACGCCTACCATCATTACCGTTGCCTCGGTTGCTGTTGCATCGATAGTTGCGTTACCAAAACCCATAAGCATTGGCGAGCAACGCTCAACGCCCGAAACTTTTGTTTTGATATTTTCTACATCGTCAAGTGTGATATAGTCATTTTCGGTTGCCTGAGTTGTATCAACCGATACAAGCACGGCATTTGAGCCCATATCTTCAATAAGTCCAACGATATAGTCACGCACACCCGTACCTGCACCGACAATCATAATTACAGAGGTGATACCTATAATAATTCCCAGCATGGTAAGAACGGAACGCATCCAGTTTGCTTTTATACACTTTACAGCGATTTTTAAGCTTTCTGTTATATTCACCTATATTACCTCTTATTAGATTTATTGGTTACAACTTTTACTTTGAATGTATCTTCCTCATAGTCTGTTTGAGGAGTTGCAACAATTCTATCGCCTACCGAAAGACCCGATGTTACCTCATATGAAGTATCAGATGTTGCGCCTGTTTCAATCTTTGTTTTTGTAACTGTTTCGTCCTTTTCATTGTAAAGATAAACATATGTGCCCTCTTTTTCAAGCACGATTGATTCAATCGGAACACATGGAACATCAGTGTATGTACCTGTTACGATTTCAACATCTGCGTCAAAACCAACAATGATGTTTTCATCAGGGTGGTCAACAACAACCTTGCATTCAACGCCCGCACCTGAATTTGTGAGTGATGAAAGACCGCTGATGCCTGCCATTGAACCTACACTGTCAAGCATTGAGCCTTTTGAACCGCCTGTTGCAGTCGGAGCGATTGAAGCAACAACACCGTCATATGTACCGTATGCTGTTTTTACAGTTGCCGACATTCCCTCTTTAACCTTGTGAACATCATATTCGCCGAGAGAAATTGTAACAACTCTCTTTTTCATATTTTCAAGAGTAATACCTGTTGAAAGAGCTGTTGTTTGTGAACCGGATTCAATATCACAGGTTGTGATAACACCGGAAAATTCAGCTGTCCAACCCTTTGCAAGGTCATCTCTTGCATTTTTAGTTGTGTCATATGCTTTCTTTGCGGCATCCTTTGCCTGCTTTTGAGCATTAACGGTTGATGCTGAAGCCGTAATTGTATAAACTTCCTTTTGAGCATAAAGTGCGGCAAGCTGAATTTGAGCCGAAGCTAAACCGAAATTATCAGACTCTGCAATACCCCTACCGATAGCTTTCCAATTAACAGATTTAACAGCAGTTTCAATCATTTTAACTGCCGCACCGCTGTCAATAAATTCAATCATACCCTGTTTGATAGCGGCTGTAACTGCTTTGCCGACAGCGTCAGCGATTTTTTCTGCACTCCAGTTACCTGAAGAAATTTGATACATAATTACATTTGCAACTGTTGTGATTGCATTTGTCAAGGAATCAACATCCTTTGCAATTTTCGCAAGGTCTTTTGTAAGACCTGTAAGAAGCTCAACGATTTGCTTTGATGCGTCACCGAGTTGCTTCAAAGAATCAAATACAGGTTGAAGCTGTTCAAGAGCAAGCTCAACCATAGCCGATGTTTCATTAAAGCCTGAAGCCTTTGCTTCTCCGCAAACCTTACATGTTACTGTGCCCACACCACTTGGAAAATCGTGAACTTCTTTCTTTATATATCCACAATCGGCACATTTATAATAGTGATAATTTTCCTTGTCTTTTCCGCTTGCAAACTTTTGAACAGAACCATAATGGTGTTCTTCAAACACCTTTGCACCGCACTTGGTACAAACCTTATAGTGACCCGAATAATTTGAGTCTACATATCTGCCGTCAAATGTATGATTGCAAGCTGTTGTTGCGGCAGTGGTTGTAGTTGTAGGATTGCTGCCCCAATGTATTTGAGTTGTAGTTGTGGTTGTAGTCGTTGTTGTTGTGACTTTTTTTGTTGTTGCAGTAGTGCTTTGCTTTTTCTGCTCTGCCTTTTGAAGCTTTTTCAAAGTTTTTTCGGTCTTTGCAATATTCTTATTAATTGCGCTGAGTTGCTTTGCCGCTTCAGCCTGATGCTGAACTGCCTCTTGATAAGAAGCGTTTGAATTTGCATAAGCCGAATTAAGGCTTGCCACCTGTGAATCAAGACTGCTTGTGTCAAACGAAGCAAGCTTATCGCCTTTTTTAACCTTGTCACCAACCTCTACATATACCTTTTTAACAATAGCAACGGTGCCCGGCTTATATTCTTTTTTAACGCCCGAACTTACCTGTCCTGTTGAAGATACGGTCTGAGTGATAGAGTTTGTAGATACTGTATTAAGCGTTACTTCTGTTCTTTTGCCGCGTTTAGCAAAGACAACACTTGTTATTACAATAGCAACAACAAGAATAACAGCTATAACTGCCCATACAATTTTCTTTGTATTACTTTTTTTGACAGTTGCCATAGTCAAACCCCCAAAATATATATTTATTTCTATTTATATATCATATTTTGCGTACAAAGTGACGCACTTATGGCGTAGTGATATTACGAAATTAGTATAATTCCATTTTGTATAATTGTCAATAACATTTTGTATTTTTAAACAAAATTGACAATTTGTTCATATTTACTGCAAAGCCTTAAGTGCTTTTGCACCGATATCTTTTCTGTAATGAGCACCGTCAAAGTGAATTTTTTCCACAGCGGCATAAGATTTAGCAAGTGCATCCTTTAAATCATTGCCGAGTGCGGTAACGCCGAGAACTCTGCCGCCGGCGGTTACGAGTTTGCCGTCTTGAAGTTTTGTGCCTGCGTGATAAACGGTTACACCGTCAAGCTGACCATCGGTAAGACCTGTAATCTCAATTCCCTTTGGATAAGATTTTGGATAACCGCCCGAAGCCATAATTACGCAAGTGCAAGCTCTTTCGTCCCACTCGATGTCCAAATCTGCAAGAGTGCCGTTGTTGATAGCTTCAAAAATGTCGATAATGTCAGTTTTAAGTCTTGGCAAAACAACCTGTGTTTCAGGGTCGCCGAAACGGCAGTTATACTCAATTACCTTTGGTCCCTTTGGAGTGAGCATCAATCCGAAGTAAAGGCAACCCTTAAAGGTTCTGCCCTCACTATTCATCGCCTCAATAGTAGGAACAAAGATTTTTTCCATACATTCCTTGGCAATTTCCTCTGTATAATAAGGGTTTGGAGAAACAGTACCCATACCGCCTGTGTTAAGACCCTTATCGCCGTCAAGTGCACGCTTGTGGTCCATAGAAGTCACCATAGGTTTTACACACTTGCCGTCTGTGAATGCAAGAACCGAAACTTCAGGGCCTGTGAGGAATTCCTCAACAACAACATTGTTGCCCGAGTCGCCGAAAATCTTATCTTCCATAATTTCCTTTACACCCGCAACGGCTTCATCAAGTGTTTCCGGAATGATTACACCCTTGCCGAGTGCAAGGCCGTCAGCCTTAATAACGGTAGGAAATTCGTTCTTTTCCTTTATATAATCAATTACATCTGCCGGGTCATTGAACACCTTGTATTCGGCAGTAGGAATATTGTACTTTTCCATAAGGTCCTTTGAAAAAACCTTTGAGCCTTCGATAATTGCGGCATTTGCCTTTGGACCGAAGGTTGCAAAACCTGCCTCGTTGAGTGCATCTACCATACCGAGTACAAGCGGATCATCAGGAGCGACAACTACAAAATCAGCCTTTATCTTTTTTGCAAGTTCAACCACGCCGTCAATATCGGTTGCGCCGACATCAAAACATTCCGCATCATACGAAATGCCGCCGTTACCCGGACAGCAAGCAATATAATCAACCTTGCTTGATTCTTTAATTTTTCTGATAAGAGCGTGTTCTCTGCCGCCCGAACCTACTACCAATACTCTCATAATATCCTCCGAATATAATCAGTTGTTTTTATTAATAATTCTTGTTTCCTCTGCACCTGTTTCAAGGTCGATATAACGAGTGAAAAGAGAAACCTTGTTGTCCTCGTTGAGGTTATCCCAAACCATTTTGGTGAAATCGTCAATGCTTTCGTCACCGATTTCAACAGGAGTCGGCTCGCCCTCAAATGACGGAATCGGATCACCGTCACACTTATATGTGTGGATGAAGTGTCCGAGACCTGCTGTTGCCGGATATTCAAAGAAACATCTTACGCACTGTGGCTCGCCGTTGTTTGATTTGAGGATTGACAAATTGTAGTCGCCGTTTGGCTTAACAACACCCGAAATTCTTGGAGTATAATTCGGTGCGTCAGGCTCAAACTCACGAGTGCGAAGTGCGTGAATGTAGCACTTGCCGTTTGCAAAGCAATCATAAATCGTGTCTGTTTGATCGCCGTTTGTAACAATTGTTTTGTCCTCAAATTTAAGAACAGGATTATAAATGATAAGGCTTGGGTCTTCCATCTTGCTTTCGTCAAAAGCCTTTGTGCGGATACCGCCTCTGTCGTTTTCTTCAAAAATTCTGTTGCGTGAGTTAACCGAACGACCCATAATGAAATAAGCAATTACAGCCTTTTTGCCGTCCTTTGATTTGCCGAGAACAATTCCTCGTCCCGGATATGTATTTGTGTTAAGTTCCTTTGCAAGTGATTCTATATTCATATCTAACCTCAAATAATTTCTGTTTTGTTGCCGTTAATTTTTATTCTGCCCTCGCAGAAAAGTGATACTGCCTTTGGCAAAATTTCCCATTCAGCCTGACGCATAACACGATACTGAAGAATGTCCTCATTATCGCCCTGTTCAATCGGAACAGCCTTTTGCAAAATAATTGCACCGCCATCGGTAATTTCGTTGACAAAATGGGCAGTTGCACCCGTAACCTTCATACCGCTGTTAAGAACAGCCGTGTGCACCTTTTTGCCGTAAAAACCGTCACCGCAAAAAAGTGGGATAAGGCTTGGGTGAATGTTAATAATTCTGTTTTTGTATTCGTTAACCAAATCTTCGCCGAGGATTGACAAAAATCCGGCAAGAACAATCAAGTCGATATTTCTGCCATCAAGAGCTTTAAGCACAGCCTTGTCATAATCCGCCTTTGTATCATATGCTTTTCGATTGACAACCGTGCTTTCAATACCTGCTTTTTTTGCACGCTCAAGTGCATAAGCGTTTTCGTTTGAAGCAAGAACAAAAGTGATTTTTCCGTTTTTGATTTCGCCTCTGTCCTGTGCGTCAATAAGAGCCTGAAGATTTGTTCCGCCTCCGGACACAAACACCGCTATGTTCAGCATATTTCTACTCCCTTTTCGCCGTCCTTAATTTCGCCGATGATTGTTGCCTGCTCGCCGTTTTCGTTAAGAATTCTTACAGCCTCGTCAGCCTTGTCGGAATCAACGGCAAGCATGAGACCTGTACCCATATTGAATGTGTTGTACATATCGTGTTCTGGAATGTTGCCTGTTTTTTGGATAAGGTCAAAGATAGGGAGCTTGAAGCACTTATCCTTTTCGATGACAGCAAGAGTGTTATCGTTGAGCATTCTCGGAACATTCTCGTAAAAGCCACCGCCTGTGATGTGAGAAATAGCGTTTACTCTCACATTGTCCATAAGAGTAAGGAGAGGCTTTACATAAATTCTTGTAGGAGTGAGGAGTGTTTCACCGAGGGTGGTGCCGAGTTCGTCATACTTAACAGCAATAGTTTCGCTGTTGATGTTGAACACCTTGCGAATAAGCGAAAATCCGTTTGAGTGAATACCCGATGATGCAACACCGATGATAGCGTCGCCTGCCTTGAGGTGTTCGCCTGAAACGAGCTTGTCCTTTTCACCGATACCAACGGTAAAACCTGCAAGGTCATATTCCTCATCCGGCATCATACCCGGATGTTCTGCGGTTTCGCCGCCTACAAGTGCACAGCCCGACTGTACGCAACCGTCTGCAACGCCCTTAACGATTTGCTCAATCTTTTCAGGATAGTTCTTGCCGCAAGCAATATAATCGAGGAAGAAAAGCGGCTTTGCACCCGAACAAGCAACATCGTTTACGCACATTGCAACGCAGTCAATGCCGATTGTGTCGTGCTTATCCATAAGGAATGCAAGTTTGATTTTTGTTCCTACACCGTCTGTACCCGAAACGAGAACGGGATTTTTGTATTCATTAGCCGCAAGTTCAAACATTCCGCCGAAACCGCCAATACCGCCGATTACACCCGGAATGTTGGTTCTTTTAACATGTGATTTGATGAGTTCCACAGATTTGTAACCTGCTGTTACATCTACGCCTGCTGCCGCATAGCTGTCGCTGAAACTTTTTTCCATAATGTATTCTCCTTTACCCTACTGTTATATTTTTATATTTCTTTGATTTTTTCTTGAAGAGCCTTGTCTTTTTCAACAACCTGCTTTGCCATATCCTCACGCATTGCAATAAGTTTTTGCATAAGGTCATCATCACCGACAGCCAAAATTTCTGCCGCAAGTAGTGCCGCATTTTTAGCCGCATTTACACCAACTGTGGCAACAGGGATTCCCGGAGGCATCATAACGGTTGCAAGCATTGCGTCCATACCGTCAAGCACCTTTGCCGAACAAGGAATTCCGATAACAGGGAGAGTTGTTGAAGCCGCCAAAACTCCGCCCAAGTGTGCAGCCATACCTGCTGCAGCAATAATTACACCGAAGCCGTTTGCAATGGCATTCTTTGAAAAGTCGTGTGCAACTTCGGGAGTGCGGTGAGCAGACATAACTCTGACCTCTGATTCAATACCCAAATCCTTAAGCTGTTTGATAGCCGGAGTAACGATAGGCAAATCACTGTCCGAGCCCATAATAATTGCAACTTTCTTCATAATATTCTATCCTTTCCGTATGCCGAAAACACAAACGACATAATTTTCCATTTTAATATAAGTATTATACCCTGTAAGCAAATCTTTTTCAATAGTTATATATTATAATATATAAAAAAAGTAAAGGATATAATTGTGCATTATATCCTTTATAATAAAATATTCTATTGCCAAATCAAAAAATTATCACCAAATTGCCAGTAATTTTCACCGAGTTTTTCTCTCATTTCTTTGTAATAAATCGCATAGTCCTTTGCGTTAACATATCCGTCACCGTTAAGGTCATATCCCTCAAGTGCAATCGTGCCGATATTGTAGCTTCCGTTGTTTGTTACATCAACCTTTCTTACGGCATTACCCCCGTACAGATTGTTGAATGTAATATAACAATCCTCAAATGTTCTGACAGTAAATGTTCCGTCTGAATTAACACTGTATTTTCTTCCGTCAACAGTAATATACACATGGGAATAAGGAACATTGTGCGGATGTCCGCCAAAATCATCCTCGTCCATAACACAATTTCCCGTTATAACATACGAAGTTGTAGGCACGAAATTATCCTTGTAACTCACATCACAATTAATGCAATAATGAAGCGTATATCCGTCATCATCTGCCGTAGGCTCAACAACCTTTTCGGCATAGCTGTGCTCAATATACACACTATATTCCGCCGATTTATCACCAAATAAAAGTGTTGCCTTGTTTTCGCCGCAAGAAAACGGATTTTCACGCTGATTATCAACAATCTTTACATGCTCACCGGCAATATACTCATCAAAATACAAACTGTCGCTTGTACCGTCGACAAAATCCAAATCGACCACAAAATTTGACAGCATATTCTTTGTTATATTAAATATTCTTGTATTTCCCACAAGCCTTCCGTCGGCAGCAGACATTGTTATCTTGCCATTGTAAATACTAAATGTATTCACAGCCAACGGATAAGCACGAACGCTGAAATTGCCTGTCATCTTCATCGAACCGACAAACAAATCATATGTTTTGCCTTTTTCCAATTTCTGTTTTATGCAAAATCCGTTAAGACTTTTATCAATGTCATCATTTTCGGCTATAAGTTCACCGTCAAGATAAAGTTTTGCATAGGTATCACATCCGCCCATAGAATAAAGCACATACTCTTGTGTTTTATCGGGTGTAAATGTATAGTGAAAAGTGTCGTTTATATTATCATCTGTAAACGAAGCGGCATATTCCACACCGCACTTTACAGGAACACTGTCAATCAAGGTGTAATCAAAGCCATTGCCGACAGCATAACTGTACGCAAGAGAATTTTTAAAAACGCCCATTGTAAAGCCGTCAACTTTTGCTATACTGTTAGCATATCCGAATGATTGCGTGTTACAAGAGGTGTTCATTGGAATATCAATCGATTTCAAACTTGAGCATCCCAAAAAAGCCGAAAGCGAAACCGCAGTCGTCTGCGTAAGCGAAGCAAAGTTCACTTCTCCGAGCGATGAACAACCGTAAAAAGATTTTCTACCTACAGCTGTAACGCTCGACGGTATATTTACACTTTTAAGGCTTCGACAATTATAAAACGCACTGTCACCGATTGTTTTAACCGATGACGGCAAATTAAGTTTTTCCATATATATGCAGTTAGAAAAAGCATAATCCGATATTGTCTGCACCCCAAACGGTAAGGTCCACTCCTTCATTCCTCTTGTACAGGACAAAGAATATCTTCCGATTTTTTTAAGGCTTCTCGGAAGTGAAAACGAAGTTGCTCCAACCTGATAAAATACATAATTGCCTATTGAAGTTATGCCCTCGGCAACCACAACATTTTGAATTTTATCATCAGCCCAATCAAACCACGGAATACTGCTTGAATTATTTGAAAGATTTGGAATATCACCGGTTCCGTTGATATAAAGTGTTTTGGTATCATTGTCATATTTATAAAAAGTATTGCTGTTTTTTAATCTGATACCCAAATCATCATCCGCTGCAAATGAAACCGACCCAAAAGAAAAAGAGGCAACAAATACCAAAGTTAAAGCAAGAAATATACTTACTAATTTTTTCATTGTTACCACCTCCAACATAAACTAATCGTTTTCTTCTATATGTTCAAGTCCCATTGCGATGATTGTGCGCACATGGTCATCGGCAAGCGAATAGAACATCGACTTACCCTCTCGTCTGTTTTTAACAAGCTTGTTTTGTTTTAAAATTCTGAGCTGATGTGAAATCGCCGATTGTGTCATATTAAGCTGTTCTGCCAAATCACACACACAAACTTCTTCCTCAAACAAAACAAAAAGTATTCTTATTCTTGTTGAATCGCCAAATACCTTAAAAAGCTCCGACAAATCGTAAAGTTCCATTTCATCCGGCATTTTTTCATTTACTCTTTCAAGCAAATTTTTGTGAATGCACGATGCTTCGCAACATTCTGCCATACATTCTTTTTTATCTGTCATTTTATCACTCCGCAATATGTTCTATTTTACATTATACATAAAAAATTCTTTTCAGTCAACTACGGCAAAAATAAAGCCGCAAAATGAAATCAATCAATTTGCAGCTTAAAATATGTTTTATTAATGTCTTGTGTCATCCGTAAAGCACTCACAAAAGCGAGCGGCAAACGCCGGTTCTTCGCCTCCTGCATAAAGATGACTTATATCACCGAATTGCTGAGTTCTGAAAACGGCAATGCCCTCTTCCCGTTCCTCTGTAATAAGAGTTGTAACCGAAGTAGGCAAAGCCACAAAATTATGCCACAGCACCATAGGAGAGCAACCGAAAATATGTGACAAAATCACACATTCCACACCAAAGTGGCAAAACAACACGATTGTATCATGATTTGGTTTTTTCACTTCAAAAACATTGCCCTTATGTACATATCCGTGCTTTGCAAGAAGCTCATAAACGCCTTTGCAAACCTTATTGTACTTCTTTTCTACATTGCCGCTTTGCATAATCGGAGTTTTTATCCAACCCTGCGGTGTGTAAAAATCCGGATTATCGGTCCACTCTGCAGGCAGCCTGTCCCAAGCACTTTTGGTTTCACCGTTTATTTTAACCTTGCCTTCAAATTCTCTTGCCCATTTTAGGATTTCGGCACTGCGATTAAGCTTTTCAAGTGTTTTGGAGGCAGTATCCTTTGCTCTGCCGAGCGGAGAACAATAAAATGCTTTAACATCAAGCTTTGTAAGTCTTTCCGACAAAAGTTCCGCTTCTCTCCAACCCTTTGGAGTAAGTGAATCCACAGAATAATCAGGATCGCCGTGGCGCACAATAACAAATCTCATACTCATCACCTCTGAGGTGATTATATAACAAATTCGGCATTATGTAAATATCAAATTACCTGTGCCCTGTGCATAGACAACCTTATTCTGTCAGCAATCATAGCAATAAATTCACTGTTTGTAGGCTTTCCTCTGTCAGACTGGATGGTATAGCCGAAATATGACGACAACACCTCAACATCGCCTCTGTCCCAAGCAACCTCAATAGCATGACGAATTGCCCTCTCAACTCGTGACGATGTGGTTGAATACATCTTTGCTATTGTTGGATATAAAAGCTTTGTTACAGATTCAAGCATTTCCTCATCATTTATGCTCAAATCTATGGCCGTGCGTAAATACTGATAGCCTTTTATATGCGCAGGAACACCTATTTGACGCATAATATCCGATATTACAACCTCGGTATCACGCTCAATAATTCCTGTTTTCTTTATTCTTTCTCTTTTCCAATTCGCCAAACTTTGCACCCTCTTTGCAACGGATGACGGATTAACAGGTTTGAGAAAATAATAATCGGCACCTGCATCTATTATTTGCTGCTCAAAATCTGCACTGTCAACAGATGAGAACACAATTACAAGCGGCGGATTACTCAAGCTTTCACGGATATAGTCCAAAACCTCTATTCCGTCAAGTCCGCTCATAAAGACATCCATCATTACGGCATCAAAATGCTGACTTTGCAAAAGCTCAATTACTTTTCTTCCGTCCTTTTTCGTTAAAAACGAATCAAAGCCGAATTTCTTCAGTTCCCGTTGACACTCTTTACCGAACGACTCCGAGTCATCGGCAACGAGTACTTTCATTGTTTCATTCATTACTTTTTTACTCCCATTTAAAAAATTTTACAACGAAATGTGAATATTATTCACACCCGTTGTTTCCACATATTAGCATATTTTTAAGTAAAAATCAATAGTTTCTACGCAATTTATGTGAATTTTTTTCACATTTTTTACAATTCTTCGAGTTTTGACAAAAAAAGACACCGTTTGAAAGTTTCCGCAAATAAAAACTCACAAATAGTGTCTTATTTATATTTATTTTTCAGTCTGTTCGTTTTTGATTTTCTCCACAATTTGTTTTTCCGTATTGAAGGATTGTGCTTTATGAAAATAATACCTGTAATTTTTAACAACCAAAAATACGCCGAGCACGAAAACAAGCACTCCGAAAACCATAATAATTTTAAGGATATCATTCAGCGTATCGGCAAGAGCCATATTATACACATCAACATCGGTGAAATGTAAATCATTTGCATACTTCATAATAATGGCAAAAAACGGCAACACAAACATTACCTCACCCGAAATTATAAAGCTGATACCCATATATTCATACTTTTTATGTCGGCGTGCAGAAATAAAATCAATAAGGAATATGCACAGTATAAATGCTATAAGGGAGAAAAGCATTGCAAAAGCAGGTTTGTTTGTATATGTAAGAGCGATAATAATGATGCTGTTTGTGCTTTCGTCCCCTACAACTTTATTGAATGCATCCACCGCAAAACAAGCATATTGATTCATTTGCCGATTTGTTATCGGAATATCATTTTTCTTGCAATATTTTGTGATTGAGTTTTTGCAATAATCATATAAAAATCCGGATTCCGAATAATCGGTTTTATATCCTTTAACAACATTGTTTGAAGCAATATGCAAAGCACTTTGCATATGTTTGCTTGAAAATGCCGAGGTGTATGCCTTTTTAGGTATTCCTGTTTTTTTGGCAACCTCACCGAGTTCGTTATAAACCTCCTTAAGCAGTTGACTGTTGTATGCCTCAAATCTTTTTTGAACAAAGGTATTTGTACGCAAAAGCGAAGCGGTTATGCCGACTGATATAAAGATGGTTGCCGATGCCGCCATAACAACCGCAAGAATATAGCATATAAATCTTTTAAAGCCAAAAGTGGCGTTTTTAGGTTTTCCGTTCATTTTCAGCACCTCATTTCTTAATCAAATCTGCTGTATAAACAGTATAAAAGAAATCATTATCCTTTTCAAAATTTTTATACGGCAGGCACATAATAAGTTTGTTTTTATCGCTGAAATCCTTTATTTCATCACGGGAAACTATATATTCAACACTATTGATTTGATAATGATAAGTTCCGTTTTTATAAAACTCAATGTCAATTTCGTCACCGATTTTTGCTTTATGCAAATTTCTGAATTCCGCATCGGAGTTTTTGCCGATAATCATAACACAACCGTTATTCCACGGCTCGGTTGAACCTTTCAAAAGAGAAGCGGCGTTGGAATTTTCATTTTCCGAATCAAAAGTAACAGCACATCCGAGTGCAACATCTTCCGAGCTGAGCCAACCTATAAATCTGTTGTGATTAAGCTCGGAAAATTCATTGTACTTTGTTGGGAACATATCATAATCTTTAACATTATATTGTGTGACCGCATGTACCTTATCCGTGGCAACAGGGAGCGAATCTATAAATTTAGGCACAACAAATGTAGCCGTTATAATTAAAACTGCCAAAACCAAAAGCGGATAAACAACCGCTCTCATTATATATGATGACTTCAATCTGTTCATAGCATTCTCCAAAATAAATTATACTAAATTAATTATATATTATTAATCGACAAAAAACAAGAAAAAAGTGCTCTCGATGGAGAGCACTTTATATTTGTTTACCGATTATTCTGCGTCAGGAGCGTAGAAATCAACAAGCTTTGCAAGTTTGTTGTACTTTTCAATAGAATTATCGGCAGCGATTGAGAAGAGCTGTTCTGCCTTGCCAGGGAAGGATCTCTTAAGAGCAGAATATCTTGTTTCGCCTTCGATAAATTCTACATAGTCGGCTGTAGGAGCCTTAGAGTCAAGGCTGAACGGATTCTTGCCTTCAGGAATGAGAGAAGGATTGTAACGGAAGAGGTTCCAATAACCTGCTGCAACAGCCTTCTTTTGTTCCATCTGGTTAAACGGCATCTTGATACCGTGATTGATACAAGGTGCATAGCAGATAACAAGTGAAGGACCATGGTAAGAGGCAGCTTCTTGGAATGCCTTTAAGCATTGATTTGCATTTGCACCCATAGCAACCTGTGCTACATATACATAGCCGTAAGACATAGCGATTTGAGCCAAATCCTTTTTCTTAACAACCTTACCTGAAGCGGCAAACTTGGCAACAGCACCCGTAGGTGTTGACTTTGAAGCCTGACCGCCTGTGTTAGAATAAACTTCTGTATCGAATACAACGATGTTTACATCTTCGTTAGAAGCGATTACATGGTCAAGACCGCCGAAACCGATATCGTAAGCCCAACCGTCACCGCCGAAGATGAACTGATACTTCTTAGCGGCATAATCAGAATCCTTAAGGAAGTCTGCTGCGGCATCTGCTGCTTCGCCCGAAAGGTTTGCACCCTTGAGAGCTGCAATAAGAGCATCTGCGTCAACATCGTTCTTTGCGGCGTCATCATAAGTTGAAAGCCATGCGTCTGCTTCCTTAACGCCTGCCTTAGAAAGAACTTCTGCGTCTGCGGCAAGTCTTTCTCTGATTTGCTTTTGAGCAAGGTACATACCGTAACCGAACTCTGCGTTATCCTCAAAGAGTGAGTTTGACCAAGCAGGACCGTGACCGTTTTTGTCAACTGTATAAGGAGTTGAAGGTGCTGAACCGCCCCAGATTGATGAACAACCTGTTGCGTTTGCGATGTACATCTTGTCACCGTAAAGCTGTGTAACAAGCTTTGCATAAGGTGTTTCACCGCAGCCTGCACAAGCACCCGAGAACTCAAGGTATGGCTTTCTGAACTGAACGCCGATTGTATTAGGAGTAAGAACTTCCGGCTTTGCAGGAGTATCTACAAGAGCATCGAAAGATTTTTGTACATGGAGCTGAGAAGCAATAGGCTTCATTGTGAGCGACTTTGTAGGGCAAACATTTGCACAAGAGCCGCAACCTGTACAGTCAAGAGCAGAAACAATAAGTGCATATTGATAATCTGTTCTCTTATGCTTAATCATTGCTGTGCCTTCAGGAGCTGCCTTTGCCTCTTCTTCGTTCATAACGATAGGTCTGATAACAGCGTGAGGGCAAACCATTGAACAAAGGTTACATTGTGCACACTTTGTAGGGTCCCATTCAGGAACAGAGATAGCGATACCTCTCTTTTCAAATGCGGCAGAACCTTGAGGATATACACCGTCGGCACTGTCAACAAATGCAGATACAGGAAGGTCATCACCGTGAAGTCTGCCTACAGGGTCAAGAATATTCTTAACAAACTTCTTCATTTCAGGTCTGTCTGTATCAACATGCATTTCTGCCTTTTCGTCAACAGCATCCTTCCAAGAAGCAGGAACATCAATCTTAACAACTTCCTTTGAGCCTCTGTCGATACCGTTGCAGTTAGCGTTTACAACAGCTTCGCCCTTCTTTGAGAACTTTGCAACAACCTTTTCTTTCATATATCCGATTGCTTCGTCAACAGGGAGAATACCGCTGATTGTGAAGAATGCAGACTGAAGAATTGTTGAAGCTCTGCCCGGAAGGCCGACTTCTTCGGCAATCTTGATACCGTTGATTGTGTAGAAGTTGATATTGTTTTGTGCAATATATCTCTTCATAGATGCAGGAAGTTCTTTATCAAGTTCTTCCGGAGTCCAAATACAGTTGAGGAGGAATGTACCGCCCGGTACAAGGTCCTGAACCATATCATATTTTGTTACATATGAAGGGTTGTGGCAAGCAACAAAGTTTGCCTTGTTAATCAAATATGTTGATGTAATCGGTGATGAACCGAAACGAAGGTGAGATACGGTGATACCGCCTGACTTCTTTGAGTCATAGAAGAAGTAACCCTGAGCATACATATCCGTATGGTCACCGATAATCTTAATAGAGTCTTTGTTTGCACCTACTGTACCGTCTGAGCCAAGACCCCAGAACTTACAAGATGTTGTTCCGGCAGGAGTTGTATCAGGAGTTTCTGTGATAGGCAACGAAAGATTTGTAACATCATCGTCAATAGAAAGAACAAATTGATGCTTTGGTTCAGGTGCAGACATATTTGCAAATACTGCAATAACATGAGCAGGAAGTGTATCCTTTGAACCCAAGCCGTAACGACCGCCGTAAACAGGAACTGCATCGAACTTTGAGCCTTTAAGAGCGGCAACAACATCAAGATAAAGAGGTTCGCCGAGTGAGCCCGGTTCCTTAGTTCTGTCGATAACCGAAATGTGCTTTACAGTTTCAGGCAATACACCGATAAGGTGCTTTGCGGAGAAAGGTCTGTAAAGGTGAACACATACCATACCAACCTTTTCGCCTCTTGCATTGAGGAAGTCAACTGTTTCCTTAATAGTGTCGCAAACAGAACCCATAGCGATGATAACACGCTCTGCGTCTGGTGCACCGTAATAGTTAAAGAGTTGATAGTTTGTACCGATTTTTTCATTAACCTTGTTCATATATGCTTCTGTTGCGGCAACAGCATCTGCATAATACTTGTTACAAGCTTCTCTGTGCTGGAAGAAAATATCTGAATTTTCTGCAGAGCCACGAAGAACAGGGTGCTCAGGATTTAATGCTCTTGCTCTGAAATCAGCAACATCCTGTGGGTCAAGCATATCTCTGAGGTCTTCATAATCCCAAGTTTCAATCTTCTGAACTTCGTGAGAAGTACGGAAACCGTCAAAGAAATGAAGATAAGGCACACGGCTCTTGAGAGTTGCGAGGTGAGCAACCGCACCAAGGTCCATAACCTCTTGAACATTTGCCGAGCAAAGCATAGCATAACCTGTTTGACGGCATGCCATAACATCGGAATGATCACCGAAAATGTTAAGTGCGTGAGTTGATACGCAACGAGCAGAAACATGAATTACGCTCGGAATAAGTTCGCCGGCAATCTTGTACATATTAGGGATCATCAAAAGAAGGCCCTGTGATGCTGTGTAAGTAGTGGTCAATGCGCCTGCCGAAAGTGAGCCGTGAACAGCACCTGCTGCACCTGCCTCAGATTCAAGCTCGGCAACCTTTACGGTTTGACCGAATAAGTTCTTTACACCCTTTGCTGCCATAGCATCGGTTTCTTCTGCCATTGGTGAAGAAGGTGTAATAGGATAGATGGCTGCAACTTCAGTAAACGCATAGCTTACATGAGCGGCTGCACTGTTACCATCCATGGTTTTTTTAGCTCTTGCCATTGGAAATTCCCTCCATATAAAAAATTCAAATTAGCAATTGGGCATAATTTACCCAAGTTATCAATGTAATTATAGCACTCTGCATCGTCAAATTCAACATAATAAAATAAAAATTTTATTATATTGATTGTTTTTTTGTAAAAAATTAACAAATTCAAAAAAGTTCTCCAAAAACGGAGAACTTCAATCGGTTATTTTAAGCGAGCCTTGAATTCGTCATCAATTGCTTTGAGCGTGTGCTTTGTGGTAAGGCCGAGTTCAATCGTCACCACGCTGTCATCATCAAGAAAAATAATAATGTGCGAATAGCGGTCAACAAAATTCTTTTTTAGGCTTGCTTTGGTATCTCTGCCGGTTTGCACCTTGACAATATGGTAATATTCAAACACATTGTTTTCGTCAACGCCTGTAAACTCCACCTTGTCGGAGGTGAAACGAACACCTGTTTTGAGCACTTCTTTAGCCATAAGCACAACAATAACGGCGGCAACGATTTCTACAAGAACATAAACGCCGACTTTCCAATCGAAGCCCTCAACAACCTTTATGCCGCAAAAATACGCATTAACCGCCACGGCAACAGCCATGGCAAGTGTCACCGCCGCCGTAATCGGCGACAAGCACATAATAAATTTATCTTTCATCAATAAACCCTTTTCCTGAATTTTTCCAAAATCGGACAATTAGAAGATTCAAATTCTCTGCCGTTAAGATATTTCAAAATTCCTGCATCGGTAGTGAAATTAAACTTCAACTTATATGAATAAAGTTCCTGCTTAAATCTGCCGTGATGTGAACCGTACTTGCCGTCATTAAGGAGCGGATGGCCGATTGAAGCAAGGTGTGCCCTAATTTGATGAGTTCTGCCCGTGAGCAATTCCACCTCAACAAGCGACAAATCATTGTAGCTGTCAAGCACGGTGTATTTCGTTCTGCAAAGCTTTGCACCGTCTGTTTCGGTTTGAGTAACCTTAACCATATTTTTCTTGGTATCCTTAATGAGCCAGCCAACCAAAACATCGCTTTTTTTATCAAAAACGCCCTCTGTAACGGTTAAATAAATCTTATCAATTTCCCTGTCCTTAATCTTTTGATTGAGGATTTTAAGAGATTGATAGTTCTTTGCACCGATAACAATGCCGCCTGTGTTTCGGTCAATTCTATTGGCAAGTGACGGAGTGAAGCTGTTTTCTTCTTCAGGCTTATACTCGCCCTTGTCATAAAGATAGCGTTTCATCGAGGCAACAAGAGTGTTGACATATTCCTTGCCGTCGGGATGACAAAGTTCGCCCTGTTTTTTATCCATAAGAATAATATTTTCGTCCTCATAGATAATCGACAAATCCTTTGGAGCAGAAAGAAAATCATAATGTTTTTTCTTTTCCGCAAGCATATCATCGGGCAGATAAAGGTCAATCACGTCGCCGTTAAGAAGCACCTGTTCGGGTGTGCAACGCTTGCGATTAACCTTGATATTCTTTTTTCTGATTTGCTTAAACATCATCGACTTGGGTAGAGTTGCAAAGTGTTTTTGCAAAAACTTGTCCACTCTCTGTCCCGCATCGTTTGAATTAACTGTTACACTTTTCATAGGTGTATTATATTCTATTTGCGAACCATAGTCAAATACGAATTTGGCTATGGCTGTCGATAAAGCCCCTGAACCACGCCAAAATTATATTAACACACATTAAGTAGAATATAGGTTGCCTATACTGAAACACTATTAATTTAATAATACTATTTAAAGAAAAGTGCCGCAAACATAGAGTTTGCGGCACTTTTGGCGTTTTTCGTTTTTTGCTCACAAGCGGTACCATCGTACAGCAAAGTTCGCAAGAAAACGAAATTCAGAACCTTTCTCAACAGCCTACAGCGTGTCGAAAATACTTTTTCGACACGCTGAGTCAAATATGAATTTGACTTTGATTTACTCCAATTCTATTTTAAAACAAAGCGGCATTGAATAATCTGCATTGCCGTTTGGCATAAATTCCATATACTTTTTGCCTCTGACAAAAGAAAGTCCTTCGTCCGAATCAAGTTGCGTAACACGCTTAACAATCAAGTCTTGGTTAACCTTTTTGAATGTTTTTATTCTAACAGGCTTTAACGCTTTGGGTTTCATCCAAAAAGCATAAACACAGCCGTTTTTGTATGTAAAGCGAAAATCTCTGCTTTTATACGGCTTTGTTTTATTGTCTTGGAAAAATCCGTCCTTGGCATTAACCTTGCCCTCGCCAAATGTTTTCCAAGCAGTTGTGTCATAAATTCCGTCACCGTTTTTCTGCAACCATTTGCCGATTGAACGGAGAATTTGAGTTTCTTCCTTTGTAATCGTTCCGTCGGGCTTAGGACCGACATTAAGAAGCATATTGCCGTTTTTGCTGACAATATCTATAAGGTCGGTAACAATATGATACGGCGTTTTGAAGTTATTTGTTTTTGTATAGCCCCACGAATTTTTGCCGATTGCCGTGCAGGTTTGCCAATGCTCCGGAGAAATATCGGTGAGTGCTCCACGCTCAACATCTCGAGTTGCAATTCCCGGTGCAAATGCGTTGCACTTGTAATTTATTGAAACATCTTTGCCCCACTCCAAAGCACGATTGTAATAATAAGCGGCAAATTTTTTGAGGTACGGCTTAAATGCCTTGTTATGAATCCACCAATCAAAATATACAACCGACGGTTGATATTTATCCACAAATTCACAGTTTCGCACCAACCAATCCTGCAAAAATTCCTCGGTAGGTGCAGTACCCCTTACATCATTTGTGGTTTGACCCATTTTTAACACACCGAGTTCATCACAATAATAAGCCGGACCGTAAAAATCGGCATAATTTTCATCGTTTACATCGCTGTCAATCGTTCTGCCCATATTCATAAAAAAGAAATGCTCTGCCCTGTGATTTGAAGCACAGAAAGCCAAACCCTGCTGTTCGCAAGACGATTTAATCTCGGCAATGACATTTCGTTTTGGACCCATATCAACAGCGTTCCATCTGTTGAACTCGGTGCCGTACATAGCAAAGCCGTCATGATGTTCCGCAACGGGCATAACATATTTTGCTCCGCTTTCTTTAAACAATTTCACCCATTCGTCGGCAGAAAAGTTTTCGCCCTTAAACATCGGAATAAAATCCTTATATCCGAAATCTTTTTGATTGCCGTATGTTTTGATATGGTGGCGGTATGACGGCTTGGTTTTGTCATACATTTCCCTGCTGTACCATTCGTTTGAATATCCCGGAACGCTGTAAACACCCCAATGAATAAAGATACCGAACTTTGCATTTTTGTACCATTCGGGCGGTGTGTGAGTACAGAGAGAAGCATTATTATCCTTAAATTTTCCGTTTGCAATAACAGAATCAATTTGAAGCAAATAATCTTTTTGAGTCATCATTATCTCCTAAAAAAACAAGCCGCGGAATTAACCACGGCTTATTGATTTTATTTAAAGCGATTATGCCATAAAGCTACGAATAACAGCCTCGCAATCCTTTGCGTCCATAATCTTCGGAACAGGATAAAGCGGATTACCTTCCTTAAGCGCACGCTTAACGAGAGTAGGCATATCCTCCTCCTTAATCATATCGAACTTTTCAGGGATGTTCATGGCAGCATTCATTCTGCGGATTTCGGCAATAAATGCCTTGCCCTTTTCCTCAACCGACATAGACGGAGTTGTAATTCCGATAATATCGGCAAGCTTTGCAAGCTGAGGATATGCAGAATCTGCATAATAATCAAGAACATAAGGCAAGATAACAGCGTTTGCCAAACCGTGAGGTGTGCCGTACAAACCGCCGAGGTTATGTGCAATAGCGTGAACATAACCTACATAAGCGTGAGTGAATGCACGACCTGCATAATAAGAGCCCTTGAGCATATTTTGTCTTGCTTCAAGATTCTTACCGTCGTTGTAAGCTTTTTCAAGATTTTCATGAATAAGCTTTGTAGCAACCTCTGCCTCTCTGATAGTGTCCTTTGTGTTGCTGTGGCCGATATATGCCTCAACAGCATGAGTCATTGCATCCATACCTGTTGTCGAAGTGATGTGTGGTGGCAGACCTACGGTAAGTTCCGGGTCAAGCACAGCATACTTAGGACGAAGACAAGTATCGTTGATGGCATTTTTCTCATGAGTTTCGGGATCGGTTACAACAGCAGCAACTGTTGTTTCTGAGCCTGTACCTGCTGTGGTAGGTACTGCGAAAAATGGTGGAAGCTTTTTATGTACTTTAAGCTGGCCGCGCATATCTCTGACAGATTGATTAGGCTTTACAACTCTTGCGCCGGCAGCCTTTGCACAGTCCATTGATGAACCGCCGCCGAATGCGATAATGCCTTGGCAACCGTTTTGGATATACATATCCTTGCAGTCCTCAATGTTAGGGATTGTAGGGTTTGGCTGAACGCCGTCATAAACGACATAATCAACGCCGACTTCTTCAAGTTTTGCAAAAAGCGGGTCAAGAAGATGAAGTCCCATAAGACCCTTATCGGTTACAACAAGAACCTTGCTGAGTCCCTTGTTCTTGATGAATTCAGGCAATCTGAGAACAGAACCCGCACCTTCAAGAAGCTCCGGCTCGGACCAATCCATAAAGCACATAGCAACCTTAAATACATTTTGGTAAATTCTGTACCAAATTTTCTTTAAAGTCCAGAGCATTTTCTTTCCTCCTTAAAATATTATCAAATATATTTTACAAAAACTTTTGAAAAATTGCAATAGTAAATGTTAATTTTATCCAAATAAATTAATCAATTTCAATGCCTCTGCGTTTTCTTTGCTCGGCAAGCTCTTTTTCCATATTATCACGATACTCACCCGTGATGTTGTAGAAGAACATAGGAATAATACAAACCAAAAGCGAAATCGCCGGGATAATCGAAATAATGCTGAAAATACCGTTGCGTACGCCGTGTGTCATTTCAAGCGGATTTGCCGTGATTGAAGCGGAAATGCTTGAAACATCAAGGTCTGCAATGATGTACATCAAGATGATAAACGAGGTTGCAATGGCATTGCCGAACTTTGTAACAAAGCTTTGAATTGCGGAGCCCATACCCGTAAGACGGACACCTGTTTTGAGTTCCATATAATCAAGGCAGTCGCCCACCATTGCAAACGCACAAACATTGATTGTTCCGCAAGGAATTGCACTGATAACAAGGAGCGGAACACACGCCCAGAAATGCTCATAGCCTATGAACCACATGGCAAGCGAGGATGCCGCACCCAAAAGTGAAGACACGATGACAATCTGCTTGTAGCTGAATTTCTTGATGAGCGGAGTTACGGCTATCATGGCACCGAACATACCGATTGCCGAAGCCGCCGCCATAACGGTTGACACCTTTGAAATATTAGCCTGAAGTGCACTTTCAAGTTCGGCGCCTGTAAGGCCCGTTAAATCTTTGCCGATATAAAACGAATATCTTGCAACATGCACCGCACCTGCCTGAAACATATATCTTGCGGCAGACAAAATACCCATAGCGGCAGTGAGCATAAGCGGTTTACAGGTGAAAATAAGTTTTAACGAATTAGGCTGTGACTTGTCTTTTTTCGGCGGAATAGGAATATTTACACGCTCTTTTGTTTTAAAATACACTCTTACAAACAAAACATTGCCGATAATTGAACAAACAAGTGCCATAACAACATACTTTGTTTTTTCAAGTTCCGTGCCCGAAAGATTAAACTTAGGAAGCACAAAGCCCAAAATCATAAACAGAGCCATAGGCACAGCAGAGCCGATACCGTTGAAAGTTCTTGCCTTTGAAATAATCGAACCACGTTCATCCGCATTAGGCGTGAGGGCGTTAGGCAAACTCCAAAACGGAACATCACTGCTTGTGTAAATCATACCCCACGCAACATAAGTAATTGCGGCATAAATCATTTTTTGACTGTCTGCCAAATTCGGTGCGTAAAAAAGAAGCATTGTGAGAATCGCCACCGGAACAGGCGTGTAAAGAAGATACGGTCTCATTTTACCTTTTTTTAGATGTGTATGGTCAACAATATAACCCATAATCGGGTCGTTGATTGCATCCCAAATCCTAGCAAAAAGCATCAAAAGAAGCACGAAAATCGGCGTAACCTTTAATACATTAAGATAAAAATCGGAGATGTACGAACTCATAATAGCGTACACCATACCCTGACCGAGTGCACCTACGCAGTAGGCAAGCCATTCCTTTTTAGGAACATAAGTTTTTGCGTCCATAATATTTACCCCTTTTATCCGCAAAAATTTTAACCTATCCTATAAACATAAAATAACATAGAGATATGGCAAAAGTCAAACATTTATGTTATAATTGTGTCATCAAATAAAAGTTGGTGAAATTGTGAAAACAAAAATTCTCGTGTCCGCCTGCCTGCTCGGTGAAAACTGCAAGTACAGCGGCGGCAACAACAAAAACGAAAAAGTTATTGCTTTATCGGACAAATTTGAGATTATTCCAGTCTGCCCGGAATGTTTTGGCGGTTTGCCCATTCCGAGAGTACCGAGTGAAATCAAGGACGGCAAAGTATATTCAAAAAACGGTGAAGATTTGACAGAAGCGTTTATGTCCGGTGCCGAGCAAACACTTTACATCGCAAAAGAAGCAAACGCACCGTGTGCCGTACTCAAAGAGAATTCGCCGTCTTGCGGTTTCGGAAAAATATACGACGGCACATTTTCGGGCAACAAGATTGACGGCAACGGCATAACGGCACAACTCCTTTTTGACAACGAAATACAGATTTTCGGCGAGAGCCAAACAGAAAAACTGAGGTACCTATATGAATAAGAAAGCAATGTCAATCATATTATGTGCATTTATAATTATCTGCTCGGTTGCATTTGCATCTTGCTCAAAACAGGGAAGCAAAGCAGAAACGGCATCAGCCGTGGCAACGGAAAAAGCAAAAATCAAAGACGCAGACGCAATCGACTATATTGAAAGTTATTCAAGCAAACAACTCGGATTGACAGAAAATGACAGAGCAAAATGTTCATTTATGGTGGCATCCGACGGCGAAGAAATAAACGGCAAAAGCTACATTCAGGTTATCGCCGCAATTAAAAAAGAGCACAAAAGCGATGACGGTCAGGCAACATACACCTTTGACACAAAGGGCGAATATTACATTTCGTTTGACGGTGACGAAGTGCTGAGAAAAGACGGAAATTCATACACAAAATTGGAACTGATAACCACAACAGCAAGGGAGAACAAATAATGACGGAAACCGAAAGAATGAATGCAGGTCTGCTTTACGACTGCTCAAAAGAAGAAATTATGGGCACGCAAACGCAATATGTTCAGCATATGCAGGAATACAACACGCTCAGCTTAGGTCACGAAAAGCGAATGGAAGAATTGCTCAAAATTATGTTTGCCGAGGTAGGCGAGGGCACATACATTCAGCCGCCGTTTTATGCAAACTGGGGCGGTCACAATGTACATCTGGGCAAATTTGTTTTTGCCAACTTCTGCACAACCTTTGTTGACGACGGCAACATCTACATCGGCGACTATGTTATGATTGCACCTAATGTTACAATTGCAACGGCCGGTCATCCGATTTATCCGCCGCTTCGTGAGCAAATGCTCCAATATAATGCAGATGTACATATCGGCAAAAATGTTTGGATAGGTGCGGGCTCGGTAATCTGCCCGGGCGTTACAATCGGCGACAATACGGTTATCGGAGCAGGCTCGATTGTTGTAAACGATATTCCGACAAATGTTGTTGCAGTCGGCAATCCGTGCAAAGTTATGCGAAAAATTGATGAGCGTGACAAGGAAGTTTACTTCAAGGGCAAAAAAATAGATTTTGACCCCGACGAAAAATACGATGAAGTGAGAAAGTAAAAAAACGAGCTTGAACAATTTTTGTTCAGGCTCATTTTAATTCAGACCGTATTTTTTATTAATTCTGTCAATTTTGGTGATGAACGGCATACCGAAAAGAAAAAGGAACACCGCCGTTGCCGCACCGAAAACAAGGCTGAACACAGCACCGCTTGCATAAATTGACAACGCACCGGCAAGAGTCACCCTATTGCCGTATGCCGACAAAATCGTTGACATATCAACAATTACGCCGTAAACAACCGTTGCAAGCACAAAGCCTACGACCGCCAAAGTGTATCTGTTAACTTTGAGCTTTTGAAATATCAAACCCGCTAACAAACCAACCGTGCCGAGTGCCACCATTTGGAACGGGGTCCACATTCCCTGACCGAAAATAAAATTTGACACAAAGGCGGAAAAAGCACCCACAATATATCCCCTGTGTGCTCCGAGACAAACGGCTGAAACTATAACAACAGCCGCAATCGGTTTCACCTGCGGAATAAGATAAAATGCCGCACGGCTGACAACGGCAAGGGCAATCAAAGTTGCCGTGAGAGTTATATCTCTTGCGGTGACTTTTTTCTTTTCGTATGACGCAAAAAACGGCAACATTGAAATTATCAATATCACAACCGACACAATATAATAATTCACGCTGTCGGCAAACAAAAATTGCCAAAGCAAAATAAACGCAAGGCTTATAATAATCACAAGAGGCAATACGACTTTTTTCATAATATGCCTCCGTCGTTTAAATCTTTTTCGCCCACATAGCCTGTTGCAATGCCGTTTGTTATTTTTGCCGTGCATGTTGTGTAAAAATTGAGAGAAGTGAAAAACTCTCTTCTCGGCATAGTTGTAACAATTTCGCCGTTTGACAAAAACGAGATATAGTCCCCGTATTCACCGGCAAAATCTATATCGTGAGTGGCAATAACAACGGTTTTTCCCTCATCGCAAAGGCGGTACAAAATATCGGCAAGTCGAACTTTAAGTTCGTAATCAAGTGCCTTTGTAGGCTCGTCAAGGAGGACAATATCGGCGTTTTTTTCAAGCACCTTTGCAAGTGCGAGTCTTTGTGCCTGACCTCCGGAAATATCATACGGATGTTGCTTTCTTATATCGTCAATCTGCAAAAAATCGGTTGCTTTTCCGAATTCAACTTCATCATCGCAACGCTCTTTTGTAAACAAATCAAACGGATTTTGGCACAGCATAGACACCTTACCGTCGGTTTTAACCTTGCCGTGATGTGCCTTTAAAACTCCTGCCGCAACCTTGAGCGCAGTGGTTTTACCGCTGGAATTGGCACCCAAAAGCACATTGATTTTTCCCTTGTAAATTCGCAAATCAAGACTTTTGAGCACATCGCGATTTTTTATATAAGCAAAAGAAATATTCTTGAGTCGCAAAGCGGTTTTAACATCTTCAGACTCCGTACGAAGCAAAGGCAAATCCTTGTTTTTCAAAGCCTCACGACATTGCGACACGCTGTTTGCATCGTCAAAAAGTCGCATAAAAAGAGGAATTTCACCCAAAAGAGAATTGTGGTTTTGCTTCAAAAACGAAACCGCATTTTGAGGTGTATCTTTCAGTATAACCTCGCCGTTTTCGATAATCATCACGCTGTCGGCATACGGCAAAAGTTCCTCGGTTAAGTGTTCGGAAATAACGACGGTGGTACCGAAGTCACGGTTGAGCCTTTTAACCACGGCAACAAATCTTTGTGCCGACACGGGGTCAAGTTGGCAAGTCGGCTCATCAAGCACTAAAATTTCGGGTTTTGTTATCATTACCGAAGCAAGGTTCAACAGCTGTTTTTCACCGCCCGAAAGGGTTGAAATATCATTATCGAGCTTGTCCGAAAGATTGAAGTAGCTCGCCGTTTCGGCAACCGAAAGTTCGATAGTTTCCCTGCTCAAGCCCATATTTGTAAGCCCAAACGAAAGTTCGCTCCTCACCTTATCGGTGACAATATTTTCTTCAACATTTTGTGCAACATAACCGACATTGCCGTTGATTATTATGCTTCCCGTAAGTGTACCGTGGGGGGCAATTTCTTTTTTCATCAACTTCAAAAGAGTGGATTTACCTGCACCCGAACGACCGATAACAAGGCAAAATTCGCCGCCCGAAACTGTAAAATCAACATCATTAAGCACGGAATGAGTTGATGTGGGGTAAGAAAAATTCAATTTTTCACATATGATATTTTCCATAAAAACTCCTCCGTCAAATCTATTATAAGC
Source organism: uncultured Eubacterium sp. (assembly GCA_900539325.1). GTDB lineage: Bacteria > Bacillota > Clostridia > Oscillospirales > Acutalibacteraceae > Eubacterium_R. The sequence goes on from UQCC01000011.1 coordinate 75,045, forward strand.
GGCAAAAACGACAACAGCAAAAACAACAAAAATGCCGAAACATCAAAGGTTTTTGAATATATCCTCGGGTCAATAACAAAGGTTATCCTGTCGCTTGCTTTTGCAAAAATCACATAAAAAAGGCAAACTGCCGACAAAGCAATAAGCACACCGTCGGCAAACCTAAACTTATATCTCGAATACCTGACCGCTTTGGGATTGTATCCCCTCGCTGTCATAGAATCGGCAGTAATTATACTGCTTTCAAGGCTGTAAGTCACAAGTGCAGACAAATTATTCAGTGCCGCTTTCAGCTTATTTTTAGGCTTTTTGCCTCCGTCAAGAGCAAGAGCGGCAGTTTCTATATCGGCAAGTTTTTTTGTAAATCTCGGGATAAAGCCGAGCACCATGGAAAAAAGCAATGCAATTTTTGGTGCAAAGCGAAAAGCATATATAACTTTTTCGCTGTCAACAACTCTGCCGAAAATACCAAACCACAGCACCATAGCCGCCACGACAAAGCCTTGATTTATACCGTAAAACAATGCTTCAAGCGTAAATTCGGTATCACCGATTGTAAAAAGCACGGTTAAGCCGTAATGTGCAAAAAGCATATTAAAAAGCCCGATAACCAATATCATCACCACGGAAAACTTGAGTGATGACAAAGCTTCCTTACCTCTGATTTTTACCTCGTAAAGCAGAGCACCTACAAGGGACGGCAAAACAAAAAAAGGATTATACACCGACACAACCAACACAAACATCCCGATAAAATACAGAAAATGAAATATCGGATGAAATTTGCTGAATCTGTCCATATATAATCCTCTCTAATATTCTATGCCTCGCCGTGCGGCAACGCCCTTATCATAAGGGTGCTTTTCTTTTTGAAAAAATGTTGCGTAATCGGCAAGGTCATATAATTCGCTCACCTTGTTATGCCCGGTTATGATATATTCTCTGTCCGATGAAAGCACTTTTTTCATACCGTCAACCGTCAAAAACTTTGGTATCAAATCCGAAAATTCATCAAGCACCACGACATCGGCAGATGAATTTTTTATATAATTAAGTGCACCGTCAACCCACACCTTATATTCATCACCCGGATTAAATCCCAAATTATGGGGCGACGGATAAACCTCAAACGGCAAAGCCGACAACTCACTGCTTTGGTCATTCTTAAAAAACTGAACAAACAACACACTCATTCCCGCACCGTAAGCACGCATTGCCGCACCGACGGCAGAACAGGTTTTGCCCTTGCCGTAACCGTAATAATAATGAATCATTTTATTCTTACTTCTTCTTTTGTCTTGTATCTGTAACCGTAATTATCAAGAATGTGCATATTGTTAAGTGCAACGGTTGCGCCCTTGCCCACGCACAAATCAGGCATTGGATAAACCTCAACATCAAGCCCGAGTGCTCTTTTAAACAGCTCGTCCATACCGTAAAGCTGTGCCGAACCGCCTGTCAAAATAACCTTTGACACCGTAATGTCCGCAATAAGCTGAGGAGATGTGCGTTCAAACATAATCTGTGCCGCCGCAGTGATTTCTGCAAGAAGCGGCTTCAGGCAATCATAGATTTCCTCACTTGTAACCTCAACGGTTCTCGGCAATCCGGTAACGGAACTTCTGCCGTTTACATTCATAGTAACCTGAGTTTCTCGAGGAACAGCACCGCCGATTTGCTTTTTGATTTCTTCCGCCGTGCGTACACCGATTAATACGGAATGATTGTCCTTCAAGTGCCTTACGATTTCATCATCAAAAGCGTTGCCGGCAACCTTAACGGTTTCGCATTGACTCATTGAGCCTTGGCTGACAACCGCCATATCCGTTGTACCGCCGCCGATATTGATAACAAATGCACCGTTTGGCTGTTGAGGGTCAACCCCTGCGCCGAAAGCGGCACAAAGCGGTTCTTCTACAAGACACACGGAGCGTGCACCTGCAGAAATAATTACTGAGATAATCGTTCTTTTTTCAACATCGGTTGCAAGTGCCGGCATAGACGCAACAACTCTCGGTTTGAATATACTCTTTTTTATAACTCTGCCGATAAAATATTTTATCATCTGAGCAGTCATATTGTATGAGCCGATAACGCCGTTTTTCAGCGGCTGTAAAACGGTAATTCCGTTTGGCTCTCTGCCCTCGAGATGATAAGCTCTTCTGCCTGCATATAAAATTTTCTCTGTTTCGGTATCATAGGCAACATAACTCGGTTCGTTGATAACAACGCCTTTACCCGGCACGGTTATAACGACATTGCTTGTGCCCATATCAATTCCAAGGTCATAACCAAACATAATTTACACCATTTATATAACTTATTTTTTCAATACTTTTAAATATTTTACAATAGCATACCTAAAAAGTCAACAAATCATCATTATCATTGCTCTCAATAAAATATTTGAGTGCACTGAATCGGCGTGACTTTTTGTCATTTTGCACCATCTGCCTTACGCCCTGCTCGTTGCCGACAAGGACAAGAAGCTTTTTTGCCCTTGTAAGTGCGGTATAAAACAAATTTCTGTAAGCAAGTTTTGGCGGAACGGACAGCACAGGCATAACCACGGCGTTAAACTCACTGCCCTGCGATTTATGCACCGTCATTGCATACGCAAGCTCAAGTTCCTTAACATTTTCAACGCTGTACATAGCCTCTTTGTCATCGTATCGAACATTGATAATATCATTTGCCTTGTCAATTCTTGTCAAAATTCCTATATCGCCGTTAAAAACACCCGTTCCCGTTTCTCCGATTTTAAACCACGGAACATCGTAATTGTTCTTAATCTGCATAACACGGTCGCCCTCACGAAGAGTGTAACCTTTATAGCGGATTTCGTGCTTATCCTTTGACGGAGGATTAATTTTCGCCTGCAAAATCGCATTGATATTTTGTGTGCCCACCTCGCCCATTCTGCTCGGACAAAGCACCTGAATGTCACCCATAGGGTCAAATCCGTATCCTGCCGGGAGTCTTTGAGTTACAAGGTCAAGGATTTTTTTCTGTGCATTATATCGTGAATTTTCTCTAAGCAAAAAGAAATCGCTTTCTGCCGAATTGTCAAACTCGGGCATTTCGCCCCTTACAACTCGGTGAGCATTTGTAACAATTTTGCTTTTCATAGCCTGACGGAAAACCTTATCAAGTGTTACCACAGGCAAAACTCCGCTGTCTATCATATCTCGAAGAACATTGCCGGCACCGACAGGCGGAAGCTGATCTTGGTCGCCCACCATAATCAATCGGCAATGAAGCGGCAAAGCGTCAAGAAGTGCCGCAAAGAGAGTAACATCCACCATGGAAAGTTCATCGATAATCACCGCATCATAATCAAGCGGATTTTTTAAATCATGAACAAAGCTTTGGGTGTTTTCGCCCTCTTTGTACTCCACTTCAAGAAGTCTATGGATAGTTTTTGCTTCGCTTCCCGTAAGTTCTTCCATTCGCTGTGCGGCTCTGCCGGTCGGAGCGGCAAGTGCAACCTTGAGATTGCGGTTTTTCATAAGCTGAATTATGCCTTTAACCGTAGTGGTTTTACCCGTACCCGGACCGCCCGTAAGTATAAGAAGTCCCTTTGATACGGCATATTCGATAGCCGTTCTCTGCTTTTCGTCAAATTTTATCTTACTGCTTTCTTCAAAAGCATAAATCTCGCTAGGATGAATTTCATTTTCGCTCGGCGGATATTCAACCATGATTTTTATACGGTCGGCAATTCCTCGTTCTGCGTGATAAATTTCGGGCAAAAAGAGAAAATCTCTGTCATAAACTTTACGCTGAATAACAGCTTTAGACTCAATCGCATTATCAATCGAAATCTCTACGGCGTCATCATCACAGCAGAGCAATTCCTTTGCCGGTTCTATTATTTTATCACGGGGTATACAGGTGTGACCGTTGCCGAGATTGTGATGAAGAATATAACAAACAGCGGCTTGAGCACGGTAGGTAAACGGCGGTTTATCCTGCAAATTATCGGCAATTTGTTCTGCCTTATCAAAGGTTATTCCCGTTTCGGCACCTATGAGTGCATACGGATTTGCCGTGATGAAGTCCATCGCCTCACCTTTCAGCAAATTATATGTTTTGATGGCTTCGTTTTGAGAAAGTCCGAGGTTTGTAAGTCCAATAAGTGTTTCTCTTGCGGCAAACTGAGATTTAAAGTTTTTGCAAATTTCTCTTGCTTTTGCACTTGAAATTCCTTTGATTGTTGCAAGTCGAGCCGGGTCGTTTTCAAGCACATCAAAGGTTTGTGTGCCAAATTTTTCAACAATTTTGGTTGCCGTTGCGGGTCCGATTCCCCTAATAATTCCCGACGAAAGATACTTCAATATTCCGCCTGCATCCGCAGGGAGAGTTTGAACAGCCGTTTCAGCCTTAAATTGCCTGCCGAAAGACGGGTGAAAAGACCACACGCCTCTGCATTCAATCTCAGCGCCTATGGCGAGTTCTCCGACTGTGCCGACAACCGTAACACCTTCTTCACCGGTGTTCACCTCGGCAACGCAAAAGCCTGTGGTATCATTGTAAAACGAGATGTCCTCAACCGTTCCTATTAAAATGTCCTGAACTTCGTTTTCCATATCCGTACCTCAAAATCTGCTTCTATTATAGCAACAAAAAGTGGTATAGGCAAGCCTATACCAAACAAATTTAAAAATATAAAAAAAGAGCAAAGCCGAAGTTTTGCTCTCAGACTGTCGATAAAGTTCCTGAACCACGCCAATAAAATAAACTAACCGCTTAATGCCTCCCTTGTGTAAAGGGTGCGGGTCTCCTGTGGAGACCTCT
>UQCC01000012.1 GCA_900539325.1 uncultured Eubacterium sp.
GGTTTTTTACTTTTATTCTTTAAATTTTAAATCTCTTTATCTTTCAAAATCTACACAAATTTTAAAATTCAAAAAAAGCAAAACCCGCGCAGAATTAAAATAAAAAAAGCAAAACTCACACAAAAAAACCGCGTGCCGTGTAGGCGCGCAAAAAAGTGGTGCGCGGGGCATAAAAACGCGTGGCTGAGAATGTGGCGCAGACGAGCGCATTTTGCGGGGCAAATGGCATAAAAATAGGCGCACGAATGGCGCGAACAAAACAAAAAAAACGCGTGGCTGAGAGTATGGCACAAGTGGGCAAAAAAAGTGCGTGGCGGGCGGGCGGATGTAGCGTGTGGCGTGCTTGGCTTGTGGGTGTGGTGAATTGAGCGTGGGCGCGCAAAAAGCGTGGCAGGTTTAGCGCGTGGGAGCGGACGGACGCAAAAAAAGCAAATAAAATATTAAATCAAGTGCGTAAAAAACGCAAATTTAAAATTTAAAATTTAAAATAAACACAAAATTTTAAAATAAAAATATTGATTTTAAAAGAAAATTTTAAAAAACCCGTACAGAATTTAAAATAAAAAAAGCAAATTTTAAAAAATAAAACCGCGCATAAAAAAACTACAAAAAAATAATGAAAATTTTAAAAATCAGCACAGAGGCAATCAAAATGCAAAAAATAAGCAAAATCCAAAAAAAGAAAAAACAGTTATTATAATTGTTGTTTTAGCGGTAATTCTTGCGATTGTTATTGCGGTTCTTGCTTCGGTCCTTATAAGTAATTCAAAGAAAAAAAATAATGTTGAGGATACACCAGTAAGCATTGCCTCAACAACAAAAGAGCAGTCAACCACAATGCCTACAACAGTTGCCCCTACAACTACCGAAACCACAACTCAATCTACAACAGAAACCACCACACAGGCAGTTGTTGAATATACCGTCAGCGTAAGTTGTTCACAGGGCGGTGAGGTTGAAGGCGACGGTTCATATGCAGAAGGTGAAAAATGCACTGTTATTGCAAGAGCCGATGATGAGTATGAGTTTGACGGTTGGTATAAAAACGGCAAGAGAGTGTCATCAAATGAGGTTTATACATTCGCTGTAAACGGTAATACAAGCCTCGAAGCTGTGTTTACTGATATTACAGATGTTTCGGAGGATTATGAATAATGTCAAAGGGCGACATTGCAAAGAGTTATTTTGAGCAGGGATATAATTGTTCACAGGCTGTTGCACTTGCTTTTGCCGATGAAATAGGTATGGACAGTAATATGATTGCACGCCTCACCGGTGGCTTTGGCGGCGGAATGGGCAGAATGAGAGAAGTTTGCGGTACAGTCAGCGGAACTGCGTTTGTTTTGTCTGCTCTTTACGGCTATTCAGACCCAACCGATGCCGATGCAAAGGCACAGCTTTATGCCGATGTTCAAAAGGTGGCAGGTGAGTTTAAGGAGGAAAACGGCTCGGTTGTCTGCCGTGAACTCTTGGGCTTGACTAAAAGCGGGTTTGACAATCCTCAACCCGAAAAAAGAACGGATAAGTATTACAAAAAGCGTCCGTGCGGCGAACTTGTAAAGATGTCTGCCGATATACTTGAAAAGTTTATTGCCGATAATTCACAAAAATAATTAGTGATTTTGTAAAAAAACACTTGCTTTTTATTGTGCAATGTGTTATAGTAATTTGCGCAAGTGAAAAACACTTGCATATGCGCCGGTAGCTCAGCTGGATAGAGTGACTGGCTACGAACCAGTAGGTCGGGGGTTCGAGTCCCTTCCGGCGTACCAAAATAGCGAAGTAGATAAACATCTGCTTCGCTATTTTTATTTTTTTTCTTATTTATTTTTAGATGCGTAATCTTTCATTTCGGGGATTGCTCCGCCCGATACAGCCCAAAAATACAGGCTTGCCACGCTGCAATAAGGGCTTAATCTGCGGCGGTATTTTTCAAACAGTTTGCGGTCGATTTTTCTGTGATGGTACACCATTCGCATACCTCGTTGTATTGCCAAATCATCAAAACTTAAAATATTCGGTCTTTGCATACAAAACAGCAAAATCATTTCCGCCGTCCAAACGCCGATGCCTTTGAGTGATGACAGTTCTTTGATTGCTTCTTCATCGCTCATATTTTCAACTGCATTTATATCAAAACTGCCGTCATTTATTTTGCTTGCAAAGTCGGTGATGTATTCGGCTTTTCTGTATGATATTCCAAACGATTGCAATTTGTCTGCTCCGGCATCGAGTATTATAGACGCATTTACCGTGCCTAATGCGTCTTTCATTCTTTGCCAAACGGTTTCCTGTGCTTTTGTTGAAATTTGCTGACCGACGATATGATGAACAACCGATGAAAAAAGGTCGCTGTCAACCTTACGCTCTATCATGCCGATTTTGTCTATAACTTCCGCAAGGCGTTTGTCCTTGGATTTAAGATATTCAATTTCTTTTTTCCCGTATTCAAAATACATTTGTAATACCTCAATTTTGATATTCAAATTAATTTTAACATAATAAGACAAAATTGAAAAGATAATTCTACTTGATAAACGGTAAAAGTTTTAATATAATAAATTTGAATAGTTATACATAAATATTTGTTTATAATGAGAGGATAAATGAATTATGTACAGTGTTCTTGTTGTTGATGATGAAATCCGCCAAAGAGAGGCAATTATAAAAAGCATAAATTGGGAACAGGCAGGCTTCAGCGTTGCGGGTGATGCCGAAAACGGAATTGAGGCACTTGAACTTCTTGAAAAGCTTGAGCCCGATTTGATTTTAACCGATATAAAAATGCCGCTTATGACAGGTCTTGAGCTTGCACGCAAGGCAAGAGAAATACGCCCTGCCACAAAGCTCGTTATTTTGAGCGGATATGATGATTTTGAATATGCTCAGGAAGCGTTTAAATACAATGTTATCCGTTATCTTTTAAAGCCTATTTCCGCAAGTGAACTTACTGAGGAACTTGAAAAAATCAAGGTTGAAATGGACGCCGAGTTTGAACGGCTTAAATCCGGCTTTTCAAACGAAGAAATTGAATTAAGACTTAAAAAAACAGAATTTCTTTTGCCTTTGCTTCTCGGCACCGGTGAGGATATTTACACCGAAGAAGAACTCAACAACAGTGCAAAACAGCTTGGACTTATTGTAGGTGACAATGATTGCTACAGCATCGTTGTTTCAAAATTTAAAACCTTTACGGGTGAAAATCGCACCGAGGCTCACCATATTGATTTTGTAAACAGCATTGTCGGCAAATATGCTTTGTGCGAAAGTTTTTTGGTTAACGGCAGAATAGTCACTCTTGTTACAAGTGAGCCGGAGGCAATGTCAACAAAACTTCGCCTGCCTGTTATTGAACTTGTGCAAAGTGCAAAAAAGCTTTTTAATCAAAAATGCACAATAGGTATCAGTCAAACTGTTGACAGTCCGGCACTTTTATCGCTTGCATGCACGCAGGCAATTACGGCAAGGCGGTACACCTCCGACGGTGCCGGTGATATCAGATTTATTAATGACCAAGAACGAAAAAGCAGCTTTGAACTTGAAAATGTGGAAAAATCGGTGTATAAGCTTGAACAGCTTTTAAAGGTCGGCAATAAAAACGAAATCAGTGCTTTTCTTGAAGATATGCTGTCCGAAAAAAGCAGGGACAGCTTGGATTATTTGATTGTTCAAATACTTGCAACGGCACACAGGTGCGTGAGCGTTTTGTCGGACAGTGACGCTTTGTCGGAACTTTTTACATCAAACAACTTCTTTACATCCCGTTTGTCATTTGATTTTAACGGGCAGTACAAAAAAGAATTAATTTCGCTTTGCCTTGACGCAAGGGATATTATTTCGCGTTCTCAAAGGCACGAGAGTGAGGCAATTTGCGACAGAGCACTTCAAATCATTAATGACGAATATATGAATGAGGATTTGTCACTTACCGACGCAAGCGAAAAATTGGGCGTAAGTCCAAACTATTTGAGTGCACTTATCAAGAAAACAAAATCTCAAAATTTTGTTGCACTTGTAACGGAGCGAAGAATGAAAGCGGCAAGCGATTTGCTTTTGTGCACTTCTATGAAAATATTTGAAGTTTCGCAAAAATGCGGTTACAGTGATCAACATTATTTCAGCTACTGCTTCAAAAAATATTTTGGTATGTCACCTAATAAGTACAGAGAAGAACATTTAGGAGGAGGCAATGTTTAAACACAGCAAAACAAAACTTTCGGTATTGATTATTGCGATTGTTATTTTCGGGGTTATTTTTTCAACTCTTGCTTCAACATTGTTTTTCAGCGTGTCTTATAAAAATTCAATGTTCAGTTCTGCGTATGTTACAAGCAAGCAGTCGGTGGCACAGGCTGATGAAACGGTGTCAAACTATATTTTTTCAATAAAAAGCAAACTTGACAATCTTTGTATTGAAACCGATAAATGCAACGATGCCGCATCACTTCAAAAGGTAATATCAACTGCAGCAAGGCTTGAAGATGATATATATTGCGTGAGCGTTTACGATATGCAGGGCAATGTGCTCTCTAACGGGAATAATACAGATGAAAACATAAAAGACGGCTTGACGGATTTGTCGTTTGACAAGTCGGTTTATTTAAACCTTAAGGACGGCTATGCAATCAGTCAACCGCATGTAAACACGCTTTATCAAAACAAATATCCGTGGGTTGTTACCATTGCAAAAAAAGAGTATTCAAATCTTTTTTCACAGCAGGTGTTTGTTGCGATTGATTTTAAGTTTTCGTCAATCGCAAAATATATAGACAAGGTGAGTATCGGTCAAAGGGGATATTGTTATATAGTCAACTCAAAAGGTCAAATTATATATCACCCTCAACAGCAAATGCTCTTTTCGGGACTCAAAGAGGAAAATACCTTTGAAATATCAGAGCTTTCGGACGGAATACACAGAAAAAAGGATAATATTTATAATATTTCGTCGCTCGATTCCTGTAATTGGAAAATAGTCGGCGTCAGCTTTAACGATGAAATTACACAGGCTGTCAAAAGTCAGGTTATTGTAGGATTGATATTTGCGCTTCTTTTCAGTGCTTTTATGTCTGCGGTTATTTATTTCCTCCTTTCAAGAACCGTAACCCGTCCTGTAAGACGGCTTGTTGCCTCTATGCAAAAGTTTGAAAAGCAGGCGGAAACTTTTGAATATAAAGCCGATATGAGCAATGTTGCCGAATTTCAAACTCTGTCAACATCATTTGAACATATGGTGCTTATGATTCAGTCACTTGTGGAAAAAGTGCACAATGAGGAAATTGTGCTCAGAAAAACCGAACTCAAGGCTTTGCAGGCACAAATCAATCCGCACTTCCTTTATAATACTCTTGATTCAATTCAATGGATGTGCGAGCAGGACAACAGCAAAGATGCAGTTAAAATGGTGGGTGCACTTGCAAAACTTTTCAGAATAAGCATCAGCCACGGCAACGAGTTTATTGCAATTAGCGATGAACTCAAACATGCCGAAAGCTATCTTATCATTCAAAGTTACAGATACAAAAATCAGTTTACTTATTCCTTTGATGTTGACAAAAGTGTTTTGGACTGTATGTGCAACAAAATTACCATTCAGCCGTTTATTGAAAATGCTATTTATCACGGACTTGACCGAATGGTTGATGAGGGCGAAATTAAGATTATCGTTGAACGCCGAGGCAAGGACATTGCAATTATCGTCAAGGATAACGGACTCGGTATGACCGAGGAGCAATGCAAGGCGGTTCTTCAAAAAGGCAGGAGCGATTCAAAGGGTATCGGAGTTAAAAATGTTGATGACCGTTTGAAAATATATTTTGGCGAGGAATACGGAATTACGATAGACAGTGAACTTGATGTAGGCACAACCGTAACAATCAAAATACCTAAAATAGAGAAAGGACACGAAAATGAATATTAAAAAAACACTTGTTGCTTTTGCCGTTGTACTTTCTCTTGTTTTCTGCTTTGCAGGCTGTACGGGCAGTAATCTGTCGTCAAAAAGTAAAACCGTTGCCGTGATAACAAAGGGCAGCGATTCCGATTTTTGGAATGATGTGAAAAACGGCGCTTTTTCTGCCGCAACCGAATACAATATAGATATTACATTTGAGGGACCCGACAGCGAAGAAGATTACGAGAGCCAAAACGAAATGATTGAAAACGCTGTTTCAAAAAATGTGGGTGCAATAGTTCTTTCAGCCATTGATTACGAAAAAAATGCTCCGGCGGTTCAAAAGGCGATTGACAAAGGTATAAAAGTAATTACGGTTGACAGTGATGTTGATGCAAACGGCAAGGAACTGTTTATCGGTACGGATAATGTTTCGGCAGGCAAAAAGGCGGCTGAGCAGGCGATTGAACTTTGCAAAAATGAAAAGTCTGTTAATATAGGCATAGTCAATTACGGCGAAAATACCGAAAACGGCAAACAGCGTTTAAAAGGCTTTACCGATTATATAGACAAGGTAAAAAATGCAAAGGTTGTTGCCTCGGTCAATGTTGAATCAAATGCCGAAAGTGCAACATTGGGTGCAAAGCAACTTATTGAAGAAAATAAGGGCATTAATGTGCTTATAGGGTTTAACGAATGGTCAACCCTCGGTGTAGGCTATGCCATAAAGGAATTGAATTTGAAAAATGAGGTTTTCGGCATAGGATTTGACAGCAATGTAAATTGCGTAGGTATGCTTGAAACCGGAGAAATTGATACGCTGATTGTTCAAAATCCGTTTTCCATGGGCTATCTTTCGGTATCAAAAGCCGCCGAATTTCTATTAGACAATGTCAAAACCGACGGAGAAATCGAAACGGATACCTATGTTGTAAATCGTAAAAATATGTTTTCTCCCGATATTCAAAAAATCCTTTTCAGCTTTAATAATGAAAATAATTAAATAAATCAGTATAAAGCCTGTATGCGTTTCTAACAATGTATACGGGCTTTATTTTTTTGGTAATGTTTACAATATAAACATAATAAATTGAAAAAATGATAAATTTTTATACAGTTTGAATAAAATTTTGTATTCAGTTTTCCTTGCCCCACAGATATAATGAAGATGCTAAATGACTTAACAATAAATTTTTAAGGAGGTAGTCTTTATGAAAAAGATGAAAAAATTGTTGGCATTATTATTAGCGGTTGTTATGGTTGTAGGTTTTGCCGCATGCTCATCAAACAAGAGCGACGGTGGTACCGAAACCAAAAAGGCATCAAACAAGGGTGAAATTTCCGTATTTTACTACACGTTCAGTGATGCGTATATTTCAACGGTACGCTCATCAATGGATAAAATTTTAAAAGACGGCGGTTACACATACAACGATTATGATGCAAACGGCAACCAAACAACACAAACCGAGCAGGTTCAAACAGCACTTGCAAAAGGTTCGTCATTGCTTATTGTTAATGTAGTTGACACCGGTTCAAACGATGCGGCTCAAAACATTATCAATCTTGCAAAGGCACAAAATGTTCCTGTAATTTTCTTTAATCGTTCGGTTGACCAATCGGTTATCGAAAGCTACGACAAATGCGTATTCGTAGGTACAGACTACGAGCAGGCAGGTCATATGCAGGGTCAGATGATTGGCGAATATCTTGTAAATAATTATGACAAACTTGACCTTAACGGTGACGGCAAAATCAGTTATGTAATGTTTAAGGGTCAAGAGGGCAACATGGAAGCTATCGCCCGCACAAAGTACGGTGTTGAGGATGCTGATGCTGTTCTTGAAAAGGCAGGCAAGCCGGCACTCGAATTTTACGATTCGGCAAACAAGAACAAGTACCTTGTTGACCAGGACGGTTTGTGGTCATCCGCAGCCGCTACAAACTATATGAGCACAGCACTTGCTCAGTATACAGAATCAAACAAAAATATGATTGAACTTGTTATCGCAAACAATGACGAAATGGCTTTGGGTGCAGTATCCGCACTTCAAACAGCAGGCTATAACAAAGAAGGCAAAACAGTTATTCCTGTATTCGGCGTTGACGCAACAGACGCAGCTAAATCGGCTATCAAGTCAGGTTCAATGGTAGGTACAATCAAGCAGGACGCTCAGGGTATGGCTTCGGCAATTACAACGATTATGTCAAATTACCTCAATGAGAAAACAGCACTTGAAGGTATCGACACAGCAAATGTTGTAGGCACATGGAGAGTTAACATTCCTTACTCGGCTTACACAGCAGATTCGGCAGAGTAATATAAAATTATTGCAAAGACAGTTACGGTTGGGGCGTATGCCTCAACCGTCATATTCAGCAGATAGGAGAGAAGAGATATGCAAGAAAACTTAAAAAAATCCGATGCTGCGACTGACAAAGATATATTGTTAAAAATGGTTGATATAGAAAAGACTTTTCCCGGCGTTAAGGCACTTGACCATGCACAGCTTACTGTTAAAAAAGGCACGGTTCACGCTCTTATGGGCGAAAACGGTGCAGGCAAATCAACGCTTATGAAATGTCTTTTCGGTGTTTACAGCAAAGATAACGGTCACATTTATGTAGATGGCAAAGAGGTTAATTACAAAAACAGCAAGGAAGCTCTTGAAAACGGTGTTGCAATGGTGCATCAGGAGCTTAACCAAGCCCTCAAGCGTAATGTTATGGATAATATGTGGCTCGGAAGATTTCCAAAGGTTTCAAACTTTTTGCCTTTTACAAGCGAAAAGAAAATGTACGATGAAACAATGAAAGTTTTTGAAGATCTTGATATTAATGTTGACCCGAAAACGGTTATGAGCACCATGTCGGTTTCGCAAAGGCAGATGGTAGAAATTGCCAAGGCGGTTTCCTATAATTCAAAAATTATTGTTTTTGATGAGCCGACCTCGTCGCTTACCGAAGAAGAGGTTGAACACCTTTTCCGTATTATCAATATGCTTCGTGACAGAGGCTGCGGCATTATTTACATTTCTCATAAGATGGAAGAGATTTTGCGTATAAGTGATGAAGTAACAATTATGCGTGACGGCAAGTGGATAGCAACCAAGCCGGCAAGCGAGCTTACCATGGACGAGATTATCAAACTTATGGTAGGCCGTGAACTTACAAACCGTTATCCTGAAAAGGATAACAAAATCGGCGATGTTCTGCTTAAAGTTGAAAATTTAAGCGGAGAATATACAAATCTCACCGATGTTTCGTTTGAAGCAAACAGGGGAGAAATCCTTGGAATTGCGGGACTTGACGGCTCCGGCAGAACGGAACTGCTTGAGCAAATCTTTGGCATTACAACCAAAAAAAGCGGCAAAATCACGCTTAACGGCAAAGAGGTTAAAAACCGCAATCCGCACGAATCAATCAAAAACGGCTTTGCCCTTTTAACTGAGGAACGACGGGCAACGGGTATTTTCGGCATTCTTAATATCAGAGAAAACACAACAATTTCAAGCCTTAAAAAATACCAAACAGGTCCGTTCCTTAACAAAAAGAAAATGAAGGACACAACCGATGAATATATAAAATCTCTCAGAGTTAAAACTCCTAATCAGGAAACTAAAATCAGCTCTCTTTCGGGCGGTAATCAACAAAAGGTTATCCTTGCAAGATGGCTGTTGACCGACCCTACCGTTCTTCTTCTCGATGAGCCGACAAGAGGTATCGATGTAGGTGCAAAATACGAAATTTATCAGCTTATTCTTGACCTTGCAAAAAAAGGCAAAACAGTCATTATGGTTTCTTCCGAAATGGCAGAGCTTTTGGGCGTATGTGATAAAATTCTTGTTATGTCCGGCGGCAGACTTTCGGGTGAAGTTGACGCAAAGACAACAAATCAGGAAGAAATTATGACTCTTGCAGCAAAATATGTCTAAGGAGGATTTCATTATGGCTGACACAAGTGTAAAAAAAGTTAAGCGTTCCCGTGCTTCCGTTTGGATTGAAAAGTTCAAGGCGGCAGACAAGGACGACAAAAAAAGATTAATCACGGATTTGCTTTTTAACAATGCAATGTACATCATTATTGCTATTGCAGTAGTTTTTATAGCAATTAAGGTTCCGGCATTCTTGAGCGTTTCGTCAATAGTAAACATTGTTTCGCTCACTGCCGCAAAACTTCCTATAGCTCTCGGTATCGCAGGATGTATTGTACTTACCGGTACGGATATTTCCGCAGGTCGATGCGTAGGTCTTACCGCTTGCGTTGCGGCTTCGCTTTTGCAGATGACGGGCTATGCAAACAAAATGTTCCCTAACCTCAACACAATGCCGCTTTTCGTGGTATTTCTTGCGGTTATCGCAATCGGTGCGGTTGTAGGTCTTGTAAACGGATTCTTTGTAGCAAAGTTCAAGCTTCATCCGTTTATCGTTACTCTTTCAACTCAGCTTATCGTTTTCGGTACTGTTCTTATGTACCTTATGATAGGCGGCAACAACGGTCAAACTCTTTCGGGTCTTGATGCGTCATACACAAACTTTATCACAGGCACGCTCTTTACAATCGGCGGTGTTGCAATTCCTAAGTATGTTCTTTATTCGGTAATTTTAACTGCTGTTATGTGGGTTATCTGGAACAAAACAAAGTTCGGCAAAAATATGTTTGCAGTAGGTTCAAACGAGGAAGCCGCAAGGGTTTCCGGCGTAAATGTGTTTATGACAATACTTATGGTATTTGTTCTTGCAGGCGTTATGTACGGTATTACGGGCTTTATTGAAGGTGCTCGTATCGCTTCCTGTTCGGCAAATACAGGTCTTAACTACGAATGCGATGCCATTGCGGCTTGCGTAATCGGCGGTGTATCGTTTGTAGGCGGTACAGGTAAAATCAGCGGTATCGTAATCGGCGTACTTCTTTTGCAGATTATCTTTGCAGGACTTAATTTCCTCTCGGTATCGGCAAATATGCTTTACATCATCAAGGGTGTAATCATTCTCGTGGCTTGTGCAATTGATATGCGTAAATATCTTGCACGCAGATAAATTATTTGTTAAAATCTTGTGGAGAACAGTTTTGTCTGTGTCAAAGCAAGCGTTATAAATCCCCCTGAAAGGCAGTGAAAAATATGAATGAAAACAATACAATGAACCTGAATACGGAAAGAAAGCCCGGAGGACTTTACCGAAATGTCAAAATGTCGGTAAAAACCGCCGACAAGCTCATTCTTATAGGTATTATCGTTCTTATCGCCTGTATGATTTTTGCGGTAAGTCATGCAGGCTTCACTGTCACATTCAATACAGACGGCGGCTCTCAAATAGACGATCAAAAGGTTATGTACGGTCAACTTGTCGATGTGGATGAAAATCCGGTAAAAGAGGGTTACACCTTTACCGGATGGTACACCGATAAGGATTGCACAAATCGGTTTGATGTCAACAAAGACACAGTCAGCGACAGCTTAACTTTGTATTCGGGTTGGGCAAAGAAATAATTAACGGAGAACGGTTATATGTATACAGCAAGTGAAAAAAGATACGATACTATGGTTTATAACAGATGCGGCAACAGCGGATTAAAACTCCCTGCCGTGTCACTCGGATTTTGGCATAATTTCGGCGATAATTGCCTTTATTCAAATATGAAAGATTTGTGCTTTACCGCTTTTGATAACGGTATTACCCACTTTGACCTTGCGAATAATTACGGTCCCGAACCGGGAAGTGCCGAGAAAAATTTTGGCAAAATCTTAAATCAGGAAATGAAGGCTTACCGTGATGAAATGATAATCAGTACCAAGGCAGGCTATGAGATGTGGCAGGGACCTTACGGTTGCAGAAACGGCAGTCGCAAATATCTTCTTGCAAGTCTTGACCAAAGTTTGCAGCGTATGGGTCTTGATTATGTGGATATTTTTTATCATCATTGTCTTGATCCCGAAACTCCGCTTGAAGAAACCATGGGTGCACTTGCAACGGCGGTTCAAAGCGGCAAGGCCCTTTATGTCGGTGTTTCAAATTACGACGGCGAAAATTTGAAAAAGGCGTGCAAAATACTTACCGAACTCAAATGCCCGTTTGTCATCAATCAAAACAGATATTCGATTTTTGACAGAACCATAGAAAATAATGGTTTAAAGCAAACTGCGCTTGAACTCAAAAAAGGCATAATTGCTTTCAGTCCTCTTGCACAGGGGCTTCTCACAAACAGGTATTTAAACGGCATCCCAATCGACAGCAGGGCTGCAAAAGACAGCAGATTTTTGAAGCAGTCGGCTATAACCGATGAAAAAATTGCAAAAATCAAAGCATTGTCAAAAATCGCAGAGCAAAGAGGTCAAACTCTTGCCGAAACAGCTCTTGCGTGGGTGCTCAAGGACGGTGCGGTAGCTTCTGTTTTAATCGGAGCATCAAAGCCGTCACAAATTCTTGATAATATCAAAGCTATTCAAAACACTTCGTTTACTGTTGAAGAACTTGAAGCAATAGATAAAATAAGCTTGGGTTGACAATTTAACAATATTAATAAAAAATGCCAAAAGTGCCACAAATTCGATGTTTGTGGCACTTTTGGCGTGGTTCAGGGGCTTTATCGACAGTCTGTGCATTTTTCCTTGTTCTTAAACATTAAATGGTTTATAATATTATCAAAGGAAAAGGTGATGTTATGCCGGCTTACTCAACTCATTATTTGTTTGCGTATGAACTTATGGAAAAAATTAAAAGCAATGTCGATTTTGCCCTTGACGAACAGGCGGTATATATCGGCACTCAGGGTCCCGATATATTTTACGACCACAGAATTCTGCCGTGGATGTGCGGAAAAAGTTTGCGTAAAGTCGGTTCTGTTTTGCACAGGGCAAAGCCGAGTGTTCAGTTTGACGCTTTGCGTGATTATGTAAATCAACATCCCGATGACGATATTGCAAAATCTTATGCCGTAGGCTTTATTCTTCACTATGCTCTTGACAGGGTTTGCCATCCGTATGTGTATTTTATGCAATACAGATTTAAGGAGCTTTATCCCGATATTCACACATTTACGGCTCACAATATGGCAGAGTTTGCACTTGATTCTTATTTGCTGTTTAAGAAATTAGGCGTGCAAAATCCTGCGTCGTTTGACACTTCAAAAACTCTTAATTATACAGACTTAACACGCACGCATTGTGCAAAAATCATCAGCTTTTTTGTGTCGAATTCAACGGAAAATTTCGTCAGTCAATTTGATGCCGAGCAGGCGATAGACGATTTGAAATATATTCAAAAGGTCACCTTTGACCCAAACGATAAAATCTGCAAGGTGCTGAAGCCTGCCGAGACTTTTGCTTCGCCGTTCACAAAGAATTTCAAGCCGTCCTCTATGTTCAGAGTTGACGATATGCAATATGCCGCAAAGTTTGCCAACAACAGACACGGTATCTGGTACTCGCCGTATAATAAAAGCGTTGCGAGAAAGGAAAGTTTTGCCGATTTGTTTGAAAATGCAAAACCCGAAGCAATCTTTATAATACAAGGCTTTTTTGAAAATAAAGATACCTTTGAACTTACAGGTGATTTGTCGTTTTTAACGGGCGAAAGGGTAAAGTACGAGGCTTGAGATTAAAAAAATCAAGCAGTTTATGAATTGCTGTAAATATGGACCGTCAACATTTGAATAACGCAGGCGATTACTCGGCAATTAAGGACGGCACAAATGAAAACAATAACCCTTTGAAATAAAAATTCCCTCCTGATGTATATTCTGCATCAAGAGGGATTTTTTAATAGTATTATGGACAAAACACAGGGAGTTTAAACCGATTTAAATTTATACAAAATGTCGCAAAGCATTGTCAAGGCTTAAGTCGTCCATGGCTTCAAGCTCTGTTTTGCCTTGCATAACCTTGCCGTTCTTTATTTCAAACGAAAATGATGAAATAGGGAATTCGTCCGGCAAATCTTTTATTGTAACTTTGCCGTCATTGTAGTAATATACGCTGTATCCCTTTGTATATTCGGCGTCAAGTCCTTCAATTGTTTCTTTGCCGAAAAATGCGAGGTTTACTTGATTGTTTTTGTCAAATTCAAAAACATAGACCGTCAGCTTTTCATCATCATAAAGATACCAATATTTACCCTGAACGGCATTAGGCACTGCGTTGGCTTTGCCGTTTTTTGTAGGTTTAACCGTGCTTTCATCTTTTACCGTAACTTCGGTAGGAGCGGTTGCCGGGATAGTTGTATTTGTTACATTAACCGTTGTTTGCTCACTTACGGAGTCGGTGTTTGGCTTGGAATTAACTGCATACATTATTGCAATAAGAGCTGCAATGACAATAATTATTGCAATAATTATGCAAAAAGTTTTTTTATTTTTCATCTTTATTTGCTAAATAATCTTGAATATCCTTGAGTACCTTGTCGCTGTCAAGGCCGTGAACCTGACAAGCCTCCTCAAGTGACTCGCCGATTGATGCAGGGCAACCTACACAGTGCATACCGGCTTCCATAAGAATAACGGCAATTCCTCTGTCATATTCAATCATATCGCCCATGGTTGTTTGCTTTGTAATTTCCATATTTAATAACTTCCTTTCAATATTTTATTATTAGCCTTTCGACTAAGTTGTATACTATCATAACTTTAAAAGTTAGTCAACAGGATTATTCTATTGAATCGTCATCTTCTTTAGGCGGTGCAACAGGATATGCAAGGTCGTCCTTTGTCCAGTCCTTTATTACATTTAAAAAGTGCTTTGCTTCTTCTTTTGCCTGCGGAAGATTATGCTCAAGGCAGTTGCCGCATTCGTTAGGCGAAGCGTTTGGTATTCTGCCCCAAAATTCCGCAACATAGTTAAAGGCATTTTTGATGAGTTCAATTGAATATTTGTCGCTCAAATTTTTTGTGAGCAGGTAAAATCCCGTTCTGCTGCCCATAGGACCAAAGAAAATAATATTGTCTGCAAATTCAACCGTTTCAAGATAAGTGTTCACTATGTGCTCTATGGTATGAAGAGCAGAATTTGTAAGCACTTGCTCTTTGTTCGGTGCTTTCATTCTGATGTCATATGTTGTGATGTCGTCATTGATTTTGTAAAGGTAAATACCTTCCTTTAAGATATTGTAGTCAATGTCGGCACTTGGATTGATTTTCATACTTATCCCTCCGTGTATACTAAATTAATGCTATTTTACCACATTTGGTATGCTTTTTCCATATTGAATTTCAAATTATACAAGATTTTTTATATCTTCGGGAAAGTCACACGAAATGTGCATAGCTTTTTCTGTTATCGGATGTGTAAAGTAAATGTCTTTACAGTGTAAAGCTTGTCTGCTTATGTCGGAACAGTTGCCGCCGTATAAGCTGTCACCGAGCAGGCTGTGTCCGATATGCTCCATATGCACTCTGATTTGGTGTGTTCTGCCTGTTTTAAGATTAAATTTAACAAGTGTTCGGTTGTTGCTTGATTTAACAGGGAGGTATTCGGTAATTGCTTTTTCTCCATTTTCATCAACCTTGCGTTTTATGATGCTGTCACCGCATCGTGCAATAGGAGCGTCAACAATTCCGTCGTTTTTTATAATTCCGTCTACAACGGCATAGTAATCTTTTTTGATTTTGCCGGCAAGTTTGGCGGCGGCAAGTTCGTTTTTCGCAACAAGCACAAGTCCGCTTGTGTCACGGTCGAGTCGATACACAGCCCTGAAAGCCATATCTTCTCCGCAGTGATATGCCACAAAATTTGAAAGTGTGTCGCCGATGTGATTTCTGCTTTCATGCACCGGCATAAGCGGAGGCTTGTTCAACACGATTATGTCCTCGTCTTCATAAGGAATTTCAATATCAATGCACATCGGTCGTGCAATGTGACCCGAATTTTCGATTTTTATTGTAAGAGTGTCGTCGGTTGACAATTCTTCTATCGTTTTTGCAAAAACACCGTTTTTTGTTATTCCGTTTTCGGTGTGCTTGAGTTTTGTTAAAAGTGATGAAGATACGCCGAATTCTCTCAAAAAAGTTTTTATTTGTTTGCCGCTGTCTTTTTCAGTTATGTTAAAGTTAATTATTCTCATAGTTAAAAAATATCCCTGCCGAACAGACGACAGGGGATTTTGCATTATTTTGTAAATGAAACGATAAGACCGCCGTTTGCGGCGTAAACAGAGTTGAGCCCGCTTGCCTTAACGATTTCAACCGAACCAAAGCCGGCACATTCAAGTTTTTCTGCAACAAGTTTTGCCTTGTCCTCACAGCATACATGAGAAAGAATGATTCTTTGCTCGCTCGGATTTTTATCCTTAACTTCACCTGCTATGATGGTTGCCATTTTAATAAGTGCTCTGTTTGAGCTGAATTCCTGACCTGCAAGTTTTACAGAACCCTCTTGTGTTCTTTCGCAGATTAATTTGAGTTTAATCTTTTTGAGGATTGTTGCAGCCATAGCGTAAAGTCTGCCGTTTTGATTGAGAACATCAAGCGACTCAAGACAAAAATAAAGTGCTGTGTGGTTAACAATAAAATCTTCAACAGTGGAAACTATTGTCTCAAAATCTGCACCGTTGTCGCCGAGTTCCTTGATTTTTTCTGCAATCAGGCTTTCAAGTCCTGATGTTGCAAGAGAATTGAATACATGAACATTTTTGCCCGGGTGTTCTTCTTCAAAAAGCATTTTGCCCTGAATTGCACTGTTGTATGTACCCGAAAGTTTGTCTGTAATTGTTAAAACATAAATGTCGTCCTCGTCACAATCCATTGCACTTGCAAATGCTTCCGGTGACGGACATGCTGTTTTTGGAACATTCTTTGATTCAAGCACTCTTCTTATGAAGTCGTTTTGGTCAAAATTCTCATCATCTTGTATGGTGTAGTCGTCAATACAGAGCGTTAACGGAACAAATGTGATGTTGTCCCAATCTTTCATTCTTTCGGTTTTGTCGCAGCAGCTGTCTGCAATTATTCTGAAACTCATAGGCTATCTACCTTTATATTTTATAATTTGTGTTTTTATTATATTCATTATTGTTTGTATTGTCAATATTTGTTAAAAGCTTATTCGTTTTAATTTTGAAACAGCAATGATAAATATGCCCCATATCGCCTGACTGATAATGATTGCCGTGTCGGTAATTTGGGTATACCATCCTATAATGCCCAGCAGTGCTACTGTTGCAAACCCAAATGCACAGCCGAATGATGTTAAAAATCCGATAAGCTTTTTTGATGATATAATGCTTAGTGCACCTCTCATTGAGGAGATAAGACCCTTTGCGGTTCCGTTGTGCACAACATATGCCGGAGATTTTTCTACTTGCATATCAGAATATTTTTCAAATACTCTTGCCGCTTGACGGTTCATAACCCTTATGTATCCCCTTGGAAGATCAAATAAATTTGCAAGGCTTTCTTCGTTAATATATGGGTCACTGCTCTTTACTATGAGTGTGATTCCCGTTTTTTCAAGCTTTATAAGTTCTCTCTTCAAATCGGGGTCGGCACTGTACGAAACAACAAACATTGCCATAATTTTACCGTCAACAGCAAGGTAAAGAGCCTTTCTGTTTCGGCGTGTGTATTTTTGTTCAAAGCTGATTTTAGGCACATTTACACCGTGGTTTATCAGTAGGTTTCTGTTGCCTACAAGTACCTTTTGGTGATATACCCAAGCAGATGTGCCCATCTGTTCTTCGTATTGAACGCTGTCAACCTTTGGCAAAATCGATTGCTTGCCTATAATTACATCGTCAAAAACATGTGCAAGCGGACTTTTGGTTTTGATTATAACAGCCGCCGCATAAATAATTGCATCGTCTATTTTTGTGTTGTTAAACACCTTGATTCCGTGCAAATCACATCCGTGTGTGCCGAAAAGATTTGCAGCTTCAAGCACAACCGCATCGGTAGAAGCTGCCATTTTAGCACCTTCAAAGCCGCACACTCTTGCACCGTATTTGTCAAGTTCCGCCGATATATCGGTTAAAACTCCGTTCATAATGTATAAAAGCGATACGGGAGTTGAAATCGTAAGTGCACATACGGCAACGTTTATTCCGGTTGCAAAATTGTCCTTTAATCCCACGATAACAAGAAGCAAAGCACTCATTAAAAGTGCAATAGGAGTGACAGCTCTTGCAATTTTGTCCGACGGTTCACTTTTGCAGCTTATTTCCATAAAGTTAGTCGGCAAGTCGGTTTTTACGCTTGTTTTTATTATTGCGTCCTCTTCGTCGATGTTACCTCGGCAGAGTACTTTTACATCAAGCACATTTGCAATATTTTCAAGGCAGTATGTTTCACCGCTGTTGATGATAAAATCAAAATTGTCAATTATTCTTACAAGTATCTGTCGTTTGCCGAGCAAAGCCAAAACATATGCAAATGCAAGGGCAGAGCCGAGAAATACGCCGTTGTTCAGCCATAAATCCTCGTGACAGGCAAATGCAACTGTTTGTGCAGAAACGGCTAAGCTGAGAATTGAAACCGCAAAGTCGGTGTTTATGCCTTTTTTAAAGTTGAAGCCGTGCAAAAATATATTAAAGTTTGCCGCTATTGTTAAAATTGAAAGCACCGAGGCGGTAATAAAATATTTGCTGTTTTCTGCAATAGCCTGCGGCAGATATTCGGTATCCTTGAATATTGTCATTAACAGCAAAAGTAAAAATAAAGTAATCGAAATAATTATTTGAATGCCGACTTTTGTTTTTTTATTCAACAATGATGTAAGTATTGCCTGCCTGTCGTCCTTGGCTTTGTAGTCGGTTTTTTCAAATTCCTTGTCGCCAAGCTCCGGGTCCGTTTCGTCGGGTCCGAAAAGTCTGAATTTGTTTACCTTTTCCTTTCGCTGTTCGATAAGCAGTTTTTCGGCAACTTCTTCATCTATTGTAGGCACCTCTTCCGTTTCGTCGTCAAAGCCTTCAAAGCACATCTGTATGCCGGTTTCCTCGTTATCGTCATCTGTGCCGTCAAGATATTTGCCGAGATTTTCTCTTGCTACGATTGTAGGAACTTCTTGCAACCTGTCCGGATTTTTACTCTCGTTTTTAGGAGTTAAAACAACAGGACGGGTTTTGTCTGCGGGAATAATCGGCTTTTCAAAAATGTCTTCTTCCTCGCTGCCTATAACGATGGTTTTGTCGATAATCTTGATATTTTCTGCATTATGCTCTTTCATATTGTCATCGGATTTGTCTTGCTTTTTTTTGTTGAATTTTGGAAAGGTGATTGTTTTATCCGATGTCTTTTTTGATTTTGACGGAGTGAATTCTTTGATGTCTTCCTCTTCGTCGCCGAGTTCTTCCACCTTTTTCATAACCGCTTCGCTGTCAACCGTAACCTCGTCAATGGCCGAACGAGCCATTGCGTCCAAATTCTTTTGGGCGTCCTTTAACTGCTGTTCAGCCTGTGCTTTGATTAGTTCCGCTTTTTTAATGATTTCGTCAATAGAAAGATTATTGTCGCTCATTATTTCTCCTACTTATCAAGTCGTTGTCTTGCGATTTCGTACATCAATATGCCTGCCGCAACAGATGCGTTCAGGCTGTTTACTTTGCCAAGCATAGGCAAGCTGACGGTAACATCGCATTTTTCTTTGATTAGTCTGCCTACTCCGTCACCCTCGTTGCCCACAACAAGGCACGCACCGCCCGAAAAATCGGTCTTGTCCCAACGCTGACCATCCATATCTGCGGCATAAACCCAAATGTTTTTCTTTTTCAGTTCGTCAATGGTTGATGCAAGGTTTGTCACTCTTGCAACTTTCATATATTCAAGTGCTCCGCAGCTTGTTTTTGCAACGATAAAGTTAAGACCTACATTTCGTCTTTTTGGAATAATTATTCCGTGTGCACCGCAAGCTTCGGCTGTTCTGATGATTGCACCGAGGTTGTGGCTGTCCTCAATTTCGTCACACATGATGATGAACGGAGCTTCGCCTTTTTCTTCGGCATATGCAAGTATTTCGTCAACTGTTGAATACTCGTGTGCCGGCACATTTGCAACAACCCCCTGATGGTTGCCGCCCGGAGCCAAAAAGTCAAGCTTTTTTCTGTCAACATTTTTGATAACGATTTTCTTTTCTTTGCAAAGAGCGATTATTCTGTTGATTGAGCCTTCATGCTCGCCTTTTGCAATAAGCACATTTTCAACCTCTCTGTCACTTTTGAGAAGCTCTGTCACAGCGTTTCTGCCGATGACGAGGTTGTCATTTGTTTTGTAATCTCTGTCTTTTTCGTTTTCGTGTTTCATATTTTCCACCGATTTTTATTTTATTGTTTATATTATAACATTATTTGCCCTTTTACACAATAAAAAAATACCGACCTGCTTGAAGTCGGTATTTATGTAGTCATATTTGTGTTTTATGAATTTTTCTTTAATTGTTTTTTGCCGATGTCGATAATTCTTACAATAACAGAAGCCAAAACCATATTTATGCCGAGTTCAACGGCGAAGTTAACTGATACAAGACCGGTTACAACGGTTGCAAAACCTGTTGTGCCGAATACAGAAACCAACCATTCTTGGAAGAAAAGATAGCAACCTGCAAGGAATATACCTGTGTTTACTATCGGACAGGCAATACCTGCCAAAACAACCGCAACGGTTTTGTTCGTTTTCTCAAGTGCTTTGTAAATCAATCCTGCAACAAGGCCTGCAAGTATACCTTTGAGCAATACGGTAACCACTGTTCCTGCCGGGTTGATGGTCATAAATGCTGCCGAATCACCACTGATAAGAACGCTTACGCCGAATGCGGCACCGAGCCATGCTCCTGCACCGATGCCGTAAAGAGCAGCACCGATAACGATAGGTGCAAGCACCAATGTGATTGAAAACGGTCCGAATTTGATAGATGACGCAAGAAGTTGTAGGGCAACTACGATAGCGGTGAAAAGACCGATGCCCACTATCTTTTGTGTTTTTGTGTTTTTCATATTCAATTTTCCTTTCTGCTACTGTTCCGAAGCCTTGCGAATAACACATAAAATCGCTTTAGCCGAGAAAGATATTTTTCTCTGTGGATACAATGCGGTGATATTATAGTCCTTCAAATATCAAAAATCAATATGCAAATTGTAAATAATGAAAAATATGGTTGATTTTTGTCAAGTGTGCAGTTATAATTAATACGGTAAAAATAAATTTATGTCTAATTATATATTTTTAATGGTGAATTTATGAAAAAAATTATTAAAGCAATATCTGTTTTGCTTGTTGCTGTGATGATGTGCACATCGTTTTCTATGAGCGCATTTGCCGCATCGGTTCACGATATGCAAAACGAAGTGCTTGATGTTGCCAACGGTGAAGTTGGATATACAGGTACGAGTAAATATTGTAAGTATGGCGAATGGTACGGTTACCAAGGCGGATGGTGTACAACCTTTGTGCTTTGGTGCTTTAACAAAGCCGGCAATAATCTTGATGTTGCAATGTATAAAAACATTGTTCCGAGTGGCGGCAACTGTAATTCTATGATTAGTTGGTACAAAAACCGTGACAGATACCACACTCGTGAATCCGGATACACTCCGAAAAAAGGCGACTTGATATTTTTCGACTGGTCAGGTAACGGCTCAAGCCAGCATGTAGGATTGGTTGATTATATCGACGGAAGCACGGTTTATACCGTAGAGGGCAACTGTTCGGGTAAGGTTAAGGCAAGGAAGTACACAACAACAGGCTCAAAGCCGTATAATAATATTTCCGCCATTATGGGTTACGGAAATCCCGATTATACTTCTTTGGCAAAAAAAGGTACGGTTAAACAGACTACTACAAAAAGGGTAACAACCACAAAAAAAGTTATCACAACAAAAAAGGTTACTACAACAAAAAAGGTTGTAACGAAGAAACCGACAACTGCTAAAAAGGTTGTGACAACAACGAAGAAAGTCACAACTGTTAAAACAACTGCAACAACAAAGCAGAAAACCACCGAAAAAAAGGCAACGACAACTCAGGTAACCACAACAGTAACAACAACCGCTAAGCCTGAAACAAACACAAAGCAAAAGACAACAAAGTCCAAGAATGTTCCTGCACAGGATATGGAAATCTACGCTTCAACAACAAATCTTGAGGTTGGCGACAGCGTAGAACTCGGATACACTCTTGAACCGCTTAACGCAACTGCCGTTGTAGGTTATTTTTGTGACGAAGAGGGCGTTATTCAAATAGAAAAAGGCGGCGAAATCAAGGCTATAGGCGAAGGTACGGCAACCGTTGTTGTTTGTGCAAACGATGAGATTTACAAGCAGTGCGATTTTACCGTTTCGTCAACATCGGCCGAGGTGACAAGGCAAAAAACGGCAAACGATTATGTTGAAGAAATTACAACATCAACTTCGAATATTGAAAAAACAAATGAGCAAAAGCTCAATGAAATAGGCATTAATATTCAAAAACTGAAAAATAATAACGAGTATTATTTTGTACCGCTTGCGATTGCGGGCGCAACGGTAGTTCTTGGTCTTTTGGCATTTGTAATCAGAAAATGTGTTCAAAAGAAAATACAAGATAAAGACGATGAAAATAAGTGATTTCTGTCAGATGAAAATCGGGAGGAAAAACAGAATGTCGGAGAAAAGATTTAAGGAGCAAAGATTTGCGGCATTTATAAGGAAGGTGATTATTGCTTTTCTTGATGTCACTTTGCTCATTTCATCAAATTATTTGGCTTGCTACATAACTATGGACGGTACTGTACTTCACAGTCCATATTCAAGTATTGTAATGTCCGCTTGGCATATAGTGATATTGGCGTTTATATGTATCGTTTCAAATTTTGCTTTTGGGCTTTACAACAGCGTGTGGAGCTTTGCCGGTGTAGATGAAATCATACGCAGCTTTGTCAGTGCCACGGTGATTGATTTGGCACTTGTATTTGTCGATAGGGTTTTGTTTGAAGATATTATCGGAATTAGTGGCAGAATGCCTATATATTCATATATGCTTTGCTGGTTTTTCTTTGTTTTTTGTATAGCAGGTATACGCATGGCTTACAGAATTATGCGTATTATTCCGTCACAGATTATTGCAAAAAGTTCAAAAAATGAGAGAGTAATGATTGTCGGTGCCGGATTTATGGGCAATTTTGTAATCGAAATGCTCAGAAATGATAATTACAAAAACGGCAGACCGATAATTGCCGTTGACGACAATCCGGCAAAATTCCACAAAAAAATCAGCGGTGTAAATGTTGTGGGCAGTTGTGAGTCTATTCCCGAAATGGTAGAGAAATACAGAATAGACACAATTATTCTTTGTCTGCCGTCCGCTTCAAAGGAAAGACAAAAAGAAATCCTGTCTATTGCAATGAAAACCAAATGCAATGTAAAAACCAGCCCGTCGCAAGAGGAAATGTTTGAAGCCGGCAACCCTAAAAAAATCCGTAATGTTGATATTACCGACCTTTTGTCCCGTCCCGAAATTACGCTTGACAAAAAAGCGTGTCGTTATCTTGTAGGTGCAACGGTATTGGTAACGGGCGGTGGCGGCTCAATCGGTTCTGAAATCTGTAATCAAGTTGCAAGATACACTCCGAAAAAGATTGTAATTTTTGATATTTACGAAAATTGTGCGTTCGAACTTGCAAATCAGCTTAACGAAAAGTACGGCGATTTGATAGATATTAATGTTTGTATAGGCTCTGTCAGAGATATAGACAGACTTCGTGAAATTATGGAGGAATTTCATCCTGATGTTGTTTTCCATGCGGCGGCTCACAAGCATGTTCCGCTTATGGAGGACAGCCCTTGCGAAGCGGTAAAAAACAATGTTTTCGGTACTTACAATGTTGCTGTTGTTGCCGATGAATACAAGGTTAACAAAATGGTAATTCTTTCCACCGACAAGGCGGTTAATCCTACAAATGTTATGGGTTGCACCAAGAGAATTACCGAGATTATTGTTCAGTATATGAACGATAAAAGCAAGAATACAAAGTATGCCGCAGTTCGTTTCGGCAATGTGCTCGGTTCTCACGGCTCGGTTGTTCCGATTTTTAAGGAGCAAATCGCACACGGCGGACCGGTTAAGGTTACGCATCCCGATATTACCCGTTACTTTATGACTATTCCGGAGGCGGCACAGCTTGTTTGTCAGGCAGGCGGAATTGCCGAGGGCGGCGAGGTTTTTGTTCTTGATATGGGTGAACCTGTTAAAATTATGGACCTTGCAAAAAATCTTATTCGTCTTTCGGGCTTTACCGAAAATGAAATTCCTATTGAAATTATGGGGCTTCGTCCCGGTGAAAAGTTATATGAGGAACTTTCCATGTCTGAAGAAATGAAAACGAGAAAGCGTACCGCCAACGAAAAGATTTTTGTAAATCAGCCTATGGAATTTGATTCCGCTCATTTTGAAAAATGGCTTGAATCACTTAAACATATTAATGAAGAAAATGTTCGTGAAAAGCTTATGGCAATAGTGCCAAATTATCATCCTGCCGCAAATTAACAAACCGAATAAATTTCTGTAATTATCCTTTACTTATTACATTTTATGTGGTACGATAAAAATCGCGGGGTAATTCTCCGCAATAAAAAGGGGAAAGGCGAAAGTATGGTTTCGCCAAGTTGAAAAAATGTATGTTAATTTAGGCAAGGTGTCAACAAATGATGAGGTTATAGTTAATACCGAAAACATCAGCAGAATTTATAAAAAAGGTGTAAATCTCAACAATATGATGTCGCATCCGTATAAGTATTCCATTTATATGAATGACGGTAAAAATCTCGAAATCAGTCTTACACCGTCTGATAACAAGGTGTTTCTCAAATTGCTTGATGAGATTGATTATACGGAAATCGACCTCAGCAACGCACAGATTAAATTATTCTGACAATTTACAAAAACGAGTCCGCACGGGCTCGTTTTTTTATGTTTGAACGGATTGAACCGAAAGTAGATTCATATTTTATAGTTTGTTTAGCATATTGTTATTGATTTTCGACTGCTTATTTGGTAATGTAAGGATGGGAGGTGACAAAATGGATAATTTTGAATTTGCAAACAGAATTGTTGAATTAAGAAAGCAAAAAGGTTTGTCACAAAAAGAACTCGGAGATATGCTCGGAGTGTCTAACAAAGCTGTTTCAAAATGGGAAAACGGTGAATCAATGCCAAAACTTTCAACCATGCTTAAGCTTGCCGAAATCATGGGAATTGACGGTAACGAGCTTATCGGACTTCAGCCCGGGCAAAATGAATCACCTGCTGTTGACAAATCGGAACTTGACCGATTGAAAAGTGAAAATGCTTCGTTGTCATCTCAACTTGGCAAAATGAATAAAAAGCGTAAAAGATTTTTTATTGTCGCTCTTTTGTTGTGTGCGGTGGGGATTGTTGTTTGTTCAATTGTTGCATTCGGTTTTAATGCTGATGAAAAAATAAATAACAAGGTGACGGACGCAGGATGTGAAGGTACAAAAATCGAATTTGCAGATTTAACTTTTGTTGTGCCTGACGAATATCAAAGATATTCCTTGTTGTCCGGCAAAGACGCTGATTGTTATCCCGACACCAAGTATGCCGATTATTATGACAAAAACGGCAAAAAGGAAAAAGTTGTAATTAAGTGCAACGAGTTTTCCGACAGCGTGCTTCTTGAGGTTCGCCGCCAAAAATATTTTTATGTTAACACAGCTGTTGATAAGGATAATATTAAATATGATAATATTGAATCTGTAAGCCTTGAAAACCGAACCATAGCATATTCGGATTATATTTCAAATTCGGAATTCTCCGATAAGGAATTTAATAAGCAAAACGGCTCCGGGTTTATAAAGGAATTTTGCCTTTTCTATCAAAACAAAGGCTATCCTGTTGATAAGAAGCAGACTTCTGCATTTTTGGGGCACAATCCGTATGTTGTAACGGTTAATTTTGAATATGACGGCTCAAAGCAATACCAAGAACTGCTCTTCATAGAACTTGGCGAATTTTTTACCGATAATGAAGATAATTTGTATTTTTATGATTATGTAACGGCTGAATCTTACAGCGTCGGAAAGGAGCTGAAGCAATATGTCATCGAAGATTGATAAACTTAACAAACTCATTGACGACCAGCAGGCAATACTTGATTCGGTAAAGGCGGAGGCTCGCTCAATCTCTGCCGATGATGTGTATCGTGAAAATGAAGAACTTAAAAGTAAAATAGATATACTTGCAAAATCCGAAAGCAATTTGAAAGCGGAAAACGACAGCCTTAAAAAGTCACTCGACAATACAAAGGCGGCACTTTTCAGCAAGGCGGCAGATGAAAAACTGTCTGCGTTTTCTTCGGTTCAAAATCGTATTGAAAAAGTGTATTACAAAAAAGAGTTGGGCATAGGCAGTGTGCTTGATGATTATGAGCGTAATTGTATTAAAAGTATTGATGATACAGTGAAGGTAATCGAGGGTTACGGCAGTTCGCAGTTTGACGATATTCTTGCCAATCTAAAAGCGCTCAGGGCAGAAACGCAGGCTCGCCGTGCAAGGCTTGAGGAATACAAAAACACAGAATTTAACAATGCCGTGCAAACAAATTTTGCAGTCGGTGAATCGTATAAAAATGCTCCGCTTACGGAAGCCGAAAAGCAGGCTGCAACAAAACAGCGAAGCATTGAAAGTTTTATCGGTCTTAATGTTCTCGGCAAAGCCGGTATCCTGTTATTTATAATAGGTATAATTATGCTCGGCAGATTTGCCTATGTGCATATGTCGGATGCTTTCAAGGGCGGACTTATTTACTTGCTCGGAATAGTTCTTGTTGCAGTCGGCGAGTTATTTTATAAAAAAGAAAAAACAGTCTTTTCCACAACGCTCATCAGCGGCGGTGTTGCAACATTATATGCTGCGGCGGCAACATGCTTTTTTGCATTTGAACTTTACAATGCAAAGGTAACATTTATAATATGCGTGCTGATTACTGCGGCAGCGGTTATTCTTTCAAATCAGGTCAAAAGTCAGGTTGTGTGTGCTTTCGGTGCTGTCGGCGGATATTTGCCCGTTGTTGCGATTTATATGATGGGGTTTGGCAAAGCCGCCGCAGATGTAACATTTTTGCCTGTATCAAGCGTATATTTTTGCCTTTTGGCAATTATATTGTTTGCAATGACCTACAATAAAAAATGGTATGTTGCACAGTTTATAGGTTACGGACTCCATTTGATTGCAATCGGCGGTGTTGCAAAATGTGCATATTCGCTTCGCAATCTTATGGGCTACGGTTATGCTTTGCCGCTTGCGGTTGCGTTTGCCGTTGCGTCTTTTGTGATTTATTTGATGATGCCGGGTGCAAAAATCGTCAAAGGCAAGCCGTTTCTTGTTAAAGATGGCGTGCTTCTCGGACTTAATACAGTCAGCGGTGCGGTTTCGGTAAGCATTACCGTGCATAATTTGATTTCAAACAGCACAAAGGCAGACAGAACCGTCGGTTTCGTATTTCTTGTATTCACACTTATTTATGCCTTTATGTCGGCGTTTGCCGTTAAGGAAAAAAGAGAAGGTTCTGCCGCTGCAACCGCAATAACTTCAATCAGCGGTTTGGCTTTTTCAATGTTTGTTATTCCGTTTATATTCGGTGTTGAATATGCAAGCGTCGGTTGGGCGGCTGAGGGCATCATTATTGCTCTTATCGGTATTCAAAAGAAAATCGATGTTATCGAATATGCAGGGCTCGGTTGTATGACAATGTCTGTTATCGCAAGAATTTTCGGTTCATCAGATATGTCAAAAGAACTTGCCGCAGTAAGTTTTGCCGTGATTGTTTGTGCATTTTGGATATATACGGTTCGTGGCTTTGTTCAGGTTGAACAAAGAAGTTACAAAACCGTTATATATACCGCCGTGGAAATTGCTTGTGCTTATTCGTCCGTAGGTTTGGTAAAATATTTGTACGACAATGTGATGAGCGGACCGTCGGTTAAGGTGAACAGCGTATTTACCGATTATGCGGTTGTGATTGCGTCACTTCTCGTGTTCAGCATAATTATCCGTCACGGCTTGCTGAAAAACAGGACTTCAATGCTTGTGAGCGATTTGGTTTCGTTTGGCGTGTTCCTTACAACCTTTGTCGGTATGGATTTACATAACAAGTATAATGAAATATTTTCGTATTTCGGTGAGATTGTTGAACATAATGCCCTCACGGTGATTAATGTTGTGCTCCTTTTTGCTGTCAATATAGGCGTAATCTTGTTCTTGGCAAGTGCGGTTTTGGATATTATCAATCGCTTTGCCGCACCTGCGTGGTTGTTTACAATGGCAATTTCGCTGTCATCGCTTATGTTGATTACCGCAATGGCAATGGGGCAGTTTGAGGTTAAATTTTCAAATGTTATTATCAGTGCACTGTATATTGCGGCGTCGTGCATTATGTTGTTTGTCGGATTTAAACGCAGATATACCGTTGTTCGTTCTGGCGGCTTAGTGCTCATACTTTGTGCTTTTGCAAAGCTGTGCTTTGTTGACACTTCGCACCTCGATTCGGGATGGAAAATAGCATCATATTTCGCTTTCGGTGCAATACTTATTTTGATTTCGTATTTCTATCAACGCTTCAGCAAAAAGGCAGAAAGCGAAGTTGAAAATGTTAACAAATAAAAATAACGGTTGGTTCATAAAGTGAATCAACCGTTTGTTGTATTACTTGATTTTATTATTCACCAAAGTATCTCTTGAGGAGACCTTCAAATGCCTTGCCGTGGCGAGCTTCGTCACGAGCCATCTCATGAACTGTGTCGTGGATAGCGTCAAGGTTTGCTTTCTTTGCAAGAAGAGCAAGCTGAGTCTTACCTTCTGTTGCACCTCTTTCAGCGGCAACTCTCATCTCAAGGTTCTTCTTTGTTGAGTCTGTTACAACTTCGCCGAGCATTTCTGCAAACTTTGCTGCGTGCTCTGCTTCTTCATAAGCAGCCTTTTCCCAATAAAGACCGATTTCAGGATAACCTTCACGGTGTGCAACTCTTGCCATTGCAAGATACATACCAACTTCTGAACATTCGCCGTTGAAGTTGTCACGAAGACCCTTTACGATTTCTTCGTCAACACCGTCGATGATGCCAACCTTGTGTTCTGCTGCCCATTCGTTGCTTGCACCTTCTTCTCTAACAGCCATTTTAGCACCGCAGAGAGGGCAGATGTCAATAGGTTTGTCGCTTTCGTAGCCGCATACAGGGCAATAATACTTTTTGTTCATTTCAAATACTCCTTAAAATAAATTATTTTTGTTTACATTCAGGGCATAAGCCACTGAAATATACATCTTTTGTTTTTGTTTCAAAATCATCAATGCCTGTGCATTTGATGTCGTCAATCAAAAAATCAAAGATTTTATTGCATCCGTCACACTTAAAGTGGCCGTGCAATTTTGTGTCTGCATCGTAATGGATACGGTCGCTGTCAATCTTAATTGCCAAAATCAATCCCTTTTTTTCAAGTGACTGCAATACATTGTATATTGTAGTTCTTGATGTGTTCGGGTTGTCCGTCAGCATATATCGGTACACTTCTTCAACATCGGGGTGAGTAGGATGCTCACACAGATATTTGTATATCGCAATTCGCTGTGGGGTGGCTCTGTAAGAATGACTTTTGAATACCTTTTGAATTTCCGCTTCAGTCATCTCTGTCACCTACATTGTAATGATTACAATCTAACTATACACAATTTGCGTTCTCTTGTCAACACTTTTTTTAAAATTATTTTTAAATTGTGACAAATTGTGGTAATTGTTATAATTTTGACACGATATTGATAAAAAAATCACAATGTATTGTGAAAAATGACAAAGTTTGCAGATAAACATTGACAAAAAGTTAAATATCTATATAATGTAATACAGACGCTGTTAAATCAGCAGTTGATTTTACTATTACATTTATATAAGAGAGGTAAACAAAAATGTCAAGAGTATATAACTTCAGTGCCGGACCTTCAACTCTTCCGGAAAGCGTTTTGCAAAAAGCAGGCGCAGAAATTATGGATTATCACGGAAGCGGCCAGTCCGTTATGGAAATGAGCCACCGTTCAAAATGGTTTGACGATATTATTAAAGAAGCAGAAAAGCTTATGAGAGAACTTTACAAAGTTCCGGACAACTACAAGGTATTGTTTTTGCAAGGCGGTGCTTCAGCACAGTTTTCTGCCATTCCGCTCAATTTTATGAACGGTTCGGGCAAGGCAGATTACATTATTACAGGTCAATGGGCTAAAAAGGCTTTTCAGGAGGCTCAAAAGTACGGCGATGTTGTTGCCGCTGCTTCTTCAGCCGATAAGACTTTTACATATATTCCAAAGACAAAGCCTGAAGATTTCAGAGATGATGCAGATTATGTATATATCTGTATGAATAATACAATTTACGGTACCGTTTATAAGGAATTGCCTCCGGTTGGCGACAAGGTGCTTATTGCCGATGTTTCGTCATGTGCTCTTTCCGAGCCCCTCGACATCAGCAAGTTCGGCGTTGTATATTTTGGTGCTCAAAAGAATGTTGCTCCTGCCGGTTTGGTTGTTGTTATCGTTCGTGAGGATTTGCTCGGCAACGCAAGAGATATTTGCCCTGTTATGATGAACTATAAAGTTCAAGCAGATGCAGATTCACTTTACAACACTCCTCCATGCTGGACAATTTACATTTGCAAGCTTGTACTTGATTGGATTAAGGAAGAATTCGGCTCACTTGAAGCAATGAAAGCTCATAACGAAAAGAAAGCCGCTATTCTCTACAACTTCCTAGATAATTCAAAGATGTTCCACGGCACGGTTGTTCCTGAGGACAGAAGCCTTATGAATGTTCCGTTTGTAACCGACAGCGATGAGCTTAACGCTAAGTTTATCAAGGAAGCAACAGAAGCAGGCTTTGTAAACCTTAAAGGCCACAGAACCGTTGGCGGTATGAGAGCTTCCATCTACAATGCAATGCCGATTGAGGGCGTAGAAAAGCTTGTAGAATTTATGGCTGAATTTGAAAAAGAAAATATGTAATTGAGGTATATATAATATGTATAATATTAAATTGTTAAATAAGATTTCAAATGTCGGTCTTGCAAAGTTTGACACAAAAGAATTTGTATATGCCGACGATATGGAAAATCCCGATGCAATTATGGTGCGTTCGGCATCAATGCACGATATGGAAATGCCAAAGTCACTCCTTGCAATCGCAAGAGCCGGTGCAGGCACAAACAACATTCCTGTTGCGGATTGTGCAAATCAGGGCATAGTTGTTTTCAATA
Source organism: uncultured Eubacterium sp. (assembly GCA_900539325.1). Classification (GTDB taxonomy): domain Bacteria; phylum Bacillota; class Clostridia; order Oscillospirales; family Acutalibacteraceae; genus Eubacterium_R. The sequence continues at coordinate 31,101 of UQCC01000012.1, forward strand.
CTCCGGGTGCAAACGCAAACGCAGTTAAGGAACTTGTTATTTTGGGTATGCTTTTGTCATCAAGAAAGGTAACAAAGGCTATTGATTGGTGCAAAACAATCAAGGATGAAGGCGACAATGTAGGCAAAACCGTAGAAAAGGGTAAGTCTGCATTTGCAGGTCCCGAACTCAAGGGCAAAACCCTCGGTGTTATCGGACTTGGTGCTATCGGCAGACTTGTTGCCGAGGTTGCGGTTGATCTTGGTATGGATGTAATCGGTTATGACCCGTATTTGCCTGAGGACGCAGTCCTTAAAAAGGGAATTACTGTTAATAATAATTTGGACGAGATTTTCCCTGTCGCCGATTATATCACGGTTCATGTTCCGCTTACACCGGACACAAAGCATATGATTAACCGTGAGTCAATCGAAAAGATGAAAGACACCGTTCGTATTATGAACTTTGCCCGTGGTGACCTTGCAGACAGCGACGCTGTCATCGAGGCTCTTGACGAGGGCAAAATGGCTTGCTATGTAACCGACTTCCCGGATGCAAAGCTTATCGGTGTTGACGGAGTAATTGCCATTCCTCACCTCGGTGCATCAACTCCCGAAAGTGAAGAAAACTGTGCCGCTATGGGTGCACAGGAACTTATTGATTATCTCAAGGACGGCAACATCAAGAATTCCGTTAATATGCCTGCCGTATTTATGGCAAGAGGCGGAGTTGCCCGTGTAACCGTTATTCATAAGAATCAGCCGAATATGATTGCAACAATCACCGACACAATTTCAAAGGACGGCGTAAACATTGCATCGTTTGAAGATAAGAGCAGGGGCGAAATTGCCTACTCGATTATCGATTGTGACAGCGAGGTTTCGGATGCTGTGGTAAAGGATATTGAAAATCTTGACGGCGTTATCCGTGTTCGTATAATAAAGTAATTATTATATAATTTGAGTATTTAAAAAGCACCTTGAACTGCTTAGGTTTAAGGTGCTTTTACTGTTATTGATTATCTTTTCTTTGGCGTTCCTTGTGCTTTTCAGCAAGTTCGTCAAGGTGTTCTTTTCGCTTTTCAACGATTTCTTCGTGGTAATCGTGGAGCTTGCGGTAAAGCTCGGGTTGTCTGTCACGAAGCAGGTGCATATGTTCGTGACGGCGGTCGCGGAAGTTTTTGAACGCTTCCTCATCCTCTTCTTTTACATATTGGTACAGAGTTTCTCGGCGTTCCTCAATTTGCTTTGCAAGTTTGTCTTCGTCGATTCCTGTTGATTTTGAAAGTTCACTCAAATGTAATTCGAGCGATTCAAGAAGAATGTCTTCATCAAATGAGCCGAGTCCGGACCATAGGTCTGTGAGTTCGAGCAGGCTCTTTTCATCAAGGTTTGCATTTCTTGCATTTTTGAGAATATCCTCGGTGTAGGTTTCAATTCGTTCCTCAGCCGAGTCGCCGAAAGCCCATTCAAATTCGTGTAGTAACTGCTCTTTAAAGTTCGGCACAACGATTGTTTCGCTGTCGTTTTCGCCGAGTTCAAGCTCATACGGTTTTTGAATACCCTGTGCACGGAGTGCCGCCGATATTGTTCGCCTAACTCCGCCCTCTTCTATTATGTGACCCAAGTCGAGCTGTCTGAGTTCATCGTTGAGAGCGTGCGAATGCTCCGTTAAGTAAAAACGAATTCCGTTTTGCTTTAGCTTTGTATATATGCCCTCAAGTGTTGTCGCACCCGTTGTGTCAATGCTTCCGATACTGCTTGCATCAACTATTACGCATTTTGTGTCGGGCTTTACGGAATTTTCTATGTCTTCTCTGAATTCTTTTACATTTGCAAAAAACAGATTTGCCCTAAAGCGGTATATAACAACATTTTTAATCGGTCTTGCATTTTCATTCGTGTTCAAATCAAAGAAACCGCCTCTGTTCGGTACAACTCCCAAAAATGAGCGTGGCGGATTGCTTTCACGAATTACAACATTTACAAAAGAAAGAATAACACCGATGATAACGCCGTAGATTGTGCCGAAAATCAACACTCCGAAAAATGCGGCAAGGAAGATGAAAAATTCTTTTTTGTTGATTTTACGCAATTTTTTTGCAAGGTCAAATTCTATTGCACCCAGCAAAGCCGATATAACGATTGCCGTCAATACGGGCACGGGCAAATACTGAATAAATCCTGTGCAAAATGTTACGATAACAAGCATAATAACGGCGGCGGTAATTGATGTTACCTGACTTTTGCCGCCAAATTGATTGTTCATTGAACTTCTTGAAACACTGCCGTTAACAGGGCAACAGCCGACCGCAGAAGCCGAAATATTGCACAGTGCAAATGTGAGCACCTCGTTGTTGTCGTTGATTTTGTAATCGTTTCTTATTGCAAAATTATTTTCCGACAGCAGGGTTTCTGCCATTATAACAACGGCTATTGTGAGCGACAACCCCATGCCTTTTATCGGACTGACAACCGAAAAATCAAGCAAGCTGAAGTTATCAAGGCTGTTTGTAACCTTGGGCAGAGTGCTGATTTCAAACGGCGTGCAGTAGTTAAAAAAGTACTGAAGTACACCCGCCGCAATCATGATGAGTACCGGCATAGGAAACTTCGGTGCGAATTTTTTGCATATCAAAATCAAAGCGAGCGTTGTAAGTCCGAGTATAAGCGACGGCAAGCTGAAATTGAGCTTTGCCTGTTTAACTATGTGAACCGCAAGCTCGTGGATTTCGCCCGTGCCGGATACGCCGCCGAAAAGTTTTGGTATCTGCATAAGTATGATTGTTGTGCAAATTCCGCTGATAAATCCGCCCATAACAGGAGTGGATACATATTCGGTCAGCCGTCCTGCTTTGAATATGTAAAACAAAAACAGCCATATGCCCGTATAAAATGCAAGGAGGGGTACTGCCTTTTGTGCATCTTCGCTGCCTGCCGATATGCCGAGAGTTGCAAGAACTCCGCCTACCAATGCCGCAGGTGCCGCATCAACACCGAATATAAATTGCGGCGATGAAGAGAACAACGCAAATATTATCACCGGCAGTATTGAGCCGTACAGTCCGTATATTGGCGGCAGTCCCGCAATTTGTGCATACCCCATTGATATCGGAATAGACACAAGTGCAATGATTATGCCGCTTATTATGTCATTTGGCAAGGTTTTGAACCTTGCTTTTTTCAGTCCGCCAAACATTATAACATCATCTCGTTTATTTTTTTAGTCTTGCTTCAACCCTGTAAATAGGGAAGCCTTGTGATGAAAATCTTGCTTCGTATTCCGTTACAATATTGCCCTCAAAATCGCTGTTGTGCAAATCTAAACTGATGTTTGACAGTTCAAATCCGTTTTTGCTGAAGCTTTCAAGCGAAAATTCAAAGAAGTGCATATTGTCGGTTTTTTGAAAAATTGCCGCATCGTCGGTCATAAGTTCCTTGTATATGCCCAAAAATCTGTCTGCCGTCAGTCTGTGGCAGGCGTGGCTCTTTTTTGGATAAGGACACGAGAAATTCAGGAATATAAGACCTATGCTGTGCGACGGCAGGTAAGACGGAAGATACTCCGCCGCACAGTCCAAAAATTTGATGTTTGTAAGTTTTTCTGCTTTCGCTTTTTCACAAGCCGTGCAAATAACATCCCTTACCTTTTCAACACAGATAAGATTGATGCTTGGATTTTGCTTTGCGTATGTAACGCCGAATGTACCCATACCGCAGCCGACTTCAAGATATACAGGATTGTCGTTGCCGAAAAGTTCTTTCAAGTCAAGCAAATGCTTTTCGTTTTGTACATCGTTGAAATTTAAACTGTCATTTCTGAGAGTTATAAGATAATCCTGCACCTTTTCAAGTCGTTCTTCAAGATTTTTTTTGTGTCGCATTCTCATATTTTTTACCGTTCCTTAATTAACTTAATTTTATTTTGTAATATATTTTCATTGCTTCCAAAAAAGCATATAGCAGGGCGTACAGCACAACCTGATGTCCGAGATAAAACCAAAGGCTGTTCCGTCCTACAAAGGCAAAGGCTTTTGAGTGCTTTTTGTATGTCCAAGCCGGAAATTCGCCGTTTTTTGCGTATTCGCCTAAAAATGCTCCTGCCAAAAACATAAACAGCCACGGGAATATCGAAAAATAGTCCGCACTTTCAAAATTGCCGTTGAATATGCCGAGCGGCATAAATATGTTAGTTGACGGCGGAGGCAGTTTGACTAGCCCAAAAATAAGTTCGCCCGAGTTTATTCCGTATGTTGCCGCAAACAAAACGACTGATATAAGCATACCGATTTTGGAATTGATTTTTTCAATCAACGGCATTGCCATTCCCGTGATTATCATACAAACGCCCAAGCAGTGAAGTATGCCGAAATATATTTCCGCTCCGTATATTCCCATAAGTTTCGGCATAACAAACGCCGTTACAAATGTTACGATTAAGCCTGCACCGAGCACGATTGCACCACGCTTTGCCGTGTTCCTTGACAGTCGTGAGCATATGCCCGAAATGATGATGAATATTGCCCAAAATATCGGCTGAACTTTGCACAGTGCTTTAAATACGGTATAGCCCCAATCAAGATCGAGTACATCGCCCACATCCAAAAAGAAGTGGTGCACTATCATTGCCAAAATTGCAAATCCACGCAGTTCGTCAAGAATTTCTATTCTTTTTTTGTTTGTTTTCATATTTTTCTCCATAGAATTATTAAGTATATAATATATCATTTAAAAAATATTGTAAATATAAATTTTATATGTTATTATAAGTTAGATATTGAAAAACGAGGTACTTCTTTTTATGAAGATTTATAATGTTATGCAATACGGTGCCAAGGGTGACGGTACAACAAACGATGCCTTTGCCATTCAGCACGCCATTGATGATTGCTCAAAAAACGGCGGCGGTCAGGTTGTTTTGCCGTCGGGCAAAGTGTTTTACAGCGATTCAATCAAACTCAAGGCAAATGTTGACTTGCATATCCAAAAGGGTGCAAGGCTCAAGGCCACAAGCAATATTGACGGATATATCCGTCCCAACAAATTGATTAACGACCCTAAAACCGCACTTATCGGCAATCCGGTAACGGGTAAACCGAGCTTTGTGTTTATTTATGCTTATGAGGCGGATAATTGTACAATAAGCGGTGAGGGCACTATTGATGCAAACGGTCACGCTTTTGTTCAGCGTAAGGACAAGTATTATGTTACGGGTGATTTTTACCCTCGTCCTACCGTTATTTATGTTGAAAAAAGCAATCATATTACATTTAAGGAGTTCACGGTTGTCGACGCTCCGTTTTGGACTCTTCATCCTGCCGGATGCGATGATGTGCTTATTGACAGAATTCGTATTCTCAACGATTTGGATGTTGCAAATTCCGACGGTATCGACCCCGACCATTGCAGCAATGTAAGAATTTTGGGTTGCCATGTAACCTGTGCGGATGACTGCATTTGCCTCAAGGCAAGCAAGGGTAATGCCGAATACGGTCCGTGTGAAAATATTATTATTGACGGTTGTACTTTGGTTTCAACCTCTGCCGCAATAAAAATCGGTACGGAAGGTGTCGGCGATTTTAAAAATGTAATTGTGTCAAATTGCATTATTTCAAAGTCAAACCGAGGTCTTTCAATTCAAATCCGTGACGGCGGCTGCGTTGAAAATGTTACATATTCAAATATAATTATCGAAACACGCAGATTTTGCCCGGATTGGTGGGGCACGGCTGAGCCTATTGTTATCACTACATTTAATCGTGACGAAAATACAAAGAGCGGCACAATCAAAAATATTCGCTTTTTCAATGTTACCGCAAAAGGCGAAAACGGCGTTCTCATCCACGGCAACGCAGAAAATATCATTGAAGATGTAACATTTGAAAATTGCAAAATCACTCTCACCAAAACATCAAAGTGGGATTGCGGACTTTACGATTTGCGTCCTTGCCTTGATTGGGGCGTTGAAAAGTATGACAATTCGGCATTTTTCATCAGATACGCCAAAAATGTGCTTATCGAGAAAACGCAAACTGCGTGGGGTACTCTTTGCGACAGCTACAAGCATGCAATAGATGCTGAAAATGTAGAAAATCTTGAACTTGTAAGATTCAGCGGCAAGGCGGTTTCTCCGCTTGTTGAAGATGTTAAACTCAGTAATGTAAAATCAGTTAAATAACAGGAGGTAAAATGTTATGATAAATATGAGAGGATACAAGGTTAATTCGCTTGAATTTACCAACAATGTAGAAAACGGCACACAACTTAAGCTTCAAAATCAGGTTAAATATAATGTTAATTATATGGATGCAGAAAAAAGATGCGTGGGTATGCTTCACTTCAGAGTAGAAGATGCCGACAATCAACCTTTTGAAATCGAACTTGAATTGGTTGCAGAATTTTCTTTTGAAGATGAGGACCAAAAGCCGGATATTCATGTAGGTTCTTTTGATCAAATTTTCCCATTTGTTCGTCAAATAATCAACACAACAACATCAATGTCGGGTATGCCGGGCCTTGTTATTCCTACAATGAAGCTCAACAGAGATTCTGTTGAAGTAGGCAAGCCGCCTAAAAAAGATAATGAAGGAATGCTTAACTGATGGCTGATTTGTGTGATACTTGTTGGTATAATGTTTATGACGAGGAAGCCGATACAAATATGTGCGACCTTCAGCTTGACCAAGACGAATACGGCGAGCTTCTCATTCGTGAGCGTCAGGGCAAGCCGTGTAAATACTATCGCAAGGATGTTGGCGAATACGGCATTGTAAGAAAACAAAATTAAAAAATCATCCTCTTTGTTTGCAATTTGAACAGAGAGGATTTTGTTTTTATTTTATATTTTCTATTGACATTGACATATAATATGGTATAATACAGTTGAACATATGAATAGTTGTTCATATGTTGAACGGTTGAATTTAAGAAAATGAGGTTATAACAATGAAAAAGACATACAAAATTGATGTGGATTGTGCAAACTGTGCCAACAAAATGGAGGACGCCGCAAACAAGGTTGACGGCGTTGCGGCAGCAACCGTAAATTTTATGCTCCTCAAAATGATTGTTGAATTTGAAGAGGGCGTAGACGAAAAGAAAACCATGAAGCAGGTTCTTAAGGCTTGCAGAAGGGTTGAAGATGATTGCGATATTTTCTTCTAAATCAAGTTAGGAAGTGACTTTATGAGCAGAAAACAAAAAAAGATGCTTGTTCGCATCATTGTGACGGCTGTCCTGTTTGCATGTTTGTTTGTGTTTGAAAAATTTGTTCCGATTACAAGCAGAATTCTGCGTCTTGCCGTTTATATGGTGCCGTATCTTGTGATTTCTTATGACATTCTCAAAAAAGCATTTAAGGGCATAATTAAGGGGCAGGTGTTTGATGAAAACTTCCTTATGGCTGTTGCGTCTGTCGGTGCCGTTGCAATAGCGGTGTATGAAAACGGCTCGTATAACGAGGCTGTTGCCGTTATGCTTTTTTATCAAATCGGCGAGTTGTTCCAAAGTTATGCTGTCGGCAAAAGCAGGCGAAGTATATCCGAACTTATGGACATTCGTCCGGATTATGCAAATATCGAGGTTGACGGCAAAATCGAACAGGTTGACCCTGATGAGGTTGAGGTTGGCTCAATCATTGTTGTTTCGGCAGGTGAAAAAATTCCTATTGACGGTGTAATTGTTGAAGGTTCAACAACGCTTGACACAGCCGCACTTACAGGCGAAAGCGTGCCAAGAAGCGTAAAAGAAAGCGATGAGGTTATCAGCGGTTGTATCAACCTTACGGGTACTGTAAGAATTCGCACAACAAAGCCGTTCGGCGAGTCAACCGTGTCAAAAATCCTTGACCTTGTTGAAAATTCGTCATCAAAAAAATCAAAAAGCGAGCAGTTTATTTCAAAGTTTGCAAGAATTTATACTCCGGCGGTTTGCGGCGGCGCACTTGCACTTGCTTTGCTTCCGCCCGTTGTCAGCCTGATTATCGGCAATGATGCAATGTGGCTCACATGGATTTATCGTGCGTTGACATTTCTTGTTATCAGTTGCCCTTGTGCACTTGTTATTTCTATTCCGCTTTCATTTTTTGCGGGTATCGGCGGTGCTTCAAAAGAGGGCGTGCTCGTAAAAGGCTCAAATTATCTTGAAACTCTTTCAAAAACGAAAATCGTTGTGTTTGACAAAACGGGTACAATGACAAAGGGCAATTTTGAAGTAACGGAAATTGCTCCGGTCGGTGTAGAAAACAACGAACTTCTCAGACTTGCGGCATATGCCGAAAGTTATTCGTCTCACCCTATCAGCAAATCAATAAAATCGGCTTACGGTGAAGAAATCGACAACGCAAAAATTTCTGATGTAAACGAAATCAGCGGTAACGGTGTCCTTGCGGTTGTAGACGGCAAAAAGGTTGCGGCAGGCAACAGCAAACTTATGGATAAATTGGGTGTGGAATATACCGCTTGTTCAAAGGTCGGTACGGTTGTTTATGTCGCTGTTGACGGCAAATATTGCGGATATATTCTCATTTCCGATGCACTCAAGCCGACATCCGTTGCGGCTGTAAAGGCTATGAAGAATTGCGGAGTCAGAAAAACCGTTATGCTCACAGGAGACTCAAAGAAGGTTGCCGATGCAGTTGCAAAAGAACTCGGTGCAGACGAGGTATACAGCGAACTTCTTCCTGCCGACAAGGTTAGTCAGGTTGAGCGACTTCTTGCAGATAAAGGCGAAAAGGAAAAACTTGCCTTTGTCGGTGACGGCATTAATGATGCTCCGGTTCTTTCAAGAGCCGATATAGGTATTGCTATGGGTGCACTCGGTTCGGATGCCGCCATTGAGGCTGCCGATATTGTTCTTATGGATGACGACCCGATGAAGATTTCAAAGGCAATCAAGATTTCGTCAAAGTGTCTCAGAATTGTAAACGAAAATATTTATTTTGCACTCGGCGTTAAGGCGTTGTGCCTGATTCTCGGTGCAGTCGGAATTGCCAATATGTGGGTAGCTATTTTCGCCGATGTAGGAGTTATGGTGCTTGCTGTACTTAATGCAATTCGTGCACTTTCAGTAAAAAAACTTTGATACAAAATCAAGGGGGCTGTAAAAAAACAGCCCCTTTTTTTGTGGTCATAAGCGAAGAATTGAAATTATGACATTATCATATGTCCATAGTTATCAAAACTGATATTTACACTTGTGCTTTCTATTGAACCATCATTATATTCAAATGTAAATGTAATTTTGTCTTTAATATCCTTTGCTTTAAAGTTTTTGTCGCATCTATACCATTCAAACACTTCACCAACAGACTTCCATTCTAAGAAATAACCAAAGTGTCCCCACTCTTTTTGGCTTTCACGAAGTTCGTCACCGGTTAAAGTGAATTTATTATTGATAAATGGCGCATATGGATTTTCTTCATCAATATCTTTCGGCTTTTGTGATTCATACAAATCTTGTGATTTATTATATTCAAATTGAAGAATACCGTCAGGGCTTTCATTTTCAACGGTAAAGCTTTTTACATTTGAATAATCAGTCACATCGGCAACTATACTGCCGGCAGAGGATGTGTAAAGCTTTGTTGTAACATTACCGTTATCATCATAAATATCATATTCACCAACACCACTTGTAGAATAAGGCTCATTTATCTTTCCCCATTCTTCGATAGTAAGGCGATATTGCTCAAAGTCTTTTTGTGCTTTTTCTCGCTGTTTTCGGCACATTTTTTCGTTATCTGCAGGAGCAAAATATACTCCCTTTACTAAATTATATTTTTTCGAACTACTGCCAATTTTGAAGTATTGGTCATCGGCATAGGCAATCATAATTTCAAACGGCTGCTCAGCTTTTTTATTGCTTTGCACAATAGCATTTGCTCCAAATCCACCGCCGATAAGCACGGCTAATGCCAATGTCGCTGACGCTAATCTTTTAAAGATTAAGCCTGTTCGGCTTTTCTTTTTGTCAATCGTCATATCAAAAATCCTTTCTACCGCTTTGTCGGAGTGACGGATACCTGACATAGCCTCTTTATATAATTTTTTATTACTCATTTATCCATTCATCTCCTAAAAATTTTTTCAAATTTTTTCTCGCTCTATATAGCCTTGTTTTTACTGTTGACGGTTTAATTTTTGCAGCCTTTGATATTTCTTCAATAGGCATATCTTCAAAGTAAAATAAGTGCACAATCAAGCGTTCTTTTTGCGGTAATGACATAACTGCGTTAAATACATCATAGTTTTGAACAGTGTCAAAGGTATATAAATCCTTTGCATCATCTAATGAAACTGAATTTTTTATAAACGGTAGCCTGAAATGGTCTTTACATTTACTTATACAAGTAACAGTAAGCCATTTGTCTATATGCTCATCACCGTTAAATTGCTTATTCGTTTTCCATAATTTTAGAAAAACATCCTGCATAACATCTTCGGCATCATCATGATTTTTCAAATAAGAAAGAGCAATCAAATATATTCTGTTGCTGTTTCTTTTTACAGTCTTAATGTATTCATCATTTGTCATTTCATCACCACCTTGTTGAAAGGTCCTTTCACTTATATAACGATACAGACAAGCAAAAGGTTACATTTTATTATATTTTTTTTTAAAAACATTGTAAATAAAGGTGCTGTAAAAAAACACTTGAAAGAAACAGGTTTTGGGGGTATCATATAAATATAATAACAGAAAGGATTTTTTTGCTATGAACAGCCATGTTGAACAAAGACGGGCGTTTTTGATTGATTTTGCATATGTTGCGCTTATTTTGGCACTTATATATGTTTTTTTCAAATTTTTGTTTTGGATAACCGCTCCGTTTCTTTTGTCGTTTTTCTTTGCGGTTTTGCTTCAAAAACCGCTTCGTTATCTTGATAAAAAAACAAATAAAAAGGCACATGCCTTTTGGTCGATATTTTTGGTTGTTGTTTCAACTGCGGTGGTTATCGTTCCGTTGGTGTTTATTCTGGCAGCTGTGTTTGGCAAAATATCGGATTTTATCAACTATATTGTCGAGCAGTTAAGCGATATTTCTTCGTTTTTGTCAACCGTTGAAAACTGGATTTTGAACACTCTTGAATTCTTACCTAAGGGAATTTATCATTCCGTGTCCGGAACAATCACAAGCTGGTTTGACAAACTTCAACCTAATGCGGCAGAGGGTGCGGCTTCCTCGGCAGGACTTCTTTCAAATTTTGATTTGGGCAGCATCACAAGCAAGCTCTCATCCGGTGTGTCAAATGTATATTCAATTGTAAAAGGCGTTCCTTCAATCCTTATCGGTGTTGTTATCGGCATCGTTGCTTGGGTACTTTTCACAAAAGATTACGATTATATTGTAAGATTTATACAAAGACAGCTTCCTGACGGCAAAAAGAATTTGCTTGTTGAATTCAAACAAGTATTTTCAAAAACAATTTTCACAATGTTCAAGGCTTACGGCATAATTATGTGCATAACCTTCAGCGAATTGTTCCTCGGCTTTTCAATTCTTTCACTTATGGGAATTATGAAAAACAGCTACTTTGCAATTATCGCACTTGTAATCGCCGTGTTTGATATTTTACCTGTTGCGGGATCGGGCGGTATTCTTATTCCGTGGGCATTGTTCTCGCTTATTTACGGCAATTATAAGCAGGCTGTCGGACTTATTATTATGTATATTATTATTACTGTTATCCGTCAGTATATCGAACCGAAAATTGTCGGCACTTCGCTTGGCGTTCATCCTATTGTAACGCTTATGGGTCTTTACTTCGGACTTAAACTTTTCGGATTTATCGGTATGTTCATTGTTCCGCTCACCGTTATGACACTTAAAGCCTTTAATGATGCCGGCAGAATTAATATTTGGAAATCCTCACCGGAAAAGGAAGCCGAGCCTCCGAAAAAAGAAAAGAAAAAGAGATTAAAATCAAAAAGTAAATAACGAAAAAATAACCTCTCCCATTGAATTCGGGAGAGGTTATTACTTTCTGTTTTATTTTTATTTAACCTGCAAAGCCTGGTCAATGAGCTTTTCAAGTGTCTTTGCTTGATTTTTTTCGGTAATTGCACCAACGATTGGCTCGCCTACAATGTTGCCGTTTTTGTCAACAACATATGTTGTCGGGAATGAGAAAATATTTGATGTGAACTTGCCTGCATCGCTGTTTGAATCAAACCAAATATTCTTGTAGGTTACACCCTTTTTGGAGAGGATGTCCTTTGCTTCTGAAATCGCTGTCTTGTCGCCGTCAAGTGTGAATGTGTTGATGCCGACAACCTGACCGCCTTTTTTAGCAAGTTTCTTGTTGAGTGCTTCCAATTCAGAAAGTTCGCCGACACAAGGCTTGCAAGTGCTGAACCAGTAGTTAACAACTGTTACATTGCTGTTTGCGAAAAGGTCGCTGCTCTTTACATCGTTGCCGTCAAGGTCTTTGCCGTCAAATGACGGAAAACTTGTTGCGTCACCGCTGTCTGAAACAACGCCTGCGCTGTTTGCAGGTACGCTGTCGCCGTTTGAAGGTGCGTTTGCACATTCAGGATATTTCTGCTCCAAGATTGTGAGCTTGCCCTCAATTTCCTTGATTTGTTCTGCACCGGCAACAAGCTTTTTGTATTCCTCGTCTGTGAATTGGTCTTTTGCACCCTCGATTGTCTTGAGGAGGAAGTCGCCGTAGTTTGTGCCGTCCTCAATCATTGGATTTTCTTTGTTTGAAGCCAAAAATACTTTTTCCCAAAGTTTTTTGTCTGTTGACAAAATTTCGTTTTCTTTTTCCATAAGCTGATTGTAGAGCTTTGAAGCCTCGTCGGCATTGCTCGGCTCTGTTGCCATCAAGGTTGAAATGCTTGAATCTGTTGATTGTTCTTTGTCTTTGTTGTCTTTTGATGTTGAGCAAGCAATAAGGCTGATTGCCAACACAGAAATTAATAATACTACTGTTAAGATTTTTGAAAGCTTTGAAAACTTCATAATTTTTCCTCCGTTATAATTCCTCTTTTGTTTCATTCTTGTTTGTTTTGTTTTCGATTTTTGCGTTTTCGTCTACTGTTTTTCCAAGCAAGCCAAAGCCGTATTGAAAGCTGACTGCTTCGGTAGGACAGGCACTTATGCACTTTCCGCATCTGATACATTCGGTGCTGTTAGGTGTTTTTGTAACATCAACATCCATTTTGCACACCTTTGCACATTTTCCGCACGAAACGCATTTGTGCTCGTCTACCTTCATCCCAAACAGCGAAACTTTGTTGAACAATGAGTAAAATGCACCGAGCGGGCAGAGCCATTTGCAAAACGGTCTGTAAAACAGCACGCTCAAAACAACTACCGAAATCAACACAACAAGTTTCCACGAAAACAGTTTTCCCAATGCCGAGCGGATACCCTCGTTTACTGCCGACAGCGGCAACGCACCCTCAAGCACACCTTGCGGACATATGTATTTGCAGAAATACGGGTCGCCCATCCCCAAATCATTTACTATGAGCACCGGTAACAAAACAACTGCCAACAGCAGTACTGCATATTTGATATATGTCAGCGGTTTGAGCTTTTTGGTTGAGAGCTTCTTGGTCGGAATTTTGTGCAGTAAATCCTGCAACCAACCGAACGGACACAAAAATCCACAGATGAAGCGTCCGAGCAAAACTCCCAGCAGAATGAGAAATCCTGTTATATAATAGGAAAACTTATATTTTGACGAGCCGACTACCGCCTGAAATGAGCCGATTGGGCAAGCACCCGATGCGGCAGGACAGGAATAGCAGTTCAGACCCGGCACACAAACGGCCTTGCCTTTGCCTTGGTAAATTCCGCCTTTGACGAAATTCGGCAGATGAATGTTTGTGAGCAATGTCGCTCCTGCCTGAATCCATCCACGAAACTTGGCTAATCGGTTAGATGCCGAATGTTTTTTCTTATTATGGTTTTTATTCTTTGTTTTCTTTTTATCCAATTCCTACACACTCCAAACACAGCTTGATTGCCTTGCTGAGCACAGTTTCAACCTCGCCGCGCATCGCTCCGAAACCTAACATAACCGCTCCGGAAGCAAGCAACACAACCTGTGATAAAGCCTTTTTAACTCTGGTCAATTCAATCACTCCTTTCATTTTCTGGTGTCATTGTAGCACATCGGATATAAAATTTTCGTTAAGAACAGAAATTTAACACGAATTTTATGTTTTTGTGCTATAATTATAAATGGAAATACATTTTATTAAAGTAAGGAGAGTTTTTTATGCACATTTTAGTTGTTGAGGACGAAAAAACATTGTGCGAAACAATCGCCCGTAGTTTGAAGCGTCTTGCATACAGCGTTGATTGTTGTTATGACGGATTAACCGCAATGCAAATGCTTGCCGATGATAATTTTGATCTTGTTGTGCTTGATTTGAATTTGCCGGGTGCCGACGGTATGACGGTTTTGAGAACACTCAGAAAAACCGACCGTGACACTAAGGTTTTGATTTTGTCTGCCCGCAGTGAAGTTTCCGACAAGGTTGACGGTTTGGATGCCGGGGCAAACGATTATTTGGCAAAGCCGTTTCATTTGGAAGAACTTGCCGCAAGAATTCGCAGTCTTACTCTCAGACAGTTCACTCAAAATGATGTTGTGCTGAGTTGCGGTGATGTTTCGTTTGATACAAAGTCACGCAAGGCTGTTGTCGGCGGTGAAGTTTTGCCGCTCACTCGCAAGGAAACAGGCATACTTGAATATCTTATGGTAAACAGAGGTCGCCCTATAAGCCAGGAAGAACTCATTGAGCATGTGTGGGACAACAGCGTTGATAATTTCAGCAATTCAATAAGGGTACATATTTCCGCTTTAAGAAAAAAACTCCGCACGGCTCTCGGATATGACCCGATTCGCAATCGCATCGGCGAAGGCTATACAATGGAGGAGAAAGAATGAAAAAAATATCTCTTCAATGGCGAATTACTATGATGACTGCAATACTTATTGGTATAACCTGCGTGTCGATGAATATACTTATAGGTTATTCCGGTACGCATTATATGGATTCAATCGGTACGGATATATCTGCTAACAGCGACACCGATAAAGGTGAGCAGGAATATTTTGACCCCAAAAGTTCGGAACTCGGACAAGATGTGACCATTATAGTTGACGGAGCACAGGAATCATTTGTTAACACAAATTGGTGCATTACGGCTGTTGTAACATTGCTTGGCGGCGTGCTTGCATATTTTGTCAGCGGCAGAGCGTTGAAGCCTTTGCACAACTTTACTTCGAGGGTTGAAAATGTTCAGCCTAATAACTTGCCGGATATGAAAATAACCGATGATGTGCCTGTCGAATTCAAGCAGTTCAGCGTTTCTTTTAATCAGATGCTTGACCGACTTAACGAGGGATTTACGGCACAACGGCAGTTTACGGGAAATGCCGCACACGAATTACGCACCCCTCTTGCATTGCTTCAGGCACAGATTGAACTGTTTTCTGTTGAACATTCCGATTTGGATGCGGAAAGTGCCGACTTTCTCAAATTGTTGCAGGAGCAGACAGAGCGTATGTCGCAGGTTACAAAGACTCTGCTTGAAATGAGCGAACTTCGTACCGTGCCTTGCAATGACAGCATTGAACTTGCACCAATGATTGAGGAAATCCTTGCCGATCTTTCTCCTGTTGCCGAAAAGAAAGGCGTTACCCTTGAATGTGACGGCAACGGCACCATGGTGGGCAGTGACACCTTGATTTACCGTTTGATATTTAATCTGACCGAAAATGCAATCAGATATAACCGTCCTGACGGAAAGGTGCGTGTTTCTGTTTCGCAGGAGGATAACAACCTTGTTTTGAGGGTTGCCGACACAGGTTGCGGAATACCCGATAAATATAAAGAAAGCATTTTTCAGCCGTTCTTCCGTGTGGACAAATCTCGCAGCAGAGAAAACGGCGGCGTCGGTCTTGGACTTTCGTTGGTTTGGGAAATTGCCGACATTCACGGCGGCAAAGTACAGGCAGAGGAAAGCACGGAAAACGGAACCGTTATGGCTGTCACTTTTCCGTTGAATAAATAAAACAAGGATAATTAGTCCGAAACAGAATAATATATATGAAAAAAGTGGTTTGAATTCAGTATTTGAGCCACTTTTTTATTAATTTTTCACAAATTGGAAAATAATCCTTGATTATATCATTGTTTTATGCTAATATATGTAAAGTGTTTTTCACAGTAATACAACTGTCCACAGGTGGTGTACACTATGGGAAAAGTTAATTATTTACTTGTAGATATGTCCGTACTGCCTGAGGTGTATGTAAAGGTGATTGAGGCAAAGGGCTATTTGCAGTCGGGAGAAGCGGCAAATGCTTCGCAGGCGGCAAAAATGGCAGGAATATCCCGCTCGGCATACTATAAATATAAGGATAAAATATTTGAGTACAGCGAGCAAGGTGACGATGTCACAACAATCAATGCCAAACTTCAGGACAATGCCGGAGTGCTCGGTTCGGTTATGAATGAGCTTTATTTGGCAGGGGCAAATATTTTGGCGGTTAATCAGAGCATACCTGTAAATAATATTGCAGATGTATCAATTACCGTAAGTTTTGCTCAGTCGGGGCATATGACAGATGAAGTTTTAGAAAAAATAAAATCAGTCGGCGGAGTTAAGTCTGCCGAATCGGTATAGGAGGATAAAATATGAAAGTTGCAGTTATGGGCTACGGAACAGTAGGCTCAGGTGTAGTAGAAGTTATCGAAACTCATGAAAAAAGTATTAAAAACCGCACAGCAGGCGAAATGCTTGAAGTAAGTCATATTCTTGATTTGCGTGATTTTCCGGATGACCCTCATGCGGATTTGTTTACAAAGGATTTCAACGACATTCTCAACGACCCTGAAACAAAGGTGGTTGCCGAAACAATGGGCGGGGTTAATCCTGCATTTGATTTCACAATGAAGCTCCTTGAAGCAGGCAAAAGCGTTGTTACTTCAAACAAGGAACTCGTTGCTCAAAAGGGACTTGAACTTCTTGAAGCAGCCGAAAAGCACGGTGTAAACTATTTGTTTGAGGCAAGCGTAGGCGGCGGTATTCCTATTATCAGACCTATGACACAGTGCCTTGCAGCGAACAATATTGAGGGTGTTGCAGGTATTCTCAACGGCACAACAAACTTTATTCTTACAAAGATGATTGAGGACGGTATGACCTTCGAGGACGCTCTCAAACTTGCACAGGATAACGGCTTTGCCGAAAAAGACCCAACAGCAGATATTGAGGGTTTTGACGCATGCCGCAAGGTTTGTATTCTTGCTTCTCTTGCATTTGGCAAGCATGTATATCCAAATCAGGTAAGAGCAGAGGGTATCACAAAGATTACTCTTGAAGATGTTGAGTATATTTCATCGGCTCACGGTGTAATCAAACTCCTCGGTCAAATCAAGAAGATTGATGACGACAAGATTACTGCATTTGTAAGCCCGGCAGTAGTTTTCCACGGCTCACAGCTTGCAAGTGTAAACGGTGTGTTCAATGCAATTCTTGTTCGTGGCGACGCAGTAGGCGATGTATGTTTCTACGGTGCAGGTGCAGGTAAACTTCCTACCGCTTCGGCTGTTGTTGCAGATATGGTTGATTGTGCCGTTCATGTTAACAGAAGAAAGAACTTCGGCTGGGGTCCGGGTTCGGAAGATTATGTTGTTGATGAAAAGTCTGCACTTGAAATGCCGTTCTATGTAAGAGCAAAGGCAACCGAGAGCGAGGCTGTTGCATTGTTCCACAATGTTAAGTTCCTTACAAGAACAGGTCAGCCGTCAGATGAAGTTGCTTTCATCACCGATTCTATGACCGAAAATGCTCTTGATAAGAAACTTGAAGGCGTAAATGTTATCAACAAGATTAAGGTAACAAATTATTAATTTGTAATTATTTGCGGAGTTATTCCGCTGTTCAGTATATTTTAGGAGGAACATTATGGCACTTATTGTCCAGAAGTTCGGCGGCTCATCGGTAGCGAATGCCGAGCGTGTAATGAATGTTGCAAAAATTGTAACAGATACTTATAAGGCAGGCAACGAGGTTGTGGTAGTTGTTTCCGCTCAGGGCGACACAACAGACGACCTTATTGCAAAAGCACAGGAAATCAATCCAAAGGCAAAAAACAGAGAAATTGACCAGCTCCTTGCAGCAGGCGAGCAAATTTCAATTTCACTTCTTGCAATGGCTATCGAGTCACTCGGATTTCCGGTTATCAGCCTCTTAGGTTGGCAGGCAGGATTTAATACAAATTCGGTATACGGTTCTGCAAGAATTAAGAATATTAAGCCAAACAGATTGCAGGCAGAACTTGCAAGACACAATATCGTTGTAGTTGCAGGCTTCCAGGGTATTAACAGATATGATGACCTTACCACTCTCGGCAGAGGCGGTTCGGATACATCCGCTGTTGCCATTGCGGCTGCACTTCATGCAGATAAATGTCAAATCTTTACCGATGTTGAGGGCGTTTACACAGCAGACCCGAGAAAGGTTGAAAATGCCCGTAAACTCAAGGAAATTACTTATGACGAAATGCTTGAACTTGCAACATTGGGTGCACAGGTTCTCAATAACCGTTCGGTAGAAATGGCAAAAAAATATTCCGTAGAACTCGAAGTTCTTTCATCACTTAACCCGATTCCGGGTACCATTGTTAAGGAGGTAGCAAAAATGGAAAAAATGTTAATCAGAGGCGTAACAAAGGATAAGGATGTTGCACTTGTATCGGTTTTGGGTGTTAAGGACAATCCGGGCGTTGCGTTCAATATCTTCTCAAAGCTTTCACAAAAAAATATCAATGTAGATATTATTCTTCAGTCATTCGGCAGAGATAACACAAAGGATATCGTATTCACAGTAAGCAAGGACAACGGCCCTGTTGCTGTTAAACTCCTTGAAGGATCTTCACATCTTCAGGAAGCAAAGATTGTTTGCGATACAAATGTTGCCAAGGTTTCAATCGTAGGCGCAGGTATGGAATCTCATCCGGGTACCGCAACAAAGATGTTCGAGGCTCTTTATGAAAGAGATATCAACATCCGTATGATTTCAACTTCGGAAATCAAGATTTCTGTCATCATTGACGCAGACGATGCAGACAGAGCTGTATCGGCGGTTCACAACGCATTCATTCCTAATGACTAATTTAAATCAATGAGATTTATACGGCTTCCCAAAATGAGGGGAGCCGTTTTTATTTTTCCTTTATTTGCCAAATCTTAATATTTACTTTGTTTTGTGAACCGCTGTTTATAATGTGAATGAATTGTAATAAAGAAGTCACAATTCCGTAATATAAAAACTTTATATTAACTATTAGCTGATATAGTTGTATTTTATTGACAAATATGCTATTGTGTAATAAAGAAGCTATGCTAATAATTTACAAGGAAGGGATAGTTATGAAAAAAACAAAAGGCATAATTTGGGGCGTGTTTATTGTCGCACTCGGCATTTTGTGGGGACTTAAAGAAGCGAATGTTATTGTGCTTTCAAATCTTTACTTTGACGGCTGGTGGACTTTGTTCATCATCATTCCGTCGGTTATCGGTCTTATCACGGAAAAGAATAAAAAGGGCAGTTTGATTTGCCTTGCGGTCGGATTGGCTTTGTTTGCAAATGAATATTTCGACCTTTGGAGATTTAAAAATTACTTGCTTCCGCTCATTATTGTGATTATCGGTGCAAGCGTGATTGTGGGCAATATTTTTGACAAAAAAACGGATTATCCGCAGGTTGACGGACAGGGTGCACAAGACCCTGATACATACGGCGAACCTGTTTATATTCCGCAGGGAAATCAGGAATATTATACTTCGTTTACAAGCGAAGATTATCGCTTTGATAACGGATTTGCAGGCGGAAAGTTCAGTGCGACTTTCGGCGGAATAAAACTTGATATTCGCAATGCTGACATAGTTCATAATTGCGTTATCAATACCAATGCAACCTTTGGCGGAGTTGAAATTTATGTTCCACAGGATGTAAGAGTTGTTGTGAAATCCAACAGCGTTTTCGGCGGAACTTCAGATAAGAGCAACAAAAATCTTCCGCCTGATGCAAAAACAATTTTTGTTAATGCAACAAATCTGTTCGGAGGTACCGACATAAAATGAAAAATAACAACTCGTTAGGCAAAGTTGTTTACATAATCGGTAAAATCTTTGCAATAGTATTGATTGTTTCAATTATCGCTACGGTTGTTCAAGGTGTTTTTTCGATTTTTTCGGGTGGCGGAGTGCTTGATTTCGGCGGTCATAAAGAAGATGAAAGTTCTTATTTTTCGCAGGAATATATTGACGAACTTGACGGATATTGCCTTGTTGCCGAATTGAAAGCAACGGATGTAACGGTTAATTCCGGTGACAAATTTGAGTACAAAACCAATAATAAATATGTTACCGTTAATCAGGAAAACGGCAAAATTATTATTAAAGAAACAAAAATCGCAAAAAATAAAAAAAGCGGAAAACTCGAGCTTACAATACCTAAGGACAAAAACTTTTCAACTGTTGATTTTTCAAGCGGTGCCGGCAATGTTACAATTAACGGGCTGAGCACAAATGAGCTTGATTTTGAACTCGGCGCGGGTGATGTCACCGTTAATGACCTTGTTGTATCCGACAGTGCCGAGATTGATTGCGGCGTAGGCAATTTCAATGTTAACGGCGGAAGTATCAAGGATTTGGAACTCAACAGCGGAGTGGGCAATGTAAGCTTTTCAACTGCTCTTTTCGGTGATTGTGAAATTAACAGCGGTATCGGCGAGATTGATTTTAATGTTCTCGGTCCGGCAGATGATTATTCGGTTTCTGTCAGCAAAATGGCAGGAGAAGTATATGTTGACGGCAAAAAAGTATCGGGTGATACAACTGTCGGCAACGGTCAAAACGAAATAGAAATTAATGGTGCTTTGGGCAAGGTGAGTGTTTTCTTTGCTCAAAACCAATAAAAGGAGAATAAAATTATGAGTAAAAAATTATATAAATCAACAACCGACAGAAAACTCTGTGGTGTTTGTGCAGGCATTGCAAATTATCTCAACGTTGACCCGACGGTAGTAAGACTTTTGTGGGCGCTTATTACATTCCTCGGCGGTGCAGGTATGATTGCGTATATTGTGTGTGCTCTCGTTATTCCCGATGAGCCGTATAATAACAATTATCAAGACCCGTATTACGCTCCGACCGACGATTCAAACAATCAGCAATAAAACATTAAAAATTCGCCTCCATTTGTCGCAAATGGGGGCGATTATTTTTGCCGTCAAATTTTTGTTGTTGACATTGTGCACAATATAATATATAATTATTTAGTTAAAAAGTATATTTTTATAAATTTTATTTAAGGAGTTATCAATATGGCAGCAAAAACATTTACAATGACTGCGGCAGGTAAGGCAGAACTTGAGGCAGAACTTGAACAACTTAAAACCGAAGGCAGAGTTGACATTGCAGAAAAACTTAAAGTTGCCCGCTCATACGGTGACCTTAGTGAAAATAGTGAATATGATGAAGCAAAATCGGAACAGGCAAAGATTGAAGCAAGAATTCAGGAACTTGAATATCAGCTTGAAAATGCCGTTATCGTTGACTCATCGGCAAGCGACAAGGTTTCTATGGGTTCAAAGGTAACCGTTCTTCGCAAAACAGACAATCAGGAATTTGTTTACGAAATCGTAGGTTTCTCACAGAGCAATCCGTCGGCAGGCAAAATCTCCGATGAAAGCCCGGTAGGCAAGGCACTTCTCGGTGCAAGCGTAGGCGAAACAGTTGTTGTTGAAGCTCCTATCGGCAACTTGGAATTTGAAATTAAATCAATCGACTAATTGAAATAAGAGGTAAAAACTATGGCAGGAAAGTTTGAAATCACCAAGCATGGTGACAGCACTTTCACATTTGAATTTATAGTGGACGAAAAGGTTGTGGGCACTTCTCCTGAATTTGATAAAGAAGATGCTTGCAAGCGTGGCGTCAAGGCAGTAAAGAAGAATTCCCGTATGAAGGTTCAAAACGCTATTGCCGGTGACGAGGAAAAGACAAATCCAAAGTATTTGTTAGAGGCTGACGGCGACAAGGTTAAGTATACTTTGTTTTTACAAACAGGTGCTGTTGCACTTGAGGGCAGTGCCGACAGCGAAGCCGAGGCTTTGGAAAATATCGAAAAAATCGGCAACAATGCAAATGCCGCACAGATGACAATGGCAGAGGTTGTCCTCAGCGAAAACGAGCAAAAGCAAATCAGAATTGATAAGCTCACTGCTCTTCAAAACGCAGGCAACGACCCGTTCGAAATTACAATTGCAACCCAAACACATCACTCAAACGAAATCATTGAGAATTTTGATGAGCTTGAGGAAAAAGATGTTACCATCGCCGGCAGAATTATGACTTGGCGTGATATGGGCAAGGCAAACTTTATTGATATTCAGGACAGAAACGGCAGAATTCAGGCTTATGTAAGAATGAACGATGTCGGCGAGGAAGTGTTCAAGGAATTCAAAACTTGGGACATCGGCGATATTGTTGAAATCAAGGGCTTTGTTTTCAAAACAAGAACAGGCGAAGTTTCCGTTCACGCAAAGGAACTCAGACTTCTTTCAAAGTCACTTCTTCCGCTTCCTGAAAAGTTCCACGGTCTTACCGACACAGACACAAGATACCGCAGAAGATACCTTGATATGATTATGAATCCTGGTGTAAAGGATACTTTCATCAAGCGTTCAAAGATTATTTCTTCAATCCGTTCATATCTTGACAATCTCGGCTTTATTGAGGTAGAAACACCTATCCTCAACACTATTCCGGGCGGTGCGGCTGCAAGACCGTTCATCACTCACCACAACACTCTTGATATGGATATGTATCTCCGTATCGCAACAGAGCTTTATCTCAAGCGTCTTATCGTTGGCGGTATGGAAAGAGTATACGAAATCGGCAGAAACTTCCGTAACGAGGGTATGGATGTTCGTCACAACCCTGAATTCACTTGCATTGAGCTTTATCAGGCATTCACCGATTATCACGGTATGATGGACATTGCAGAGGCTCTCATTCGTAACGCCGCAAACGAGGTTTGCGACAGCCTCCACATTGTTTTCAACGGCACAGAAATCGACCTTGAAAGTCCGTTCAGACGCCTTACAATGGTTGATGCTGTTAAGGAATTCAGCGGTATAGATTTTGCTTCGTTTATGGGCGACAACGAAAAGGCTGTTGCCATTGCAAAGGAAAAGGATATTGAAATTGCACCGGGCAAGGCAACTTGGGGCGACATTCTCAATTCATTCTTCGAGGAATTTGTTGAGGAAAATCTCACACAGCCAACATTCATTATGGATTATCCTGTTGAGGTTAGCCCGCTTACAAAGAGAAAGCCTGATTGTCCTGAACTCACCGAGAGGTTTGAACTCTTCATTCTCGGCGGTGAATACGGCAACGCTTACAGCGAGCTTAACGACCCAATCGACCAGATGAAGCGTTTTGAGGCTCAAATGAAGCTTCGTGAAGCAGGCGACGACGAGGCAAATATGATTGATAACGACTTCGTTATGGCTCTTGAATACGGTATGCCACCTACAGGCGGTCTCGGTATCGGCATCGACAGACTTGTTATGCTCCTCACCGACAGCTATTCAATCCGTGATGTTCTCTTGTTCCCGACAATGAAGACCCTGAATGATGTAAATAAGAAAAATGATGTAAAATCTAAGGCTACTGAAGAAGTGAAAGCAGAGCCTGAAAAGATTGATTTTTCTAAGGTAAAGATTGAGCCTTTGTTTGAGGAAATGGTAGACTTTGATACATTCAGCAAGTCAGATTTCCGTGCAGTAAAGGTTAAAGAGTGTGTTGCAGTACCGAAGTCAAAGAAACTGTTACAGTTCACTCTTGATGACGGAACAGGCACAGACAGAACCATTTTAAGCGGTATTCACGCTTATTACGAGCCGGAAGAACTGGTTGGAAAGACTCTTATCGCTATCACAAATCTTCCACCGAGAGCTATGATGGGCATTGACTCTTGCGGTATGCTCCTCAGTGCTATTCACGAAGAAGAAGGCGAAGAAAAGCTTCATCTTCTGATGGTTGATGACCACATTCCGGCAGGTGCAAAGCTCTATTAAGAAGTACCGTTTTACCCTACAAAACGGGATGTACTTCATTTATGAAAAAGCTCTGAAAATACACAAATACACCAAATTTACACCAAATGGTGCTTGAAAC
Organism: uncultured Eubacterium sp.; assembly: GCA_900539325.1. Lineage (GTDB taxonomy): Bacteria > Bacillota > Clostridia > Oscillospirales > Acutalibacteraceae > Eubacterium_R. The sequence continues at coordinate 55,301 of UQCC01000012.1, forward strand.
GGTGCAGAGCCTTAAAAATCGCATAATTTTCAAGATATATGGGCAGTTCCAATCGGGATTGCCCATTTTCAGAAAGAAAAAGACAAATCGGAATTTGAAAGTAAGGTGATTTTGTTTGGAAAATTATATTGCGAGTTTAGAAAAAGAATTTTCTTTGATAGAAAATGGTTTTAAAGAGGAAGAAAAAAGAGCCTTATCCGATTATAGATCTAATGATAAAGAATTTGTCAAGAAGTTGGCGTTTTTAGCTTATAACTCAAATACCTATCAAGTAAGAATGTACGGTGTATTTCTTTTTGGATACTTATCAGAACAAAATGATATTTTGACATTTATGAGAGATGAAGTTTCTAAAGATGATAATTGGAGAGTTCAGGAAGTATTAGCAAAGGCATTTGATGAATTTTGCAAAAATACAGGATATGAAAAAGCACTTCCGATCATTGATGAATGGTTAGAAAATGATAATCCAAATACGAGGAGAGCAGTTACGGAAGGATTAAGAATATGGACAAGTAGACCATATTTCAAAGATAATCCGAATGAAGCAATTAGGAGGATTGTAGCCTTAAAAGAAGATCCGAGTGAATATGTTAGGAAATCAGTAGGTAATGCTTTAAGAGATATTAGTAAAAAATTTCCGGAGCTGATTAAAGATGAACTCAATAACTGGAAGTTAGAAAGCAAAGAAATAAATCAAGTATACAAACTGGCGAGTAAACTTATTAACTGA
>UQCC01000013.1 GCA_900539325.1 uncultured Eubacterium sp.
AATAAGCAAAGCGACAAGCCAGAATTGCTTGATGCAATTCCGGCTTTCAAAACCACTTATCATTATTTCATCTGTTGCAAAATCTTTTTTTCAAGGAGATGTTGCATAAGTGATTTGAGTATTAGGAGATGTCTGCAAACCCGCATAAACACTGGGTTTTCGGACTTTTTCAATTCATTCCCACTCGATTCAGGGTTTTGCAACCGTAACATTTTAGCACAGGTAATATTGTTCACATTGTCTCGGCTATCAGTATTATCTAATACCTATTGCCTATAAAATTTTCTGTTGCCATATTGTTGCCAAAATAATATTCATTCAGACAACCAATTAAAAATTCATTCTCATGAAATAAAAATTCGATTCAATTTTTCTTCACATTCATTCCACGACTTTGAATCAAAAACATCCCAAAATATTCCATCGCTTGCTAACGTTGAAAGGACAGATGTCCCGTATTATATTTTTGTGGACGAACTTGAAGCATACTATGGAGACTTAAATATATTTAAACGTGATTTATGTTTAATTAGAGATATATTCTTCATTGCCATTGTTTACTAATATATAACTCATCAATCTATTCCTCCAATTCATATTAAATATTCAAATTATTAGAAGCATCACAATAAATCATTATCAAATTGCCAAAAGAGAGTTTAACTTTGCTGCAATTTTCTTGTTAATATTTCCAACATGGCTCATTTTGAAATTATCAACAATTTCCTCACAATCATCGTTAGTTAAATTTGCTGATATAATTAGATTAAATCTTGCTCTTGAGGCACCAACATAAAACACAAGCGTATCATTTCCAATTAAATTATCTTTTTGCACGTCGACAAGAATAACAGCATCAGCTTCTAACCCTTTAAATTTTCTACAAGTAGTAAATTTAAACTGTTTTTCACTTGTTGAATACTTACCGTCAGATATCTTGTTGCTAAAAATGCTGTTTTCTTCAGTAGAACATGTAAGTATAACAATATCTTGGATTTTTTGATTCAACAAAATACGTATTTAATCTTTACCGTTAAAAGAATTAATGGACTATTTAAAAATATTTCTGATAATACGAAAATCATTTGCTCTGTACGAACTGAGATAATTAAATATATTTCCAGATTTATTGTCACGAAAGAAATGAATAAAGTTATCTCTGGATTCGAAGTTCCACTAATTTGGGATTATTAATTTGGGATTATAATAATACAACATCTTTTCATCATCCTATAATGCAAATATTGCTTAAGAGAATTGCGATATGTGAAGAAAATATTGATGAAAATGAAATACCTTCAAAAGAAATATATAGAAAATGGTTTCCGGAGCAAATTCATATGATTGAACCTGCAAACTATATACTTAACAATAGTTGGTTTAAACCGCGAGATATTGTCAGACTTATAACTTCAGCACAAAATTCAATAGAATCTGGTTCTGAATGTTTTTCACAAGCTGTTTTTAATTCTTGTCAAAAAAAGTATTCTCTTGATAGTCTTGCGGAAATCTGTGAGGAAATGCGAGCATTATACACCTCTGAGGATATTGACGTTATTATTAGTTGTTTTACAGGATTCAGAAGTGTTTTTTCAATATCTCAGTTAAAAAAACGTATTGATAGTTTATATTCTAACACCATTCTCTCAAAAAAATTTTCTGAAGTAATAGAGGATTTATATAGACTTGGATTTCTTGGAAATTATTTGCCAGCATCTCAAACTTATCGTTGGCAACACAAAGGTGATGATCACGTTATTTTATCAGATGAGTGGAGATTAATGATACACCACGCCTTACAGAGTGCGTTATCTGTGGGTAAAAAGCAAGATTTTGGATTGAATTATAATACATCTCCACAAATTGGTGATGTTGTAAAAGTGACTGTATACAATATAAGTAATTCGTTCGCTTTTGTGAATTTTAATAAAGGTAAAAATATATATGAGGGTGTAATTCATATTAGTCAACTTTCAGATTCATTTATTAAAAAAATAACTGATTATGTAGATTATAATGATGTTTTTCCTGCTGTGATTATTGCATATGATAATAATCATCAAAACTGGCAACTAAGTAAGAAAAAGTTGACATTAATAGAAAAAAACGAATATAATTAAAGTTAATCATAATTTGACAGTGAAATGGTAAAAATATAATGTTCCCACAAATATTAAGAGCTATCAGATATCAAGTCCGATAGCTCTTTTTGTTTTATGATTCTTCTATATCTTTGATTGTTTTATGTTCTTCATTTTTGCAAACAACCGAGTGTTATGGCAGAGCTAAAATCAAAGCGAGATGATTTCACAAAAACTTTGACTTTGTTACTAAAAGAAGTTAAAGTTGCGACAAACATTTTGGAGGACAACGATGAAATCAAACACAATATGAAAGGTGAAAAAGCAATGTAACAAAAACGCTTTATTACGAAGCAAAAAACAAGACATAGGCACAATGACCTATGCAGATAAGGAGAATTTTATAAAAAAGTATATTATCGACGAAAACACGGGCATTAGCTACATACTTGTAGGTGATGTATATATTCCAAATCTCGTATCAACTGATACTAATTATAAAATCGTCTATTGGGGCAGAAAACATAAGGAGTATATTAAACAATATAAGCCGGCGTTTTATACAACCCTGCTTACTCAATGTGAACTCAATTCATACCTGCACGATGTAGATGTCCGAGCAACAGAAATGTACGATACTCTTGTAAAGCAATTAGCAAAACAAGAAGGAGTTACAGAAAAACTCAAAGCAACCGATATGCTCGCCTGGGTTCAGGCTATGAATAATATCTCAAATAGAGCAAGGGAGATTGTGGATAACGAGTTTGTAATTGAGAATTACAATAATCTATATAAGAAGAAAAACAGATAAAATTTCAACTTGTAAAAACATTTGCTCTGCTTCATCAATTATAGTTATAAATTGATTGTATGCTATGTCAGATTTATTATTTTGAAAATCGACCTCTATCTCGGGGGCAATCTCAACTTGCGATATAGGATCTTTGCATGGCATTGACAATTTAATTTTAGGTGGAATGATAGTTTTTTTGATATTTGAAGGAGCTTTTATTCTACTCATCAATTTACAAAAGTTGTTCCAGTTTTTGTCATCAACAAACAGTCCACCATTAAAATCATCATTGTCGGAAATAATTCGCTTAAAAAATAACCAACGCCAAATATATTCAAAATCAGATGTTGACACCATCGTAGTATCATTTATGGAAATAGAGCTTAAAATCCTATGCGACATATATTCTAATTCTGTTTTTTTGGCATCAGTAAATTCTTCTTTAAAAAAAATGAATGAGGAGCAAGAAGAACTATCTTTATTACGAATATAATCATCCAAATAAAAAAGCAAGGCAGTTTTACCAGTTCCTTTATATCCTGTAATAAAACAATCATTTTTATCTACTAATCGCTCAATATCAAAATTAGATGGCACAACAAAAGTTTTAATAAACTCGTCCAACCCGTCATAATTAATTTCATCTTTTGCATCAGGTCGTCCTGCATACAGATCTTTAATATTAGTTTTCATATAAATCACTTTCTTTTAATATATAAAATATCAATTCTTATAATTATCTAAATATTGTTTACCATTTCAATTATTTTTCTGTTTAGTTTTATTTTATTTAAAAATTCAGTAATTGTAAATGTTAGTATATCAACATTATACTGATGCTTTGAAAAAGCAGCCATATATTTTGTATCGGTGTGAATTGATGGGGCAACCAACATTGAGAAATGTGTAATATTGGGTTCTTTTTCTATCGCCTCTTGCAAATGACGAGTGATAGCAGGCATCTCATTTGTTGCTTGATTTCTCGCACACATAAGAGTTACCTCAACCAACGAATTACAATCAGTATCATAACATTCAATATCCGCAACTCCACCGGAGGCAGTAAATGTTGGCAATCCTTCATCATCAACATGATAATTAGGTCTTACATCCAATTCTACAAAATTCTGCTTTAACGCAATACTCGTTAAAAATTCCAATCTTGTTGGTTTATCAATAACTCTGAGAATAGCATTTCTACTTTCACCATTTCTCGAAAGAATATTAAGTTCGTTAGCAATATCTGCTTCTGATATTGCTTCTATTTGCTCTTGTTCTTTTGGAGTTGCCGCAACAGTTGTTGCGGCAAAAGTCGACATAATCATCATGACTGCACAGATACTTGCTATCACTCTTTTGAATTTTTTCATTGCATTTGTCCATATCTATATAGCCTTCTGTTCGGTCAAGGAATTAACTATTTTTTTATTTATTACTGCAAAATCAACTTTTGATTTTACGCAATGGGATGAAGTAGATTTTTGGAAACAGTTTTGTAGCTGTTATATCTTTAACAACAACTATTTTGTGAAGAATTATTATAACAGAATAAGAATGAAAATTGTAAAATATACATATAGACTTCTTCTGCATTGTAGTTAATGTAATTTTATTTTCTGTAAGAATACTTTTCAATTCTTTACTCGTCATTCTGTCTCATTCCTTTTTGCTTCCGTAATATTAGATAAAAAACATAGTAGTTTGATATCATATTTCGAATTTTACATTTTTTATAGGGCTCAAATCATTTTTTTATTTTGACATGGCTTTAAGAATAGTATTTTGATAATAAGCAAAGCGACAAGCCAGAATTGCTTGATGCAATTCCGGCTTTCAAAACCATTTATCATTATTTCATCTGTTGCAAAATCTTTTTTTCAAGGAGATGTCTGCAAACCCGCATAAATACTGGGCTTTTCGGTACATCTAAACCAAGGGGAACTACTCCCACTCAACTTAGAATAAATAAATTGCATTATTCAACACAATATGTTGTATATTAAAAGTTTTTATTTGATTATTATACACAATGTGATTATATTATTTTCACCTTACGGAGTCAAAAGGGAGTCAAGGAATTAACAAATCATAGAATATTTTTAATATGATTAAGCTAATTTATTTCCTATAAAATAAAAACTAGGGAAACGTCGATGACGCTCCCCTTACAAAAACATATGTTTTTTTGATTTCAATATTATTATATGCATTTTGGTAAAAAAGTCAACTGTTTTAGCAAAAAATCCGTAAGCTTTTTAACAAAATCATATGTAGATTTGAGTAATTGTTGATTTGAATAATAATCGGCGTGCCTTACCATTCTTTCATTTATTAAGCTTGACAATTCTGTATATCGATGCTGTTTAATGCTATCTGATACGATGTTATCATATACGAGCAATAAGGAACAGAATTCAAATATCGGTTGAGATGACAATTGCTTGTAATATTCTGAAAACTAATATTTATTATATTGAAAACATCGCCAAAAAACAAAAAAATACAGTCAAAGGCTTATTTCCCTCTGACTGTATCGTCATATTTAGTTACCCAAACATTTGACAAAAAATTGAAAAAATATAGCAACTTAATATTTACCTACTTCTAAACATATCTATCGCATATTTGGATATATCACTAGGATTTAGCATATTATATTTTTTAACAACATTTGTAAAATATTCACAAATTAATGATTTTTCAATAACTCTATTTGATGCCATTTCATTAGGTAAATCTCCTCTGGTTTTATTCCAAGGAGTTTCATTATGAGTGAATCCTTCTAACACTTTACCACTATAACAGCAAAAGCTCTTAATCACATTATCTAAAATTAACTTTTGATTCGGAGTGAATACATTTGGATCAACCGATTCAATATCATCAATAGTATCATACTTATAATTTGAATACGTATTATATATTTCTCGGTAAACCGGACCGTGAACCCACGCTTCACAATTTTCTTTTAGTAAAAATCCATTAAAAAATGCAAAATAAAAACCCTGTGCGTAATATAGTGCTTTTTGTAATGCTAGCGGTGTAATATCATTACACTGACTCAAAATATAATTTGAAACAATATCGATAGAGATACAATCTTTATACATCAATTTTTCAGCAGCTTTTCTACTTTTAGTATATGCTACTTTTGATATTTGATCCTTATTAGAAACTAAAATTGTTAAAAACGCATAAGGATCTTCAAATATCGTTTCCAATAGTTTTGAATATTGTTGAGTTGGTATATACCCATCATAATATCTAGTAAAAGTTTGCTCTCCCCAACCTAAAACTATTGAAAGAGGTCTTTTACCAATATCATACATTTCAGGAATTTGTCTAATTTTATTAAGGGTGATTACATCGTTTGCTATTCTATATTGGTTATAAAGCTCATCTAAATTTAAATCATTTAATTCATCAACATAAACTTCATAACCGCATTCACAACAAGTAGCAATCTTCTCAATAAACTTTACATTTGTATCCTTTAATTTACGAGTTGTTTCTTTTTCGCTAATTTTATAATTCACTAATTTTCTACATTCTTCACAATAAATCTTTTTTTCTTTCATTTCAAATCACTCCTTTACAAATTAACTATTTAAATAAATAGTCGATAGGATAATGCAATTCATGAAAAGAAATAACAACCGTATAATCGTTTTCCTCAATAAAATTAAACTTTACATATATAGCTACTGTTTTATCTTCTCCAAAAGCGTTAACTAAATCAACTTCAGGGACAAAAACATATAAAATTTCATGTTCATACCCTTTGTGTTCATTTTGCAATGTATAACAAAAATCTTCTGTCTCTATCCCTAAAAGTATATTTTTCTGTTCTTCGCTTCTAAGATTATATGCTGAAATAAACTCAAGATTATCTTTGCGATTTGGATTTAAAGATATTTGATACTTCCCTTTTTTGATACAATCTTTTATATCAGAAAGGATAGTCTCAATTTGTTGATAAGTATAATCTATATTATGGCTTTGTTCCATATTACTCCCCTTTCATCTTAATGATACAATAATATTGATATTTTGTCAACATCACCATACTATTAGTTCGATAAATCGTACCATTTAATACGCTTTTTGAGCTATATTATGCATAAATAGTTTTATTGTAAGCGTTCTTTCTTGTACGATTTACAATATCTTAAGCAAAATCTAAGCTGTTTAAATTTATCATGTAACAAAACCAATTTGATATATAAATATATATAATATCAAAAAAGAAAGGCACAGTTAAATTGCCTTCCTTTTTGCTTTTACTGCCTTTTTGTGCAGGCGAACACACTGCCATTTATAATTCTGTAAGCAGTTTTGAGATTGGCACTTTTTGGTGATCGATCTGTGCGATTCCTTATTTTTCATATCATCAATGCCTCGGTAAAATATGATTTATTTATAAAGATATTTCTTCCTCAAATGCTGAGCATACTCCTCGGATATTATCCGGTCGTTTATCAATGCCATATTGATTGAACCTTGAATTTCGTCTTGCAGACAATCAATAAATGTGCAGCTTTTATCATCTCTGCGTTTTTCATATTCGTTTATATCGTGAATTAAATATTCCGGCAAGCAAAACTGTTCGATTTTCAAATCGAAAAACTCACGGACCTCATCATAAATATTTTTGAATTCGTCATTTGAAAGACTGTTTTCCTTTTCAAACTTTTTCAATTCATATGCGAGAGTATCTCTTTGTTCATCAAGAAATCGGTGCAACTGGACTTTTTCATTATATTTCATAATTTTATCACCTTTCAAAAAAACTGCCGAATACTATCGTTGATACACAACAACACCTTTTTTATAAATCTCTTTTTTCAAATATTCATCTGCTGTAAAATTAGTCCACAAATCAAACACAAAATTAAAATAACGATGAATTTTTTTCCTGCCGTTTAAGCGTAACATAAATATCAACATCACTGTCAATATGGCTTCTGTCGGTTACGCTTGAACCGAAAATAATTACAGAGCATACATTTTCGTTTTCTTTAAGAAAATCAACAAGCTCTTTCACCTTTCTTTGCTGAATCGGATATATCAATTCACAATTTTCAAAAGGTTCTTTAACAACAACTTTGTATCTACTCATAAAATTCACCTTTTTATTTAATGCTCTCAAAACATTCCGGGCATAACGATTTACCGTTTACAACTTTTTGCTTCCTTTTTGGGAACAGCTTGCCGCAATTATTGCACTCTGCTATTTCATTTTGGCGACAGCAATGCAATTTGCCGTCCTTTTCATCATAAACCGTGTCACAAAAATTTGTTTTCATATTATAAATTCCTTTCTAACATTTGTCCGATTTCATATTTTTTTGTGTCTAAATAGAAATTGAGTGCTTTTCTCATAATCAGTTTTCCCTCAAACTTAATTATATTTATAATATGCCGATAGCATATCTTCTTTTTGAATACCGTTTCCATCGTGTTCATCAACATACCAATACCATTCTTTAATTACTTTAAAGAACCACGAACTATCTGTCAGACAAATTGATGTACTAAATGTTTCCCAATCAGTATCGTTACCTATAAATACCCCTTCTCGTATTTCTTTAATGGTTTTACTGTTGTATTTTGCATACATTTTCCTGATTACATTCAAACATTGGTCTTTGGTATAGCCGTTTTGTTTTAATTTATCATCATCAAATATAAATTTCATTTTCATAACGCAATCCGCCTTTTGATATTAAACTTAATAAACTTGCTATTAATACAAATATTTTCATACGATTTATCATATGCTAAAATTTTGCTTCCTAATTATTTAAGTAATGCTTCAAATAATTGTTTTGTAACGATTGTCTGCTTTGAACATATCAACATTACCGCTTGAAAATCCATCCGGTGTAAGGCTACCGACCACTATAAAACTTTTACTGTAGAGCGAAACAGACGGCGTTTTTATTTTTCCTTTCCAATCCGGTGCAATAATAGATTTATACACATTGTGAAACTTATCTGTCCACAACAAATTATCAATTGTAAAAACAATTCCGAAATCCGGCATTGTTCCGCAGCTTTTCAAAAAGCCTTCTGAAATCAAAAGGTTAAATTCTTCTCTAAATGAAATATATGTACTTTCTTCAACGGCAGTTTCAATAGCATTATATAACACATTTTTATTTCTTAAAGCTATTAAAGGCATAACAATTCTGCTTTTATCAGTTAATACAAATAAATAATCATCCAAATTTGCGTTTTCAACAAGTCTTAAAGGAAAATACAAAATCATTTGGTATTTATCTCTGTATATATAAAAATAACCATCAATACTTATATTGCTTCGTTTTACAGTTTCATTTATGAATTTCATATTATCAAGAAAACTTTCATTTAATTCTTCTTGTGTTGATGACCAATTACCGACATAATCGCAATCCTGCCAGGTGCAAAAATCGAGATTTTGAGAATCATCATAAGAATCGGCTACTGTTTGTTCAACATCGTATGTATTCAGCAAATCAATAATATCATCACAATTAAAATGCGATTTAACAAGGTTGTTCAAGTTTAACCCTTGCTTTTCAAAACGCTGTTTGGTAAGTTCGCTTATAATTTGAGCCATAATCGATGTCCTTTCATAAATTTAACATTGAAAAAATTATATCATCTTATTTTAAGATAACACTAAAAAGTATTATATTCAATAATTTTTATAATACAGCATTATATATGTTCAAAATATTTTTTTATTATATCATTTTGATGAATATCTATTGAATTACTTTTTAATATGTTAATGAATGCAAATACATCATTCTTGAAAATAAATGTATTTTGTTTTATGACTAAGCCCCATTTAACAGCTAAATTCTTTATATAATTATATTGTTTTAAAGAACAGCATCCATATAGTTTATTTTCAATACTTTCTATTTCTTCCAATAAATATATACTTTCAGGATTTTGTGAATATTTAAAGCCTGTTGATTTTATCAAAAAATCCTTTTCATTTGTCTCATGTTTTTTTAGAAAAGTCACGCATCTCCAATATGCATTAATTATATTATGCTTATTGATTTGTTCAATCTGCAATTTATTTTGTTCTTGTTCAAATTTCATACTCTTTTCATTTTGAATTTGTCTTTGTTTTTCCTTTTCGAAAAAAGCAGCAATTTCTGAATTTTTTTTGTTTGTTAAATATATATTTTTAAAATTTTCTAGATCAATAATGAGATTTTCTGAACTTAATTCGATGAAGTCTTTAACTGTATAATAATCACCAGAATAACAAACAGATCCATTATATTGAGGATAAAAATCTGTACTGATTAAATAAATTGAATTGTTATTTTCTTCCTCATATGTACGTAACTGTTTTCTATATCCAATAGTAAATAATTCCTTAAATTTTCTGTATGTTTTTCCGGATTTATATTTATCAAACATAACTATTTTAAAAGTGAAACTTTTAAAGTCAACATATTTTTTATCAAAACTTTTACACTCTTCTTCGTTATTGAAATGATATTCTGTGGAAATATCAATCCCATTTTTTCTCATTTTAAATATTGCCTGTTTAAACGAAAGCAATCTCTCGTTACTTAGCCAAATTTCTTCAGGCTCACTCTTTTTTCTTTTATAACTAATGTCTGCAAACTCAAAACAAAATATATATTTTTCATATTTAAACCAAACTTTATCTAAATTTTTATTTGATAAAAGTTTTTCATCAAATAAGTTTATTTTATTAATTTCAATAATTTCAATTCCTTTTTCATTTATCGTTTCTTCGAATGTTAATTTCAATTTATATTTTGCATACTTAGCACAAAAATCATCAATTGAATATTTTTTCAATTCACTATCATCTTTAATATCTCGTTCTGTATACCCATAACTTAATCTGGCTTTATTATATTTTGTTGGATATTTTTTAATATAATAGCTTTCAAACACATCCATAATTGCTTCGTCTTCATATTCTCTTACCCCAATTGTGGACACTTCATTTTTCCAACTTTCGTTATGATTTTGCCAACGTTCGTATACGCCTTCTTTTGCTTGACCTATATATAACAAATTACCTTTTTTATCATAATAAAAATATACATAATACTTTTTTGTATTTTCCATTATAATCTCCCATAAAACAAAAAATGCGCAGCAACAAAGTGCTACGCATAAAAAACACATAGCCCTTATTTGTTGCTACACAAATTCGTTACCAATAAAGGAAGTATGCGAAAAAGAGCCTGTATTTTTATCAAAATAAAAATACACACTTCACTGATTATTGGTAATTATTCAATTTGTGTAGCAATATTATTATACCACACTATATGTTTTATGGCAACAAAAAAGCCCTGCAAACGCAGAGCTTAAAATCACATTTCATAATCAAAGTCATCTTGATATTTTGACAAGCTGTCAATTTCATTATCAAGTATGTCTTCGTGTATTCTGTTTTCGCTGTCTATAAACGGCAAATCAATATCAAATTTCAATTCCAACCACTCAATAAATTTTCCGAATATTCTGCGCCAAAACGGTTCGTGCGACTCCATTTCATCAATTTCTTTATCTAATTTATTTATCGTTTCTTCTTTATCTTGAATTTGTTTTTTCAAAATTTCATTGTCTTCTAAAAGACTTTCGTGGTAATCCTGTGCCATTTCAATATTATGAACAACTTCTTTATATTCCTTTACGCTAAGATGCTTATTTTCATTGTTCATAACCTCTCTTTCCACACCGTACCGTTTTGCAATAGAAAGCACATTTGACATTAGGTCATCTCTCCACAAAGAGTATTTGCTAAAGCCCATTTCTTTCATTGCAAGATTATGACTGTTTTTAACTTCCAACCCTCTGCTTTTACTGTGACCGATAGGGATATAGTCAATGTGAATATGAGGAGTTGATTCATCGTTATGTATGTATGCTCCGAAAATATATATATTTGAATATTGTTCATTCATAAATTCAAAAATATCTGTCAGCATATTAACGGCAAGTTCATTTTGCTCAACACCGTTATATTTATTACCAAATTGAATGATTATTTCATAGAAAGGTTTTTCCTGCTTTGAACGATATATTTTATCATAATATGATTTGATTTTTCTGTCCGAACGGCTTTGCTTTTTGTTATATTTTTTTACTGCTTCACCGAAAATTTTATTATAAACATCCTTTACATTTTCATCTTTTAATATTACATCATATTTCACTCTGTCTTTATCAACATTATCTGCAATAAATTTGCGCCTGTTATGATTTACAGAACCTTCTCCTTTTGTTATGCTTATACTCATTTTCATATAAAATCACCTCTTATTGATAAAGGTATTCTTGCCTATGCGTTGCATAGGATTTTTCTGTTACTCTTGTCAAGAGTAACGCAAGTGAACTTATGACGCCCTGCATCATAAGCTTGCGTTCTCCGAAGGCTCCTGCGGAGAGCTATAAATAACGAAGGGTGTAGATGATGTAGATGAATATACTGCGGTAAAAACATCTACATCATCTACACCACCTACATCAATCAAGCTTTTCAAAAAAGATAAATGTACCTTCTTTTTTACGCTTGTTTGAGTATTTAATGCGATACTTATTTTCAAGTATATTGGCGTTGCAATTCAACTTCCGAGTCAATTGATTCGGTTGCATTTCAATGTTCATTAAGTTTGCAAACTCCGTAGCCGTGCCGCTCCAAAAGCCATCGTTTTGATTAACAAAAGCGACCGCTTGAATTATAACCTCATCAGTTGGTTCTTCAAAGGTATCCACCTCTTCTTCGACCAACTCCCATATACATTTTTCATTTTTATGTAAATGGAGTCGCTGTTCCTGTATATCTCTGCCGGATATATCAAGAATTGCGTTCTTTTCGGTGCGCTTGTCTTTATGCAAAACAAATGCACCGTCCGCCGCACCGAACAAGCCGTTTGTTCCCGATATACCGTCAAAAGCATCCGAGGACTCCTGCTTTCGGGTATGGTGCACCAATACAATACAAATATTGTTATCATCAGCTATCTTTTTTAGTGATGAAATAACATCATAATCTTTTGCATAACTGAAGTTATCGCTACTGATTTCTCGTACTTTCTGTAAGGTATCAATAATAATCAATGAAGTATCTTTATGTTTTTTAATAAAGTTCGTCAATTGATATTCAAGCCCTTTTGAGAGCATATCTGATTTGACGGCAAAGAAAAAATCATCAGATGCTTCATCGTCAAACATTCTGTAAAGTCGACCTTGAATTCGTCTATGGTCATCTTCAAGAGCCAAATATAGCACTTTGCCTCGAATAACTTTTCTGCCCCACAAATCAAGTCCTTTGCTGATGTGGTAACCTATTTGCTCCATAGCAAATGATTTACCGGTTTTGGGCGCACCGACAAACATATAAAGTCCGCTGTAAAGCATTCCCTCAATTAATGGTTTCTTTGAGGGATAAACCGTATCATACAATTCCGTCATTGAAATTGTATCCAACGGTTTTGTGTTGACAGACTCAGCACTGTTTGCTATAATATTGTTAACAAATTTTTGTTGTGGCTGTCTTTCATCTGTGCCAGCAGATGTGTTATAGGCAGTCTCTTTTTCTTTTTTATCAATCATTTTTCAATTCTCCTTAAAATTTCACTTATTAAAACATTTTTATCCTCAGTCAGTTCATTAACTCTTTTTAACTCGTTGCATAAGGCAATGAGTTCTTTTTTTATACCGACTTCAAGACGAGGACTGTAATTTATTATTACATCACGCTGTAAGGCTCTGTTTATCAAATAATCTTGTTTATTGATACCCGATATTAATACAAAACCGTCAAGCAAATTTGCTTCTTCAGTCGACATACGAAACGATACGATTTTACTTCGCAGTCTTCCTTTGCCGTCAACATTTTTTGCAGACATTTATTTCTTCCTTTCGTTGTCTAATTTAATTGCCATATCATTTTGTACAGACGGAAACATATGGGCATACTTAAATGTTATATTAATAGACTCGTGTCCAACCCTGTTTGCTATATCAACAGGCGAGAAGCCATATGATATCAAAAGTGAAATATGAGAATGCCTGAGGTCGTGAATACGGATTTTTTTAACGCCTGTTTCTTTGCAACCTCGCTCCATTTCGTGATGAAGATAGGATTTTGTAATATTAAATATTCTGTCGTTATCACTTATTTTATAAATCGAACCTATGCAATCCTGCATTTCATCTGCGAGAAATTGCGGCATAGTGATTATTCGGTTACTTTTTTCGGTCTTAGGCGGTGTTACAACATCTTTTCCCTTTATCCGCTGAAGTGATTTATTAACGCTTACAGTATTTTTATTAAAATCATAATCGGCAGGTGTTAAAGCAAGGAGTTCGCCAACCCTTAAACCTAACCAATACAGATTTTCAAAAGCATAAAATGATAATGGTTTCCATTTCATTGCTTCGGAAAACTGAAGATACTCATCTTTAGTCCAAAATTTCATTTCTTTTGAGTTCTTTTTACCCATAGGCGATACCTTTCTAATTGGATTTTCGCTAAGATTATAAAACCGTGCTGCGTGATTGAATATCGCATTAAGCTGTGAATTTATGCTTCTCAAATAAGTAGGTGCATATGGCTTGCCTTGCTTATTTTTCATAGTCTGTACTTGATTTTGCCAACGAATTATATCCCTTGGTTTTATATCACACATACGAAAATTTTTGAAATAAGGACGAATTTTGGTATTGATAATTTGTTCTTTTGAAATCCAAGTATTATCCCTTATTTTGAATTTCATATCTTCTATGTAAATATCAACAAAGGAATTGAAAGTCATATTCAAATTGCCTTGTTGACTTATTCTATAATTTGAGTACCATTCCTCGGCTTGCTTTTTCGTTTGAAATCCTCGTTTGGTTGTACTCTTAGAATTACCGAACGCATCAGTTGAACGATAATGAATAAACCATTTCCCTGTTTTATTATCCTTTACCGGTTTAATGATTTTCACCTCTTTTCTGTAATTCATAATTTCAATTATGAATTGTAGCCATAACATTTTTCTTCAAAATACTTCTTTGGTATTTTTCCGGCAACAGTAATAAAGCCTTTGTTTTTAAGTTCACAATTCATTTGACGAATTAGCTTATAGCTAAAACCCTTACTTATACCTAAAAGCTCTGCCACTGTTTCAGCATCAATATAAATGCTATCGCTTGTGTTCATATTATCATCCCTTTGCATAAAATTAAGTACCAATTATGGAACTTGTATTTATAGTATCATATTTGGAACTTTATTGCAAGCATTTTTTATATTTCTATAGATTTTTTATATTTTTTGTGCTAATATTATTTATAATAACAAATGGATGGTTAACAAAATGACTATTGGTGAAAAAATTAAATATCTACGAACTAATATAGGTATTACTGGCGAAGAATTAGCAAATATAACGGGTATAAATCATTCGCTTATAAAAAAATATGAAACAAATAGAGTTGTGCCAAAGCAAAATCAAATTGAAATCATCGCTAAAGCATTAAAAATTAATCCTAATGCTATTTTAGGCAATAATGATTATGTAATAAGCACAGTTGGAGATTTTTACAGTTTATTAATTAATTTATATAAATCAGGAATTATTAATTTTTTTCAGTCTGTTTCTTTTGAAGAAAACATATCTGTTGAACTCAATGATAAAATAATTAGTATTATTACTCTATATTCTCACACAGCAGATAAAAGTGAAAATCTTAACATCAATAATTTATCGTTAATTTTAAACAATAAACTCAGACAATTAGATTCATACCACACTTTTGTTAAATTAGTTAATTGCTATAACAATAAATCAAATGTTGAAGATGTTGATTTACTTGAATTAACACTTCAACAATCAACTGAACTATTGAACGAATTGTAATTTTGTAGTCAAAATGTAGTCACAAATAAAAAGAAAACCCCCGAAAGCCTTTATTTATCAGGCTTTCGGGGGTTATGTTTATTATTCCCACTCAACTGTTCCGGGTGGTTTGGAGGTTATATCATAGACTACTCGATTGATATGAGCGCACTCGTTTGTGATGCGGTTGCTGACTTTGGCGAGAATATCATACGGAATTCTTGCCCAATCGGCAGTCATAAAGTCATCGGTTGTAACGGCTCTGATGACAACCACATTGTCATATGTTCTGTGGTCGCCCATAACGCCTACGGAGTTGACGCCCGGAAGAACGCAGAAGAACTGCGCAAGGTTGCTCTCGTAACCGTTTTTGCTCATTTCGTCACGGAGTACCCAATCGGCATCCTGCAAAATTCTTACTTTTTCGGCTGTAACTTCGCCGATAATTCTGACGCCGAGACCCGGACCCGGAAACGGCTGACGCCATACAAGCTCGTGAGGAATTCCGAGTTTTTCGCCTACTGCTCTGACTTCGTCCTTGAAAAGGTCGCCGAGCGGCTCGATTGTGTCAATAAACGAAATATCCTTTGGCTTTTCAACCATATTATGATGAGTTTTGATAACGGCAGTCTGTGCCTTGCCGTCACTTTTGCCCTTGCCGGACTCAATTCTGTCAGGATAAATTGTACCCTGTGCAAAGAATCCCTCTGCGGCTCTTGCTCTGACTTCGTCCCAGAATACCTTGTAAAATTCCGTGCCGATAATCTTTCGCTTTTGCTCGGGGTCTGTAACGCCCTTTAAACATTCCATAAAGTGCTCGCCGCAATTTACACGAACAAAATTCATATCAAAAAGTTCGGTGAAAGTTTTTTCTACAAAGTCGCCCTCGTCCTTACGCATAAGACCTTGGTCAACAAAAACGCAGGTGAGTTGCTTGCCGACTGCACGGGAAAGCAAGCCTGCTGCAACGGAGCTGTCTACACCGCCCGACAAGCCCAAAATTACATGCTTGTCGCCGATTCTTTCACGAAGCTCTTTAACAGTATTGTCGATAAAATTATCCATAACCCAGTCGCCTGAGCACTTGCAAACTTCGTAAAGGAAGTTGTAAAGCACCTGCTTGCCGTACTCGGAATGAGTAACCTCAGGGTGAAACTGAACAGCGTAAATATTCTTTGCCTTGTTCTCCATAGCGGCACACGGACAGTCGTCGGTGTAGCCGATAATTTCAAATCCCTGCGGCGGAGTTGCAATATAGTCTGTGTGGCTCATCCAAACTACCGACTTTTCAGGCACGCCCTTGAAAAGCACGGAGTCCTTGGCATTGAGTTCAATCTTGCCGTATTCGGACACAGGAGCGGTTTTAACCTCGCCGTCGCCCATCCAAGCGATAAGCTGACAGCCGTAGCAAATGCCGAGAATCGGCACGCCGAGTTCCAAAATATCCTTTGTATAATGCGGTGACGACATATCAAAAACCGAATTAGGTCCGCCTGTAAAAATAATGCCCTTGTAACCGTTTGCTTTGATAGTTTCAAGCGGGGTGGTATAAGGCAAAATTTCGGCATAAACATGATGGTCACGCACACGACGGGCAATAAGCTGATTGTACTGACCGCCGAAGTCCAAAACTAAAATCTTTTCCATATCTTTCTCGCAATCTAAAAATTTTAAATACACAATTATTATATAGTATATCCCGAATTAATGCAAGGGGATAATACCCCAAAACAAAAAAGAACTTTGCATTGCTGCAAAATTTATATCAAGTCTTTTAACCCCTCAGTCTGCATACAAGATGCAGACAGCACCCCCTTACAAATAAGAGAAGCCTTGGTCGGTTTTATTCAATTTATATTTACAATTCCGCCCATACGGTGTTTAATCAAACATGTTTAACAATTCGGGAATGTCATTTTTTAAAGTATCATAAACAACATTCAAATCAACATTTCCATAGTCGTGCACAATACGGTTACGCAATCCCGAAATTGAATTCCATGGAACATTTGCTTTTTTCAATTTATAATCGTCAGTTAAACGCTTTGAATTTTCAGATATTTGAATCATTCTAAACATCATCGAATCAAGCAATATATCGTTTTTGCCGAATTCCTCCAAAGTCACATCTGTCATATGAAACGAAATAAATCGCAAATCGTTTACTATTTTTTCAATATAATAGCTATCATTTTTAATGTTATCCATAAATTTTTATACCGTCCCTCAAAATTTCTCGAAGCAATTCGGGGTTATTGTTTAGTTGTTTTATATCTAATGCATCAATTTTTTTATTAAGTGCATTTCTCAAATCTTCAACAAGTCCAAAAAATTTCAATCCTCTTTCTTCGGTGCAAATCAACAAATCAACATCGCTGGTTTCTGTTGCTCTGCCCTTTGCATATGAGCCGAAAAGATAGCAAAATTCAACATCATAATTCTCAAAAACAGAACCACATTCATCAATTATATTTTGGATTTCAAGTATTCCGTGTTCCTCATCAACGGGATTAATTAAATTTAGTTGCTCAACAAAATAATTATACTTTATTGTGTCTTTCTTTGATTCATCATTTTCATACGATTTATAAGAACGCAACGAAACACCAAACATATCAGCAACCTGCTGTTGGGTTAAGTTCTTTGATACTCTCAATTTTTTAAGTTCACTCATAATTGCACCTCTATCGTATTATAGTGCAAAAATTGCACCCTGTCAATAACTAAAGTGCAAAAATTGCATTTTATGTAAAGTCAGGGTGCAAAATTTATATGGTAGGCGAACAAAGTTCGCCCCTACGGTGTTAAAATACATTAATATTATGCTTTTTTGAGGGCGAAAACGAGCCAGCCGTTATTTTCGAGGCGTTCCATAACCTCAAAGCCGTTTTGAGCAAAGGAATAAAGCACTTCGTCCTCTCGGCTTTCGATAATTCCGCCTGTGATGTAAACGCCGTCATCTGTGAGGAATTCGCCAACCTGCGTGTTGAACTGCATAACAATGTCGGCAACGATATTTGCAACAACAACATTGAACTTGCCGCTCACCTTGTCGGACAAATCACCCTGAACGGCGGTGAATCTGTCCTCGCCGAAACCGTTTTGGAGTGCGTTCTCTTTGGCAGTTTTGACAGCAAGTTCGTCAATGTCAACGCCGAATGCCGACTTTGCGCCGAGGAGAAGCGTAGCGATTGAAAGAATGCCCGAACCGCAACCGATGTCAAGCACGGTGCTGTTTTCGTCAACATATTTTTCGAGCGTTTCAAGGCAAAGCTGAGTTGTTGGGTGAGAGCCGGAACCAAAAGCAAGGCCCGGCTCAATATCGAGCACCTTGCGGTCGCCGGCATCATAATTATCTTCCCAAACAGGGCGGATAAGTAGCTTCTTACCTATCGGCATAGGGTGAAAATACTGCTTCCAATTATTCTGCCAATCCTCCACCTTGCAATCTGAAATTGTAATTTCGTGCTCAATTCCGAGTGCGTCAAGGCGTTCCTTGATAAACGAAGTGGACTCAAGCGGATTTTCATCAGGATTGATATAAATATGGATTATGCCCTTTGTTCTGTCCTTTTCAAGCAAGGATTCCTCAATCAAATCAATGTGGGCAATCTCCATTGTTTCCTCTTCAAGAGCAGAATAATCCTCAATGTAAATGCCATACGGCACTACCATATTTGCAATGTCGCCTGCGGCGTCTATATCTTTTGTGTCAACAGTAACAGCGATTTCCGTCCAGCTGTCCTGCTCGACTGCGTTAGTCATTCCCATAATTTTAACCTTTCATATATGTGTTTCACAAAAATCTGTCGGGAAGATGATATCTTCCCCTACGATTATCAAAAATTCACTTTGTGGCTTGGGTCGCCGAGATGGTGATTATATAATTTTCTGTTGTCAAGTGCCCACTGTCTGTCGGAAAAACCGCCTTTTTCAACGCCGTCAAGAGCGTTGTTAATCTCATAAATCGTTGCGTCAAGTGAGTCGAGAGTTGACAAAATCTCCGCCTCAAGGAACATTGGACGAACAGCCGCACCGTAATCCGGAATTCCGTGGTGTGACAAAATCATATGCTCAAGAAGTGTAACCTTTTCACCCGAAATGCCGAGTTTTTTAGCCGTTTCGTCAACATACATTGCACCTTTTACAAGGTGGCCGATAAGTTCACCCTCGGTGCTGTAACCGCTTGCAAGTCCCGATTGAGAAGTTTCAAGTTCCCAAGTTTTTGCAACATCGTGAAGAATTACGCCCGAAAGAAGCAAATCTTTGTTAACGTTTGGATAGATTTTGCAAATTTCCTCTGCCATACGGACAATGCTCATTGTGTGATACATAAGACCGCCGACGATTGCGTGATGAAGTCGAAGTGCGGCAGGATATGTTACGAGTTTGTCCTTTTTGTCGTCAATAATAGACAGCACAATCGCTTTCAAATCCTCATCCCTAAACGCTTCAACTCTTTTGTGAATCATATCAAAAAGCTGTGCACCGCCAACCTCGGCACTCGGCACAAGGTCGGCAAGATTGTAATCATCATTTGCCGACGCAGGACGCATTTGCGAAATTCTGAACTGGTCCCTGCCGTTATATTGTTCTACGCTTCCGCGAATTTTAACAATCATATCTGATGAAAAAATGCCGTTTGGCTGATAATCCCACCATTTGCCGCTCATTTCTCCGTCTTTGTCGCAAATAACGACATCAAGATAAATTGAGCCTGATTTTGTCTTTTTTTCTTCACATTTTTTGAGGAGCACAAAACTCTCAACCATTCCGTTTGGCAATTCGGTAAAATTCATAATATATCTCACTTTCGTTTGTGTTAATAGGGGCTTTATCGACAGCCAGAGGCGAACACAGCTCGCCGCTACGATAAACAATTACATATTGATTATACATTATAATACATTATATATCAAGTTGACGCACAAAAAAATGTACTTTAACATTCTATTTGACATTTGACAATCGGACAATTTTGTAGTATCATTATAGCGTATGAAAACACAAATAATTACTCGGAGGATATACATATGAATACATGTTGGCTTCAAGGCAAAACCGTAGTTGTTACCGGCGCATCGGGCGGTATGGGTGCAGGTATTGCCGCAACACTTATCAAAAAACACGGTTGCACCGTTATCGGCGTAGCAAGAAACGAAAAGAAAATGCTTCACTTCATTGAAGAACTCGGCGAAACATATGCAAAGCAATTTTCATACGAGCTTTTTGATGTAAGCGTTAAAGAAAATTGGGAGAACTTTGCAAACGAGCTCAACGAAAAAGGCATTAAGGTTGATATTCTTATCAACAATGCAGGTATTCTTCCAAAATTCAAGAGATTTGACAAATATTCTTATGACGAAATCGAAAGAGCAATGAACATCAACTTCTACTCTTGCGTATATTCGGTTAAAACAATGTTGCCGATGCTTCTTCAATCAAGCACACCGGCTATCATCAACATTGACTCATCTGCCGCTCTTATGACTCTTGCAGGCACATCAATGTATTCTGCATCAAAGGCAGCACTCAAGGGCTTTACAGAAGCACTTCGTGTTGAGTTCCAAGGCAAGATGTATGTTGGTCTTGTTTGCCCGGGCTTCACAAAGACAGACATTTTCTCCGGTCAGGGCGATGCTGATATGAGCAGCGGCGCAAAGGTTATGGATATGATTTCAACCGATTGCGACAAGATGGTTAAAATGATTATGTTCGGCATCGAACACAAGGCTCCTATGCAGGTTCACGGTTTTGATGCACACGCAATGAGCGTTTTCAACCGCCTTATGCCTGTTTACGGCTCAAAGCTTTTCAGCTCGGTTATGAGAATGGCTAATGTAGATATTTTCAAAGAAGTATTTTCGGATTAATCTAAAATTTCTTCTTTGTCATGGCAAAGACGCCAAGGCAGGATTGTATTATTCTGTCTTGGCTTATTTTATTTTTTAAAAAAAGTGAGGTAAAAAAACAATGGCTGAAGCTACAAAAGATATTGCAAAGCAAAAATATCTTAACTTCAAAGAAATTGCCGCTTATTCTCTCGGTCTGTTCGGATTTCAGGCAATAGTCGGATTGCTCAACAGCTATCAGGCAGAATTTGACGGCTCGATTTTGGGTGCAAATGTATCGGTGGTTGCAATTCTTATCTTGATTGCAAAAATCGTTTCCGCAGTTGCCGACCCTGTCGTAGGTAATTTGGTTGACCGCTCAAAGAGTAAGATGGGCAAATTCAAAAGTATGATTGTGTATTCAATCGTTCCGCTTCTTGTTTTCACGGCGGTTGTGTTTATTGATGTTCCGTTTAAGAACAACAAGGTTGCAACATACATTTGGATTTTCGGCACATATCTTATTTGGAGCATTGCAATGACAATGGGTGATGTTCCGTCGCAGGGTATCGCCGCCGCTCTCACTCCAAACCCGACAGAAAGAACAAATGTTGTTTCAATCTCAAACACCTTCAAGCAGGTAGGCTTCAGCGCTTGCGTTGTTATCGTGCCTATTGTTTGCCTCATCATTCCGGGCGGCTCAAAAGTTTTTGTAAAATCGGGCGAAACTGACACCCCGATGATTGCCGGCGAATATCTCGGCACTGCAATTCTCACGGCGATTTTAGGCTGCGTACTTTTTGCACTCATTCCGCTCCTCAACAAAGAACGTGTTACGGTTGAATCCGGCGAAAAAACAACCGCAAAAGATATGCTTTTTGCCCTCAAAGACAACAAGCCGTTTATGCTTGTAATTGTTTCTTACTTCCTCGGCTTCGGCAGACAAATGGCAATGGGCATTCAGGTTCAGGCTGCCACCGTTATTCTCGGAAGCCAAAACCTCGTTGCCGTTTTGGGTATTGTAACCGCCGTCGGCTCTATGATAAGCATGGCACTTTGCCCGTTGCTCATCAAAAAATTGGACGAAAGAAAAGCTTACATTCTTCTTTCGGTTTACGGCTTTGCCGCTTCGATTTTCTCATTTGCAGTCGGCTACTTCTGGTTCAAATCCCCAAGCAATATGGTGCTTACCGTTTTGTTCTACGCAAGCTTGTTCCTTATCGGCTTGCAGTTTGGTGCCGTAACTCTTATGCCAATGATTATGACAGCGGACTGCGTAGACTACTACGAATACAAAACAGGCAAGAGAATGGAAGGCACCTGCTACTCAATCCTCACTCTTACAATCAAGGTTTGCCTTGCTCTCGGCACAGCTGTCGGACTCATCTTTGTTCAGGCTTCGGGCTACTACGACGGCCTTGCAACAGGCACATTTGACCTCAGCACAAAGAACATTATATTCTTTGCATACACCGCCCTTCCGGGTATTCTTGCACTCCTCTCAATCATTCCTATGATTAAGTATGATGTTGTAGGTGCCAAGAAAGCCGAAATAAGCGAAACACTCGCAAAGAAAAGAGAAATTCAGTAATATACTTATTTATAAAAATACTCCTGCAACCAATTTTGCAGGAGTATTTTTTATTCTATATTTAACCATGTTCCCCATTCATCCAAAACACTTTCAGGGGTTAAATGCATAAAGCCGGCAGTCGGTAAAAATGTCAATTCTGAAATGTATACTTTTTCTTTAGATTCATACAAATCAACTCTTACAAACGGAAAATCTGCACTTAAAATCTTTGAAAGTCTTTTCATCTCATCAAATGTAACAGGGATTTGAGGCTTTACCGAAGAATTATCGTGACCTTTAAGTTTACATTCAATCCTATTAAAATTCATGTCATAGTAATCAATGTATTTGTCCTTTTCAAAAACATCACCGTTCCACACATCTGTGCTCATGTACAAAATTTTCGGAACTCCGTTAAAGCAAAAGAATTTATAACATACAAGGTCTTCTAAAAATTCTTCAATAATAATTTTCTTTTTAATGTATTTATACTGTATTTCAGCACTGAGTTTCCAATAATCCTCTTTCATCCATGCATTTAGTTGCTCAACAGCGGCGTTCTTGTTAAATGTTTTTTTATCTTTAACAAGAATATTATATCCACAACCGTGATTACACTTAATTACAAATGAATTCGGCAATGATTCCCAATCAATATCATCGGCACTGTCATACACTCCATAAAGTTTTGGAAGAAGTTCGTCCAACCCCTTTGAATGAAGGTATTCCCTGATTTTATACTTGTCAATACAATTTGTTACTACATCATTATTATTGTAAGTATTTAATTTCAGCCATAATAGTTTTTCATTAATTGTTTTTGGATTTTTCAAATCCAATTTTTTATTAAAACTGAACCTATATGATATTTCTGTTTCCAATTTTGGATTTGTAATTGATAAAAATGTTTTTGCAATTTGTTTTAAACTCATATTGTTTCTCTTCTCTGAAATATATTTTCTCCGTTTTTACTTTGCAGTTTTTGCTTTGATGTTTGACCACGCACCGTAATATGTTTTGCCGCCTGCCTTTTTATAAGCACGGATTCTTACATAATACTTTCTGCCCTTGGTGAAGTTTTTGCCGGTGTAAGTTACCTTTGACCTGCCTTTTGTAGTTGTTTTGGCAACAACTTTCTTGAACTTCTTGTCCTTTGCCCAATAGATTTGGTAGCCTGTTGCGGAAGTTGAGCACTTGTTCCACTTTGCAACAATATTGTGACCGCTCTTTTTAGCTGTAAGACTTACAAGCTTTACCTTTGCCGGGGTGTAATTCTTTGTTGTGGTTGTCGGAGCAGTTGTTGTAATATCAGAGTTATCATTCGGCATATTGTTAAAAACAGGAATGTAAAATGTGTGAGCACTATTGAGAAGTCCTGCATTTGAATATCCGCTATACAAATGATAGCCCTCACTTGCCGCACCGCTGACATTTGTCATATATTCGTGTCTGTACAAATTACCCGACTGTGCGTTAACATTAAATTTTTGCAAATACATTGTATATTGATATGTAAGATAACCGTTAGCAATGTACTTTGCACCGTAATAAATAGCCTTGTTTGGGTCTGTCCACGGTCTGCCGTAATTGCCCATATAAGTTGTGTTTACATCTGATTTAAAAATATATCCTGTTTCCTTGTCCTCGTATTTACCGTTGCCGAGTTCATTATAAAGAGTTACTCTATAATATTCACCGTCTTCTTTAACATATGTCATACGCTGACCGTTTGAAACAGTAACAATCGGAGAAGCTGTGGCATTTGTGCCGTCATAAAGTACCGTATCTTTATTAGCCTTTAAAAAACCTGCCGCCCAAGCAAGACCATCCATAGCGGTGGTGTAAGCACCTATGTTAAAATAATTAAATATTCCCTGAAACGGCGGCCTTGTTCCGCAAACAGCCGTTGCCGAATATGTTGCTCCGCCGTTTTCCTGACGGATTTTTGCGGCAATGTAATTTGCACTCATATTTGTATCATTTGATGCTTTAATCATTGCATCGGCATATGTATTAACCTCTGTTACGGTTTTGCTGATACCCTGAGTGTCAAAGTAATTTATCTTGCTGTTTGCCATCCATGTATTTTTAAGAATAGCATTCACACTTGAAACAGACTGAACAGCGTCGCTCTTTTTTATGCTTTCAAATTGAAAAATATACTTTTCATTAAGCCAATTGCGAGGGTCAAGATATGCACGCAAATTTGTTTCGGTAGTCGGTGTGCCCGCAAGCTCACCTTTTACGGCATCATCAAAATCAAGGCCTGTTTTAAACGCAACGAACTTCCAATTCGGATGGGCCTTTTGCAAAGCCGCCAAGTCCTCAATATACGATTCCGAAAAGCCTTGTGCTCTCAAATTATCTTCAACAGTTCCTGCTTGAACAACCGTGCCGACAGCGACGCTTGAAAAAAACATTACAGCCGACATCGCAAGCGAAATAAACTTTTTCATTTTATACCTCCTGTGTGGAACATTCAAATTATTACAATTTGTAACTTTCTTTTTATATAATATCACATTTTGTACAAAAACGCAACACACTAAATTTTGTTAGCAATGGTAATTAGGTGCTATATATGGTATAATAACCACAAAGGAAGTGAAAAAAATGTTTGATATAGCTATAATCGGAAGCGGACCGGCAGGAATTTCTGCGGCAATTAATTGCAAAATCAGGAATAAATCGTTTGTTCTTTTCGGTCAAAATGAGCTTTCATACAAGGTGGAAATATCCGAAAAAATCAATAACTATCCGGGTTTGCCAAACATAGCCGGCGAAGAACTCAACGCAAAAATGCGTGAACACCTTAACTCAATGGAAATTGAAATTACCGATGAGAGAATAACAGGAATATACAAAATGAAAGACAAATTCACCTTGCTTGCAGACAGAAAAATGTTTGAAGCAAGGGCGGTTATACTTTGCATCGGTGCGGAAACAATCAAGCCGTTGCCAAACGAGCGAGAACTTCTCGGCAGAGGAGTAAGCTACTGTGCAACCTGTGACGGAATGCTGTACAAAGACAAAAAAATCGCCGTATTCTGCGACAATGCAGACAGCGAAGAGGAAGTTGAATATTTGAGCGAACTTGCAAGCGAGGTTTACTATTCGCACAGGTTTGAGTCGAAAATTGACAAGGCGAATGTTACGCATCTTGAATCAAGAATCACTGCGGTTATCGGTGACGGCAAGGTGTCGGGTATTGAGCTTGCGGACGGAACAAAGCTTGATGTTGACGGTGTGTTTTTCATCAAACAAGCTGTTGCCGCCGATGTGCTTTTGAATAAACTTGAAGTTGAACAGGGAAGCATTGTTGTTGACAGAAATATGCAAACGAGCATTGACGGCTGTTTTGCCGCAGGCGACTGCACAGGCACTCCGTACCAAATTGCTAAAGCCGTAGGCGAGGGAAATGTTGCGGCACACAGTGCGATAAAGTGGTTGAATAATGTTAAATGAAATTAAATACAATCCCTCAGTCACTTTGTGACAGCTCCCTTTACACAAGGGAGCCTTTTTTATTTTAACAGAGTAAAACCCGGTGCTCTTTAACAGAGCACCGGGCCACTTTGAGAACTATAATAATTTAATTTTAAATTACACTAAAAACTTACTTTACTTTTACTGTCTTCTTTACAGAAGCTGTCTTAGCGCCGTTTGTGCCGTAAGCCTTAACCTTTACAGTGTACTTACCAGCCTTAGCAACCTTAACTGTGTTCTTTGCAACGTTCTTCTTAACTTGCTTCTTTACAAGCTTACCATTTGCATCGTAAACCCATACAGCAAGCTTAGCAACCTTACCAGCGTTACCCTTAACAACGATTGACTTCTTTGAAGCCTTAGCTGTTGGAGCAAATCTTACCTTAGCAACAGTTGCAGTAGCGTCACATTCTGAGCACTTCTTTACGCCTGTAGCGAAGATTGTAGCAGCCTTTGTTACAACCCACTTGTGAGCGCAAGTTACGTTTACTTTGTAGCCAGCATAGAGAGCTGTCTTGTAAGCAACAGAGTTTGCAGGAGCTGTGATTACAGTATCCTTAACTGAGAACATACCAGCTGTTACTTCGAAGTCAGGATTGTTGATAACAACCTTTGTGAGGTTTGGAGCACCAGTTGCATCGCAACCGATTACTGATTCAACATTCTTACCAAGTGTAAGTGACTGAAGAGCCTTTGAGTTGTTTACAAATGCAGTTACCTTTGCACCGTTGTATGTGTCGTCTACTTTGATAGATGTAGCAACGCTTTCGTTTGTTGCAGCAACCTTTGCTACATAAACGTCTTTTTCTACATAGTACTTACCGGTCTTTGCATCGATTACGCCGCCAACATAGTTGTAAGGAACTTCTACCTTTTGCTTCTTAGAAGCCATTACGAATGTCTTGTCATATGTAACGCCTTCAGCGCTAGCGATTGTGATTGTTGCAGAAGCAGGAGCAGCTGTCTTAACAGCCTGAACTGATTCAACTTCGCCCTTAGCGTTCTTTACTTCCTTAGAAGTGATGAGTGTAGCCTTGTCAGCAACAGTAGCAACAAACTTGTATGTCTTGCCCTTTGTGAGGTAAGTATCAACAGTTGTGTACTTTGCAGGAGCTGAAGCCTTGAAGTCCTTCTTGTCAGCTACTATGTCCTTCTTATTAGCATCATACTTATAAGAAGTTACATATTCTGTAGTTGAAGTTGTAGCGCTTGTTACAGCTGTGCCTACACCGTTAAGGAATGCATCTTCACCGCTAATGTTGTTAAGAACAACCTTATCCTGAAGATATGTGGTGTAGTTGTCTTTTGTGATTTCTGTTGTGAATGCATCGTCAGCATAAAGACCAGCATAGCTGTTTGCCCATACATAAGCCTTTTCCAAAGCGCTCTTCTTGATTTGAGCCTGCTGTTCTGCATTCATGCCATTGAAGTTTGGATAAGCAGCGATAGTCTTATCGTATGTTACCTTGTTGTAACCATGATACAAAGGTGTTGATTCAACAGCAACTGTGTACTTGCCTGTCTTAGCAGGTGTGAATGAGTAGTAGTTGTTGTATGTAGTAGCATCGATTTGCTTATCCAAATCTTTTGCATCCTTAGTAGCATACTTTGTGTCAATTTTAACATCAGGTGTAACCTTAGTTGATCCTACTGTGATTGCCTTGTATGATGGTACTGAAGGCAATACGCTGTCAGCAGCGAATGCTGAAACTGTACCAGCAAGTGAAGAAGCAGCCATAACAGCAGCAAGAGCAACTGATAATGTTTTCTTTGCAAGTTTCATTATAAAACTCCTCCTTGAATTTTGTTTTTGTTTTTGTGTTTCGCAGATTGTTCTCGTTCTGCAGTCTTTAGTGTGTTAATTCTTAAATTATTACCTCCCAAATCAGATTGCAATCCAAAGTTCTTGATTAGATCACACCATAAGTATAGTATAAGCGTACAAAAAAGTCAACAAAAATTTTCCTAAAAAATCATTTTTTTGTAAAAAAGATTTAAAGGACGATATTCATATTGCTTTGTCTATGTACAAAATACACATACCTTGGAATAACTTAATCAAGCCGATTACATTTATATGCCAAACCGACGAAGTCGGGTATAGCCGATGTAGCCTAAACGGGTGGATGGTATCCGCCCCTACGGGTTTAGTTTATATAATTGGTATATATTAATTATATATTAATACTTTATTGGAGTAGAGTCAAGATATTTATTAACCATGAGTGCTACTTTGAACACGATTGCGTCGTCAAACTCTCTCAAATCAAGGCCTGTGAGCTTTTTGATTTTTTCAAGACGGTAAACAAGCGTGTTTCTGTGAACAAAGAGCTTCCTTGAAGTTTCGGAAACATTGAGGTTATTATCAAAGAATTTTTGAATGGTGAACAAAGTTTCCTGGTCGAGCGACTCGATGCTGCCCTTTTTGAACACTTCCTTGAGGAACATCTCGCAAAGGGTGGTAGGAAGCTGATAGATAAGACGGGCAATGCCCAAATTATCGTAGTTGATGATAGTTTTTTCGTTATCAAAAACCTTGGAAACTTCGAGTGCAACCTGTGCTTCCTTGAAAGATTTTGCAAGGTCCTTAATGCCTGTTACGCAAGTGCCGATGCCGACAACAGCCTGGCAATAGAACTCGGTTGAAAGAGTGTCGCAAATAGACTGTGCAAGCTTTTCCAAATCCTTGGAATCAACATTTGGGCGTACCTCTTTGATAAGTGCAATATCGGTTTCGCTGATGCTGATAACGAAATCCTTGGTTTTGTCAGGGAAGAAGTTTTGCACAACATCAAAAACGGAAACATCGGTGTGTTCCGCAATACGAATGATGAACACAACCCTTGTGGCATCATTGTTGAAGCGAAGTTCACGGGATTTGATGTAGATATCACCCGGAAGAATATTGTCGAGTATTACATTTTTGATAAAGTTTGAACGGTCAAACTTTTCGTCGTTATTTTTCTTAATTTGGTCAAGCGCAACTGCGATAATTGACACATAGCGACGGCTTGTTTCGTCCGTGCCGTCAACAAAACAAGCGTACTCCGGATGAACATCGTCACCGAAAGCCTTGTATGTGCAGGTGTCAACGCAAACCTGTGCTCCGCTGAAAACTCCGGCGGCAACAACGCCCTTGCGGGATTCGCCGATTAAGCCGAGCTCGCTGCAAGAAATGACAGTGCCGGTATCGTCAACGACGCCGATGATTCTGTCGGTTGCGTCACGCATTTGATTTATGATACTTTGAAATAATCTGTTAGGCATAAAATCTCCTCCAAGGTGCAACATACTCAAATACTGCACAAAAAAATATCAAACCTGTTGTATATATTATACAAGAGGTTTGACAAATTTGCAACCTTTTTACCAAATATTTTTCTAATTTTTGTTACTTTTGACTAAGGCTTTACAAAATACACAATATATAGTATTCAAACAATGCCAAACACACTATTTGCTACAAATCAAATCAAGCTCTTCGGCGGTCAAATATCGACTTTCGCCCGGTTTGAGTGAAGAATCGAGCGACAAATTGCCCATTTTTACACGGTCAAGTGCCGTGACGGTTATGCCGTGTTTTTTGAACATACGCTTGACCTGATGATAAAGCCCCTGCCTGAGCACGACTTTGCAGACGGTCAAATCGCCGTCAATCGGGGTGACCTCGGCTTCAAGCAATTTCTCGCCATTAAGTTCCATTCCGCCCCTAAAATCCTCAACCAATTCTGCGGTAATCGGCTTGTCAAGATGAGCAACATAGGTTTTGTCGATATGCCGTGACGGCGACAAAATCGAGTGGGCAAAATCGCCGTCATCCGTGATGAGAACGAAGCCGGTTGTGTCCTTATCAAGTCTGCCTGCCGGAAAAAGTCCACGCCTTTTCATACCGTCGGGAAGCAAGTCAACCACGGTTTTTTCGCCCTTGCCGTCAGAAGCGGAAATCACGCCCTGCGGTTTGTTCATCATAATATAGACAAATTTTGAGTACGCAATTTGCTCGCCGTCAACCGTGACAATGTCGCTGTCGGCACACTTGGTATCTGCCGTTTTTGTGACTGTGCCGTTGACCGAAACCCTGCCTTTTTTGAGCATTGTTTTGGCGTCCGAGCGTGAAATATTAAGTTGTGTGGATAAAATTTTGTCAAGTCTTGTCATTAAGTGCTACCAAAAATCCGTCATCGGCAGAGGTGTCGCACAAATCTGCGCCGATAAGCTCGCCGTCGAGGACAATCAGGTTGGCAATAACATTGTCGTTATCGCCGTAATTTGTAATATGATATGTGTACATTACAGCGGTTTTGCCCTTATAGACGGTCAAATCAAAGTTCTGCTGTTTTTGAATTTCGTTGTATTTATTGTACACTTCGTTGAATTTTTGCGGAATAATTATCTCCTTACTCTCCTCGTTTGAATCGGTTTTGTAGCCGAGAGAGTTGATGTAATTTACCCGTTCTTCGGCTGTTTTGCACGACACAACCGTTGATTTTGAGGCAGGTTTTGCCGGATGATTGCCGACAAAGGTCACAAGAATCACGATTACACCCGTCAGGAGAAGAATCAGCCCGAAAATAGTTTTTGGTTTAAGTTTAAAAGTTAACATACGCATAATATCACCAAAGGATTATATGCGAATGTTGAGGTTGTTATGAATTAAGTTGAATAGGTTAAACCCTACCGCCTCGTTTCACTCGGCACTTTCCTTGCAACAAGAGGAGCCTTAATCGGATTTATTCCGACTCAACAAGCTTTGTGAGGACTCGTTTTGCAACAGGTCCTGCTGTTTGTGAGCCTGAATTTCCGTTTTCTATTGCAACAACAAAGGCATACGGGTGCTCGCTGTCATCCATAAAGCCGACAAACCACGCAATGTTGTGACTTTCGTCGCTGTCTATCTGTGCCGTGCCCGATTTTGCACAGAGATTAAGCCCTTTATATCTGCTTTCGCCATAATGATTTGTGACATTATAACGCATCATTTCCTTGAGTTTTGCCGCAACATCGGAATTCATCATTGAAAGTTGATTGCTCGGCAGTGTAAAGTCAAGTGCCTTGCCTGCCTGATTTGCAAGAGAATCAACAATATTGAACGAAACCGCATTGCCGCCGTTGGCAACAGCCGCCACGATACGAAGCATGGTTATCGGTGCAATTCGGGTGTTACCCTGACCTATGCCTGTCCAACCGAGAGCATCAACGCCGAGTTTGATTTTGTCGGTTGCGTCAAAATATCCTGCGTAAGAATCAATAGTTCCGCTGACTGTTACGGCAGAGCCGATGCCGAGTTCCTTTGCGGTGGTTGCAAGTTTTTCCTGACCGAGTTCAATGGCAATTTGGGCAAAAGCGGAGTTGCACGACTTTGCAAGTGCGTCCTTAAAATTGATGTGCTTGCCGTGATTTGCGTTGCACTTGATTGCCACGCCGCTTTCGGGTTGATATTCGCCGTCGCACACCCATTCTCTCGAATAAATATCGGGAATGTTTTCGATTGCACAAATTGCTGTGACAAGTTTAAAGGTTGAGCCGGGAACATAGTGAGCATCCAAAAGACGGTTGATGTAAACACCCTCGTATCTTTCACTTGTCAGGAGGTTGTCGGGAACATCCTCAACATCATATGACGGTGACGAAACAGAGCAAACAATATCGCCCGTTTTGTAATTTACAATGCCCACGGTGCCCTTTCTGCCGTCAAGCGCCTTATACGCTTCATCGCAAATATCACGGTCAATCGTGAGTTTGAGGTCGTTACCCTTACCGTATTTTTGAATATTATGCACGCCGAAGAGCAAGCTGTATCCCGTGAGCCTTGCGGAATAAACAGACTGAACGCCTGTTGAAATAAAGTTCTTTGGGTCGCCGACAACATGGAGCGTTGACTTTCGGGTTGTGGCAGAATCGGAATAAACACGGTCGCCGTCCTTGGTTTCGGCAAGAACATCGCCGTCCTTGTCATAAATCGTGCCTGCACCGATGAGTTCGCCGTTGCTGTAAACATGGTGGTTAAAGCGTTTCATAACCCAAGTGTCGCCGTTTTGCACAAGCGAAACAGTCATAAAAACAAGACCGACAACGAACGCAAGCGACATAATCCAGAGGAAAATTCCTCGTTTGGTAATCATTTTCATTTCTTCTTTGCACCTCCAAGATAATTGTAGGTACGGACATCCGAAGCCTTGATAAACGCAAGCACCGCCCAACAGCACATCATACTTGAACCGCCCTGGCTGACGAACGGAAGCGTTACACCTGTGAGTGGCAAAATATCGGTTATGCCGAAAATGTTAAGTGCGGTTTGGAAAAGCAACATTCCCGCACTTGCAATGGAAGCGATTGAATAAAATGTTGAACGGGAAGCGATGGAATTCATAAGTGCCGACACCGCAATGCACACGAAAGAGAGCACAAGTGCGATACCGAAAAGATAGCCCCACTCCTCGCAAATTACGCCGAAAATAAGGTCGTTTGTTGACTCGCCGATATTGCGAATATTGCCGTTGCCGATGCCGAGACCGAGCAGTCCGCCGCTTGCAAGGCCGACAAGCACACGGCTCTGCTGATAGCCTGTTGAATAGTAGAATTCAGGCTCCATAACATGGCGGTAAACCGCAAATCTATTCTTGATATTGCTACGATATTTGAGCACGATTGCACTGCCCATCACAGCCGAAGCAACCGCCAAAACGATGGTTTTGATGTCGCCCGAATTCATAAACGCAATGATGAGAAATGTGACAAAGAAAATCAACGCCGTGCCGAAGTCCTTGATGATGATGAGTGAGCCGACAACTGCCATTGAGAAGCCGATGAATGCAATGATATTCTTTGAAGTTTGGATTTTTTCAAGCGTTGCCGAGCCGACAAAAATGAACGCAACCTTGACAAATTCCGACGGTTGAAGCGTTATGCCGCCGATGGTTATCCAATTTCGTGCACCGAGTTTTGGACTTGCAATTACGAGATTGACAAGCAAAAGCAAAAGTGCACCGATTGCCACATACAAACGCAGTTTCATACATAAATCAACATAGCCGAGCAGGAACATCAAAAAAATGAAAATCAAAATTCCTGCCAAAATTATAAAATACTGCTTCAAGGCGGCGTCCGCATTTTTGCTGCCGATGGTTACAAGACCCACTCCCGACAGGAAAAACGCAATGATTTCGAGTTCAAAATTTCGTCTGTGAAAAACGGTGTAAAAGAAAATCAAATACACCCATTCCGTTGCAATGAGAAGTGCCAACGCTATCATAACTTTTGGTTCAAAAGCGTCACCGCAATTTGCACCCGCAAAGCCTGTTACAAGCTGAAAAAGTGACAGCACAAACAGCAACGCAAAGTTATTGACCGGCTTTATTCTGACCGGCTTTTTAATTTTATCTTTCATAATCTTACCTCTCATAGAAGATGAACACCCTGTCACCAAATGTTATCATATCTTCATCAAAAATAAGCTGTGACTGTGTCAAAAATCTGCCGTTGAGCTTTGTTCCGTTGTGGCTGTCCAAATCGGAAAGTGCCCAACCTCTTGAAGTTTTGTAAATTCTGGCGTGGTGCGAACTTACGGTTTGCGACATAATGCGAATATCCGCATCCTCGCCCCTGCCGATGAGTACATCCTGCTTTTTGAGGTAAATCGGCTTTTTTGTTTTTATATCAACAAGAACGCCGTAAGCAACGGTTTTTGATTTTTCGCCGCTCGGCTGAGCCTCGTTTCTTATCTGCTTTTTGCTGTTTGACGAAAGAGCCTCTTCACATTCAAATTTAAGCGGAATATTGCCGATTGTGATAATATCGTTGTTTTCAATCACGCAACTGCCGTCAACCTTTTCGCCGTTTACCAAAATGCCGATTGCACGGGCGGAAGTGTCGGTTACCACCCAATCCTTGCGTTTTTTGGCAATAACCGCATGAAAACGGGCAACGGTCGGAAGCGGCAAAACAATATCGTTTGCCTTGCTTTTGCCTATTGAAGTTTCCCAATGAGTGATTTCAACTATATTGCCGTCGTTTTGGTCGATAAGGCGAGCAAGTTTGTGCACTCTCGGACGGTTGCGAAACAGCGATATAATGCAGGTTGCCAATATAAGAACGGCGGCAACGGGAGCAACATATCGCAAAATCATGATAAGGTAGTCCATAAAAGTACCTCTTTTCGTTTTTACATAATAATACATTTAGACTGTCGATAAAGCTCCTGAAACACGCCGATATATTCAACCGAATTATGCCTCCCATTGTCTCAAGTGGAGGCAAATGTAGTTATCTTTTGGTGTGGTTCAGAAGCTTTCTCAATAGCCTACAGCGTGCCAAAAAAGCATTTTAGGCAAGCCAATACATAATAATTTTATTAAGTTTTGCCGAAATTGTCAAGTTACTTGAAAATTGTTAACAATTAATCTATAATATATGTGTATCAAATTTAAGAAAGGGATAAAAAATGGTAGAAAAAAGCATTTTCGGCACTCTTGCCGACGGAACAGCTATTGACCTTTACAAAATTACAAACAAAAGCGGTGCATTTGTAACACTCCAAACGCTCGGTGCAGGTATTCAGTCAATCAATGTGCCCGACAAAAACGGCGTGCTTGCAGATGTTGTGCTCGGTTTTGACAATCCGCAGGATTACACAAATCCCGACCTCGGCTATCAAGGTTTGGTTGTCGGCAGATGGGCAAACAGAATCAGAGGTGCAAAGTTCACATTTAAC
Organism: uncultured Eubacterium sp.; assembly: GCA_900539325.1. Classification (GTDB taxonomy): domain Bacteria; phylum Bacillota; class Clostridia; order Oscillospirales; family Acutalibacteraceae; genus Eubacterium_R. The sequence goes on from UQCC01000013.1 coordinate 35,359, forward strand.
GGCAAAGAATACACAACACCGATGAATCAGGGACAGTGGACACTCCACGGCGGCGGACGCTTCAGTTTTACTCCGTGGGATGTTGAGGAAACGGGCGAAAACTATGTTGTTTTCAAGCGTTTTTCACCTGACGGAGAGGACGGCTTCGGCGGCAACTTCACAATGAGAGTTAAGTACACATTCACCGAGGACAACACGCTTCGCCTTGAATACAGCGTACTTTCGGACAAGGACACGGTTGCAAACCCTACAAACCACGCATATTTTAACCTTTCGGGCAATCCTGACGAAACCGTGGAAACTCACTTCCTCAAAATCAACGCAAACTACTTTACCGAAACCGATGACGACCAACTTCCGACAGGCGAGCTTGCAGATGTTGAGGGCACAATGATGGATTTCAGAGAGAGCAAGCAAATCGGCAGAGATATTGACAAGCCGTTCAGAGCAATAATTGACGGAATCGGATACGACAACAATTTCTGCCTTTACAAAAAAGATTTTACACTTCAGGAAGCCGCTGTGCTTGAGCACAAAAAATCGGGCAGAGTGCTTGAAGTGTACACAGATTTGCCGGGTATTCAGCTTTACTGCGGCGGCTGGCTTGCAAAACAGGGCAATCCGGGCAAGGCAAACGGCAAGGTAACATACCGCAGAGGTGCGGCACTTGAAACACAGTTTTACCCTGACACCGTGCATTTTCCAGATGTGTTCCCATCACGCTTTGTAAAAGCAAATGAGGAATTCAAAACAACAACGGAATTCAGATTTTCCGTAAAATAAACTTTTGCAGTAACAAAAACAATTCTCCCTCATAGTATGAAGTGAAGTAAAGGATAACATCCTTATCTTACAATACTGTGAAGGAGAATTTTTATGCCCGACAATCCTATTATTCAAAACTGCAACAGAAAAATAAACGAAGCAGTTTGCATTGACACAAAGCGAATTTACGATTCGTGCGTAAGCAAGGACTGCTTGGAAGATTTAAGAGTTACATTTTTTGGTGCAAGCCAGCGACTTATTGACGAGGCAACAACCGTAAAATGCCGCAACTGCGTGATTAAAGCGGTGAGCATTGATGTTGACGAAGTGCCGTTCAATCGAGGATTTTACAGTGCGAATGTGCATTTTTACTTTATGCTCTGCTTTGACTGCTATAATGCTCCGTGCTCAACTCCGCAGGTAGCTGTGGGCTACACCGATTTTGAAAAGAAGTGCATACTCTACGGCTCGGAGGGTGATGTCAAAATCTTTACATCAAATCTTTGCGATGAGAGAACGGACTGCCCCGAAGCACCGCAGTACACAAACCCAACCGCAAAGGTGCAAGCCGTTGACCCGGTTGTACTTTCAAGCGAGGTTGTGGAAACCTGCAACTGCCCCGTTCCGCTATGCACCTGCTTCCCTCAAAGCATTATGCAAGGCTCAAACGAGGGCGGAATTCCCGTTGCATCAAGCAGAGCCGTGCTTGTAACTCTCGGACTTTTTTCGATTATTCAAATGGAAAGAGATGTGCAAATGACCATTCCTGCATATGATTTTTGTATTCCTGACAGAGAGTGCAACTGCTCAACGCAAGACCCGTGCAGTGCTTTTCAAGGTGTGGAATTCCCTGTGGATGAGTTCTTCCCGCCTGAAAAACCTGACGGCTGTTGCTGTCCCGGTGTGATTGAAAAGTGAATAAAAGCGGACGGAAATTCCGTCCGTTTTTTTATTGTAACGGTGTAAAAGCAAAAACAAAGAGGCGAACACAGTTCGCCCCTACAAAATAACAATATAAAATTTATAAATGAGATGATTTTTGCTTTTCTCGGGAGAACGAACATAAATTGATAAATGGAGCTGAATTTCGTTTTCTTGCGAAGGAAGATGTATATAGATACCTCGACTGAGCAAAAAACGAAAAAGAAAAATGCCTTGAAAATCAAGGCATTTTTATGGTTCAGCCCATTTAGGGTTTTATTGTTTTGCGCCGTTGATGAACATTTCGCATGCCTTAACCGTTGCTGCATAGCAGTTGGCAAGACCTTCGGCGTTCATATTGTCGTATGTATCACGACGGGTGTGGTAGTAATCTTCAAGATTATGGTTAAGACCCGTGATACCTGCTGCACGGAAACCTGCCTGTGCAAAAGCAGCCGAGTCGGTTGCACCGCCGAGTGGCGGAACCCAACCCTTTTTACAAGGAACATCTACTGCCTCGGCAGCTTCCATAAAGAGGTCGGAATAATCCTTATCAGCTTTAACGGTACCGTTAAGGTCACGGTAGTTAACCATCAAATATTTAGGGTCGTGGATTGTATCGTAAGAGATAATCATAGTCGGGCAATCTTGGAATTCGCCCTTATGAGCCTCGCACCAAGCCTTTGAACCACGAAGTCCTGCTTCTTCGGAACCTGTGAGGACACAACCGATTTCTGTATCTTCAAGGTCAATACCCTCGTCCTTGAGTGCTTTCATAACAGCGATGCCCATATAGCAACCCGAAAGGTTATCGTTTGCACCGTCAACTACCCTATGGTAGTTAACCATCCAATAAAGACCAACAAGCGGAATGAGGAAAATAAGGCCGATAAGGCTTGCCTTAACGATTGGTTCAGAGGCAGGAACATTGCCGAAAACACCGAACTTTACGCATTTGATGATTGCAATTACAAGATAGTAAACTGCACCTACACCGCAAAGAACAGCGTGTCCCTCAAAGCCGACACCGCCGAATTTGTAGTTCATAGGCCATTCCCAAGCTGCGTCAGGGTGACCGTTGAAAAGAATTCTTCTTTTTGGTGTGCCGCTTGTGCACTTTTTGATAGCGGTTACATTATGGCCTGTTTTTTCAGGGAATGCCCAGTCAATGAGTTTGAGATAAAAACCAAACTGTGCAAGCACAATTGCAAGACCTACAACGATGAGAATAATACTCAAAATCGGTGCAAAAAATGAAAGTGCAATGCCTACGATAACAAATGTGATGGTGAAATAAATCCATCCATAGAATGAGCCCGGATTTTCCTTGAACGGCTCAACATCTGCCTGCTCGCAGCCACAATCCTTTTGAAGAACCTCTGCCATATATTGACAAGCCTGACGCTCGCCCCTTGAGCCGGGATCTCTTTTATCAAAAGTCTTGATAATATGAGTGATTTCGTCAATCATATATTGAGCGGCTTCGTCTTTTTTGTTGATAATTTTTGTTAAATCCATAAAAAGACCTCCAAAATGAAAAATTTATACATTCAGTTTATCACAATTATACAAAAGTTGCAATAAGTTAGAACGAATAAAAATAAATTTGTTAAAATAGTTGTTGAAATAATAATATCCTCCTCTGCAAAGAGGTTTTTAATTCCTATTGACAAAGTGGGGATTGACTAATATAATATAAAATTAGATTTATATACATATTAATATATATGAGGGACAGAATATGAAAATCAGCGAAATACTCAAAAACAACAAGGTGACGGTATCGTTTGAAGTTTTTCCGCCAAAACAGTGGGACAAGCTTGAAAACACAAAAAATACCGTAAAAGAAATGTGCAAATACAATCCGTCATTTATGTCTGTAACCTACGGTGCGGCAGGCACAACATCGGGATTTACAACAGAAATTGCGAACGAGATAAAAAAATGCGGCGTATCTCCGCTTTCGCATCTCACTTGCCTTACTTCTACAAGGAACAAAATCCATCAGGTTGTCGGCGAGCTTGAAGAAAACGGAATTGAAAACATTCTTGCACTTCGTGGCGACATTCCGCAGGGATTTGAATTTACGGACAAGCAGTATTTCAGAAACGCATACCAGCTTGTAAACGAAATCAAAAGCATTAATCCAAACATCTGCATAGGCGGTGCGTGCTATCCTGAAACACATCCGGAGAGCAAAAACAGAGTTGAGGACATTGCCCGACTCAAAGAAAAGGTTGACTGCGGCGTTGAATTTTTGACAACACAGATGTTTTTTGACAACGAAAAATTCTTCAACTTTTACGAAATGTGCCAAATCAAAGGCATAAATGTGCCGATTATCGCAGGAATTATGCCGATTACAAACGCAAATCAAATCAAGCGAAGCATTGAGCTTTCAAACTCAAGCGTGCCGCCAAAGTTCTTCAGAATTATGGACCGCTTCGGCGATGACCCTGACAAGATGAAGCAGGCAGGCATTATCTATGCCACCGAGCAAATCATTGACCTTATGGCAAACGGCTTCAACAACATTCACATTTACACAATGAACAAGCCTGATGTTGCGGCGGCAATTATGGGCGGACTTTCTAACATCATCAATGAATAAAGCAGACATTTTAAGATATATGCGAACCTCGTCAAAAACCGACGACCCGCAGATTTTGGCACTTGTTGACAAGGCGATAGACATCATCAATTCATCTGTAACACCGAAAACGCTGTACAGGATTTTTGACTGCAAAGTGACGGAAAACTCGTTAATTATCGGCGATACGGAATTTTTCAGCACCCGACTTGCAGAGAACCTAAAAGGCTGTACAAGGGTGGTTGTGTTTGGTGCAACACTCGGCACGGAATGTGACAGGCAGATAAAAATCGCAACGGCAACGGATGTGGCACTTGCAATGGCGTTGCAGGCAACCTCGGCGGACAAAATCGAGGAGGTTTGCGACAGTCTTGAACAGGAAATAATCAAAGAGCACAACATAAAATTGCGACAGAGATACTCCCCGGGTTACTTTGACCTTGACATAAAGGAGCAAAAAAAATTCTTTTCTCTGCTTGAACTGCAAAAACGAATAGGCTTGACGCTCACGGACACATACGAAATGTTGCCGACAAAGAGCGTTACGGCATTTATAGGAATTGACGAATTATGATAAAATATTTTGACGGCGGAATGGGAACAATGCTCAACCTCAAAGCAGGTGAGCTTCCCGAACTTTTGAACCTCTCCGACCCGGAGAGAATTTTTGCCATCCACAAGGCATATGCCGAGGCAGGCTGTGACATTATTTCAGCCAACACTTTCGGCGCAAACAAATTGAAATACGACAACGCAGACGAACTCATCAAGGCTGCCGTGCAAAATGCACGCAGAACAGGCAAAAAAGTTGCTCTCGACATCGGACCGACAGGCAAACTCCTAAAGCCGATGGGCGACCTTGATTTTGAGGAGTGCGTGGATGTTTTTGCCGATATGGTTAAGGCAGGCAAAGACGGTGCAGACCTTGTTCTTTGCGAAACTTTCGGCGATGTTTACGAACTTAAAGCCGCTATGCTTGCCGTCAAAGAAAACTGCGATTTGCCTCTTGTTGTGTCTATGATTTTTGACGACAAGGGCAGACTTCTCACCGGTGCGGATGTAAAAACCGCCTGTGCGGTTGCCGAGGGACTTGGCGCAGACGCAATCGGATTCAACTGCGGATTAGGACCAAAACAGATGATTCCGCTTGTTGAGGAACTCGAAAAATGCTGTTCAACCCCTATCATCGTTATGCCGAACGCAGGCTTGCCCGAAAGTGTTGACGGCAAAACAATCTACAATGTTGACCCGACTGAATTTGCCGACTATATGAAGCAAATTGCCGAAATGGGCGTTTCTCTACTCGGCGGTTGCTGTGGCACAACGCCTGAACACATCAAGGCTATGATTGATGCAACAAAGGACATTCCCGACAAAGTGCCGAGTTTCAAGACCGACACGCTTGTTACCTCTTACTCTCAATGCGTTGATATTTCCGACATTGTGGTTATCGGTGAGCGAATCAACCCAACGGGTAAAAAATTGCTCAAAGAGGCACTCCGCAACAAGGATATGGACTACATTTTGCGTGAGGGCATCACCCAAAAAGACGCAGGTGCGCACATCCTTGATGTGAATATGGGCTTGCCTGAAATTGACGAAGAAGAAATGCTGTGCAAATCGGTGTTTGAGCTTCAATCCGTGCTTCCGACACCGCTTCAGCTTGACTCATCGGACGCAAAAGCTATGGAATCGGCACTCCGCATTTACAACGGCAAGGCAATGATTAACTCCGTAAACGGCAAGGAAAAGTGTATGAAAGAGATTTTTCCGCTTGCCAAAAAATACGGCGGTGTGGTTGTGTGCCTTTGTCTTGACGAGGACGGTATTCCGTCAACCGCAGAGGGCAGAATTGCCATTGCAGAGAAGATTATCAACACCGCAAAAGAATACGGAATCGACAAAAAAGATCTTGTTGTTGACGCTTTGACAATGACGATTTCCACCGACAAAAACAACTCTGTGGAAACCTTGAAAGCGGTTGATTACATCCGTCATACTCTCGGAGTTAACACGGTTTTGGGTGTGTCGAACATCAGTTTCGGCTTGCCGAACAGAGAGGCAATTAACACGGCGTTTTACACTTTGGCAATGAACGCAGGTTTATCGGCCGGCATCATCAACCCAAAATCAAAGTCGATGATGAACGCATTTTACAGCTACAAGGCACTTGCGGGGCTTGATGACAACTGCGAGGAATACATCAAATCGGCGACCCCTGTTGAGGTTGTTGCCGAGGGTGCAAAAATCGATTTAAAGCAGGCAATCATCAAGGGTATGAAAGAGGAAAGTGCAAAGTGTGCAAAAGAGCTTCTTCAAACCACGGACAGCCTTGAAATAATCAACAACTACATCATCCCGGCGCTTGACTTTGTGGGTGACGGATTTGAAAAAAACACGCTGTTTTTGCCTCAGCTTTTGATGAGTGCGGACAGTGCAAAATCTGCATTTGATGAGATAAAAGCCCACATTGTTATGAGCGGAACTCCGCAGGTCAAGGGCGACAAAATCATCATTGCCACCGTTGAAGGCGACATCCACGACATCGGCAAAAACATAGTTAAGGTGCTTTTGCAAAACTACGGTTTTGATGTTATCGACCTCGGCAAAGATGTCAAATGCGAACTTGTGCTTGAGGAAGCAATCAAACAGAATGTCAAACTTGTCGGCTTGTCGGCGCTTATGACAACGACCGTTCCGAATATGGAAAAGACGATTAAACTTTTGCACGACAACACGGACGCAAAGATATTTGTAGGCGGTGCGGTGCTCACAAGAGATTACGCAAAGATGATAAATGCCGATTGGTACGCAAAGGACGCAATGGAAAGCGTCAGAATTGCACAGGAATTTTTTGACTAAGGAAGCAAAACATTATGATGATTTCAACAAAGGGCAGATATGCCTTGAGCATTATGCTCGACCTTGCCGCACACGATGACGGTAACTACATTTCACTCAAGGACATATCGGAAAGGCTCGAAATTTCTATGAAATACCTCGAAGCGATTATTGCAAAGCTCTCAAAGGGCGGACTTGTTGACAGCGCACGAGGAAAAAGCGGCGGATACAAACTCAACCGCAAAGTTGAGGAATATTCTGTGGGCGAAATTTTGGTTTTGACCGAAAAAACGCTTGCACCCGTTGCGTGCGTTGATTGTGACGCCTGCAAAAAAGAGGAATCCTGCCTCACCAGACCTATGTGGAACGAGCTGAACGAAATCATTATGAACTTCCTCAATTCCAAAACCTTGGCGGATTTGTTATAAAAAAACGGTGATTAACCCGGCAATACGCAAAATAAAAAAGCAACTCGAATGAGTTGCTTTTATTTGTTTACAATCAGTCTGATGTGTAAGGCAAAAGAGCGAGATGTCTTGCTCTCTTGATAGCTGTTGTAAGCATTCTCTGGTGCTTTGCACAAGTGCCTGTTACACGGCGAGGAAGGATCTTTGAACGCTCTGAAATGAACTTCTTGAGCTTTGTTGTGTCCTTGTAATCAATGCTTTCAGCCTTATCTACACAAAATTGACAAACTTTTCTACGGCTCTTTCTTGGGCCCTTAGCGTTATATGCCATTTTGGTTTCCTCCTTAATTAAAATAAGATGTTAGAACGGAAGGTCGTCATCATCGTCAACGATTTCTTCAAAATCGCTGTTGTCTGCGCTTGCATAAGACGGAGCAGGCTCGTTAAAACCGCCGTTTACGGCAGGTGCGCCTGTGTTCGACTCATTCTTTGAGCCGCAGAATGATACGTTGTTTGCAACAACCTCGACCTGTTTTCTTTGGTTACCGCTTTTGTCTGTATAGCTGCTTGTTTGGATTGAACCTTCAACAGCTATCATTGAACCTTTGTGGAAATATCTGCTGATAAATTCCGCAGTTTGACGCCATGCAACACAGTCGATGAAATCTGCCTGTCTGTCTTGTCCGGAGCGTTGATAATTTCTATCGCACGCAACCTGAAAACGGATAACAGAAACACCGCTCGGAGTTGTACGGAGTTCAGGTTCAAAGGTAAGTCTACCCATAAGGGCTACCATATTAATCATAGTATGCCTCCTAATTATTCGCCTTTAGCGACGATAAGTGAGCGAAGTACACCGTCTGTAATGTTGATTACACGGTCAAGCTCAGCAGGGAAAGACTCTTCTGATGAGAAGTTGATAAGAACATAGTAACCGTCAGCTTCGTAGTTGATTGGATAAGCAAGCTTCTTCTTGCCCCATTCCTCTACTTCGCCGAGAGTGCCATTCTTAGAGATGAGGTCAGTGAACTTTGTCTTGAGAGCGTTTACTGCCTCTTCTCCCTTTGAAAGAGAGAAAACCATAACGATTTCGTAGTCTTTTAATGCCATTCTTCAGCACCTCCTTTTGGACTTTGGCGTATTATCCATACGCAAGGAAAATTTACTTGCATTAAGACATACTGCAAGTGTTAGTATTATAGCAGTTGGCAAGCAAGATGTCAAGGATTTTTTTAAACGAATACCGGGCGAATTCCTTTTAACCCCTCAGTCGCACATAAAACAGCTCCCCTTACAACAAGGGGAGCCTTAATAGGTTAGATTATTTAAATGAATTTGTGTTTTCGTCGTATTCAAAACCTGCGGCTGAGAGGGTGGAGATAATCTCATCTTTATCCTCATCCATATCATCGCAAAGGGCGTCGAGTGACGAATAACTGTCACGCAGTTTCATATTTATCATACTTAAAAGTATGAACGGGTCTTTTGGTAATGCCATAATATTCGCCTTAATAGTTTTATTCTTCCGCTTCGGAAAGGAGGATTTTGTCGTCCTCTAATTCTTCGCCCGATGTGAGCTTGAACTTTGCAAGAAGGTCGGCTGTGGTAAGCTTCTTCTTTTCCTCGCCCTGAACATCATAGATAATTTTACCGTCATTCATCATAACAAGGCGGTTACCGATATTGATAGCGTCCTTCATATTATGAGTAATCATAATTGTTGTAAGATGATTTTCGGCAACGATTTTTTCTGTCAAATCAAGCACTTTTTTGGCTGTTTTAGGGTCAAGTGCGGCTGTATGCTCATCAAGAAGCAAAAGCTTTGGCTTGCGAAGTGTTGCCATAAGAAGTGTAACAGCCTGACGCTGACCGCCCGAAAGCAAGCCAACCTTTGATGTAAGTCTGTCCTCAAGACCGAGGTCAAGGTGTTTGAGCACTTCCTTATAATGCTCTTTTTCCTTGCGTTTTACGCCGGCACCGAGGCCTCTGCGACTGCCTCTTCTTGAAGCAAGTGCAAGGTTTTCGATAATTTGCATATTAGCGGCAGTACCTGTCATAGGGTCTTGGAAAACTCTGCCGATATATTTTGCTCTTTTGTGCTCCGGAAGTTTTGTAACATCCACGCCGTCAATAACGATTGAGCCGCAATCAACAGGATAAACACCTGCTATCATATTGAGCATTGTTGATTTGCCGGCACCGTTGCCGCCGATTACGGTAACAAAATCGCCCTCGTTGAGAGTTAAATCAATGCCGTTGAGCGCCTTTTTTTCATTAATAGTTCCCGGATTGAAGGTTTTATGTACATTCTTGATTTCTAACATATCACTTAACCTCCTTTTTTGCAGTCTTAATATGAGTTTCTTGGTATCTGCCCTTGATGTAAGGAATGCCGAGGAATACGGCAACTACTGCGGCTGTAAGGAGCTTGAGGTCGTCTGTATTAAGACCGAGGCTGATAACAAACTGCATAACGATGTAATAGATGATACCGCCGATTGCAACAGCCAAAAGTTTGAGTGCAAAGTTCTTGAAAATCTTGCCGAAAAGCACTTCACCGATGATAACGGCGGCAAGACCGATAACGATTGCACCTCTGCCCATATTGATGTCGGCATAGCCCTGATACTGTGCAAGAAGTCCGCCTGCAAGTGCAACCAAACCGTTTGAAAGCACAAGTGCGATAATTTTTGTTGAATTGATATTGATACCGTTTGCACGAGCCATATTCATATTTGTACCGGTTGCACGGATTGCGTGGCCGATTTCTGTGCCGAAGAACCAATAGAGCAATGCAATAATTACCAAAACAAAGATTGTGGCAACAATAAGCGCCTGATTAAGCTTTGTCATTGAGCAAATAAGATCATATTTGTAGCCGGACACAGGCTGATTTGCCTTGCCCAAAATACGCAAGTTAATAGAATACAATGCAAGCTGGGTCAAAATACCTGCCAAAATAGGCGGAATACCAAAAGCCGTGTTGAGTATACCCGTTACAAGTCCTGCCAAGCAACCTGCAGCAAAGGCGATAAGGAGTGCAACATAAACATTGCATCCTGCCATAAGTGACATAACCATAGCGGCACCGCCTGTTGCCAAAGTTCCGTCAACGGTAAGGTCGGCAAAATCAAGCACTCTGAATGTGATATACACACCGATTGCCATAATGCCCCATATAAGTCCCTGACCGACAGCACCCGGCAGAGCGTTTAAAAATCCCATAAAATTTACCTCATTTCTCGGACTTCTAAACAAAAGTCCAAAATTTTCAATTATACTTTATCATTATACTTTAAAGCGTTGAATTAGTCAACTGTTAATTTGTACATAACTGATTGTGTTTGCCTAATTCCTTTTAACCCCTCAGTCGTGCATAAAGCACGACAGCTCCCCTTGACAGCATAACAAGGGGAGCTTTATAGGTTTATATTTATTTGTTTGATTATTTCTCTGTGGTTGCTTCCTCGGTTACAGCCTCGTAGCCGTCAGGAATTGTAACGCCAAACTTCTTTGCTTGGTCAGGATTGTATTTGTATGTAAGACCGTCTGTTTGCTGAATGTTCATTTCAGCAGGATTTTTACCGTTTACAAGAATATCATATGCCATTTGAGCAGTTGTCTGTCCAAGTGTGTAGTACGAAATTGAAAGAGTTGCAACGGCTTTTGTGTTTTTAAAGATACCCTCTTCGCCTGCAATAATCGGAACATTTGCGTGTGAACAAGCGTCATCAATTACCGCACCGTTTGAAGCTGCTGTGTTGTCGGTTGGAATATAGATTACATCAACCTTTGAAGCGGCTTTCTTTGCAACTGCCGAAATATCGTTTGAATCGGAGAAAGCAAAATATTCGCAAGTAACACCCTTTGCTTCAAGTGCCTTTTTAACACCGTCTGCCTGTGGCTTTGAATTTGTTTCTGCCGAGCAGAAGATTACACCTACTTTCTTTGTTTCAGGGAAAAGCTCCATAATTTGGTCTGCCTGCTTGTCGAGTGGAGCAAGGTCGCTTGTACCTGTTACATTGATACCTGTTGCGTCTGTCGGACCCATATCAATGTCAAGAGCAGCTGCATAATCGGTTACTGATGTTGCAACAACAGGTGTTTGCGAAGCCGCTGTTACTGTTGCGCAAGCCTGAAGTGCAGGTGTTGCGTTTGCCATAATCAAATCATAATTTGATGATACAAACTTGTTTGCGATTGTTGTGCAGTTTGCAGAGTCGTTTGAAGCGTTTTGATAATCAAATTCAAATGTAATTCCGTCTGCTTCGCCAAGCTCCTTGAGTTTGTCCTCAAAACCTTTGGTTGCCGCATCGAGCGCCTCGTGCTGAAGAAGCTGGCAAATACCGATTTTGTAAGATGTTTTTTTGTTGGATGTTTTAGCGTCGTCACCGTTTGAAGCGGCTGAACAGCCTGCAAACATACCGCCGACCATTGCTACGGAAAGAGCAACTGCCGCAATTTTTTTTGCAAATTTTTTCATTGAAAATCTCTCCTATCAAGAATTTTTTATTTGTGTTCAGTTTAGCACCTAAAAGCGTTAAAGTCAACGGGGTTTCGGATATTTGCAATGAAACATTTTGGCCCAATTTCAATTATCAATAAAAATTTGTAATGCAAGCCATAAAAAATATTCGTAGGGACGAACTGTGTTCGCCTCAGTGTGTTGAAAAAGTATTTTCGACACGCTTTAAAGCTGTTGAGAAAGGTTCTGAATTTCGTTTTCTTGCGAAGGAAGATGTATATAAATACCTCGACTGAGCA
>UQCC01000014.1 GCA_900539325.1 uncultured Eubacterium sp.
ACAATACATAGTGGAAATATTATGGAGGTAACAATGGATATAAAAACAAACAATGCAACTGAATCAATTTTAGCGCTTAAGCGATATGTTGCAAGCAATGAGCTACATACAGAAAGACATAAAGCCACAATTCTTATTCATGCTAACCGAAAAGACTATGGACCTGGATTTTTAGTAGTAAGTGTAACAGTAAACGGAGAAGTTGGTCAAATAATAATTGAAGATTTGCATACGGTATATGGAAGTTGTCCTAATACATTTACTACTAAAGACAGTTCCTTTTCGTTTATTGCCAATACTCTTTGTGTAAAAACAAAACATGCTATTCAAGGCGAAATAAGCATTAACATAACGTGATTAAAAAAGCTCTGTAATCGTTTGATTGCAGAGCTGTAATTGTATGTAATATTTAAGAAATAAACAAAAAATCCGAACCCTTTTCCTATTGGGAAAATTTGGTTCGGATTTTTCTGTTTTGGTGCGGAAGAAGGGACTTGAACCCTCATGAAATTGCTTTCACTAGAACCTGATGGTAATGTCTCCTTGGTGATATTTATTATTTTATGTAATTATTCAGCTAATTTAATTTATTTACAGTAAAATTAGTTACTATTTTCTAAGCATTTATTGAGATTATCTTTCATGGCTTTTAATCTCCATTTATTTATTTGACTTGTTATATGATTGTTTTCAGAAACACATTCATCTACAACTCCCAAAGCACTTTTAATGAATAATATTGAATCTTCATTATTATATTTATTATGATATTTAATTACCCTTTTTGAAAATTCTTCTACATGCAAAATTTTACTTTTTACATAAACAGAACGGATGACCTGCAGGATCAAACATTGTAGTAAAATATTCTCCGCCATACTGATTCGGTGCTTTAGTAGCTCCCAGTGATATTGCTTTTTCAACAGCGACATATACATCGTCTACCTGAAAATCAAAGTGCATTTGCTTTTGCTGTTTTCCTGTTTCCTCCGGCCAAACAGGTGGCACATAATCAGGCTCTTCAATAAACAAAAGCACTATGCCGTTTGAACTGCGAACTGCAGGTCTGTCGAACAATTCACACATTTCCCAACCTAACAGTTCTCCGTAAAATTTCTGTAATTTTATTTCATCATCACAATCGACCATTACATTGCCAAGAATAACTTCATCACTCATTTTTAATACCTCAACAATCAGCAATATTCTTCAAAATTTCATCTTTAATTTTATCGTAGTATATGATATGCTTAACAGTTTCTTTGACTTCACTGATACCCAGTTGTTGTTCTTCCTCGTTATCACATTCAAGCATCAATGCTCTTTTGATGTTGTATTCAAGCCAACCGAGTCTGCCATTGTTGCTGTAATACAAAGCCTCCCAGTCAACATTTGTATCAAGATTTCCATTATAAAAATATGACTTGAAAAATGTATTAAATAAATTAAAATTTATATTACATCCTTCATATCCTGACCAGCAAAGTGCAAGCTCAAACAATTCGAGATAAGGATTTGAATATCCTAAACATTCTAAATCAATCAGCTTAAACTCATCACCAAGCCAAAGTACATTTTTGCTGTCCATATCGTTATGGCAAATTGCTTTGACCGGCGGTAATTTCTTTATAGCCTCATTGCCTTTCGTCATGCTATCATTAAATAAATCGATATAATCCTTTATGCAATCATAAATCGGTGAGTTCATATCTTTGGCAAGCTCAATATATTTTTGCCAATCAACGTGCATTTCGTCTTTCTCGAAAGGCTCATTTTTCAAATCAATATTATGAATTTTTGCCAACACTTCGCCTATCTTTTCGCAATGAACCGTCTTGATTTCACCGTCTTTCAATGACTTGCCGTCATACCACTCAAAAGCATAATAATATTGACCGTTTAATTCCTGCATTTTTCTATTCTTGAACTCCAAAGCATAAACTGCAGGAATATCGTTTTGCTGTAATATTTTCTCAATATCATCAGCGATTTTGTAGTTGCCCATTGCAGTAGGTCGTTTCATAATGTTTGGGTTTAAAAGCTTAATTATGTAACTGCCTTTTTCGGTAACAATCTTAAACATACGGTGCATAAAACCGCCTGCTACCTGAACGGGATTTTCAAGCACTTTGCCTAACTGCAAATCTTGCACAACCAAATCGAAAAAGTCATTTATGTTTATCATTTCTCGTTTTGTCATTTTTTATAACACTCTTTGTTTGCCATAATCTGTTTTATGCCAATTATACTTTGACACAATTACACCACGCTATTTGCTAAAAGTCTTTACATCTCCAATAAGTTTAATATTGCCGTTATCTACGATAATACCGCCTGACATGAAAGCAGTTGCATAAACTGTTTTACCTCTTTCGGATAACACACGCCGAATGGCTTCGTTTTGCACTTTTGTATTTTCGTAATGAACCTCTAAATAGAAATCATCTAAATATTCCAAGCCGTCATAGTATTGAAATTCTTTATAATCTTTGTCAGGTGATATATGATATTCAGAAAGCTGAATAACCGCACCTGCACTATAACCCATAACAATTCCGTTATGCTTTCTTAACATGTTCACCAAATCAAACTCTTTGATTCTGTCCATCATTCTGTCAGGTCGACCGCCGGTAAAATAAAGAATATCCGCATTTTCTATTTTTTGTTTAGCAGACTCTTTTGTATCCTCAAAATAGTTTACAAATGTAATATTATTTTCCGATATTCCGTAGGCAGTAAAGCCGCTGACTATTCCACTGTAATAAATACCCTTTTCTTTGCTATACAGTAAATTCCATTCTGTTGAATTTTTAACCTCACTGTCACGAAAAGAAAAAGCAATTACTGCAACTGAATAGTCGGTCAATATGTATTTTTTTCAAGTCATCATAAAGATAATCGGAATTTATTTCATATCCTTCAAGTAAAATGTTAACCATTTATTTACCTTCCACAAATCCAAAATCTTTTTAGTTTGTGTCTTTTTATTCTGAATTTTCTGCGTGGCTCATATACGGTAGATTCGTAAACGCCGCCATTATTCAAAATGGCTTTTTCACTTCCTATATTACCATCAATACAAGATATGAGTATTTTTTCAAGACCGATTTCTTTGCAATAAGGCAAAACCGCATTCAACATTGATGTGGCATATCCTTTTCTTCGTTCGCTTGGTTTTACGGAATATCCAATATGTCCGCCATATTTTGAGAGATAGTCATTAAAATAATGCCTTATCTGTATCATTCCGACTAAACGCATATCAGCCTTGCGCACATATAAAAACTGAGTTGCTATAACTGTTCCGTCAGGAAGAGTTTCGGGATTCAAATATTTTTTACATTCTGAAATGTATGTAATAGGGTCCTCGTATCTGCGAAGAGGACCGCAGCCATCCATTGAGCAGTCAGTATCCAAAAAATCCTGTCGGTATTCACGAATTTGTTCTGCGTATACTTCACTAGGCTCAACCAAGAAAAAATCACCTGCATCAATCTTGATCATATTATCGCCTGACCTTCTGATTCAATCTATATAATGAATGTTGTCTTATCACCATTAAAATTCATATAATCATCACTCAATATATTCGTGTTTAGTCGGAGTGTAATTTTTTGACTTATATTTTTTGTACTTTTCTGTCTTATCTTTGGATACTATATCACCATTCGTATATTCAATCGGCTCGATGCAAATTGCGTCAAGCAATATTTTTTCTAAATGTTCATATTCCGAATGCTCACCAAGGCTTGCAAGAACAAAAGAATCACGCACATAGCCGGCACTTTCAGCCATAAGATTTTGATCAAAGAAATAGCCGTAATGTTCCACGAAGAATGTCATCATCATTACAGTAGTTCTTGTGTTGCCCTCTCTAAACGGATGAACTTGCCAAAGCTTTGGAAACAGCCTTGCAATTTGTTTTGCAAAATCTTCTCGTGTAAGACTTACCCAATCAATCTTTTTGATTTCGGCAAAAACTTTATCAAGGTCAGCACCTATTTCAGTAACATTCGAATACCAAATGCTTCGACCTGCCAGCAACTCTTCACGCTTTTGTATATTTATTTTTCTATACTGTCCTGCCCACTCGTAAACATCGCAAAATAAAAACTTGTGAATAAAACAAAAGCCGCCGGATGAAAAATCACTAAAGCTATTTTCATACAGCAGCATCATGTTTGCACGAGATAATTCAGCCTCTGCCAAATCAAGCTCTTTTTCATTTGTTATGCCAAGCAGGTTTTTGAGGACTGTACTGTTAGGAATCAAGTACAAATCGTTCATAAACTCACCTATGATATTTTCTTATGTTTTGCTATAAGAGCAGCTTTCATATCTGCACCCGTAATTTCGCCTTTTGCCCATTTTGCAGAAAGTTCCTTTGCAAAGGCTGATACAGGCACGCCTTCAATGCTATTCAACGCATCTGCAACTTTGATTGCAGCTGTTCTTTTTGCTTCAATCGGGGACATTGTATCACTCCTTTACACATTTATTTTATCATATAGTATGGATAATTACAATAAATTTATTTTGATACCTAAATTTAGCAAAAAACAATTTATAGTAAAAACCACAGCATCCAAAAAATCAGAATGCTGTGGTTTAATTTAATTGCCGGATTCATAACACAAAGCAGTTAATCCAAATAGACTGCTTTTGCTTTGTTTTGAAACAGCATAAAATTTTACAGTTGATAATTATTTATGAACTACAATATATGTTGTTAAACATTTTTATGCAACAAATATTGAAAGTGTTAAATTTTTAATCATTTTAGAAACTGGTACTCAAACAATACAGGAACAATCTCGCTGTTGTAATATTCTTTTACTTTTTGCTTTAATGTTTTTAATGCACCATTTAGTTCGGGATAGTCAGGCTTGCTTTCACCGGTTTCTTCATCTTGAGAAAATGTATTTAGTTCAGAAAAAATCTGATAAACGCCATAGGTCAATTTCTCGTTGTAGTTATCAGTTTTTTGAGCCCACTTAAATATTGTTTTCCATATATCAAAAATTTCTTTTTCTTTTACATTTTTCTTAAGATTTTTTAAATCTTTGCTTGCTAACGTCTCTCCGTTAGTTGTATCAAGGCATAATTCATTTCTATAAAAGCGATTGTCTGTACCCTGAAAACTTCTCATATGATTTTGCATTTCAAAGCAAGTAAAGACAAGACACTTTAACAGAAATTGATTTAATTTTCCACTTTTAACATCGGCGAAAAATCTGTCCGCACCATCCGCAGATTTCATAATTCTTGCTCTTTCTGTCCATACTCTATTGTAAGTGATATATCTGCTTGCACAAAACATAGGAAGTTTTTCAAGATAGTTATCTTCACGAACATAAAAGCCGTTACCGTCATATCTTCCGCCAATCAAAAAACCAGAGTTCAAATCTGGATTATCAAATCCCGAAGTGTTTGCAATCAAATATCCTACAACATTTTTATTATATAGCGGTTTGTTTCTGATTTTTCCATCAAATTTTTCTAATCCATTTAATCCAATCAGCACCCCTTGTCTCACATCATCATCAAATATTCTTTTGTCATAATATATTTGACTGTATAGATTATAAATTCTATCAATTGACAGCTTCCCCTCATTCACTAACAAATTGTTGTTTTTAATGTCGAATGCATCAATTTTAATATGCGATAAATCTGCATCTTCGTTGCTCCATAATGCGCACATTATACAGGCGTAAATATTTGTATGAAAATGTTTGCGATTAAAAGCAAAGCCTTTAATAAAATTTTTATTGATCAGGTGCTGCGCTTTCCAATATTTAACTGGAGAATATACAATATAACTGTCAGTTGGTTGCCTCAAATAATATTTGAAGGCAGACCATATAAATGCATTGCCCAAATCATTTAATGCACTTCCTTTTATGCTTTTTTTCATTTCTTTTGCCACAAAAGAATTTTTCCAAAAAGAAGCATTTTTGCTTGACTTAACCTTTTGATACTCTGCAGATGTTGTTTCAACATATGGAGGGTTTTCAAATAAGATGATAGTGCAATCAGGATCGTCAATATATTGCTTTATCACAGGATTGTTTATGTATTCTTCGGATAAGGCATCCGCACCACGAACAAGTCCCATATTAAAAGTGTCTTCTTTTTCGGTAGGTGGTATAATATATCGAACTTTACTACCTAACAATTCTAACAAAACTTTGTATTCATAGTATTCAATTGTTGAGACAATGCAATGTGAAAGCTCTTCGTTTGTCAATCTCTTTTCGAGATTTCCTGTTCCTGCACAACGATCTAAAATAATATAATCATTGCCCAGTGGAACTCTATTAATTGCTTCTCGTACCAATTCAATAGACTTGTCAACATAGGGTTCAGGAGTATAGAAAGCTCCCAAATTTTTCTTTTGGAGAGTGTCATTAAGTTTATCCATAAGGTATTGAAAACGCACATTATCTTTTCCTGCATACGGATAAATATAATCTTTGAATTTGTTCGGTTCTCTAATTTCACCGATAATATTGACCTTGCCCGTATTATCGCCAATAAAATCAGATTTTCTTGCTTGTGGATTTTCACGATAATATTTTTCTGCCCATCCGACAATGCAGTTCTCATCGATATTGATTTTTGTATAATTGTTCTCCTTCAATAACTGAGTTAAATAAAATTCGTCCTCTTCTTTTTCAACATATTTCAGTTTTGATATATAATCACTAGCAAAAAAGCCAGCATTGTTTTTTGAAGCGGCGCCTACATATACTTTTTCAATTTGATTCAGATATTCCTCCGAATGATATAAGTAAATGGTTGCTGTGTTTAATGAAATCAAAAGTATATTTGCCGGAATCGGTTCTCCCTTTATTCTCATAGCTGAAAGATATTTAATTGTTTGGAACAAACAAGCATTAAGATCAGTTATGTTCAATTTAAATTCAAGTAGATTTCCGTTCAAAATGCCATCCGTATTATTACGAAATATATCCTCATAATTTAATTCTGGATTTACAATTTTTAGATATTGTTCATAGAATTCTATTTGTCCTTCAAGTTCAACATTATATTTCTTTAACATTGTTCAAACCTCCACCATCACAACATAATCGATATTATGTTGCATTTAGAATCAATTTCAGACAAAATAAAAAGCACCTACAATCAAATGTAGGTGCTAAAAACTAAAAATGAGTATGACGAACCAAGCCTTGTCAAGAAAAAACTTGAAAAGGCTTATTCGTGTTTGTTTTAGGTGACAATTTTTGTACTTTTCATATCGTACAATATATGTAGCATTGTAAATAAATATGAAATATGATATAATCAAAAAAGAATTTAAGTATGTTTTACAACATAATATCGATTATGTCATTCGCCGCCGATTTTGGCGGATTTTTTGTTTTTAAGCTAAATAATCAAGTGCATATTTTCCATTCTTTTGCGGTGTTCCGTGCCGGTGGAAATGATATAAATTCGAGTTGTGTTGATACTGCTGTGACCAAGAATGTCGGCAAGCTTTGCAATATCTTTTTCAATACCGTAAAATGTGCGTGCAAACAGGTGGCGAAGATTATGCGGAAACACCTTTTGCGGATTTACATTTGCATCTTTGCACAAGGCTTTCATCTCTCGCCAAACGTT
Organism: uncultured Eubacterium sp.; assembly: GCA_900539325.1. Taxonomy (GTDB): domain Bacteria; phylum Bacillota; class Clostridia; order Oscillospirales; family Acutalibacteraceae; genus Eubacterium_R. The sequence continues at coordinate 7,630 of UQCC01000014.1, forward strand.
CGTGCGGTTTATGGGTTTGCCGTTTTTCGTTACAAAAATCATACCGCTTTTTATTCCTTGCTCTGCTGCATAGCGGAGCAATTTTTGTTTCAGTTCTTTCACGATAAAAACCGAGCGTGTTTTTGCCTTGCAGTTTACAATTGCCTCGCCACACTTTGTCGCCTCAACTGTAATATATTGCAACTCGCTGACACGAATACCTGTTGCACAAATCGTTTGAATAATTAAATTCAATCGTTCATTTTTCTTTTGCTTTGCCGCTTGACACAAGCGTTTGTATTCGGCTCTTGTCAGTTCTTTTTCTTCAGAACAGAAAACTTGCTGTTGAAGTTTTAATGATTTTACTCTCAAATCAAACCAATTCAAAAATGCAAACAGGCTGTTGATACTTGTTAGCATGGAGTTCACACTGCGGACAGCGTAATTTTCCTGCAAATGATTTTTGTAGGCGATAACAATTTCTTTTGTAATGACCTCGTCTTGTGCATAAACCGAAAACGCTTTCACATCACGAATATATTTTTCAATCGTTGCCATGCTTTTCTCTTGCAGCTCTAAATTCTTTCTAAAATCATCAATAATGTCTGCCGTTAAAATTCGTCCTTCCATTGTATTTACCTCCGAGTAAGTGTTAATCATATTGTACCCAAAAAGTATGAAAACAAAATTGTCGCCCTAAAAGGTTGTGGTATGTTACCTTGAACAGTGCGACATTGCAAGTACGATTTTCTATATTTACCTTTGCATTTTTGATGGATAAACAATATAAAAGATGAGGTTTGCCCTATAATTTGGGGTGAACCTCTTTTTGCGTTAAAATAATTTGTAAATTTTTCTAAAAACACATCAACAAAACTTAAATTTTTCTCCGTGTTATAGAGGGGTATTTTTTGCCGTGCTGAAATCAAATGTAAACAAGGTGTAAAGATTTTTGCAAAACACCCGAACAAAATTGAAATTTTTCTCCGTATAGTAGAGGGAGTTTTTTGAATGGTGTTTTTCTTTTTTGTTTTCACTTTATAAAAATACTCTTTCGAATAATTTGAAAGGAGGTTTTCGTATGCATAATCTATACACGGTCAACAAAATTTAATGCACCGTGCTTTAGGGTTTATCGACAAAGAATATGAAAGGCTTTGGTTTTGAAATTTTATGATTTTTGAAACGAAAATTGATGGCTTTTGGGTCGATTTTGAGGCAGGTTTCGAGCCGTCGATTTTAAAGCAGGATAAAGGGGTATGATTTTCGGGCATTGAAATGCCCGAAAACGCCGTCCGGCAAAGCCTGTCGGCTTTTCGATTCGTAATACTTTTGCGTATGATTCCAAATTCGTATGCAGTAAAGGCTGTTTTTCGCAGAAAATCAAGGATTTTGCGTATTCACTTGAGCATTGCAGTATGATAAATCTATTTTTGAAAAATCAGGCAACGCTGTGAGCAAAAATTGACGAGTTCAATCTAAAACATAGTAACTCGTCGGACTGAAACTAAAAACGGCTTACAGGCGATTTGTGAAAGCCTGTGAGCAAAATAGGAGGTTAATATGAAACACAAATTCACAACGAAAGGTAAATCAAATTAAAGGAGGCAGATATAAAATCATAGACAGCGTGTTGCCTTATGGCAGCAAAAAACAAAGTAATAAACAGCACGAACAAAACGCATAATACTGTTGGAGGTGCGTCAATGGAAGATAATTCTAAAATGATGCAGACAACATCATACGACATCAACAACAGTCATTACGAGGTGGTTCGCATATTTGATAAGAGCAGAGATATTAAATCTTTGATAGAGGAAAATATTTCTGCAAAGAATAAGGAGGTTTTTAATTGATATTCAAACCCTCCTGTGATATACTCCGTGTTGGGTATGTAATCCTTTTTTCAAGGAGGTTTCACCAATGAAAACGAACTTGAAATTAGCCGATGCATACTACAGACTATCCGTTGAGGAGGCCAACGGCGGTGAATCATCGAGTATCACAAACCAACGAAGTATCGTCAGGCAATACTGTGATGACAACGGTATTACCATTGTAAAAGAATTTGTTGACGACGGTTTCTCAGGCTCAAATTTTGACAGACCGGGCTTTAGCCAAATGATTGCTCACCTTAAAGACGGGCTTGCAAACATGGTTATCACCAAGGACTTGTCAAGACTCGGAAGAGACATGACCGAGTCGAGCTACTATGCGGAAACCTATTTTCCCGAAAATCAAATTCATTATATTGCAATCAGCGACAACTTTGACTCGAACGAAGTCAACATTATGGCTCCGTTCCAATTTGCGATGAACGATGTTTATCTGCGAGATACCTCACGGAAAATCAAGCAAGTCATAAATCAAAAAAGGACCAAAGGCGAATACTGTGCCTGCCCTCCGTTCGGCTATATGAAAAACAAGGACGGCACGGCACTTGAGCCTGATCCGAAAACTGCTCCGATAGTGCAAAAGATATTTGCCATGGCGCATGACGGAAAATCTGCCAGAGCCATAGCAACGGCACTCACCGAAAGCGGCGACATAACACCGCTGAAATACCGTGTTCTGTACCGTGATAACTTCGGTGAAAGAGGTGCTGCAAGAGCTGTTGATGAATGGAATTACACAACGGTAAAGCGAATACTGAAAAATCCGGTTTACCTTGGTCACACAATTCTCGGCAAAACAAAAAAGGCAAGTCTCAAATCAAAAAAGAAACTTGCCGTGCCGGAAGAAAATTGGTTCATCACAGAAAACACGCATACACCGCTTGTTACCAAAGAGCAGTTTGACCAAGCCGCCTACTTTATGGGAATGAACACAAAGAATTGGCAGGGCTACGAAAAATGCCGTTCAAGCATTTTCAACGGCTTAACCTTCTGTGCACATTGCGGCGGTGCAATGTGTTCGTCGGGAACAGTGTATAAAGGCGAGCGAATGAAATATTGGTATCTTTCGTGCAACAATATTCCGAAGCGTTCCAAAAATCACTGCGAACACGGAGCGAGAATAAAATATACAGACTTGCTTGAAATAATAAAAGCCGACCTCAACCAGCTGATTTCTCTGTCCGACAAGGACAAAAAAGAGATTATCAAACAGGCAATTCAGAGGTCGGGACAAGTTAATATTTACGAAAATTCAGAGGACAATAAATCTGCTATCGAGGGAAGAATCGAAACAATCGACAGAATCATTATGAAGCTCTACAACGACTATGCAGCGGGAACAATATCGGAAGATGTGCTGAACGCAACGGCGTCAAAAATGTCCGACGAAGTTGCAAAACTGAGAAAACGGCTGTCCGAAATTGAACGCAAGCAGTCAAACGGAAACGAGATAACAGACAATTATGAAAAATTCTTTGCACTCGTAAAACAGTATGAGCATATTGATGAACTGACGGAAGAAATCGTTCGCACTTTCATAGAGAGAATTGAAATCGAAGAAAAGGTACTGCCCGAAAATAAAAAAATCGCAGGCAAAAATGTACCTTACAAGCAAAAAATCACAATCTACTACCGATTTATCGGCAATTTTCAAGAAAATATAGTTAATAGACAAGATATGGCAAGTTAGTCGAATATCTTGCTAAAATCAGTGCATTTTAATATGTAAACATACGCACTGAGAGGTTGGTGTAAATCTTAAGCAAGGCTACAACGGCGACCTTACTTCTAAGCAAGCCGGTTCTGTCGGCGGTCAGATGGTCAAGAAAATGATCAAGGCTTACGAAGAATCAATGAGATAATTGTTGATGAAGAAAAAGGCTATGAATCAAAACGATTCATAGCCTTTTGTTTTATAATCATTTGAAAATTTACTGTTCATCGGTTGCGGAGCTGTCGGCAGTTGCTGCACCGGACACCTCATAATATCCGCCGTGATTGGATGAGCCGTAGCCGATGTATGACTTGCCCGGATTGAGAGTAACATCATTACCCTGTGCGTCCTTCATCCAAAGCTTGCCGTTTTTTACGCCCCATGTGATTTCAACACAAGTGCCCTCGGAGCAAACAATTCCCTTGCCGCCCGACAACTTGTAATTGCAATAAGTTTCGCTGTTGCCTGCGTGCTTGTAATTGTGCTTAACAATATACTCGGTTTCGTCAAGCAAGAAAATCAAATTTTCCCACTCAACACCCGAAGTGCCGTACTTTGAGTCAAAATCGGTTGTGGTGTACTTATGCTTTTCGGAATCGTATGTATACTTGCCAACCTTAGGGCAATAGCCCTTTGACCATCTGAACGATACCTCTTTTGCCGCATCTGTTGAAAGTGCCTTTGCTTCTTCGTTAAACTGAAGATTTGTAAACTTGCTTTCATTCAGTTTTAAATCAATCTTTGAATTTTTAAGCATATCGGCAGTATTGGCACCCATAAGGCAACCTGTATGTTCGATAGTACTTGTTCTGCTCTTATCTCTGCGGAAATACGAACCTGATTCTGAAAAACTCAAAAGATTGATGTGGTCGATGTTTTCACTCTCAAAAACCTCGTCTGCACCGACATAATTATCCTTTGAATGAGAAAGTCCGGCGTGAATAAACACGGCGTCAAAAAGCTGTGAGAAATGAATAAACGGAGGTCGTGCAGAGCGTGCCGGACCGACCTGTTCAGGAACCTTGTTGTAATCTGCCCAGAACAAAAGCATTCTTGTTGAAAATTCGCTTTCGCCCTCAAGGACAATGTCTGCATCTGCAAGACCCCATTGAGGTCTGACAGATGAAGTTGAATACTCGTTTTCAACAACAACGGCAACAGGACGCTGTGTAAGTGCGTTTTCATCATATCCCGTTTCGCCCGTGAGCGGATTAAGCGGGCCGAGTTCCGATTTTTGTGTAACGGTTTCCGTTACCTTAGGCTTTGTTTGAGTCGTGGTATCATCCTGCTTGTTTCCATTGAAAAAATAAAAATATACCCCCACCGCAATTGCAACAACAAGTGCCAACACAACAAGAATAACGGCAATTATCTTTCCCTTTTTCTTTGGCTTCTTATCGTTAACCTGCTCTGCCATTTCGGAAAAATAAACATTTCCGTCATCATCGGAAATAGTTTCATCTGTATTATCATTGACATTTTCGGCAGTTGTTGATTCAACATTTTCTTCTTGAGATTCATCGTCTGCTTCTTCAATATAATTACTTGCTTCCGGTTCTTCCTCAATAAATTTGTCAATATCATTAACCGGTTTAAAATCATCCTCATCATCAACAGCGGTATCATTTGACACAAGCTGAAATTCATCACTGTCAGATTCGGGTTGAACTGTACTTTCCGAAGCACTTTCAGTCTTTTCTTCAGGCTCGGCGACCTTTTCAAAGTCAGTCTGTTCAAGCGTGTTTTCTTCTGATTCTTCAACAACATCTTCTTTCTCGTCATGAGAATGAAGGCTGTTTAATATATCTTCAAATTCATCCGAATCAAGTTCTTTTTTCGGCTTATTTTTATTATTTTTGATTTCGTTAAGTATCTGTTCTAATTCGTTATCGTTCATAAAAAGTGTTCCTCTCATAAAATAACAGATTAATTATACCACAAAAGCGGCAAATATCCACAAAAATTACTAAATTGTAACACTTTACATATACAGTTGCCGACATTGCGACTATTGAAAACAAAAACAAATTGATGTATAATATTCAATAAACAAAGACAAAGGACAAAATTATGCCTAAAACAATACCTATAATCATCACAAACAACAGCATTCTTGTTAAAGAAAAAGAAAGCGATAAATTTGTAAATTTTAATATGCCGGGAATTGAAGCAATACCTAACATTCCGTTTTATCATCAATTTGCAGGCAAAATTTCCGAATGTCAATATTATTTTAAAGAATTTATGCTAAAGTTATACGGCAAGAAGGTTACAAAATATGTTTTTGCAATAATCGTGCCTGACGACACAACGGCACTTGAACATATTTTTATAAACGAGTTTTTTTTGCACAGCGATTCGTGCAAGGCGGTTGCTCAGACAACAATGGGTCAAACGCTTTCAAAAGCACATACAAAATACATTTCAATTTCCCGTTCGAACCGCAACATAATTTTGCAATACATAAACAATAACGAAATTCTTGCCGAAAAGCAATATGATACAAACTCGTTTGACCCACAGCAAATCAAAGAAGATGCCAAGCGACTGCACATTGATGTGGAGTACGCCGGCGCACCGATTTATGTAAATAATTTTAATATGAACATGGACGAATTTCTTGATATGGGACAAGTTGTAACCACCAAAGATTTTCTTGACAAAATCGCTCAAGTTGATGTTGAAAAAGCATAAAACGAACACCTCTGCAAAAAATAATGCAGAGGTGATTTTTTATGAAAAAAGGCAAAAAAGCCGACAACAAAAAAGACGATATGGACAACACAAAAGAAATAATCGATTTGCGAAAATTCTTCCACCCGGAAATGGTTCAGCTTGACGATAACGGCTCATACACCGGCATAACAAAAGAAACCTACTACGACGGAATAATGGAAGAGCCTGTACAAGACGCAGACGATTTATAAAAAATCAAAAAGGATACCCTCGGGCATCCTTTTATTTTTAGGCTACTTTGCAACAATTTCTTTAATATCAAACTGTCGACCCGAAGTAATTTTGAGGTTTGATGAGTGACAATGCGGACAATCGGGAGCAAAAGTTTTAACATGTCCCTCATAACCGCACGAAAGACATTTTGCCAAAGCCGGCATAACCTCAACGGTCATTTTTGCCAACGGATAGTCGGTGGTAGGTGCCGCCGCAGCCCATGCTTCTTCAAGGAACTTGGGCACAACATCGCTCATTTCTCCAACCTGCAATACAATTTCATCGACTTCTGTAAGACCGTTTTCCTTTACAACTTCATCAACGGTTTTAACCACCTGATAAACAAGACCGAGTTCGTGCATCAGTTATTATTCCAAGCGTTGATTTGACCTCTGAGCCAATCAAACCACTTGTCCATCCCCTCGCCCGTTTTGGCACTGACAAAGAAAATTTCTGCCTTTGGATTGAGTTTCTTAATTCTCTCAACAACAGCTTCATCATCAAAATCAAACACGCTTTTTGCATCGATTTTATTGATAAGAACACAATCGCAGATTGAAAACATAAGCGGATATTTAAGCGGCTTGTCATCGCCCTCGGGAACAGACAAAATCATTGCATTTTTGCTTGCACCGGTGTCAAATTCGGCAGGGCAAACAAGGTTGCCGACATTTTCGAGCACGACAAACTCAAAATCGCTTGCGCCAAAACTGTCAAGACCTTGCTTTGTCATACCTGCATCGAGGTGGCACATTCCGCCCGTGTGAAGCTGAATTGATTTTGCACCCGCTTCTTCGATAGCCTTTGCGTCAACATCGGAATCAATATCCGCTTCCATAACGCCCATTTTATATTCATCTTTAAGAGCCTTAATTGTAGCTTTAAGAGTTGTTGTTTTGCCCGAACCGGGTGAGGACATAAGGTTGAGCAAAAAGGTTCTGTCCTTTTTGAGTTGCTCACGAACCTTCTCTGCTTCTCTGTCGTTATTGTCGAAAACCGACCTTTTGATTTCTATAACCTTAAATTCACTCATGGCAAATATACCTTTCTGATTCTTACAAATGATATTGTATATTTTATAAATAATATTGTCAAGCAAAAAGCAACGATTCTCCCATCTTGGAAAATCGTTGCTTTTTTGATTAATCATTCAAGCATATGCTTTTTCTTGTTTGGAGGATTGAAGACGGAGTGACGCTGAATTCGTCAAGTCCCCATTCGATAAGCTTTGGTATCAAGCGTTCGTCTGCCGCCGCTTCACCGCACATACCGACCTGAATGCCTGCCGCCTTGGCATTCTTAATTGTCATTTCTATTGCACGGAGCACCGCAGGCTGAAAAACATCATAAAGATAGCTGACATTTGCATTGCCACGGTCAACCGCCATTGTGTAACCTGTCAAATCGTTTGTTCCGATAGAGAAGAATGCCGCTTCCTTGGCAAGCAAATCGGAAATCAAGGCTGCCGACGGAGTTTCTATCATAACACCGACAGGCACATTTCTGTAACGAAATCCCTCGTTTTCGAGTTCGTCACAACATTCCTTAATCAAAGCTTTTGCCTGCTTCACCTCGTCAACGGTTGTTACAAGCGGAAGCATAATTTTGATATTGCCGAATTGTGCCGCACGCAAAATTGCACGAAGCTGTGTTTTGTACAACTCCTTGTTGCCGAGGCAATATCTGATTGCACGGTAGCCCAAAAACGGATTATCCTCTTTTTCGATAGAAAGATAATCAATAGCCTTGTCACCGCCGATGTCGAGGGTGCGGATGATGACCTCTTTATTGTCCATAGCCTTTGCCACGGTTGAATAAGCCTCAAACTGCTCATCCTCTGTCGGCTGATGTTCTCTGTCCATAAAAAGGAATTCCGTGCGGAATAAACCTATGCCCTCACCGCCGTTTTGCACAACATTTTGTGCATCTTCGGCTTTGCCGATATTTCCGTAAACCTTTTTGACAATGCCGCTTTTTGTAACAGTCGGTTTGCCGAAATATTCGTTGAGGCTTTCTCTTTCTTCAAGATAAGCCTGTTGCTTTGCGGAATATTCTTCAAGCTCCGCATCGTTTGGAGAAATAAACACCTTGCCCTTAAAGCCGTCAACTATTAGCTGTTCACCGTCGGCAATGCTGTCAACAGCACCTACAACCGACAACACTGCCGGTATACCCATCGCTCTTGCAAGAATAGCACTGTGGCTTGTTACACCGCCGACTTCCGTAACAATTGCCGAAACATTATCCTTGTTGATTTGCGAAGTCATAGACGGGGTGAAATCCTTTGCAATCAGCACCGAATTTTTAGGCACCGCCGAAATATCAACAGCCTCCTCACCAAGCAAAATTCTCAGCAAGCTGTCCTTGATGTCCTTAATATCCGAAGCTCGTTGACGGGTAAGTTCGTCATCAACACCGGAGAACATATCAATAAACATTGAGCAAACCGTGTCAACGCCTGCCTCGGCTGTCATTCCGCCGTCAATGTTTTCTTCCATTTGTGCAAGCATAAACGGGTCTTGAAGCATCACCAAATGACCCTCCAATATTTCTGCTTCCTTTTCGCCGGCACTCTGCTTCAAATTTTCGGCAAGAGTTTTGGTTTCTTCAACAAAGGTGTCAACTGCGGTGTGGAGTTTTTGCTTTTCCTCCTCTGCGCCTGCATATTTCACCTGCTTGTAATCAAGGTTGCAATCTTTTATGACAACAGCCTTGCCTATTCCGTATCCACGGGAAGCACCGATACCCTTTAGCATAACATCCCCCTCTTTCTGTGTTGATTTGAATTGTCAATTATTCTTCGCCGAAGCCGCTTTCAATAAGCTGTGTTGCCTCTGCAAGAGCCGCTTCTTCATCTGCGCCCGAACATTCAACTGTGATTTCACTGCCACACTTGATGCAAGCTGCCATAATGTTCATAATGCTTTTGCCGTTAATCTTTTTACCTGCCATTTCAATCTCAACATCTGACGCATACTTTGTCATTTCTGTTACAAAAACATTTGCCGGACGCATATGAAATCCCATTTTATTTTTTATTGTAAAAGTCTTTGATACCATAATAGTTACCTCTTATTTCTCTATAACGGGAGGGATAATCCCTCCCGTTTGATATTTTGTTTTGTAGTTTTTACGCCTTTTTCTTTGATGTAAGCACCTTGAGCAATGTGAGAACAACTCCGCCGAGGAGTGAACCTGCAACAAGGGCAACGATGTAAAGAAGCGGATGGTCGCAAACTGCGAATGTGAAGATTCCGCCGTGGGGTGCAGGACAGGTTACATGGAACACTGCTGTGAGTGCACCTGCGAGTGCAGAACCGATCATACAAGACGGGATAACTCTAAGTGGGTCAGATGCAGCGTAAGGAATTGCACCCTCTGTGATGAAGCAAAGACCCATAAGATAGTTAACAGGACCGCTCTTGATTTCTTCTTCAGTCCAGAACTTCTTTGCAAATGTTGTTGAAAGAGCGATTGCAATAGGAGGAACCATACCGCCAATCATAACAGCCGCCATAATCCAAGTGTTACCGTCTGCAATAGCCGCTGTGCCGAATACATAAGCTGCCTTGTTGAAAGGACCGCCCATATCGGTTGCCATCATTGCGGCAAGAACGATTGAAAGAAGAATTTGGCTTGTTTCGCCGAGTGACGAAAGTCCGTTTGAAACCGCTGTGTTAAGAAAACCAATAGCAGGATTGATGAGGCACATCAACGCACCTACAAGGAAGGTGCCAAACAACGGATAAAGGAATACAGGCTTGATACCGTCCATAGCTTTCGGAAGCCACGAAAATACTTTTTTAAGAAGATTTACGATAAGACCTGCTGCAAAGCCGGCAAAAAGTGCACCGAGGAAACCCGAAACAGCCGTTGAATCGCCAACCATATTTTGATTTTCGAACATTGAATTAAAGGTGTAGCCCTGTGCGGCAATCATACCGCCGATCATACCCGGAAGCAAGCCCGGTCGGTCTGCAATTGATTGAGCAATATAACCTGCAAGAACAGGAAGCATAAAGCCGAATGCAACCTTACCAATCCAAAACGGAACAGAAGCCGCAAAACTTGTGAAACCGAATGAACCGTTTGCCGAGCCGTCAGGCAATGTTGCGTTGCCCATAAGCGTATCAATGAGGAAGCCGAGTGCGATAAGAACACCGCCGCCTACAACGAACGGAAGCATATGTGAAACGCCGTTCATAAGGTGCTTATAAATCTTGTGACCGAAGCTTTCTTTTTCCAAATCATCATCGGCTGAAGCAGTTGCTCCGCCCTCTTCGTGATAAACGGGAGCCTTGCCGTCAACAATTCTTTGGATAAGTTCTTCAGGCTTGTTGATACCGTTTGAAACAGAAGTTTTTACAACAGGCTTGCCGTCAAATCTTGCCATTTCAACATTCTTGTCTGCGGCAATGATGATACCGTCACAATTTGCGATTTCTGCCTTTGTGAGCACATTTTTTGCACCGCCCGAACCGTTTGTTTCGGCTTTAAGAGGATAACCCATCTTTTCGCCTGCCTTTTCCAAAGCTTCGGCAGCCATATAGGTGTGAGCAATACCCGTAGGGCACGCTGTTACCGCAAGAATTCTGTAACCGTCCTTTTTAGGAACTTCCGCTACCGCCTCTTCCGGATACTTTTCTGCCTCTTTTTTGTCGATTATCTGCAAAAATTCTTCAGGCGTTTGTGCGTTGCGAAGTGCATTGCAAAACTCAGGTTCCATAAGCATAACCATAAGCCTTGAAAGGATTTCAAGATGCAAGTCGCCGTCCATAGGTGCGGCAATCATAAATAGAATATCCGACGGTTTTCCGTCAGGTGCTTCATAATCAACGCCACCCTTAACCGTAATTGCGGACAAGCCCGGAACTTTTACGCTGTCGCTCTTTGCGTGAGGCACTGCAATGCCCTCACCGATAGCCGTTGTTCCCTGCTCTTCACGGAGCAAAATTGCCTCCTTGTAAGCCTTTGCGTCGGCTAAATTACCGACAGTTTCGTGAAGCGACACCAACTTGTTGATGGCATCGTCTTTTGTTGCGACCGATGTATTAAGTTCAATAGCACCGATCTTCAGCAAATCAATTATTTTCATAATTGTCCCCTCCCGATAAATTATTTTATATTTTTAGCATTACCATAAATGCTTTAATTACATAATATCAAAAACATGCTCTATTTCGTCTGCCGTTGCAAGTTCCTCTGAAAATGCGGTTGCATTGCCGCACGCCGCACCCAATTTAAGCGCATAAGCATAATCTTTTTTGTTGATATATCCGGCAACAAAGCCAGCAACCATACTGTCGCCGCAACCTACGGAATTGACCACCTTGCCGTCAACATTGCCAAAGGTTGTTACATTGCCGTTTTCGTCAATCAGCGTTGCACCGTCCTTTGCTCTTGAAACAAGTACATTTCTTGCACCCATTTCCTGAACTTTTTTGGCATACTTAACTATATCCTCCTCGGTCTTTGTTTCAACTCCGAACAAATCACCGAGTTCGTGATGATTAGGCTTTACCAAAAACGGTTTGTACGGCAAAACATTTTTCAGCAAATCGCCCGTTGCGTCAACCACAAAATTGACATTTCGTTTTTGCAATCTTGCCAAAATTCTCTCATAAATATCATCAGGCAAAGTGCTTGGAATTGAGCCTGCAAGCACCAAAAAGTCGCCCTCTTTGATGTCGTCAAGTTTTTCCATCAGGTCGCCGATTTCCTTTTCGCTGATGTCAGGACCTTGTGCATTTACATCAAGTTCCGTGTCTGCCTTTATCTTGACATTGATTCGTGTTTGACCTTCTTTGAGCCTGTTGAAATCACAATCAATGCCCTCTTCAACAAGCATTTGCTCGAGCTTTCTGCCCGTAAAGCCTGCCACAAAACCGAGTGCTCTGTTGTGAATACCGAGCCTTGTCAAAATCACCGACACATTAATGCCTTTTCCGCCGTAATAAATTTCCTCGCTTTTTGAACGATTTATGTCGTCATACCTGAGTTTTCCGACTTTCATAACATAATCAAGTGCCGGATTCAATGTAATCGTATAAACCATATCACACTACCTCCTTTATAACCGTTCGTTCCTTAATTGCCTCGTCCTCGCATTTGTCGCAGACAATACAAACCGAATCAATCGGTGCAAAGGTAACCGCCGAAACCTTGCCGAATTTTGAACCGTCTGCCAACACATAGGTGACAAAGCTTTTTTCAACAGCAACCGCTTTCAGCATCGCCTCATCAGTGTCCGGCGTTGTACAGCCTTGCTTTTCGCTGACTCCGTTTGTGCCGATGAATGCTTTTGAGAAGTTGTACTTTTGCAAATTTTTTGCCGCCGCAAGTCCTATAATTGCATCCGTAGTTGCCTTAACCTCGCCGCCGACAATGAACACTTTGCAACCAACCTGTGCAAGTTTTTTGCCATGCGAAATTCCGTTTGTGACAAAGGTTGCCTTTGAACCCTCAAGATAATCTATCATAAGATAGGTTGTTGTGCCTGCGTCTAAAAAAACGAAGTCGTCATCATTAATTTGCTCTGCACAGTATTGGGCAATCAAGGTTTTTTCATCAATGTTTTTCAAAAACTTTTCTTCATTATTATCCTCGTTATTTACAAACTCCTGCGACAAAACCGTTGCACCGCCGTGCACCTTGTTTAGCTTTCCCAAATTTGAAAGCGCTACCAAATCTCGCCTGATTGTACTTTCCGAGGTATCAAATTCTCGGCTGAGCTCTGTTACACTTGCCGAGCCTTTATGAAGTACCAAATCTAAAATTTTTTGTCGTCTTTCCTGTGTAAGCATTTTCAATCACCATAGGTTTCACTTTCTACCTAAATTATAGCAATCCAATCAAATTCAGTCAATAACTTTCAATAACTTTCGGCACATTTGCGTAATTTTGCCCTTTTCGTTGTTCAAATTACACTAACACAAAAATAAAAATGCCCACTTTTGACCGATTTTATTCATTCGGTCACAAAAGTGAGCATTTAAATTAAGCTTAATTATTTAGTTTTTACTTTTCTAACGGTTGACCACTTTGAGTATACCTTTTTGCCGTTTACTTTCTTATATGAACGAACACGAACATAGTATACCTTTTTAGCTTTGAGCTTTTTAATCTTAACCTTTGTTGATTTTTTGCTTACCTTGAAGGTCTTTTTATTCTTTGAGAACTTCTTGTTTGTTGCGATTTGAACCTGATAAGCAGAAACACCGGCAACTTTTTTCCACTGTGCTGTGATTGACTTTTTGCCTGTTGAAATCTTTTGAACCTTTGTCTTTGCAGGTGCTGTTGACTGTGGCTTTGCAGTTTCAGGCTTTGTGGTTGGTGCAGGTTTAGGCTCTGTTGGTTTTGTCGAATCGGAATTTGACAAATCCTTGATTTTTTGATCACAAGCTTTGTCAAAATATGAAAGTGCACGGAGTGCATCTGCTGTTGCAAGCTTGTTCTCGCCCAAAATGCCTGTTTTCCAATCGGCAGCCATAAATACACCGTTGTTCTTGCTTTCAAAATTTTTGAGAAGCTGATAAGCCTCGTAAGCCTTGTCGAATTCGCCCGCTACCGAATAAGCCATCATTGCATAAGCAGTAGAGTCTGCATTTTCGCTTGTTGTGTACTTATCGTCTGAATAATAGCCTTTTGCTTTCTTATACTTTGAAACAACATTAACAGCATCATTGAAATTTGCCTGATATTGAGCCTTGTAAGAAGCAATTGATGAAGCATACATTGCCGTGTTGTCGCAAGAAACGCCCCAATAATCAAAGCCCGAACCGACTGTGTAGCTCTTTGACATTTGGTCAATCAAAGTCTTTGCCAATTCGTCATTGCCGATTGCCTTGCAAGCCTCAACAATACATCTGTAAAAATACGGATTTGAAACGGTCTTGTTTGTCTGTGCAAAAGTTTCGAACGCTTGCTTAACATTATAACCGCCAAAGTTTGTTACATCCTTGCCGAGAATTGTCAAAACATCAATGGCAACAGCATAGTAAACAAGGTTTTCACTATCGGCAGTTTCGCCTTGCTGTCTTGCCATAATCTTGCCGTTGTTTGCCTTGAGATTGCTTTCAAGTGCGGTAAGATATTCGGACACATCTCCGCCTGCCTGTGCAAACTTGTGCACCTCATACGAATTTGCAACTGTCTGCGGTGTTGAAGCCTTGAGATAGTTCATTGCGCCGAGCATATCTGCCTTTGCCTCAACCTGTGCCGCTACAACCTCTTTTAAACCGATGGTCTTTGTTTCAGCCAAAGCTGAAAAAGGAACTACTGCCGAGAAAATCATAACTGCCGACAGCAAAACCGATAATAGTTTTTTCATTACTTTTTACCTCCTTATAAATAAAAAAACTCTGTGTGTAGACAGAGAATGCAAAAGGGTATAGTAATCCTGTACTATACTGTATTTTCTTGCTTTCCCATTGCCCAAAAGCGAAAATTAAGCTTAAAACTCGTCTCCCGACTTATGATATAGCAGTGCTTGACTTTGCGCCTTCTCGTGTTACCGATGGCATTGCAAAATCTTCATCAAATACGGTAATGGCGGTTGCTCGGGATTCTCACCCGATTCCGTTTGATTTAAGCCATTTCTACTTGATTATACACCTAATTATCAATTTGTCAATAAACTCTTGAAATATAATGATATATATAATAAAATAATATTAATAATACATGAGGTAACCGCTATGAAAAACATTTTATTTTATAAGAAAAAAGCAAAGGCTTGGGAAGAGGCACTTCCTGTCGGCAACGGCAGAATAGGTGCAATGGTGTTTGGCAACCTAAAAACAGAAAGAATTGCCCTCAACGAGGACAGCCTGTGGTCGGGTTATCCAAAGGATTTGAACAAAAAGGATGCCGGCAAATACCTTGAGCCGCTCAGAAAAGCCATTTTATCGGGCGACCGCAAAACCGCAAAAGAAATTGCGAACAGAGATTTTCACGGTCACTGGAGCGAGGCTTATCTTCCGTTCGGCGACCTTAACATCGAATATTCAAAATCAACAAAAAAAGGATACGAGCGTACGCTCGACCTTGAAAAGGGCTTGTCAATCACAAAAAGCGACTTGCTCACTCAAACAGTTTTTGTAAGTTGTCCGTCACAGCTTTTGGTGGTTAATGTCAAGGCAAACGAACCGATAAGTGCAAGGGTTCAGCTTTTCAGCAAGCTTCACCATAAGTGTTATACGGATGAGGATATGCTTGTTATCGAGGGCAAAGCTCCCGAAATTTGTATGCCGCCTTACTACAACACCGGCAATGTGTTTGACTACGGCGAGGGCGGAATGAGTTTTGCGGGAGCTGTCAAGGTGATTGGCACGGCAAGATTTGACGATGACGCAATAGTGATTACAAACCAAACGGAATTCACTCTTTTGGTGTCGCTTGCAACAAATTTTGTTGATTTCAAATCAATGCCGGAGGGTGACCCACTTGAAAAGGCAAAGGAATATTTTGTAAATATCCGACCTTACGGTGAACTTTTGCGTGAACACACAGACGATTTTTCCGCACTGTTTAGCAGAGTTGATGTTGATTTTGGCAGTGAGAGAGCAGATGTTCCGACCGACAAGAGATTGAAGCAGTTCAAAAAAGGTGCGGATGACAACAATCTTATTGCACTTCTTTTCCAATACGGCAGATACCTCACCATTTGCTGTTCTCGTTCCGGCACACAGGCAATGACGCTTCAGGGTATATTCAATCCTCATTTGCGTGCTCCGTGGTCATCAAGCTACACCACCAACATCAACACCGAAATGAATTACTGGTGCACGGACATTTGCAACCTTTCGGAATGTTTTGACCCGTTCTTTGAACAAGTCAAAAAAATGTGCATAAACGGCGAAGTTACCGCAAAAGATTATTATAACTGCGGCGGTTCCGTTGCTCACCACAACAGCGACATCTGGGGTGCAAGCTATCCTGCCGGCGACCCAATCGGCAAAACAGACGCAGAAAGCTACGCTTATTGGCAAAGTTCGCTTCCGTGGATGCTCAACGAAGTTTTTGAGCACTACCGTTACACAAAAGACGAGCTTTTGTTTGAAGAAATGAAGCCGTATTTTGAAAAGGTGCTCAATTTTTACAAAAATTATCTCTTTGAATTTGAGGGCAATTTGGTTACCTGTCCGTCAAGTTCACCCGAAAATACTTTCAACGACAACGGTCAGCGTGGCTGTTTGACATATATGCCGACAATGGACATCGGTATTCTTCAGGAATTCTTCCAAAACTGCAAGGAATTCGGTTTTGACACTCCTGAAATTCCAAATATCCCTATCGGTTCTGACGGCAGAATCAACGAATGGGCAAAGGAATATGACGAAACAGAAGTCACTCACCGCCATGTGAGCCACCTTTACTGCGTTTATCCGTCGGCTGTTGAACAGCCAAACGAAGTCAGAGAGGCTGCTAAAAAATCACTTTTGAAGCGTGGTTTTGACGGCACAGGCTGGGCACTCGGCTGGAAAGTTTGCCTTTGGGCAAGACTTGACGAAGCTGAAAACGCATTGAAGCTCATCAAGAATCAACTCCGTCCAATCAATCCGAGAGGCTTGAAGCGTCCGGGCGGCGGAAGCTATCCAAATATGTTTGACGCTCACCCACCGTTCCAAATTGACGGCAACTTCGGCGTTGCGGCAGGTATTGCGGAAATGCTTGTGAGAGGTGCAATTCCAAAGGAATGGTCGGGCTATGCAAAAGGTATCAAGTGCAAGGACGGCACAGAACTTAACATTAAGTTTAACAAAGGCGAGATTTATGAATAAAATTCTTGTAATCGGCTTGGGCGGAACTATCGGGAGTGTTGCAGGCGAGAGCATTTCGCTTGATGATAACTGCCTGAAAATTCTAAGCGTTACGGAACACAAAAATGTGTTATTTGAAGGCATTTCTCCGTTCAAGGTGCTCAGCGAAAATATGGCAAAGGAACTTTGGCAGAAACTCATTGACTGCCTTGACGAAGTCGATTTTTCAAAATACAAGGGCGTAATCATTCTCCACGGGAGCGACACTCTTGCGTTTACATCGGCTATTATTGCCAATGCGTTTGCCGACAAAAACATTGTCCTTGTTGCCTCTGACAAGCCTGTTGAAAATCCGCTGAGCAACGCAAAGGCTAATTTTGATGCCGCCGTTGCTCATCTGTTGAACGACAAAAGCGGAGTGTATGTTTCGTATAACGGAATAAAAAGGGCAAACTGCATCACAAGTGCCGACATCAATGACGAGTTCAGAGCTATTTCTCACTTCCCTGCTCCGACAGGCAAGAAAAAAATCAGCAACAAAAATGTGCTGATAATAAAGCCGTATGTTTCAATGGATTTCGGTGCTTACAATCTTGATGATGTTGATGAGGTGCTTATTGAAATGTATCACTCGGCAACCGTGCCCGACAGTGCAAAGAAATTTGTAAAATCGCTCAACATTCCATATCATTTTGTAACCCACAAAATGAGTGCCGACTACGAAACCGCACAGGATATTGAAAACATCATCTTCGGCACAACGATTGAAAATGCGTATGCAATGAGCATACTTGAATAATTGACTGACATTTAAGCAAAAAAGAACCGTTTCACCTTTTACAGTGAAGCGGTCCTTTTTATATATTGTATGGAGAAAAATGAAAAATTCAAATTATTTATGCAACATCAATATATGATACTTCCTCGCTGTACTCATCGCTCAAAGCAAGGTGAATATCAACGCCGATGTTGTTTGAAAGGTTTTTTAATATATCAATGAAGTCGTCAATGTTAGAATTTTTACAAAAATCGTCACAATTTGTTGCATCAACAAAAATATCGGTTATATCATAATTTCCGGCACAGATTCCGGCAAAGAAGCCGTACAACTGCCATGCAGATGTTATATCATACTGCTTCAAATCAACATGTCTGACCGACAAAGGAAGAATTTTTGAAGTTTTACTTCCGTATTCGGCAAACACAACATTGCCCTTGCTTTGCTGGGCTGTGTAAATTGCGGTTTCGGTCAACATTCTTGTTTTTCCTGTTCCTTTTTGTCCTGAAATGTAATCTAACATATTCATTTTCCTTTCTGCATTTTGCTTGTTTTGTAAGGTTCGTTCCTAACCTTTGACTTTATAATACCCGCAAAATACGAATTGACAAAGAACAAATTTTAAATCTACTGTAAAAAGAATATTAATTGACTGTTACGAAATAATCGTTTTGCACAGTCGCAAAAAACACAACAGCTCCCCTAAATGCCGAAACAAGGGAAGCTATTGTAATTCTATACATATTTTAAAACATCAATAATATCGTTAATCACAGGTACATCGGGACGCAAATCCTTATCCTTGAACCAACCGAAATTCATACGGATTGCCCTCATACCTGCCGAAAGTGCACCCTGAATATCGTTTATCGGGTGATCGCCGACATAAACACATTCGCTCGGTTCAACGCCCAAACGCTGTGCCGTAATCTCAAAAAGTCGTGGGTCGGGCTTGTGCACGCCCTCATCACCGCTTACAACCACAATATCGCACAACGGACGAAGTCCGCTCATATCCATTTTGTGATTTTGTAGAATTGACGGTCCGTTTGTAATCACTCCCGTAAGGTAACCCCTTGCACGAAGTCCCATCAAAAGCGGCACGGAATTTTCAAATATAACATTGTAATCACCGAAATTGACATCATAGTGATTTGCAAGAACAGTCGGGTCGGGAGCGTTTTCCCATCCCCACATTTTTATAAGTTCGGTACACCATTCAACACGGTTAACATAACCGCCGTTGCCTGTGTCTTCCATATCCTTTTTGCGTTTTTCTCTTTCTTCTGCCGACAAATCGGGCAAAAATTCATCAAGAAAAGCGTAAGCATATTTTTCAAAAGCCTTTGTTCTGTCCTGCAAAGTTTCGTCAAAATCAAATAATACTGCTTTTGTCATAATCAAGTTGTTTTTTGAGTTCTTCAACATTTTTGAAGATTTTTTCCTCTCGTTTGTAATCGATAAGTTCCACCCTTATGGTTTTGCCGTAAAGGTCACCGCTGAAATCGAAAATATGCGTTTCGCAAAGCGGCTTGTCAACCCTCCAAGTTGGGCGAATTCCGATGTTTGTAAAGGACTTGTACTCCCTGCCGTCAACAAAAGTTCTGCTTTCGTACACGCCGTACTTAGGCACAACAAGTCCGTCGGGCAGATGTTGATTAATGGTTGGAAATCCGATTGTTCTGCCCCTTTGGTCACCGCCGATAACCTCATTTTCAAATGTAAAGTTATAGCCAAGCATCTCATTTGCGTCTTTAATCTCGCCGTGTTTTACGCATTCTCTGATTCTCGTTGAGCTAATCGGCAAATCCTTGTAGTCAAGGTGCTCCAAAATACGCACCCAAACATCTTTTGCCTCAAGATACTTTCTCATATCCATAGCACTCCAAGAAGCGTTTTTGCCGAATTTAAAATTAAATCCGCACAAAACAATTCCTGCGTGAAATCTGCCTATCAAAATGTCGTCAATAAATTTCTCACCGCTCAAATTCTTTATATCATCAAAAGACGCAAAAACGGCATTTGGATAACGCTTTTCAAAAATACTTTTTTGAAGAAGTGAAAATTTGTTGTTTACGCAGAAAATAATAACCTTTTGCGCACCCGTGGTGACGGTTTGATGTGCACGGTGCATACCGTCAAAATCACCGAGTGCAACCGCAATTCTCTGTTTTTCGTTTTTATTTGTACTCATCATTCTCTAACGGACAAAACCCGAAGAACCTTTAGTTCCTCACCCTGTCTTTGTCCCAATCCTAAAAATTCGTTTTTATCACTGTAAACCGCACATATTTCATCAGGCATAATATTCTTTTGCACTCGGTTAATATCAAGTGCTCCGCCGTTGAAAAATCTTGTAGACTGTGCAGGAGATACTCTCACCTTTTTGTAACAATCAAACATTCTTTCAATGTCGATAAGGACATCATCGAAGCCTTTGCCACTGTCCTTACGCTCCTGAAGTTCTGCCAAAGTTACGCAATCCGACAAATCAAAGCCCATTGCCTTTGTACGCACAAGTTCTGTCATAACCGCTCCGCAACCGAGTTTTTTGCCTATATCGTCAATGAGCGAGCGGATATATGTGCCCTTACTGCAAAGGACATCAATTTGATAGGTGTGCTCGGTTTCGTCAAAAGCAACCAATTCAAGTTCCTTGATTTCAACCCTGCACGCTTCACGCTCCACGGTTTTGCCCTCTCTTGCAAGGTCATAAAGACGCACTCCGTCCACGCTTTTAGCACTGAACATAGGCGGAATTTGATCGATAACACCGACAAAATCACGCATAGCGTTTTTGACATCTTCAACCGAAACCACAACCTCGCTTTGCGAAGTCACCTCACCCGTAATATCCAAGGTGTCCGTTGTCATACCGAGTTTAAAGGTTGCACGGTAACCTTTGTCGCTGTCGGGCAAAAAATTCAAAAACCTTGTTGCTCCGCCAAACATCACAGGCAAAACACCTGTTGCCATCGGGTCAAGAGTACCGGTATGGCCCGCCTTCTTTTCGCCTGTTATGCCTCGAAGTTTTGCCACAACACCAAAAGAGGTTATGTCTTTTTCTTTGTTTACACAAATTATTCCCGTCATATGTGCAATAATTCCTTTGATTTTTCAACAAGCCTTTTTGTTGCGGTTTTAACATCGCAATCAAATCTGCAAGCCGCTGCCTGCTTGTGACCTCCGCCACCGAAAGCCGCCGCAAGTTCTGCCGCATTTACGCTCTCGTATGTTCTGATTGAGCATTTGCAGGTGCCGTCTGCTTTTTCACGGATAGTTAAACCGATTTCCACGCCCTCGATTTGACGGGTGAGCGGAGGCAACGCTTCCGTGTCAAGCTCTGTGGTGCCTGTCTTTTTGTACATCTCGTTTGTTACGGTAAGAATGCACACTCTTTCATCAAGGAAAAACTGCATACCCTCAATGGCAAGACGCTCCAAAGCGGCAAATTTTTTCGTCTTTGTTTCAAACATAACACGGTTGATATAGCCGTTATCCGCACCGAGGTCAATAAGTTCTGCCGCAGAACGGTATGTGTTTGATGTTGCCGACGAATACTTAAAGCAACCTGTGTCTGTTGTTATACCTGTATACAGGCAATCAGCCATATTTTTGTCAATATCAACGCCGAGTGCTTTAATAACTTTAAGTATAATTTCGCAGTTTGCCGCCGCATCTGCATTAAGCAACAAATACTTTGCGTAATTTGTGTTTGTGCCGTGGTGGTCTATGCACAAATCCACTTTTCCGCCATAGGTGTTCTGAAGTCCGCCGAGAAGGTTTTCCGTAGCAACATCAACGGCAATAATATACTTTTCGTTAAACTCCTGAACCTCTATGTCGTTATAAAGATATTCATATTTTGTCGGAATAGGATCATCACAAATAAGTTTTGCCTTTTTGCCCATTTTTTGCAAAGCACGAAGCAGTGCGTATCCGCTTCCCAAGGTATCACCGTCAGGATGAGCGTGGCAGAGAATTGTAAAGCAATCCTCTTTTTTGAGCAAACCTGCACACTTTTCAACATTAATCTTCATCTTTAGCTTCTATACCCTTTAGCTTATCAAAAAGCTCCATTCCTTTTTCGATAGAATCATCCGCAACAAAGCGAAGCTCAGGTGTTTTGCGAAGGTGAAGCGATGAGCCGAGACGACCGCGAATAAATCCCTGTGCCGCCTTTAAGCCTTTAACCGCTTCTTTAGCCTTTTCTACGCCCTCAAGAGCACTGATGTACACCTTTGCATAGCTTAAATCGTTGCTGACATCTACCTTAACAACCGTGAGCATACCGCTTACTCTCGGGTCTTTGACCTCACGGAGAATAGCAATAAGCTCTCTTTTTATATCTTCTGTAATTCTGTCTATTCTGTATCCTGCCATAAATCCTCCCTACGACTGTTAAGAAAGCTTTATTTGGCTTTGTCAACAGTCTTTAATCTCTGTATTCTTCTACAATGTAAGCCTCAAAAATATCGCCTGCCTGAATGTCATCAAAACCTGCAAGGCTGATACCGCATTCATAACCCGATGATACTTCCTTAACTTCATCCTTAAATCTCTTGAGGTTTGCAATATCAACATCGGCAATTTGCTTGTCGTTTCTCATAACACGAATCTTACCGCCACGCTTAATGTTACCCGATGTAACAACGCAACCTGCAATAGTACCTGCCGAAGAAATTTTGTAAACCTCACGAACTTCTGCCGCACCTGTGTCTACATCACGATACTTAGGTGCCCTCATACCACGCATAGCGTTTTCAATATCTTCAATAGCGTCATAAATAATATCGTAAGTCTTGATTTCGATACCGTCACGGTTTGCACTTTCCTGTGCGATTGGATCAATACCTACTGCAAAGCCTACAATAATTGCATTTGAAGCATTTGCAAGCATAACATCACTTTCGTTGATTGTGCCGACACCGCCGTGGATAATCTTAACTCTGACTTCATCATTTTCAATCTTGAGAAGTGACTGCTTAACGGCTTCAACCGAACCTTGAACATCAGCCTTAACAATGATGTTGAGGTCTTTAAGTTCGCCCTCGTGGAGAGTGTCAAACAATGTGTCAAGAGTAACCTTTTGGAATGCCTTGAATTCTTCTTCCTTAGCTTCAGCCTTACGCTGTTCAACAAGCTGACGGGCAAGTTTTTCATCCGATACGGCATTGAAGAGGTCGCCGCTCATAGGAACATTGTCAAGACCCATAATTTCAACAGGAACAGACGGACCTGCCGAATTTATCTTTTTGCCCTGGCAGTCAACCATTGCTCTTACCTTACCTACGGCTGTACCTGCAACGATAACATCACCTGCATTGAGAGTACCGTTTTGTACAAGAAGTGTTGCAATAGGACCTCTGCCCTTGTCAAGCTTCGCTTCAATAACAACACCTTTTGCGGATCTGTCCGGATTAGCTTTAAGCTCGCACATTTCTGCAACAAGGTTGATGGTTTCAAGAAGTTTGTCGATACCCATCTTTGTTTTAGCCGAAACAGGAACGCAGATAACATCGCCGCCCCATTCTTCCGGAACAAGCTCGTGCTCTGTGAGCTGTTGCATAACTCTGTCAGGATTTGCACCCTCTTTATCCATCTTGTTGATGGCAACAATGATTTCTACACCTGCTGCTTTTGCATGATTGATAGCCTCAATAGTCTGCGGCATAATACCGTCATCTGCGGCAACAACAAGAACGGCAATATCCGTGCTCATTGCACCTCTTGCACGCATTGCAGTAAATGCGGCGTGACCCGGTGTGTCAAGGAAAGTAATAACCTGTTTATCAGGAGTTACTACCTGATAAGCACCGATAGCCTGTGTAATACCGCCGGCTTCGGTTGATGTAACGGATGTGTTACGAATAGCATCAAGGATGGAAGTTTTACCGTGGTCAACGTGACCCATAACGCAAACAACCGGTGGGCGTGTAACTGCGTTTTCATCGTTTTCGTCCTCTGCCTCGATAATCTGCTCTTCGATTGTAACAACAACCTCTTTTTCAACCTTTGCACCAAGTTCTGTTGCAACGATTTCGGCTGTATCGTAGTCGATAACCTCGTTAACCGATACCATCATACCGAGTTTCATAAGTGCTTTGATTACTTCGTTGGCTGCAAGACGAAGGCGTGAAGCAAGTTCGCCTACTGTAATTTCGTCACCGACTGTAATCTTGATTTGTTGCTTCTTTCTCTGCTCTGCAATACGGGCAAGACGCTGTGACTCTGTTTCTTTCTTTGAACGGGCGTGCATACCCTGAGGCTTCTTCTTTCTGTACTGCTTTGATTTTTGATTAAGCTTTTGCTTTTTCTGATAATCGTTTACTGTATTTGCAGGAGAAATATCTTCGTACTTCTGATTATACTTTTCAAGGTCAACATTGTTAACCCTTGTATCAATATGGCGAGCCTCGCCCTTTGTTCTTGCCTGAGGAGCCTGCTCTGCCTTTTTCTTTGCTTTTTCTTCCGCTCTCTTTGCAGCCTGCTCAGCCATTTGAAGAATAGCGGCTTGACTTTGACGCTTCTTGTTTTTAGCCTCGTTCTTAGGGTCAGCCTCTTTCTTTGCTTCCTTTTTAGGTGCCGCCTTCTTTTTCGGAGCGGCCTTTTTTTGTGCAAAGTAGCTATCAAAATTGCTTACGCTGTTTGCTTGTGTAAGTTTATCAAAAAGGATGTTAAGTTCATCCTCGCTGAGTGCAGTTGCAGCTTTTTTTGCAGGACCTTCGCAGTATTGGTCAAGTACTTCGATAATTTCTTTGTTTTGCTTTCCGAAGTCTTTTGCAACATCGGAAACCTTAATCTTTATTACCATACTCGTTTTCCTCCTGATTAATTAATTCTTTTATTCTGCCGGAAAAGTTAATATCGTTAACCGTAATAACTCCCGCTTTGTAGCCCAAGGCCATATGGATGTCGTTTATCGTTTCGGGAATAATTTTAACGGCAACATCATGTTTTGACTTTTGTATGCTTACCTCAAATTCATCAACAAGTCGCTTTGAAGCATCCGACGCAAAAATCACAAGGTCGGTCTTATGCTCAATCACGGATTTAACCGCCATATCGTGACCCATTGAGAGTTTACCCGCTCTTCTCGCCATTCCCAGCATTGAGAGATATTTTTTATTCGGCATTTGAAATTTCTTCTTCCATTTTATCGTATACGCTGTCCTCTATTTTCATAGAAAACGCTCTTTCAAAGGCACGCTTTTTTCTTGCTTTTTTCAAGCAATCTGCGTTTTTGCAAACATAAGCACCTCTGCCGGCTTTTTTGCCCGTAAGGTCAAGGCTGACTTCTCCGTCGGGGCCTTTAACCACTCTTACAAGTGTACGCTTGTCAAACATTTCGCCGCAGCCCGTACACATTCTCATAGGTACTTTTTTGGTTTTCATAAGCTATCACCTTTGTTATAATTATTCTTCGCTGTCGCTTTCTTCAAGAGCAGTTTCAGACTCGCCCTCGTAGAAGCCCGATTCAGGCTTGATGTCAATCTTCCACGATGTAAGCTTTGCGGCAAGGCGAACATTTTGACCCTTATTACCGATTGCAAGTGAAAGTTGATCGTCCGGAACTGTTGCTCTGCAAGACTTTGCGTCTTCGTCAAGAATTTCAACAGAAATTACATCAGACGGTGCAAGTGCGGCAGAAACAAACTCGGCAGGGTCTGTGCTGTACTTAACAATATCAATCTTTTCACCGCCGAGAGCGTCAACAACATTTGAAACTCTCTGACCCTTAGGACCGATACACGAACCTACTGCGTCTACATTTTCGTCCTTTGAATATACGGCAATTTTTGTACGAGAGCCTGCCTCACGGGAAACGCTCATAATCTCGATTGTTCCGTCAAAAATTTCAGGAACTTCTGTTTCAAACAAGCGTCTTACAAGACCCGGGTGAGTTCTTGAAATCATAACCTTTGGACCTTTGCCCATATCCTTAACATCAACAACAAAAATCTTTGTCATCTGACCTTCAACAAATGTTTCGCCCGGAACCTGCTCTGCCTTTGGAAGAACAGCCTCGCTGTGACCGATTTCAAGGTAAACATTGCCTGTTACAGGGTCAACCTTACTAACCTTTGCAGAAAGAAGTTCTTGGTTTTTGCTCTGGAACTCTTCAAGCATCTTTCCTCTTTCCGCCTCACGGATACCCTGACGGATAACATGCTTTGCGGTTTGAGCAACGATTCTGCCGAAGTCTTTTGTCTTGAGCGGAATGTCAATTGTTTTGCCGACCTTTGCACTCTTGCGAATAAGCTGAGCCTGCTCAAGAGTGAGGTCTGTATCAGGGTCTTCAATCTCTTCAACAACATTTTTGGTTACATAAACCTTAATGCTCATTTTTTCCGGATCAATGTCGCAATGTACAATGTCCTTGCCGTTGTAATCGTGCTTTGCGGCAACAATAATTGCGGCAGCAATTTTTTCGTAAAGATAATCTTCCGGAATTCCTTTTTCAGCTGTAAGCATTTTTACTGCTTCAAAAAATTCTTTGTTCATCATTTTTCCCTATTCATCCTTTCGGTATAAAATTTAAAATAAATTACATTTCCTGTGAAAAATCATTTATATCAAAATCATCAAGTTTAACATAAGAAGTATCTTTTTTATTAACCGTAACGCTTTGACCGTCCTGAAGTTCTACGGTGATTTCTTTGTTTTCGTATTTAACAAGTTTTCCGTTAAAATCACGAACGCCGTCAATCGCCCTGATTGTCCTCATCATAACGGGAGCACCGATATACTTTTCAAAGTGCTTGTCTTTTACAAGTTCTCTTTCAACTCCCGGCGAGCTGACCTCCATCATATAACTCTGAGAAATCGGGTCTGCCTCGTCAAGCGGCTTTGATATTGCGTGAGTAAAATCAACGCAATCGTTCATATCTATTCCGCCGTCTTTGTCGATAAAAATACGCAAATACCAATCCGAGCCTTCCTTTGCAAACTGAATGTTCCAAATATCATATCCCATTTCATCCGCAAAAGGCTTGATAATTTCTTCAACCCTTTGCACTGTTGTAGGCTTTGCCAAGTTAACACCTCCTCGGACCGCTTTGCAGTCCCCTACAATAAAAAGAAGCGAACCCATTGGGTTCACCTCACTTTGGTTTACATTCGATTAATATATATTATATATTATAATTTATATTTGTCAAGTATTTTGTTGCAATTTAAGGCATTTTACCACCGTCGGAACAAGCATTGCAAAGCCGAAAGGCACGGACAGCACCACCATAGGTATGCAAAACACCACCATAAGCACAATTTGCTTTGTTGTTAACTCATCGATTCTGATAAATCCCACGCAAAAACCTGTAAGCGACGACACGGGAACAAGAGCACAAACAATCGACAAAAGCACCTTTTCGCCAAACGACATTGCAATGTTTATATCATCTCTGCCCGAAATTGCTACAACCAAAATCAAAGTCAGTCCAAAAAGCGCAACAAAGGTTATCAAAGTGCCTACTAAAAATCTTTTTGCCGTCTTTTTGCTCCAATTTTTATACATAAAACCAAACCGTTCTTTCAAATAAATTCATACTTCTTAAATAATAACAAATTAAGTGTTGAAAAACAATATGAAATGGTATAAAATATAGCTGTTAAAAAAGAAATTAATTTTGGAGGATTAATTATGGCTAATCAGGTAGTAGTAGAAATTTCTGCTCGTCACGTTCATGTGTCAAAGGAAGATTTGGAAACACTTTTCGGCAAGGACTATCAGCTCACAGTAAAGAAAGAGCTTTCACAGCCGGGTCAATTTGCTTGTGAAGAAAGAGTAAGAGTTGTCGGCACAAAGGGTGAATTCCCTGCAGTTTCAATTCTCGGTCCGTGCAGAAATGCAACACAGGTTGAGCTTTCTCTCACAGACGCTCGTTCAATCGGCGTTGTTGCTCCTGTAAGAGAATCAGGCGACATCGAGGGTTCAGGCACTTGCAAACTCATTGGTCCGTGCGGTGAAGTTGAAATCGCTTGCGGTGTTATCGCAGCAAAGCGTCACATCCACGCAACAACAAAGGATGCAGAGGAATTCGGTCTTACAAACGGCGAAATCGTTTCAGTTGAAATCCCATCGGCAAACGGCAGAAACCTCACTTTCGGTGATGTTGTTGTCAGAGTAAGCGACAGCTATGCACTTGCTATGCACATCGACACAGACGAAGCAAACGCAGCAGGTATGAAGCCAAACACAATGGGCACGATTATTAAATAAATTCATTACTTAACAGTAAAAGGAGACGGAATTATCCGCCTCCTTTTTATGTTTCTTCAATATAAATATCAACCTTTAAGATTGCCTCGGTTTGCAACAACCTGTATTCTTCCGAAGCAAGCACAAACTGCTTGAATTCATTTATGTCTTCAATCCACTCACAGCTTGCAAAGTCCTCGTATTTCATACTCGGCGGATACACAACATCCGTATGCAGTTGAACATACTCGTCACCGCTGTCTTTGTATTGCAAAACGAGCGAAAAATAATACTCTTCATCACAGGTAAACTGATACAAACCTGTTTCAAACAGAAAATTCTTTTCAGGCAAATCTGCACTGCATTCCTCGCAAAATATATCAACAATTTCGCTAAGAGGTGTACGATTATTTATTTTTTGCTTCAAATTTTCAACCAAATTTTTCATACAAACTCACTTATTCTTGCAAATTGTGTTGAAGAATATAACCAAAAGAACAACGCCTACAACAACCACCGGGAACAGAATTCCAACCATATAGAAGTCTTTGTTGACAAATATTCCGATAAACGAAACGACTGCAACAACAATAGAAAAAACGGCAAACATACGGTTGATTTTTTTAGTATCATACTCGTTTTGAGTGCTTTCGGAAGTGTTCAAACCTGCAATTAAGAAATCACCTTTATTGAACGCAAAAATTATACCAAAAACAAGAAAAATCACGGTTAAAACAATGTAAATAGCCATAAAATCACCTCGAAAAATTAAACTATATTTCTTTCAAATATTTATCAAGCGTCGCATTTCCACTTATATATAATTTATCTAAATAACCATATAACTTATTATAAAATTCTTCCGCTTCGCATTTAAGTTTATATGCTTTTTCTTTTCCTTTAGCAGTCAACATTTTGTCGTAAACTTTACTTAACTTATGTATATATTCGGTAAAAAAAGACTCTTTTGTTTTGTCAAATCCATTTTGGACTTTACCGTTTACAACATAATAAATAGGCTCATTAATCGCACCTTTGTACATCAATGTTCTCGAAATTCCAATCAAACCGGCAGCATCAATTTTATCGGAATCATACAAAATTTTTGCCTCTATGGTTTTTGGGATATTATTTCCTCTGTATCTGTGACATCGTATGCATTCTGCAACTTTAAGCGAAAAATCGACAGAAAAATTATTTTCAATTAGCCAATTATATGCAATTTCACTTCCATATTCGGCATGATCAATGCTACCATCATTTATTTGTGCCGGTCTGCCTATGTCATGTAACAAACACGATGTAATGAGAATATCAAAATTCACATTGTTTTCACATTTTGCAATATCAAGAGCATTATATAAAACCCTGTAAATATGTTCTCTGTCGTGACAAGAATCGCCACAATATCGGAGCATAAATTGTTCTATTTTATCAAAATCAACTTTTTTCATACTTCAAATATGCTTTCTATTTAGTATCTCTTTAATCAAATACGGTTGAATGTTCGGATAAGTCCAATTATCCGGCAAATCATCAAGCATAACAATTTTTTCAATCTCACTGTCGATTTCACCGAATGTAGAAATTTCGGCATAACAAAGAAGTCCAAATGTTTCCGAACCGTCAAAATTATTTTCATCAATAACCGAATAAACACATATTGGTTTCAAATCAAAATCAATCGCTCCGGTTTCTTCAACCAATTCTCGCCTTGCGGTTTCAACAATATCTTCACCGTGTTCTCTGTGACCGCCCGGGATTTCATATGTCGTACGCTCTTTATGCTTACAAAACACCCACTTACCGTTACTTTTTGAAACAATTACGGCAAACTTCAGCAAATTGTCATCCACACTGTCGTAAAAATTAACGCTCATCATTACTCCCCGTTCCTTTCAATTTCAATATAACACATTAAAAACAAGATGTCCATATATTTATACTACTATATAAAGTCAACTTGAAAATAGAAATTATTTATGATATTGTTTATATAAAATAATAATCTATATGGAGAAACTTTAATGAATAAATACACAAAAAATATAAACAGAATCGAATTTGTAATTACAAATTCCTGCACAGGCAAATGCAAGCATTGCTCGCAAGGCGAACATGTGTCAAATGAACATATAGACACCGAATTAGCAGTTCAAGCTGTACATGATATATGTAATGATTATAAAATTGATTCGCTTATGACATTTGGTGGTGAACCTTTGTTGTATCCCGAAACCGTTTTTGAAATTCATTCTGCCGCAAAAGAATGTGGAATCAAATACAGAGAATTAATCACAAATGGCTACTTCAGTAAAAAAATTGACAGAATACAACAAGTAGCTGAAATGCTTGCAAAAAGTGGTGTAAATATCATTAAACTTTCTGTTGACTCATTTCATCAGGAAAACATACCTTTGGAAATTGTGATGGAATATGCAAAAGAGATTCTTAAAACCGGTGTGTCAATTCAAACACATCCTGCATGGCTTATTAGTCCAAACGACAATAATCGTTTTAACGAAGAAACAAAAAAGATTCTTGCCGAATTTAATAAAATAGGCATAGAAGCATCAGACGGAAATATAATCTTTGCAAGTGGTAGTGCATTAAAATATTTTGGTGAATATTTCAATGACAACAAAGAAATTCATAATCCTTATCTTGAAAATAAAAACGACATTAAAACAATCAGTTTTTCAGCAAACGGTAATGTCCTCAACGGAAACATTTATAAGAACACAATTACAGATATAATAAACAACTATGAACCAAAATAATCCTATCATCAAACAAAAAAAATAAGCGGAATTTTTGCAAAAAATAACCGTAGTGGCGAATTGCGTTCGCCTAAAGGAAATATAAATCCTCCACTTGTTATACAAGGGGAGGTGGATTTTGCGAAGCAAAAGACAGAGGGGTTAAAAAAAACACAATCTATTTACGAAATATGTCGAAAAAAGGATGTGAATAATTTTCACATAAAGAGAGTTTGTCTACAAAAATAACCATAGGGGCGAACTGTGTTCACCTAAAGAAATAATAATTATTCGGATGAGTGGTTTAAATTTATCGAAAAGATCGATATATTTTTCTTTTTTAGCCAATGAAATATAAATTGCTTATATCTCAATTTTTAAAGCAATTTCTGCACATGAATGTGCAGAATATGAATTTGAATTTGAATATATCGAATTATCAATAATACAATTAATTACATTAATAACACCACTATGAGTTACAAGTAGAACATTTTTATCATAAACTGAAACTTCACAAACAAAATTCTTCCAAGCATTGCTTACTCTTTCATAAAACTCCATTGGGCTTTCACCATTAGGATAATGTTCATTCCATGCCAATTTACGCCAATATAAATTTGGATATTTTTCTTCGGCCAACTTGTTATCAATTCCGGCAAGATCGCCATTATTAACCTCTCTAAAATCAGGAAGAAATTCAATTGGCAAATGTAACTTTTGAGATATTATTTCAGCAGTTTGCTTTGCTCTCTTTAAATCACTTGAATATAATTTACATATATTATATTTATGCTGATTATTTAATAAATCGTCTGCAAATTGAATCGATTGCTGAACGCCTAAAGCTGTTAAAGGAGTATCACTCCATCCACCACGAACCGTATCGTCATCTTGTCCATGTCTAACTATATATATCATAAATACTCCCCCATTCCCTTTATTTTCAATATAACACAAAATAAAATAATTGTCTACAAAAAAGACCATAGGGGTGAACTGAGTTTGCTTAAAGAAATTAAAAAAGCCTCCACTTGTTGTACAAGAGGAGGTGGATTTTGCGAAGCAAAAGACGGTGGGGTTAAGATAAAACACAATCTATTTACGAAATTTGTCGAAAAAAGGATGTGAATAATTTTCACATAAAGAAAGTTTGTCTGCAAAGAATTCGTAGAAGCAACGGAAATATAAAAAACACTCGAAAGAGTGGTTTGTATTAGATGTCGGCGTCTCGTCAAAACATATTCCGTATAGAACAAAACATAGTTTTATAAATATACTGCATATGTTTTTCCTCTCACAACAAGCGCAGGCTGCTTGTTGTGT
>UQCC01000015.1 GCA_900539325.1 uncultured Eubacterium sp.
TTTGTTTGTTTCGTTAAAAACACCTCCGTTTTAGTTCTATATATACAAAAAAGCCTGCCGATTTTTAACCGACAGGCTTTTAACTATATACAGTTATTTTGTTGTTAATGAAGGATAACTATTTATTATCTATTATCAGGTGATTTATGAATATTAACTGGGAAGAAATCAAAGATGGATATAGGGGATTTGAAAAACTTGCATTAGATTATGTTAAAAATAATTTTAAAAACCCCACTTGGAAAAAGACTAAGGAAACAAGAGACGGAAATAAAGATGCTGTCGCATATATTTTTGGATACAGAAGTACCAATAACGAAGGTGTTCAGTGGTGGATGGAGGCAAAATATTCAACTGAACGAATTTATACTAATAGATATATATTAGATGCAACTATAGTAAGCGCTATTTTAGAAGATAATATAGAAAAGGTAATATTTGTTACCAATACAATAATAAACTCTAAAACGATAACTGATATTAGAAGTGTACTTCTTAAATCAACTAATTGCAAATTTGTCGAATTTTGTACTAAATATGCTCTTGAATATTGGCTAACACAAAATATTGATATATATAGATGTTATTTTAAAACGAGTAATAGTACAAGTGTAAAAATCCCGGAATATAATCATTGCTTTTTAACTCAAGAACTGGAGTTTTACGAAAATTCCGCAAATAAAATAGCATTTGTTGAATCAGCTAAAGAATTATTTGTTGGTAAAACATATAGTTGTCATTTTTCATTTTATAGCCCAAGAGAGATGAGCGTTGAAATTAAACGAGCAAAAAAATGTGTTGGAATAAAAATATTAGGTAATAAAATTATTTCATTACATAAAGGTGATAACAATTTAGAGTTTCAAGTGTTTATTGGCGATAAAGCAGTAAAAAATGAAACTTTGTACTTTAAATTAAACGATGTTGAAATAGTTACAGCATATCCTATTACTATAATAAAACCAAATGAACGTATTATAGATATTCCCAGTCAAATAAACATAGTTAATTTAATAGAGAAAAAGATGATTTCTTTTTTAAAGAACTATAACACAAAATATATTTCAATATGTGGATTATACGGAAGTGGAAGAACTCAGATATTGAAAAAATTGGGAAATTCAAAAGTTATTAAATCAGAATATTATTACCAAATTTCTTTCACCGACTCCAGTGTTTGGAATAGCAATTTAATAGTCTGTTTTATACTATTTTTACTTTTTCCTTATTTGAATCCGGAAGATGTTGATGAAGATTATTTACAAAAATTACCTAAATTTGTAGTTACAAACGAAATAATAGAATTAGTAAAGTCAAGAAAGAATTATGATAAATTAATCCAATTATTCAAAGAGAATTTAGACTATTATGACTTCTTTCCAAAGTTTGTCAGAATTAATAAAAGGATAGTTTTTATTGATAATCTTGATTATCTTGACGATTATAATTTGTCATTCTTTTTTAAATTATTAAAAGAGATACAGATAAAAGAATTTCCGGTTTTTGTTGTTTTCACAACAGAAAATAACACCGTAAAAAGCAAAGCTTTTAATGAATTTTCTAAATATTGTACATTCGAAAAATATGATTATATTCTAAATTATGATGATATAAATAATTTGTTTAATTCAAATTTACAATCACGATCAATATCCTATGATATTTTTGAAGCTCAGGTAAATATAATTGAATTATTTGCTTTTTTTAGATATGTTTACGATAATAAAGATGCCGGCAATACAATAGATGGAATAGATAGCTTCATAGCAAAATATAAAGTTTTTCAGTCGAGTAATATATTACGGAATCATGTTATAAAAGAATTCAATGATTTTTTTATTTCGTATCCGAATTGCAAAAAAGCTTGTGATATGATTTATTTTTCGCATGTTCCTGTGAAAGTCGACAATTTTTTAAATAATGATAGAGATATTTTACCATTACTTAAAAGTGGTTTAGTAAAATATGATTATTACAACAGCTTAATGCCGATAAATCAATTTTACCAAAAATATTATATAAATAATTATAATATTGATTGTAATAGTATACTAAAACAAAATGATTTAGAAAATCCGGAATACTTAAAAATTAAATTTGAGAATGATATAAATCCTTTAAAGTTACAACGGATTGCAGAAATAATAATTGGCAAATATAAAGAGAGAAAATATAATTATATTCTTTACGTTCTTAATAATGTTTTTGAAGATACTGAAAGTATTAATTCACTTGAGAAGAGGATGAATAATCATCAATTGTTTATTGAACTCTATTTTGCCTATACATATGCCGTACATCTTCAGAGCACATCAACCACCTCTAAAGAGCATTTTAAAAAAATCATTTTAAAAACAAAGAACAGTATAAACAACACACTAAAGAAAATTTGCATTAAAGCCATGTGGGAAATGATAATTATCGAATATGAAGCCATTGATTATAAAAGCTCTTTAGAATACATAAAACAACTTTCGATAATGCTTAATAAATCACTTGTTTCAAAAAGTGAAAAAGAAACTATATTAAATCATTTAAAATATCATGATGCTATGACCGTAAAAAGTCAAATTGAAATAGATTTAAATGGCATAGAAAATTTAGCGACATGTGAGTATCGTACTTCATTAAGTAAAAAATATAATTTTGAAATTAGATATTATAACACCAAACTTCGCCTAGCTATTTTACAGATAGTTATCAATATACCAAAAAGCATTTCTGTAATTGAAGAATGTACTGATTACTTTTTAGAAAAGGATGGCGAAGAAAGCAAAATGTATATTATAGGTAAATTTAGCTCTTTATATTATAGAATGGTATATGAAAATGATAAGTTTATTGATGAAGTTACAAAATATCATCAATATATGAAAAAAAATCAATATAATAATTATAGAAAAAGATGTTATGCTATGGCATCATATTTTTATATGATTGGCGATTTAGAATCAGGAAACAGGTACTTATTTCCTGAAGTCTATTTAACACGTAAATTGGCAAACAGAAATTATGCTTATTATCAAGAAACAATAGCTTTATATGAAATTATAAATAATAATAGTGATAACGCCATTAGTGCATTGAATAAGGCGTATTCTTGTTTTGAACATTTATCTTCTTATAATTCTATAATAAAACACAACATTAAATTTATAATGCAAA
Organism: uncultured Eubacterium sp.; assembly: GCA_900539325.1. Classification (GTDB taxonomy): domain Bacteria; phylum Bacillota; class Clostridia; order Oscillospirales; family Acutalibacteraceae; genus Eubacterium_R. The sequence continues at coordinate 3,166 of UQCC01000015.1, forward strand.
AAAGAGGCATACATGATAATATTGAATTTTGGAACGGAAAAACTATGAACAACGATAAATACTATATTGATCCTAGAATAATATATTAATCAATATAATGTTGTATCTGTTAAGTATGGCTGAAAATGTCTTCTTATTTCTTCAGCTGATAAATAATCGAATAAATCGGATAAACATACATTATTAATATAGATGTCAAATGTATTTTGTAGTAATGCTTTAATTTCTTTTTCTCCATTAACAAACTCAAAAATTTCTTGAATAATCAAATTAAAATATTTATTGCATAAACATTGATACGAATATTTATATATTTCGAAACTATCGGTATCCTTGAGATATTGTTTTAATGTTTTACAACATTTTCCAAAATCAATAATATGTTTTTCGTCAAATGATTGAACAACAGAGTTTGAACGCCTAAAATGATGATACTCAATTTCAGGAATACAGTGAATTGTTTTGGCTCGTAAGAATGTATATAAAGAAAATAACACTCCTTGAAAATACACTCCTTCTTCAAATCGAGCGTTAGTTTTAATCAAAAATGTTTTCTTATATATTTTATTCATGCATGCCGGAACTATAGATAGCTCTAAATCTTTATATTCTTTACATAAAATTCGTATAGCCATTTCAGTATCAAGAGCATAATATTGATTATATTTACACATATATGTTTTTGAAATATTATTTTGCCCTAAAGCAAATTCTCTTTTCATTGATGTCATGGTTATATCAGAATCACTTTTTTCCATGAAATTACAAACTGTTTCATAGTAGTTAAGGTCTACCCAATCATCACTATCACAAAATGCTATATATTTTCCGTTTGAAGCATCAATTCCTATGTTTCTTGCGCCGCCGGGGCCAATACATTTCTCATTTTTTATGTAAAGGATGCGCTTGTCATTATAAGAATTAACAAAATTTGATATATCTTGAGAAGAATTATCGTCAACAACTATTATTTCTATATTTTTGCAAGTCTGTGAAACCATACAATCAAGACATTTTTTAAAATATGGTAAAGTATCTTTGACAGGTATAATAATACTTAGTAATACATCTTTCATTTTAATCTCCTTTATACTGTTGTGCTTTTTTGTATTTCACAAATTCCTATTTTCCATTTTGAAGGACTACATATAATTCCTTCAAATAAATATAAAATGAATTTTATATAATGTTGTTGAAGTCGTTCCATTCTTGATATTTTGAATAATATATTGGTTTTTGCGTTCTTATGTGTATTGAATTGTGTTTTGAATTTTTTGTAGAGTTTTTTATATGCTATTAGTGAAGAAATACTAGATTTTGATATCTGATTTTCGAAATGTAAATAATGAATAAATAAATGATTATTAATACCTACTAATTCACCGTGCAAAGCAAGTCTCAAACATAAATCATAATCTTGTCTGGTAGGTAATTCTTCATCAAATCCGTTTATTTCATATAAAGCGCTTTTCTTGATAAGTAATTGAGTAGTTGTTCCGATATGATTTCTTTCTAAAAGCTGTTCAAATGTAACATTGCAATTAAAACTGTCTGATTTTCGATATTCAGAACAGCTTTCAGGGATGATACGTTTGTCAATTTTCCAATCATTGCAATATACCATAATAGTTTTTTCGGTGATTATATTAACCTGAAGTTCAAGCTTTTTTGGCAACCAAACATCATCATCTAAAAATGCTATATATGAACTTGTTGCTATTGAGATACCCAGATTTCTTGCTGAACAGGCTCCACGGGAACCTAAATTATGAACATAAGTAATATCATTACTATAACAAAACATTTCAATTTTCCGGCTTAATAATATATTATCATTGTCATCTACAATAATGATTTCAGAAGGCTCAAAGGTTTGCTTAAATACACTTTCAACAGCATTCTTCAAGTAATTAAGTTCTCTATCATATGTTGTAATTATAACTGAAACAGAAATATTTTTATTGTTCAAAAAATCACCTCTCTTAGTAAGATAATAAATAGTTATCCTTTATTGCTTTTAAAATATTTTTATTTTATCAAAGTCAATTTATTGACATTTAATCATTTTAAGCGATAGCATATTTCAATCAATTTGTCAATAGGAAATGCCTAAATGCAGAAAAAAGCGGTATAATTGCAAGAAATTCTGCTAAAACAGTCAAAATTTATCGACTTTTGTTTTATAAGCAATCATAATAAAATCAGATATTTTAGGAGGTTTTATTATGATAGAGATAGAAAAAGAAGCGAAAGATTACATTGAGATTTGCAGTGATTTAAAAGGGTTGAGTGCTTTAACAATAAAAGCTTATAAAATTGATTTAAAGCAGTTTTGCTCATATATGCGAGGCAAAGATTGCTTTAGCAAGAATGAGCTAAACAAATACATAAACTCACTTCATCAGCGTTACAAACCTAAAACTGCTAAGCGAAAAATTGCCTGCTTGAAAGCGTTTTACAGATATATGGAAATTGAAGATATTATTGAAATCAATCCGTTTCACAAAATCACGCTCAAATACAAAGAGCCGATCACCCTGCCGAAAACTATTCCGATTGAGAACATAAAAAGTATATTGAAATTTGGATATTTACAGCTTGATAATGCAAAAAGCAGTTATCAATATAAATCGACATTGAGAAATACAATAATTATTGAACTGTTGTTTTCTACCGGAATGAGAGTATCGGAAATCAGCAATCTAAAAAGAAAGAGCCTTGACCTCAACAGCAACACGATATACATTTACGGAAAAGGCTCAAAGGAACGCATAATGTGTATTGCTAATATTAAAGTATCAAGACTTTTAAGTGAATATATAAAAATTTGTGGTGGCAAGAATGAGTATGTTTTCGTCAACAAATTAGGGAATAGGTATTCGGAGCAATCTATTAGGAATATGATAAGTGATTATGCCAAAAGGAGTGGAATTGATTTACATATTACGCCGCACATGTTCAGACACACTTTTGCTACGGCACTTATGGACGAAAATGTAAACATAAGATACATTCAGCAGCTTCTTGGCCACAGTTCGATTACAACTACTCAAATTTACACTCACATAAGCACAAATAAAATTCGTCATATTCTTGAGGAAAATCATCCGAGAAATAAGATGAGTATATAGTTTTCGGTACCCCAAAATCTACCCCTTATACTCCTAATTTCTACCCCAAATATTTGATTTAATATGGTGGTTATATGATTTTGTATAAGGAACGATTAAAATTCAAAATGCCATAAAACGCAGTATTTAAGCCAAATTTAGGCAAAAAATAAGGCCTTAGGAAGCATTCGCTTTCTAAGGTCTTTTGGTCGAGGTGACAGGACTCGAACCTGCGGCATCCTGCTCCCAAAGCAGGCACTCTAGCCAAACTGAGTTACACCTCGAAATATGTTAATGAGCATTGCTCATTGTTTGTTATATGTAAAACTCCCGCAGGAGTGTTACGCCTTAATTACTTAACGCTTTAAAAGTATACTATAAAAAAATGCCGTTGTCAAGGATTATTTTACAAAATTTCTTTTTTTATAAAAAATATTTTATTTGCGGATGATTTGTGGTAAAATGGCAGATGAAATAATAAATTTTGAGGTGATAAGTGTGAATTGGGATTTTAATTTGCCTGTTAAATTGGTTTTCGGCGTTGGCAGGCACAAAGAACTTCCTGCATTTATTGATGAAATCGGCGGTAAGGTCGGGGTGCTTGTATGCTCACATTCGTTTGCAAAAAACGGACTTGCCGATGAATTTGTTTCGCTTTCAAACGGCAGAATTAAGGCTGTGTTTTCCGACATAAGACCAAACCCTACAACCGACAATGTAAACGCTTGCGTTGCGGTTATGCGAGAGGTTAACGCTGATTTTGCAGTTGCTCTCGGCGGCGGTTCACCTATGGATTGCTGTAAGGCGGCTTGTGCCGTTGCAAATGGGAACGACAAAATCGAATCTTATCACAGCGGAGGCAAGGCTGTAACTTCTGCCGAGGCTATTCCTATGATTGCCGTAACTACCACATCGGGAACTGCAAGCGAGGTTACAAATATTTCCGTTCTTACGGATTTGACGCAAAATCTCAAGCAGCCGATGAACGACCCGGCAATGTATCCGAAAATTGCGGTTATCGACCCTGTGTTGACACTCACCGTGCCGCCGCAGATTACTGCTTCAACCGGTCTTGATGTGCTGTCACACGCTATCGAAAGCTATTGGGCAACTCTCAATCAGCCGATTTGTTCTGCGTGTTCAATTTATGCGGCAAGGCTTGTTTTTAAGTATTTGGAGCGTGCATATAATCATCCTGATGATTTGGAAGCAAGAGAAAAAATGGCGGAGGCTTCTATTGTTGCGGGTGTTGCGTTCAGCCATCCTAGAACGACCGGCTCTCACGCTTGCTCGTTTCCGCTCACCAATATTTACGGCGTGCCACACGGCGAGGCTTGTGCGTTCACACTTGATTATTTTGTGAAGTTCAATGCCGAACATGCAGATTCAGACGGCAGAATTACTGCATTTGCAAAAGATTGCGGTTTTGATACTCCGCAGGCTATGGCAGACGAAATCACGGCTATGAAAAAGCGTATGGGTATGCGTTCAACTCTCAGCGAAATAGGGTGCACAACAGATGAGCAGATTAAAGAACTTACCCAAAAAAGTATGTCAATGCTTATGAAACGAAATCCTATTGAACTTACCGAAGAGGATATATATAATATGTATATAGCATTGAGGTATTAATTAAGCGAACAAAGTTTGCCCTCACGGTAAGCGTGGTTAAAAATAGTTGGTTTATTATTTATATTTGAAAGGAAAAACTATGATTAAAATAAGTGATAGTGTAAAATACATAGGTGTAAACGATTACGACATTGACCTTTTTGAAGGTCAGTATATGCTCGAAAAGGGAATGGCTTACAATTCCTATGTTATTCTTGATGACAAAATTGCTGTTATGGACACGGTGGATAAAATCGCCGTTGACAGATGGCAGGAATATTTGAGCGAAGTTTTGGGCGACAGAAAACCCGATTATCTCGTTGTTCAGCATCTTGAACCTGACCATAGCTATGGAATTCAGGCAATTGCGGATAAATATCCGGATATGCAGCTTGTTATGACCGGTGCGGCACTTCGTATGTTGCCGCAGTTTTGCGATGTTGACCCTGCGAGAGTTACCGCCGTTAAAGAGGGCGACACTCTTGAACTCGGTTCTCATACACTTACATTTGTAACGGCACCTATGGTTCATTGGCCTGAGGTTATGGTATCATACGAAAGCAGTGAAAAGATTTTGTTCTCTGCCGATGCGTTTGGCAAATTCGGCACGGTTGACGCTGATGAGGCTTGGAATTGCGAAGCAAGAAGATATTATTTTAACATTGTCGGCAAATACGGCAAACCTGTTCAAACCTTGCTCGGCAAAGCAGCAAAGCTTGATATAGCAACAATTTGTCCGCTTCACGGTCCTGTTCTTACAGATACAATTCCCGAAGTGATTGAGCTTTACAAAAAGTGGTCTGCTTACGAGCCTGAAAACGAGGGCGTGTTCATTGCTTGTGCTTCAATCCACGGCAATACTTGGCTTGCTGCCCAAAAACTTAAAGAAATTCTTGAGGAAAAAGGCTGTCCGAGAGTTGCAATTGCCGACCTTACCCGTGATGACCTTGCGGAAGCGGTTGAGGACGGATTCCGCCACAGCGTGCTTGTTTGTATGGCTTCGTCATATGACGCAGGCGTGTTTACTCCGATGGAGGATTATCTCAACCGCCTTGAACATAAGGCTTTTCAAAACAGAACCGTTGCACTTGTTGAAAACGCTTCTTGGGCACCGAGTGCAATTAAGGCGATGAAAGCACATTTTGAAAAAATGGCAAACATCACCCTTGTTGACAAAACAGTTACGATAAAAACAAGACTTACCGAGGCGTATGTAAAAGAACTCGAAGAACTTGCAGACGAAATTATGCAAAAATTCTAACGGCAGAAATTAAGACCGGCTCCCCTTTTTTGTAATAAAGGGGAGCTGTCGTGCTTTTGCACGACTGAGGGGTTAAAACCGAAGTAAAGCTGTCGTGCAAATGCTGAATGTATGGATAAATATTGCATTTAAGTCTTTTATCGTCAAAGTTAACAGTTATTTTCCCAAATCAAGTGTATAATTCTAATATTTTTTTCCTTGAAGTGAAAGATGGCTTATGTTAAAATAAGCTGTCTTTTAATTTTGGGCATTTTATGCCTTGTCAAAAGAAAATATTTTTATGGAGGAACACATTTATGACAAAAATATTTAAAAAGACTTTTGCATTTTTTATTGCGGTAATAATGATGATTTCTTCATTTCCGTATATGGTACTTGCAGATGACACCGCTTCTGCAACAGAGGGCAGTACAACTGCCGAAATGACTACCGCAGAGTTAGAGAAGTATATTGACAGCAAGATTGAAAATGCACAACTCATTCTTCCTGAAGAGCAACGTGTTGCTACGGCTGATAAAGAGTATATGAGTGGTATTTACACAAAGGCTATTTTTAATGAAAGTCCTGATACTACCGATCTTGTATTACCTGACGGAAAGACAGCAAAATTTGGTACAACAAGATTACAATATGCTGTTGCAATTTACACAGGTCAAAATGATGATATTCGTTTTCCTGCTATTGTTACAAAGTATTTTACTCCAAAAAATTCCAACACTTGTTATATTAGATATGTTAGCATACCACAAGATGTAAACAATTTCGAATTCGGTAAAGATTGGGAAAGATGCAAGGGTGAATTAGATTTAACTTATGATAAAGATCCTCAAATCTTTTCTAGTAAATATGATGGAGACCACATAACCGGTTCGTTTAAAATGAGTGACAAAAAGTATTGGCGAAATTACATAAAGTATACCGGCAGCGGTGACGAAGAAAAATATTATGAAGCATTGCCAACGAGTTTGAATATTGGATTTCAGTATGCAAATACAAAAGTACCAGGTTCTTTGACATTTAAGTATAATTCATATGTGTTAAATTTAGCGCCATATAAGAATATTTTGGAAAATCTTAAAAATGACTATACCGAAATCAAAGGAAAATCGTCTTTGTATACAGAAGAATCGGTTAATAATTACTACAAGGCTGTTCGTGATGTTCTTGATTTTGATATTAAAACTTTGCTTTCCAACATGACCTTGAATTCCAAGGTGTTTAGTACAGAAATTGCAGATATTGCAACCAAAGTCAAGACTGTTGTAGAAAATTATAATACTGCAAAAAATCTCAAATTGAAATCGAAGATTGATTTCACAGCCTATGATGCGGCAAAAGAAAAATGCGATACTATCATTAAAAATCAGAGTGAAAATGCTGAATATGAGAAGAATTCGTTTGCAGAATTTAAGAAAATTTATGATGATGTAACCGCAAAGGCTGAAACTGTTGAAACCCAAGAAGCACTTGACGATTTGACCGCACAGCTTATTACTGCGCAAACTATGCTTCGCAAAAATAAATTTTCAATCACAGTTAATATTTATAAAAATTCAGCCCTGATTAAAACGCAATATTATAATGATGAACTTTATGGTCATAAATTTAACATTGATGTAGCCTCTTATGTTAATGAAGCAAAAGGATGTGTTAAACGTTGGGTTATTTATACAGACGGTGGTAAAACACGCACAGTAGTCGGCACAACCGATTCGATTTTTGCCTTGTATATAACGAAGGAAGCAGTTGTTAATGTTTATATTGTTCCGCTTGAGGAAAATGTTAATCCTGAGGAATATTCAAAAGTTGTGTTCTACGGTTTTAACGGCAGAGTAATTGATGTTCAGTATCTTAAAAAGGGTGACACGCTTACTTCTGACAAATATACAACAGCTCCTAATGTGCCGTTCTATGATTTTGCTTCTTGGGATAATGCTTCTGTAACAGGTAACGGCAAGGAAATTGCCGTTAAAGCAAAGTATACCCCAAAACAAGTTCAAACTGATGGCTGTACAGTTTATTATGATGGCTTTGCCGATGGAAAAAAGACATACAGCTATGATGAACTTGTATCCTTAGGTGCAAATGATAACGAGTATTTTGCACTTGCAACAACAAAAGACGGTATAAACGCAGACGGTACCTCCAGTATTCTGACTTATCTTAACTGCAACGAATTTCATGCACCGAAAACAAAAGAAATCTATGTTGTGCCGGTTAAGAAAGAAGATAGAGTTGCAAAGGTTGCTATCACCGGCAGCTACGCTACAAAGATTGATAAAGACGGCAATATCGCTTCTTCAGAAACCGACTACGCCAAAAACCGTGCAGTATTCAACTGTAAGTTCTATCTTCCTGATGAATACACGCTTGTAGAGTGGGGTGCACAAATTTCAGCCAACGGCAAAACAAAGACCGTTAAAGGTGAAAAACTGTCAAAGCACAACGAATATTCAATCTATATGAATGTTTCAAAGACTTCAAGTGTAAAGGCATTTACCGCTGTTGCTTATGTAAGATATAAGGACAGCGAAAATAACATCAAAACAATATATTCACAGTCTGTCACACAGGCATTTGACTAAAGGAGGTAAAATATGAAAAAGTTTGAATCTCCAAAAGTTGAAATTATCAGGTTCGTTAACAGCGACATCATCACTACATCAGGTGGCAGCGACGGTTATGACAACGGTATGTCAGGCGGCGAAAACTGGGAAAATGATGAATTTTAACAAAATATAATCAACCGAATATAAAAAATGCTGTAAGTTTGATACTTACAGCATTTTTGTCTATATTATTTATTCTTCTCGTGAAACAAGGTCGGAATGGTAATCCTCCATTTTGACTTTTTCTTTTTTATTGATGGATTGGTATTTATCTTGGTAATAGTTTTCAAGTGTGCGGTCATAGGTTCCGTCAGGGTGAATTTCCATAACGGAGCAACCACGCTGAAGTCCATACTGAGCAATGCCGAAGTATGCAAGGTAGTCAACGGTGTAGGTGTAGCCGAGCTGAATACCGTCATACATAAGCGAAAAGCTGTTTGTATGGTCGTGACCGAAGAACACGCCCTTTGTTGAGCGGAGTTCTTTTATTTTGTCAAACATACCCTCGTTTTTGTCGCTTGCGTAAACAACCTTGCCCGTTTCACCGACTTTACCGTACATAAATTTAACTCTGTCGGTGTCTTTAAAGTCGTTGTCACGGTATTCGTAGTATGCCGTTTGAACCTCTTTGAGAGGAATGTGGAAGAACATTATTGATTTTGGCACTTCGCCGTTGTTTTCCTTGGTGAAAGCCTTTACATTTTTTTCGTACCAATCAATCTGGCTCTTGTGTATGCAGTCATATTTCCACAACGCACCGAAATAGTCGCCGTCGGTATATGAATGTGAGTCAACCATAAATATTGCCTGAGTGATTTTGCCCGCAGTATTTTTTACTTTCACGGCATAGTTGCCGTAACCGTCAACATCTTCCGGACCGGGTTGGAACAGGCAGTGCGGATATTTTTCCTTGTTGCCGTAAACAGCCGAAATATCTGCTCTGTCAAAGTAGCTGTAAGCTTCCGTATCGTGGTTGCCGTATGTAAGGCACCAGTAAACGCCCATTTGCTCCATAAGATTTGCAAAAATCTTTGCGGCGTTTTTGTTGTTGAGCGTACCCGATTGATAAGGTACAGGAAAGCCTATGTCACCGGTAACAACTACAAGGTCGGGCTTTTCTGCCTTAACCATAGCTTCAACTGCATTGACAGCCATCATATCCTTTTTTGAACTTAAAAATCCTGCGCCGATATGCACATCCGAAAGTTGTACAACCTTAAAATCCTTGTCGGTTGTAAAGGTGTAGTATCCGTCTTTTTCATCTGTTGTCGGCTTCAGTTGATTTTCATATTCAACAGTTGGAACGGTTGAAATAAAGTTGTTGATTGATTTAACCGAGATGATATTCATTGTTGCTATAACAGCGGCAATGATTGCAATAACAATCAAAATGCCGAGTATAACCTTGCCGAATATCGCCCATTTTTGTTTAGCCGTTTTTTTCGGCTTTTTTGTTTTTTCCCTTTTAGCCATAATATAAACCCCTTTAATTTGTGACTAAATCAGTTGTTAATTAAAAATTTGCTTTGTTCAATTGTGTTTTTAACGGCAGAAACAGTAACAGCCGTGCCTATGATAATTGCAAATATTCCGTCTGCCGCAAAATTAACCTTTGTGATTAAAAACAGACCCATAAGTGCAAATATCGTCACCGCACAGTCAAGAAAACTGTCGAGTATCATTGCTTTGAGAACAGGGGAGGAGGCTTTTTTGTTGAAAGCCATATACATCAACCCCATAAGTATTTTTGCAAATACCGTTGCAATGATAATGTAAGCATATTCCTCGCTGTATGCAATTCTCAGCGGATACATCAGCCTTTGCAAGCCGTTATATACAAAGTATGCACCTGTTGCGGCTATTATCAATGAGATAACAAATGTGCACAGGCTTTGTATTTTTTGAGATTTCAGTTCAGTCACTTTTCGTGCAAGGAAAAATCCCAAAACAGCTATTAAGCAGGCAAATGTGTCACCGAGATTGTTGATTGCATCGCAGTATATCGACAGACTGTTTGTGCTTATTCCGACATAGAATTTTGCAAAAAACAGTACCGTGTTGAATATTACGCCGAGTGCCGTTGCTTTTATTCCGATTTTGTTCATTATCTGAGCTGTGTTCCGGCAGGTAGGTCAACAAAAACAACTTTTACATCGTTTTCGCTTACATCGCCTGCAAGGAGCATACCGTTGCTCATTTCGCCGCAGAGTTTTGCCGGCTTAAGGTTTGCAACAATGATAACATTTTTGCCGATGAGGTCCTCAGGTTTGTACCACGGAGAAATGCCGGATACGATTTGACGAGGCTCTGCCGTTCCGTCGTTTACGGTAAGCTTGAGGAGCTTTTTAGCTTTTTTAATCGGTTCACATTCCGTAACGGTTGCCACACGAAGTTCAACCTTTGCAAAATCATCAAATTCGATTTGTGCAAGTCCCTCGATTTCTTTCGGCTTTGCGGCTTCTTCCGCTTTGGCTGCTGCCTCTTGCTTTTCTGCAATTTCGGTAAGCATTTTTTCAGAGTCAATTCTTGCAAAAAGTGCTTCTGCCTTGCCTACCTTTTCGCCTGCCTTGAGAGCACCGAAAGATTCAAGAGAATCGTAATCCTTGATGTCACAGTTCATCTGTGCAAAGATTTTTTCGCTTGTTTCAGGCATAAACGGGCTGAGAAGTACAGCAATGTATCTGATAGCTTCAAGGAGATTATAAAGCACGGTGCCGAGGCGAGGAAGTGATGCTTCGTCTTTTGCAAGTGCCCACGGAGTGGTTTCGTCAATGTATTTGTTAGAACGCTTTGCAAGGTTCAATACAGCCTCAACGGCGTCCGCAACTCTGTAAGTTTCAAAGCACTTTTCAATCTTTTTAACAGTGTCGAGTGCAAAGTTTTTAAGTTCGTCGTCAACAGGTTCGTTAACATTGCCCGGTTGAATAATGCCGTCAAAATACTTGTTCTGCATTGCGATTGTTCTGTTAACAAGGTTGCCGAATGTGTTGGCAAGGTCGGAATTGTAACGCTCAATGATGGTTTCGTAAGTGATGGAACCGTCTGAAGCGTAAGGCATTTCGGACACAAGATAGTATCTTACGGCGTCTACTCCGAGAAGTTCAACAAGGTCGTCTGCATAAATAACATTACCTCTTGATTTGCTCATCTTGTCCTCGCCAAAGAGAAGCCAAGGATGACCGAATACCTGCTTTGGAAGCGGTTCGCCGAGAGCCATAAGCATAATAGGCCAGTAAATTGTGTGGAAGCGGACAATGTCCTTGCCGATAATGTGAACATCGGCAGGCCAATATTTTTTATATTCATCGGATGAACCGTCAGGGTCGTAGCCGATGGCAGTAATATAGTTTGAAAGTGCGTCAATCCAAACATAAACAACATGGTCAGGGTCAAAGTCAACAGGGATGCCCCATTTGAAGCTGGTTCTTGAAACGCAAAGGTCCTGCAAGCCCGGCTTGATGAAGTTGTTGAGCATTTCTTTCTTTCGTGCTTCGGGATAAATGAAGTTTTCGTTTTGCTCAATGAAATCTTCAAGTCGCTTTTGATATTTTGAAAGCTTGAGGAAATATGCCTCTTCTTTTGCCGGCTTTACTTCTCTGCCGCAATCCGGGCACTTGCCGTCAACAAGCTGGCTTTCGGTCCAAAAGCTCTCGCAAGGTGTGCAGTACATACCCTCGTAGTGACCCTTGTAAATGTCGCCCTGTTCGTATAATTTTTTGAAAATCTTTTGCACAACTTTTTCGTGCTGTTCGTCCGTCGTGCGGATAAAACGGTCGTAGCTTGTGTTCAAAATATCGCAAATAGAGCGAATTTCGCCCGATACCTTGTCAACATATTCCTTTGGTGTAACGCCTGCGGTCTTTGCGTATTCTTCGATTTTTTGACCGTGTTCGTCTGTGCCAGTAAGCATAAATACATCGTATCCCTGCAAGCGTTTGTATCTTGCGATGGCATCGGTCAGCACAATTTCGTAGCTGTTGCCGATGTGCGGCTTGCGAGAAGTATATGCTATGGCTGTTGTAATGTAAAATTTTCCTTTGTTTGCCATTGTATTATCTCCTGTTTATAAAACTTTAATGCTTGGTAGTTTTTTCACCTTAATAAAAATATTAAATTTCTAAAATGTTTTGGCACGGTTAAGGTGCTTTATTTCTAAATCAGATGAGTGATGCGGCACCTTTGTCGAGCATAAGTGTTACATCTTTGTGAAATTGAAGTACGGATGCCGGGCATTGAGGAGTAACATTGCCGTCGATAAGCTGTTTGATTGCTTTTGCCTTGTTTTCGCCGATAGCGATAATAAGGATACGCTTTGCCTGCATAATTGAGCCGATACCCATTGTTACAGCGTGGGTAGGTACTTCCTCGATTGAATTGAAAAATCTTGAGTTATCTTTGATTGTACTTTCTTTAAGAGCAACAACATGGCTCCATCTTTGGAATGAATCTGCAGGCTCGTTGAATGCAATATGGCCGTTTGAACCAATGCCGAGAAGTTGAATGTCAATTCCGCCTGACTTTTTGATTTTCTCTTCGTATGCCTTACATTCTGCGTCCATATCTTCTGCGTTGCCGTTGAGGAAGTTGATGTTTTCATCAGGAATGTTGATGTGGTCAAAAAGGTTTTCATACATAAAGCTGTGGTAGCTGTTCTTGTCTTTTACATCAAGCTTGCAATATTCATCAAGGTTAAATGTTGTAACTTTTGAAAAATCAACCGCACCCTCTTGGTAAAGCTTAATCATATGTGCATACGGTTTGAGCGGCGTTGAGCCTGTTGCAAGACCCAATACACTGTCGGGCTTTTGCAAAACCTGACCGCACATATAATAACCTGCGGCAATTCCTATTTGTTCTTCAGTGTCAAATGTAAGTACATTCATTTTTATATCTCCTTAAATCTTTTATCATTTTTATGTTCAATTATTTTGCGAATAATTAAATACAATATTAGAAAAATCAACGCACCTGTGATAACACCCAAGGTGTCAAGTGCCCAATCGGTGAATTGACAGCTTCTGCCGTCAACAAAAATTTGATGAATTTCATCTGTTGCGGCATATGCCGAGCCTATTGCAATACCAATTGCCAAATTGCGTTTGTGTTTTGTAAAATATACAGCCGAGTTTGTTAAAAATCCGAGTCCTGTAAATTCCGTAAAATGTGCCGCCTTACGAACCATATGTTCGGTTATTGTTTCGGTGTGAAAAAGCTTTTGTAAAAACAGAGTTACAACGGAACTTTGACCTGCCGATTGCGTTGCCGGTCGTGATGAAAAGTAAAATATCGCTCCCATACACATTGCGGTTAATATCCAAAATATTATGGCAAATGATTTGGTGTGCTTATTCTCTTGTGGCATTTACAAAGCTCACCCTTCCTGTTCCGGGATGGAACTGAATGTTTTTTACTCCGTTTGCGGCAGCATAGTAACTGCTTTCGTATATCATCGGGCAAACGGTATAGGTGCTTATAATTGTTTGTTCAGCCTGCTTCAAATATGCTGCGGTTGAGTTTAAATTGCTTTGATTTTGAGCCTTTTTAATAAGTGCGGCAACTTTGTTTGAATTTATATCCGTTATGTTGTCGCTTGTAATTTGGCTCATAAAAGATATTGCACTGTTGCCTGTTGCGGTAAACGGTAAGAATGCCACATCATATGTGTTTTTTGCAATTTCCGTTCTTATGTCGCTTTCGTCCATTGCCTGAACTTTCAGCGTGAGTGTTATTGCGTCACCGTTCGAGTTTGTAAGATATGAGCCCAATCCTGCCTGGACACCTTGTAAAAGCTGTTTTACGCAGTTTTCCATATATGACGGTGTAAGCACGGTTATGCTTATATCGGTTGTGTCGAGTATTTCAAGTGCCTTTTTCCAATCGGCGACGCTTTTTTCTTGATTTTGTGCTCCTGCGGTATATCCCATAGCCTTTACGGCATTGTTGCCGTTGATAAGGCAGGATGACGGCGTAAGGTTTGTGGCAGGGGAAAGATAATCCTTGTCGTATTTTGTCGGTCTGCTGAAGCCTTCATAAAATGCCTTGCGCATGGTCTTTGATTGAAACACTTCGTCGTTTGTGTTAAATACAAAACCCCAGGTGGTGTCTTGATACGGAGTGTAAGTAACGCCGCTGTCCTTGTTTATTTTGTCGCTGTTTTCGGCGGTGATGAATGCCGCATCGTAATATCCGCTTTCAAGCTTTGATACAAGGTCGTCGTCTGTGTCCGAACTTTTGTCGAGAATTTTGAGAGTAAGCTCCTTTGCCTTTGACGGCGACGGTCCGGTGTATTTATCGTTGTTCTTTAACAAATACGAAGCATCAAGAATTTGGCTTACATAAAACTGCCCGTTAAACAGTGTGTACTTGCCCTCTAAACCGTATCTGCCTTTTGTTGCAACAAAAAATTGCTCGTTGCACGGCATTGCAACGGCAGATGCAAGCGTTTGCATAAAGGTGTCATCCCTGTGCTCAAGCGTGATTGTTAGGTTGTAATCATCGTTTGCAACCACTCCGAGTTCTGTGGGGAGCACAGCACCCGTGTGAATTTTGTTTGCGTTTTTTATGCACGAAATGAGGGAAAATTGAGGACAGTCCGTAACATAATAAGCCGCTCTTCTGAGTGCAAAAACAAAGTCGTTTGCCGTGATGTCCGGATTGAATTCGTATCCGAGCATTTGCAGACGGCTGTCTTTAAATTTGCCTTTGTTGTCACCCGAGGTGTATTTTTCGGTGTTTATGTCCCACTTCATACCCTCACGGATGTGAAATTTGTATGTGAGTCCGTCGTCGCTTATTTCCCACTTGTCTGACATTCCCGGCACAACGGTGCCGTCATCATTTATTCTTATTAGGCCTTCAAAAGTGTTTTCGATAATCAAAAACTCATCGGAGGTTGATGCAACCTGCGGGTCGTAGCTGTTAACATTTGCGTCAAAAGGGTATATGAAATCAATCGATGCCTCTTTGCCGCCGCAACCAGAAAACAATGTAATAATCAGTATTGCCGATATAATTATAGATAAAATCTTTTTCATTATTTATATATCCTTAAAAAAGAGTATATATATTATAGCAGATTAATTACCTATATTCAATACAAAATCGAGCGGTAAAAAATAAATTTTTTATTTGGACAAAACTTACTATTTTTGCAGAAGTATTTTGGTTATTGTTACAAAACACACGGCACAGTTGATAAAAAAATATACAAAAATTTTGTAAATTGCTTTATTACCTGATTTGCAAAAAAATTGTAATATTTTAAAAATTCTCTTGACTTTAAAAGAATAATAGTGTAGAATGTCACCACGATTATATACTGGCAGTATGTGTCTTTATGTCTTGCTATTAAATAAGCTATATATTAAAGACAAGCGGCGATTTTTGTCAAGTAATGCCGGTCTATGTATTGCAAATAAGAAACGAATGGAGTGAATACCTTTATGGTAAATGTGAAGGATGTACAACTCGGTACAACTACACGAAAGAGCTTTGCTAAAATCAACGAAGTTATGCAAATGCCTAACTTGATTGAAGTGCAAAAAAAGTCTTACCAATGGTTCCTTGACGAAGGTCTTAAGGAGGTATTTAGGGACATCGGTTCAATTACCGACAATTCCGAAAAGCTTGTTCTCGATTTTATCGATTACAGTATGGATGATGAACCTAAGTACAGCATTGCCGAATGTAAGGCGAGAGATACCACATATTCAAAGGCTCTCAAGGTGCAGGCTCGCCTCAGAAACACAGAAACAGGCGAAGTTAAGGACAGCACTATTTATTGCGGCGATCTTCCTCTTATGACAGATTCCGGCACCTTTGTTATCAACGGTGCAGAGAGATGTATCGTATCCCAGTTGGTTCGTTCACCTGGTGTATATTACAATATGGACCACGACAAGACAGGTAAGGAACTTTTCACTAATACAGTAATTCCTAACCGTGGTGCTTGGCTTGAATATGAAACCGATGCAAACGATTTGTTCTATGTTCGTATAGACAAAAACAGAAAGATTTATATCACAACTTTCCTTCGCTCATTGGGTCTTGGTTCGGACGAGCAGCTTCGTGAATATTTCGGCGATGACGAAATGCTTGAAGCTACCATCGAAAAGGACATTACAAAGAACGAGGAAGAGGCTCTTCTTGAAGTTTACAAGAAGCTTCGTCCGGGCGAACCTCCTACGGTTGATACCGCAAGAGCACATCTCGACGGATTGTTCTTTGACGCAAGAAGATATGACCTTTCAAGAGTCGGCAGATATAAGTACAATAAAAAGCTTGGCTTGGTTGAAAGAATTACAGACCAAGTTTTGGCTGAGCCGGTTATTTCTCCTGCAGGTGAATTCCTTGCAGACGCAGGCGAAAAGATTACCAAGGACAAGGCTGTTGAAATCGAGAATGCAGGTGTTATGTCTGTTATGCTTGAGCTTGAGTCGGGCAAGGTAATCAAGGTTCTTTCAAACGGTATGGTTGATATTGACAAGTATGTAACCGTTGACAAGAAAGAACTTGCAATCAACGAAAAAGTATCTTATCGTGTACTTTCCGAAATCATGGAAAAGGTCGGCGATGACCAAGAAGCACTTGAAGCCGAAATTAAGCTTCGCCACGATGACCTTATTCCTAACCACATCATTATTGATGATATTTTCGCAACAGTTTCTTACCTTCTCAACCTTGCAAACGGCGTAGGTAAGACAGACGATATTGACCACCTCGGCAACCGTAGAATCCGTGCCGTAGGCGAGTTGCTCCAAAACCAATTCCGTATCGGCTTTACTCGTATGGAAAGAGTTATCAGAGAGCGTATGAATGTTCAGTCGCAGGACGACAGCGACGCTATCACTCCACAGGCTATTATCAATACCCGTCCTGTAAATGCGGCAATCCGTGAGTTCTTCGGTTCTTCACCGTTGTCACAATTTATGGACCAAAACAACCCTCTTGCAGAACTTACTCACAAGAGAAGACTTTCGGCACTCGGTCCGGGCGGTTTGTCAAGAGACCGTGCAGGCTTTGAAGTTCGTGACGTACACTATACACACTACGGTCGTATGTGCCCTATCGAAACTCCTGAAGGTCCAAACATCGGTTTGATTTCGTATCTTGCTTGTTACAGCCGCCTTAACGAATACGGATTTATCGAAGCTCCGTACCGTAAGGTAAACAAAGAAACAGGCGTTGTAACAGATGAAGTTGAATATATGACAGCCGATGTTGAAGATAACTATGTTGTTGCACAGGCAAATGAACCGCTTGATGAAAACGGCAGATTTACAAATACAAGAGTTACATGCCGTTGCAGAGACGAGTTTATTACAGTTCCTCCTGAAAAGGTTGACTATATGGACGTTTCTCCGAAGATGGTTGTATCTGTTGCTACAGCAATGATTCCGTTCCTTGAAAACGATGACGCAAACCGTGCTCTTATGGGTGCTAACATGCAGCGTCAGGCAGTTCCGCTTCTTAAGACAGAAGCTCCTGTTGTAGGTACCGGTATGGAATACAAAGCAGCGTACGACTCAGGCGTTGTTGTTATTGCAAAGCGTGGCGGTACGGTTGTTTCACTTGACGCACGCACAATCGAAATTAAGACCAAAGACGGCAGCATTGACAGATATGAACTTATAAAGTACGCCGGTTCTAACCAAGGTACTTGCATTAACCAAAGACCTATTGTTTCACTTCATCAGGAAGTTGAGGACGGTCAGGTTATCGCAGACGGTCCTGCAACCTGTAACGGTGAAATCTCAATCGGTAAGAATGCTCTTATCGGCTTTATGACTTGGGAAGGTTATAACTACGAGGACGCCGTTCTTATCAACGAAAAGATTGTTCGTGACGATGTATATACATCTATTCATATTGTAGAACACGAGGTTGAAGCCCGTGATACAAAACTCGGTCCTGAAGACATTACAAGAGATATTCCTAATGTCGGTGACGACGCTCTTAAGGATTTGGACGATGACGGTATCATTCGTGTAGGTGCAGAGGTTCACTCGGGCGATATTCTTGTAGGTAAGGTAACACCTAAGGGCGAAACAGAACTTACAAGTGAAGAAAGACTTTTGCGTGCTATTTTCGGCGAAAAGGCAAGAGAAGTTCGTGATACTTCAATGAAAGTGCCTCACGGCGAATACGGTATCGTAGTTGATGTTAAGGTATTCACAAGAGCAAACCACGATGAGCTTAATCCGGGCGTAAACAAGGTTGTTCGTGTTTATATCGCACAAAAGAGAAAGATTCAAGCCGGTGACAAGATGGCAGGTCGTCACGGTAACAAGGGTGTAGTTTCCCGTGTGCTTCCGCAAGAGGATATGCCATTCCTTCCGGACGGTCGTCCGCTTGATATCGTGCTTAACCCATTGGGCGTACCTTCTCGTATGAATATCGGTCAGGTTCTTGAAGTTCATCTCGGCTATGCCGCTATGGCACTTGGCTGGAAGATGATGACCCCTGTATTTGACGGCGCTCACGAAGATGACATCAGAGAATGTCTTAAACTTGCCGATATCGGCTATTATATTGATGAAAACGGCAATAAGATTTACGACGGTAAGGTTCAGCTTACAGACGGCAGAACCGGTGAGAAGTTTGATAACCGTGTAACCGTAGGTTATATGTATTACCTCAAACTCCACCACCTTGTAGATGATAAGATTCATGCTCGTTCAACGGGTCCGTACAGCCTTGTAACTCAACAGCCTTTGGGCGGTAAAGCTCAATTCGGCGGTCAGAGATTCGGTGAAATGGAAGTTTGGGCACTTGAAGCTTACGGTGCTGCATATACACTTCAGGAAATCATCACCGTTAAGTCGGACGATGTTGTCGGTCGTGTTAAGACTTACGAGTCAATCGTTAAGGGCGAAAATATTCCGCCGGCAGGCACACCTGAAGCATTTAAGGTTCTTTATAAGGAACTTCAGGCTCTTGCTCTTGATACAAGACTTTACGACAAGGACGGTAACGAAGTTATCCTTAAGCAAGACCTTGACGATGACGGAATCCCAACCGTTTCGGACGATCAGGCATTTACAGAAGTTAATGACTTTGACGGTCAGGAAGGCTACGGTATGCTTGATGAAAACGGTGAGGAAATCGAGGAAGCAAATCAGGATGAAGAAGTTGATTTGTTCGCTGAATTCGACAGCTTGGGCGACAGCGATGATTATGATGAAGAATAATCATAAAGTATTAATTTCAAATTTTGATTAACTTTCCAATATATTATAGAAAAGGAGTGCTTCCATATGGATAATACAGCTAATTCAACAAATGAATTCAGTTCAATTAAAATCGGGCTTGCTTCTCCGGAGGCCATTCGTGAATGGTCTTACGGCGAAGTAACCAAGCCTGAAACTATAAATTACAGAACCTTAAAGCCTGAAACCGGCGGCTTATTCTGCGAAAGAATTTTTGGCCCTATGAAGGACTGGGAATGTCATTGCGGTAAGTATAAGAGAGTTCGCTATAAGGGTAAAGTCTGCGAGCGTTGCGGCGTTGAAATTACCCGTGCAAAGGTTCGTAGAGAGCGTATGGGCCATATCGAGCTTGCTGCCCCTGTATCACACATTTGGTACTTTAAGGGTATTCCGAGCCGTATCGGTCAGGTTCTCGATATTAACCAAAGAAATCTTGAAAAGGTCCTTTACTTTGGACTTTACATCGTAATTGATCCGGGTGATACTCCGCTTCAAAAGAAGCAAACTCTTACAGAAAAAGAGTATCAGGATATGCGTGAGAGATACGAAGATGACTTTAAGGCAGGCATGGGCGCAGAGGCTATCAAAGAGCTTCTTTCCGAAATTGATGCCAAAGAACTTCGTGACGAACTCACTGCAGAACTTGAAGGTGCAACAGGTCAAAAGAGAGCAAAGCTCCTTAAAAGACTTGATGTTGTTGATGCTTTCGTAAACAGCGGTAATAAGCTTGAATGGATGATTCTTGATGTTATCCCTGTTATTCCTCCGGATATTCGTCCTATGGTACAGCTTGACGGCGGCAGATTTGCTACTTCCGACCTCAACGATTTGTACAGAAGAGTAATTAACAGAAACAACCGTCTTAAAAGACTTATGGAGCTTCACGCACCTGATATTATTATCAGAAATGAAAAGAGAATGCTCCAAGAGTCTGTTGATGCCCTTATTGATAACGGCAGAAGAGGCAGACCTGTAACAGGCCCTAACAACAGACCTCTCAAGTCACTTTCGGATATGCTTAAAGGTAAGCAGGGTCGTTTCCGTCAGAACCTCCTCGGTAAGCGTGTTGACTATTCGGGTCGTTCGGTTATCGTTGTTGGTCCTGAACTTAAGATGTACCAGTGCGGTCTTCCAAAGGAAATGGCTATTGAACTTTTCAAGCCTTTCGTTATGAAGCGTTTGGTTCAAACAAATGTGGCTTCAAATATTAAACAAGCCCGTAAGATGGTAGAAAAAGCAAACCGTTCAGAAGTTTGGGATGCTCTTGAAGTTGTAATTAAGGACCATCCGGTTATGCTTAACCGTGCTCCTACACTTCACAGACTCGGTATTCAGGCATTTGAGCCTGTTCTTGTTGAGGGTAGAGCAATTAAACTTCACCCTCTTGCTTGTACAGCGTTTAACGCCGACTTCGACGGTGACCAAATGGCTGTCCATGTACCACTTTCAGCTGAAGCTCAGGCAGAAGCAAGAATGCTTATGCTTGCATCAAACAACCTCTTGAAGCCGTCTGACGGTAAGCCTGTTGCCGTTCCTTCACAGGATATGGTTATCGGTTCTTACTACCTTACAATGATTAAAGAGGGCGAACCGGGTTGTCCTTACAAGGAAATCATTGACGGTGAGGAAGTTACAAAGTACAGAATTTTCCGTGATGTTGATGAGGCTATGATGGCTTATCAGGAAGGCTCACTCGGTCTTCATTCGGAATGTAAGATTAGATTTACCGGCGAAGTAAACGGCGAGATGAAGTCGGGTATCGTTACAACAACAATCGGCCGTGTAATCTTCAACAGACCTATTCCTCAGGATCTTGGCTTTATTGACAGAAGCGTTCCGGGTAACGAATTTGTACCTGAAGTAAGCTTTGTTGTTAAGAAAGGCGGTCTCGGTAAGATTGCCGATGCTTGTATCAGAACCCACGGTGTTGCAATTGCTTCAAGAGTGCTTGATGATATTAAGAACCAGGGTTACAAATATTCAACAGTTTCCGGTACAACAGTTGCCGTTATCGACGCACTTATCCCTGAAAAGAAAAAGGAATTCCTTGCCGAAGCAGAAGCAAAGGTTGATGAAATTACAACAAACTACAATTACGGTTTGATTACAAATGAAGAGCGTTATTCACAGGTAGTCAAGACTTGGGAAGTTTGTACCAATAAGGTATCCGATGAACTTACAAATAACTTTGACGGTACACATAACCCGATTCACATGATGGTAGACTCCGGTGCTCGTGGTAGTACATCACAGCTTCGTCAGCTTGCCGGTATGAGAGGTCTTATCGCCAATACATCGGGTGCTACAATCGAAATTCCTATTCGTGCCAACTACCGTGAAGGTCTTAACATTTTGGAATACTTCATTTCTTCCCGTGGTGCTCGTAAAGGTCTTACAGATACAGCTCTTCGTACAGCTGACTCGGGTTACCTTACAAGGCGTCTTGTTGACGTATCACAAGATGTAATCATTCGTGATGACGACTGCGGATGCCATGACGGTATTGAAGTTTACGCTATTATGGACGGCAACCGTGTTCTTGAATCACTTGAGGAAAGACTTGTCGGCAGATTTGCCGCAGAACCTATTGTTCATCCTGAAACAGGTGAGGTTCTTATGGATACCGACAGAATTATGAACGAAGAAGATGCCGCAAGAATTACAGCCGCAGGTATTACAAAGGTTAAGATTCGTTCGCTTATCACATGTAAGTCACGCCATGGTGTTTGCCGCAAGTGCTACGGTTCAAACCTTGCATTCAACGAGCCTGTTCAGGTTGGTGAGGCAGTTGGTATTATCGCAGCTCAGTCAATCGGTGAACCTGGTACACAGCTTACAATGAGAACCTTCCACACCGGTGGTGTTGCAGGTGGTGAAGATATTACACAGGGTCTTCCGAGAGTCGAGGAATTGTTTGAGGCAAGAAAGCCAAAGCAACTTGCTATTCTTTCTGAAATCAGCGGTACGGTTAGATTTGAGGAAATCAAAAAGACTCGTCATGTTGTTGTTTTCAACAAAGAATCAGGCGAGGAAAGAAAGTATCTCATCCCTTATGGTTACAGACTTTGCGAAAATATCGTAGAGGGCGCATATATCGAAAAGGGTACAGAGCTTACTCTCGGTTCAAAGAACCCACATGATGTACTTGCTATTCTCGGTGAGGAAGCAGTTTATAACTACCTTATCAAGGAAGTTCAGTACGCATATCGTACACAGGGTGTTGATATCAACGATAAGCACATCGAGGTTATCGTTCGTCAGATGCTCAAGAAGTGCATTGTTGACGACGCAGGTGATACAGACCTTATCTCGGGTACAAATGTTGATGTTGCAGCAGTTGCCGAAGCAAATGATAAGATTGATGCAAGAATTGCAGCAGGTGAAGAAAATCTTAAGAAGGCAACATATATTCCTCTTCTTTTGGGTATCACAAAGGCTTCTCTTGCAACAGATTCGTTCTTGTCGGCAGCTTCATTCCAGGAAACAACAAGAGTTCTTACAGACGCTGCCATCCGTGGCAAGTCAGACCCACTTATTGGTCTTAAAGAGAATGTTCTTATCGGTAAGCTTGTTCCTGCCGGTACAGGTATGAGCGTGTTCAGAGATGTAGATGTTGTTCCGAGCTATTTCTCATCCGAAAGCGGAATGGAAATAAAAGATTTGGAACAGTTACAACAACTATTGACAAATGGCAACAACTAAGTTATAATACTTATCTGTGTGCTGATAAACTTGTGCAATCTTAACAAGATTTATCGCTTTAATTTGTTAAATTCGTCTATCGGGGCATAAGTAATTATGCCTCGGTAGATAATGTAATGTATACATCCGATACCTTATAATAAGTAAGGTATGAAATGTGTATATTGCAAATTTATGCACAAATAATCAGAAAGGAGAATAAACTATTGCCTACCTTTAACCAATTAGTTAAGACCGGTCGTAAGTCACTTGAGAAGAAGTCAAAGACTCCTGCTCTTATTAAGAGTCTTAACACAAAGAAGAATGTTATGACAAACAACGCTTCTCCACAAAAGCGTGGCGTTTGCACAGCAGTTAAGACAGCAACACCTAAGAAGCCTAACTCAGCTCTTCGTAAGATTGCCAGAGTTCGTCTTACAAACGGAATGGAAGTTTCTGCTTACATCCCTGGTGTAGGTCATAACTTGCAAGAGCACTCTGTTGTTATGGTTCGTGGCGGCCGTGTTAAGGATTTACCTGGTGTTCGTTATCACATCATCCGCGGCACACTCGATACACAGGGTGTAACAGGCAGAATGCAGAGCCGTTCAAAGTACGGTGCAAAGAAGCCAAAGGCTAAGAAGTAATCGGATTTTTTAGCTAAAATTTAACGAGGAAACCCGACAATAGTTTATTTATTCATATAAAAGGCTTATTGTTGGCTCCACGGAAAAACCGAGTACCTATGAACTCATATTATAATTTAATGAAGGAGGGAAGCGAAGATGCCAAGAAGAGGCCAGATCGCTAAGCGTGATGTATTACCTGATCCAATGTACAACTCAAAGGTTGTAACAAGACTTATCAACAACATCATGCTTGATGGAAAGAAGGGTGTCGCACAGAAGATCGTTTACGGTGCGTTCGACATCATCCAAGAAAAGACAGGCAACGATCCGTTGGAAACTTTTGAAGCTGCAATGGAAAATGTTATGCCGGTTCTCGAAGTTAAGGCTCGCCGTGTCGGCGGTGCAACATATCAAGTTCCTTTGGAGGTTCGTCCTGAAAGAAGACAGACATTGGGTCTTAGATGGATTACACTTTATGCTCGTCAGAGAAGTGAAAGGACTATGAAGGAGCGTCTTGCAGCAGAGCTTATGGACGCTGCAAACCAAACAGGCGGTGCAGTTAAGAAGTGTGAAGATACACACAAGATGGCAGAAGCAAACAAGGCTTTTGCTCATTTCAGATACTAATCAGCCGGACAGGAGGATATTATGCCAAGAAAAGTTGCTCTTGAAGAAACAAGAAATATTGGTATTATGGCGCATATCGATGCCGGTAAGACTACTACAACAGAGCGTATTCTTTACTACACCGGTATCAACCACAAGATTGGTGAAACCCATGAAGGTGGCGCTACAATGGACTGGATGGAGCAAGAGCAGGAAAGAGGTATCACAATTACTTCTGCTGCTACAACATGCTTCTGGAAAGGCCACAGAATTAATATCATCGATACACCGGGTCACGTTGACTTTACAGTAGAAGTACAGCGTTCACTCCGTGTACTTGACGGTTCGGTTACCGTTCTTTGTGCAAAGGGCGGTGTTGAGCCACAGTCTGAAACCGTATGGCGTCAGGCTGACGAATATAATGTACCTCGTATGATTTTCGTTAACAAGATGGATATCATGGGTGCAGACTTTTACAATGTTCTCAATATGGTATTGGAGCGTTTTAAGTGTAATGCACTTCCAATCCAGCTTCCTATCGGCAGCGAGGACACATTTGAAGGTATCGTTGACCTTGTAAACAACAAGGAAATCGTATATATCGACCCTGGTAAGAACTTGGGTACAGTTTTTGAAGAAAGAGAAATTCGTCCTGAACTTCAGGAAAAAGCTGCTAAGTACAGAACAGAACTCGTTGAGTTCATTGCCGAGCAGGACGAAGAACTTATGGAAAAGTACTTTGAAGAAGGCGAAGACGCTATCGATGTTGACACCATGAAGAAGTACATCCGTAAGTGCACAATCTCCGGTGACATGGTTCCTGTATGCTGCGGTACAGCTTACAGAGATATGGGTGTTCAGCCGCTCCTCGACGCTATCGTTGATTACATGCCGGCTCCAACCGATATCGAATCAATCAAGGGTGTTAACCCTGAAACCGAAGAAGAAGAATATCGTCATTCATCTGATGACGAGCCGTTTGCTGCTCTTGCATTTAAGATTGCAACAGACCCGTTTGTAGGTAAGATTTGCTACTTCAGAGTATATTCAGGTACTATTGAAGCAGGTACACCTTGCTACAACTCTGTAAAGGGCAACAAAGAAAGAATGGGTAGAATTCTTCAGATGCACGCAAACCACAGAGAAGATATTCCTGTATGCTATGCAGGTGATATTGCTGCGGCTGTTGGTCTTAAGAATACTACAACAGGTGATACACTTTGTGATGAAAATCACCCAATCGTTCTTGAATCAATGAATTTCCCTGACCCTGTAATTCGTGTAGCTATCGAGCCAAAGACTAAGGCAGGTCAGGAAAAGATGGGTATTGCTCTTGCAAAACTTGCAGAAGAAGACCCTACATTTAAGGCTTATACCGATGAAGAAACAGGACAAACCATCATCGCAGGTATGGGTGAACTTCACCTTGAAATCATCGTTGACCGTTTGCTCCGTGAATTTAAGGTAGAGGCAAATGTCGGTGCACCTCAGGTTGCATACAAAGAAACAATTACTCAGGACTCTATGTCCGATACAAAGTATAAGAAGCAATCCGGTGGTAGCGGTCAGTACGGTCACTGTAAGATTCGTATGTTCCCTAACCTCGACGAAAACGGCGTAGGTAAGGGCTATGAATTCGACAATCAGATTGTCGGCGGTTCTATTCCTAAGGAATATATCCCGGCAGTTGACGCAGGTATCCAGGCTGCTATGAAGAGCGGTATTTTGGCAGGTTATCCTGTAGTTGATGTTCGTGTAGAACTTTATGATGGTTCTTACCATGAAGTCGACTCTTCTGAAATGGCATTTAAGATTGCCGGTTCTATGGCATTCAAAGATGCTGCAAAGAAGGCTCATCCTGTAATTCTCGAACCTATGATGAAGGTTACTGTTATCGTTCCTGAAGAATACATGGGCGATGTAATCGGCGACCTTAACTCACGCCGTGGTCAAATCCAGGGTATGGAAGACAGAACAGGTGCTAAGCAAATCAATGCGAGAGTTCCGCTTTCAGAGATGTTCGGTTATGTAAACGACCTCCGTTCAAAGACACAGGGTCG
This sequence comes from uncultured Eubacterium sp., assembly GCA_900539325.1. Classification (GTDB taxonomy): domain Bacteria; phylum Bacillota; class Clostridia; order Oscillospirales; family Acutalibacteraceae; genus Eubacterium_R. The sequence continues at coordinate 29,940 of UQCC01000015.1, forward strand.
TGGACAGTACACAATGGAACCTGACGGTTACGACCAAGTTCCAAAGTCAATCTCTGAATCAATCATCAGCGAACGCGCAAAGAAAGACTAATATAAAAAAACACTTGATATTTACCAACCTTTTTGGTAGAATATTAGTAACAAATTTTTTAAGAAATTTTTAGGGAGGAAATTCCAATGGCAAAAGAACATTTTAATCGTACCAAGCCACATGTAAACATTGGTACAATCGGTCACGTTGACCACGGTAAGACAACTCTTACAGCTGCTATCACAAAGTATCTTGCAAACAAGGGCTTCGCTAAGTTTGAAGACTATGCTGATATCGATAAGGCTCCTGAAGAAAGAGAACGTGGTATCACAATCAACACAGCTCACGTTGAGTATGAAACAGAAAAGCGTCACTACGCTCACGTTGACTGCCCGGGACACGCTGACTATATCAAGAACATGATCACAGGTGCTGCACAGATGGACGGTGCTATCCTTGTAATCGCTTCAACAGATGGTCCTATGGCTCAGACTAAGGAGCACTTGCTTCTTGCTCGTCAGGTAGGCGTTCCTGCAATCGTTGTATTCATGAACAAGACTGACCAAGTTGACGACCCTGAACTTCTTGAACTCGTAGAGATGGAAATCAGAGAAACACTTGCTGAGTACGACTTTGATGAGAACTGCCCAATCATTAAGGGTTCAGCTCTTAAGGCTCTTGAAGCTTCATCAAACGATGATCCTGCTTGCGCTTGCATTCAGGAACTCATGGATGCAGTTGATGAATATATCCCAACTCCTGACCGTAAGGCAGACCTTCCTTTCCTTATGCCTATTGAAGACGTATTCACAATCACAGGTCGTGGTACAGTTGCAACAGGTAGAGTTGAAAGAGGTCAGCTTAAGACAAACGATACAGTAGAAATGGTTGGTCTTGAGGACGAAATCAAGTCAACAGTTTGCACAGGTATCGAAATGTTCCGTAAGATCCTCGACTATGCTGAGGCTGGTGACAACATCGGTTGTCTTCTTCGTGGTGTTCAGAGAACAGATATCAAGAGAGGTCAAGTACTTGCTGCTCCTGGTTCTATTCACCCACACACAAAGTTCACAGGTCAAGTTTACGTTCTTTCAAAGGACGAAGGTGGCCGTCATACTCCATTCTTCAACAACTATCGTCCACAGTTCTATTTCAGAACAACTGACGTAACAGGTGTTATCACACTTCCTGAAGGTGTTGAAATGTGTATGCCTGGCGATAACGTTGACATGAACGTTGAACTCATCACTCCTATCGCTATCGAAGAAGGTCTTCGTTTCGCTATCCGTGAAGGCGGTAGAACAGTAGGTTCAGGCGTTGTTACAAAGATCAACGAGTAATCACCTGATTTACTAAATCTATTAGAGCAAAGCTTCGGCTTTGCTCTTTTTAGCGTGTCGAAAAAGTATTTTCGACACGCTGGTGGCTGTTGAGAAAGGTTCTGAATTTCGTTTTCTTGCGAAGGAAGATGTACGATGG
>UQCC01000016.1 GCA_900539325.1 uncultured Eubacterium sp.
AATAAAATTCTGCCTCCAAGAGGTGTATATAAGACTAATACACACATAGATTCAAGAGTCTTTAAGAGTATTACAAATGTCGGAATTAATCCAACAGTTAAAGAAGATGGAAGAATTGTAGTCGAAACTCATATATTAGATTTCAATGAAGATATTTATGATAAAGAAGTGAAAATTGAGTTTATAAAATTCATAAGAGAAGAGAGAAAATTCCCTGATTTAAATGCATTAAAAAGGCAGATATTACTTGACATATCGGAAGCAAATTTATAAAATAGAATCATGAATTTGTGAGGTTGTTTTATGTGAAAATAAAAGAAAAGGAAAGGTACTAGTATGCAAATCAGGGTAGCAATTTTAGATCAGGATCAGAACTATCAAAACAGGGTATTAGTTGCTTTGCGTGAAAAATTTTCTAAAAAATTACAGGTATTCCCATGTAATAGTACAGAAGACGTTTTATCGGTAATAGAAGCACATGAAGTAAAGGTTTTTGCAATTAATAAGATGATTAACTATGATATTTCCCAGATACCGGAGGAATGTGCAATAGTATATTTATCAGAATTAAAATCAGTTAAAGAGGAAGATGGAACACCAGTAGTATGCAAGTATCAGAAAGTTAAGAATATTGCTGGTGAATTATATAATATCGGCAAGAACTATGATAAATTATTAGCTGAGAAGAAAGAAGCAGAGAGAAAAGCTGAAGCTGAAAGACTAGAAGCTGAAAGAAAAGCTGAAGAAGAAAGATTAGAAGCTGAAAGAAAGGCTGAAGAAGAGAGAAGAAAAGCCGAAGAAGAAAGACTAAGTAGTTTTCAAGGATTGACAATTAAATACTATTTGATTATAATAATACGATTTAGCAAAAGTTGAATGGGCGGCTTGGGATGAAAGGAGTATGTTATTATGTATGAATATGTGGATGACAAACAATTTCTGAGCCGTATGCGTTCTCTTTGCGGAGATATAATGCAAGACCTTTGCCATACCTTAAAAGAAGAATATGATATAGGTTCTTCGTTTTATCTTGTGGGTAGCGGAGCAAGAAACCTAATACTTCAAAACTACAATCAACCGATTGATTTGGATTATAATCTTGAAATCACAAGAACAGATGATTGGGAAGATTGCAAAGAAATCAAAGAATGTGTCAGAAAGGCTTTCAATATTGTTCTTAGAGAATATGGGTGGAGCGACTGCCAAGATTCCACCTCATCTTTGACAACAGAAAAGCGACACTTTAATCAGGGAAATAGTACAAAATTTTCAATGGATATTTGTATTGTTTGCGAGGATACAGACGGGAACTATCATCGCCTTATTCACGATAAGCGATGTTTTCCAAACAGATATTTTTGGAATCAAGCTCCTTATTCGAGACGACTCAAAGAAAAAGCTGATTATATCAAGAGTAACGGAAAATGGGCATTAGTCAGAGAGCAATACAAGAAAATTAAAAATAAGTATTTAACATCAAATGACTATAACCATTCTTCCTTTATCTGCTATATTGAAGCAGTAAACAATGTCTATAATTCAAGAGGACGTTGGAAATAAAATTTAACATTCTTTTATATCGTCACTTAATTAAGTGGCGATTTTTTTATACCTAAAAGGAGGTAATGAAACACAATAATTATCAAGGTTGATAACAAAATGATAACAGTATATCGGTAACGATGGATAATATGGATATATCAAATTATCAGGAGCAAAAGAAGATAAAATTTCTAAACAAAAAAGTTTAGAATCACATCTTTGTTGCAGAGTGGGAATAACTCCGCAATCTCGATAAATGCCCTATTTATAAGACTTTCGGGAGTTTTGCAATCCAAAATTGCAACATTTTGGCAACAATAAAATATTCACAAAAGATTAAGAGCTATCAGACATCAAGTCCGATAGCTCTTTTGCTTAAACAGTGTTATTAAAACGATAATATTTCGGCATATATCGACCGCTTTTATTCGTGATTGTTATCGTAATTAATTCCAAACTTCTTCGGCGATTTCCTTAACCAATCTGAGCTTTGCCCATTGTTCTTCTTCGGTGATTTTGTTGCCTACTTCGCAAGAGGCAAAGCCGCATTGCGGGCTGAGGCAAAGTCTTTCAAGCGGAACATATTTTGCCGCTTCGTTAATTCTTGCAATAACTTCTTCTTTGTTTTCAAGCTTAGGCGATTTTGTGGTGATTAAGCCCAAAACAACGATTTTATCATCCGATACTTTGGCAAGCGGCTCAAATCCGCCCGAACGCTCGTCATCGTATTCAAGGAAAAGTGCGTCTACATTTTCCTGCGCAAAAACCCAGTCTGCAACAGGGTCGTATGCACCGCTCGAAAAATATGTTGAGTGGTAGTTGCCACGGCAAATGTGAGATGTGATTACCATATCTTCAGGCTTGCCTTCAAGTGCAAGGTTGTTGACTTTGAGAAGTTTGTTTTTGTATTCTTCTGCGGTTATGCCGAAAATATCGGTGCCGCCCTCGGTGAGAGCCGAACCCCACGAGCAGTCGTCAAGCTGAAGATTGCGGCAACCTGCCTCGTAAAATTGAGCAATAACATCACGATAACCTGCCGCAATATCCTCAATCAGTTCGTCATCGGTTGCGTAAAATTTTCGAGTAAGTTCAATGTTGCCCGGAACGGTAAATTGCAAATATGTTTGTGCCGGTGCAGGGATTGTATACTTTGCAATCGTGTTTTCGTTCTCAAACTGCTTCAAAAACTTGAAGTATTCCACAAACGGGTGAGCCTTTGCCTTGAATTTGCCTACAAGGTAAGTGTCGTCAAGCACAGCAAGTTCGCCGTTAAACGGAACTCCGCCGCCTGTTGCCTTGTGCTCAACTCCGTCAAATCCCCACATAAAATCAAGGTGCCAAAATGTTCGTCTGAACTCGCCGTCCGTGATTGCGTGGTAGCCAAGCTCCTTTTGCTTTGCAACAAGGTTTGTGATTGCATTGTTGATGATTTTGTCATATTCGTTTTTGTCGATTTTTCCGTTTTTGTAATTTTCCTTTGCGTCTTTAACCTCCTGCGGTCTTAAAAAACTGCCCACAAAGTCATATTTAAACGGTGTTTTGATTGTACTCATAATAAACTGTCCTTTCGTTTGTTTGTTGATGAGTACAGTTTATCACATAAAAATCGTTTTGTGAAATACATATAAAATGCGGTTTGCCATAGTTTTATTCTATGGGCAAATGCCTTTGCAGTGCTTCAATATATGTGTTTGCGTAGCGTGAAAGCATAATGTTTTTCTTTTTAATAATGCCGATGTGCATTGAACAATCCATAATGAGTGGTTTTGCAATGATGTCCTCGCCGTTCAGTTCTTTGTCAATAACACCCGAACTTACGGTGAAACCGTTCAGCCCGATTGCAAGGTTAAACAGCGTTGCACGGTCACGCACTTCTATGCTTTTTGGCATATCGAGCACGCTTAAAAACTCCTCGCTGAAGTAAAACGAATTTCGCTCGCCCTGTTCGTACACCAAATAAGGATAAGGTTTTAATTCTTCAAGGCTTATGCAGTCTTTGTCGGCAAGCGGATGATTTTTGCTTATAAAAATATGCGGCAACGCTTCAAATATTTCTTCAAATACAAGGTCGTTTTTCTTAAACAGCTTGCACAAAACATCCTCGTTGCTTTCGCTCAAATACAAAATTCCCAGCTCGCTGTTGCCGTTTGCAACATCGTCTATGATTTCGCCCGTCTGGGTTTCACGCAGAGTAAAATTGTATTCTGCGGCGTCGTATTCGTTCACTACATCAACAAAAGCGTTCACGGCAAACGAGTAGTGCTGGCACGACACGCAAAATTTAGGCTTTCTGTTTGAATCGGTACAAAATCTTTCTTTCATAATGTCCGCCTGTTCAAGCAGATTGCGTGCAAATGAGAGAAGTTCCTCGCCCTCTTTGGTAACGGTCATTCCTTTGTTTGAACGCACAAATGCCGTAACATTCATTTCTTTTTCAAGGCTGTGAATTGCCGCACTCAGGCTCGGTTGAGATATGTACAGTTTTTCGGCTGCCGCAGTAATGTTTTTGCATTCGGCAACGGTTACAAGGTATTTAAGCTGTTGCAATGTCATACGAACACCTCTAAAATAAGTATGTTTTTATTATATATTGATTTTTTTGCCATTTCAACTCTAAAAATATTTGACAAAGTTATATAAGTGTGCTAATATGAATGTGAGTTAGCAGGTGCTAACTTAAAATTAGAGTAAACAGTTAGCATAGACTAACTGCATAGGAGAACAATATGGCTTTTGTTGAAATTAACGGAATAAAAAAACATTTCGGTGCAGGCGACAACAAGATTGAAGTGCTCAAAGGTATAGACCTTGAAATTGAAAAGGGCGAGATGTGCGTGCTTCTCGGACCGTCGGGTTCGGGCAAATCAACGCTTCTCAACATCATCGGTGCGATTGAATCGGCAGATGAGGGCACAATCACCGTAAACGGCGAAAAAACACGGCTTATGAATGAAAAACAGCTTACCCGGTATCGCAGAAAACACCTCGGTTATGTATTTCAAATGTATAATTTGATACCTAATTTAACCGTAAGGGAAAATATTGAGGTCGGTGCATATTTGAGCGACAATCCACTTGACATTGATGAACTTATGGTAATTCTCGGCATAAGCGACCAGGCGGACAAACTCCCGTCACAACTTTCGGGCGGTCAACAGCAGAGGACTTCAATCGGCAGGGCGATTGTTAAAAATCCGGACATTTTGCTTTGCGATGAACCAACGGGTGCACTTGATTACAAAACCTCAAAGGAAATTCTAAAACTCCTTGAAGATGTCAATCAAAAGTACGGCAGCACGGTTATTATGGTTACGCACAATGATGCAATAAAAAATATGGCAGACAGGGTTTTCACGCTTCGTGACGGAGAAATTCGCAAGAATTATATAAACGAAAACAAAGTGTCTGCCAAGGATTTGGAATGGTAAGGAGCGTGAACAAAAATGCACAATCCATTAAATAAACGCTTTAAGCGTGATTTGCGTTCCGATGCAGGCAAGTATGTTGCAATATTTTTGTTTATAGTGTTCTTTATCGGTGCGGCATCGGGCTTTATGGTTGCCGACAATTCGGTTACGGCACAATTCAAAACAACGGCTGAAGAGTGCAACATAGAGGAAGGTCATCTTGCATTTAATGTCAGACCGTCAAACGAACTGTTGGGTAAAATAGAAAGCCAAAACGACCTAAAACTTTATGATTTAAGCTATAAAGAAGGAACCGTTAAAAAAGACAAAACCCTGCGTATTTACAAGGTGAGGAATGAGGTTAACAAAGAGTGTCTTATGAGCGGTGAAATGCCGACAAAGGACAGTGAAATTGCAGTTGACCGTATGTTTGCCGACAATAACAAAATCACCGTTGGCGACAGCCTTAAAATAAAAGAAAAAAAGTATGTTGTATCGGGCTTGATTGCATTGTCCGATTACAGTGCTTTGTTCAAAAGCAATGCGGATATGATGTTTGACGCCGTTGGTTTTGGAGTTGCCGTTATGACCGACAGCGGATACAACGCAATCGGAAATGCTCACGAAACAATTAATTATGCGTGGAAGTACAACACTCCCGTTGAAGATGAAGAAACCGAAAATGCAAAAAGCGAACTTTTGATGAAGTCGCTTGAAAATATACTCAAAGAATACGATGAGCCGCTTATTCAGGCACAGGTGGATTCTCTTTACAAAAAAGCAAAGCCGTACATAAACAGCCTTCGTGATGAATTTGATGTTGCCGAAAAAGAGCTTGAATTAAAGTATTTTGCCGCTATAAGAAAAGCAAGTATAAACGATACGGCAAAGATGGCAAAGGAACTCGGTATTACCGAAAAACAGTACAAAAATCTAAAGCAGGTTCTCGAAGATGCGGACAAAAACAGCGATGAGTGGGATTTTGACTCACTCGATTCCGCACCTAAAATCAATCTTGACGATTACAAAACAAGTGATGATATGGATTTTGACGATATGTACAATCAAATCTATAAAATCGTTGATGCAGTAAGCGACGCCAAACTTTACGATTGCAGTCAAATTTACCGTGACCTTGCTTCGCTTAAAAAAATTACGGATAAATTCAGCATAGACGACAGCGGAATACTCAACATAAAGGATTACAGTGCAAAATACACCAACAAATCCATTATGTACGCCCGAGAAGACAGCGGCTCGGACAAAGCGACTATGATGCTGATGACATATATCATTATGGTTGTCATTGCGTTTCTCTTTGCCGTTACAACCTCAAACACCATCACAAAAGAGGCAAATGTTATCGGCACGCTCCGTGCAATGGGTTATTCAAAAGGCGAACTGATTCGCCACTATATGTTTTTGCCGATTGCGGTAACGCTTGCGGGCAGTATTGTCGGCAATGTTTTAGGGTATACGCTCTTCCAAAAGGTTTTTGTGGGAGTCTATTACTCAAATTATTCGCTCCCTACATTCAAAATGCTGTGGAATATGAATGCGTTTTGGGAAACAACGGTGGTGCCGTTTATTCTGATGATACTTGTAAACTTTGCTATGCTTACAAAGAAGCTTAAAATCAGTCCGCTGAATTTCATCAGGGGCGAGCTTAAAGAAAGCGGACAAAAACGGCTGATAAAACTTCCAAAGAAAATGCCGTTTTTCTCAAAGTTCCGACTTCGCATTTTCTTCCAAAATGTGCCGTCGTATCTTACTCTTGCCTTGGGCGTATTCCTTGCCGGAGTTCTCGTTGTGTTCGGCTCAATGTATGGTCCGTTGCTCGATGATTATGCAAATATTGTTAAGGAAAATCAGCTTTCAAAATATCAGTATGTTATGATTAACGAGGCAGAAAGCGAAAATGCCGATGCCGAAAAATTCTGTATGACTTCGCTTCAAACAACCGACAAAAAGTTTATGACCGATGATGTAACGATTTACGGAGTTGAAAATCAAAGCAAATACATCACCGAAAATATTCCGATGGGTGAGGTGCTTGTTTCAAGTGCAATGGCAGAAAAGTTCGGACTTTCCTCCGGCGATGAATTCACGCTGAAAGAGCAGTATAAAGACAAAACCTATTCGTTCAAAGTCGGCGGAGTGTATAACTATGATGCCGCAATCACCGTGTTTATGAATCGAGGCGATTATCTCACTCAATTTAATGAAAAATCGGATTATTTCAACGGATACTTCAGCAATTCAAAACTTGATGATTTAAGCGATGACGATGTTGCCACCGTTATTACCGAAAAGGATTTGACCAAAGTTGTCACCCAAATGCAGGTGTCTATGACGGAGTTTGTAAAGGTGTTTAAGGCACTGGGCGTTGTCATTTTCCTGCTTGTAATGTTTATATTGACAAAGCAGATTATTGAAAAAAACAGCAAGTCCGTATCCATGACAAAAATTCTCGGATTTTCGGATATTGAAATAGGCAAGCTTTATATAATCATAACTTCGCTTGTTGTGCTTGCGTCACTTTTAATATCCGTTCCGCTTATATCACTTGCGTTGCGTTGGGCGTTCAAGTCGTATATTTATACGCAGATGACGGGATATATTCCGTACATAGTTTCAAACAGCTGTTATGTAACAATGGTGGTTTTGGGCATTGTCAGCTACACTGTTGTTGCGTGCCTTATGCTTCTTAAAATCAAAAAAACGCCTCTCGGCGAAGCACTCAAAAATCAATCATTTTAGTTTGATTAAATATTTAAATAAAAACCGCACCTGTTGAATTTGACAAGTGCGGTTGCTTTGGTTAAGCGAGTTTTATTTATTGTAGTTTTCAAGGAAGTTGTGCTTTACGCCGTCCTTTTTGTATGCAATTACGGTGTCGATATTTACATTTTCAACACTGCGGAAGATGTTGCTTTCAACCTGCGGGTTGACCTTTTTCATCTCTCTTATCATATTTTTGATTTCCTGACGCTTTGAGGCATTGTCCGGATTGCACGAGGTGCAGGTGTCGGTGAATTTGCACGCACATTGGATAAAGTGTAAATCGTTGTAGTCACGCCAGCGTTTGATGTCGTCCTCACGGATGAGATACATCGGGCGGATAAGTTCCATTCCCTCAAAGTTTGTTGAATGAAGTTTCGGCATCATTGTTTGCACCTGACCGCCGTAAAGCATACCCATAAGCACGGTTTCGATAACATCATCGTAGTGATGACCGAGTGCGATTTTGTTGCAGCCGAGTTCCTTTGCCTTGTTGTAGAGGTGACCCCTCCTCATTCTTGCACAAAGGTAGCAAGGCGATTTTTCAATATGCAAAACCGATTCAAAAATATTCGATTCAAACACGGTAATCGGAATGTTGAGAAGTTTTGCGTTTTTCTCTATAATCTCTCTGTTTTCGGGGCTGTAACCCGGGTCCATAACAAGAAAAACGACTTCAAACGGAAACTTGTTGTGCCTTTTAAGTTCCTGAAAAAGCTTTGCCATAAGCATTGAATCTTTGCCGCCCGAAATGCAAACGGCGATTTTGTCGCCCTCTTCAACAAGGTTGTAATCGTTGAGTGCCGCAGTAAATCTGCTCCAAATCTCTTTGTGGAACTTTTTGTTTATGCTTCGCTCAATGTCCTTTGCTCTGTTTGAATTCACCTTGAGCTCCGACAGCATATAGCCGTAGTATCCGTCTTTGAGGTTTGCGGCAAGATAGCCGTGCTGTCTTAAATTTTCGGCAATCGGGTCGCTGATAATGCCGCTTTTGCAACAGATGATGAGAAGTTTATCTTTCGGCAGAGTGTCAAGACTTTCTTCAAGTTTTGCCTGCGGAATGTTCACCGCTCCGTTGATTGTGCCGTAGGTAAATGCAATTTCGTCACGGATGTCGATAACCGTATAGTCATTGCTGTCAAGCGTTTTCATCTCGTCAACGGTTATTTGTTCAATTTTTTCAAAATCACTTTTTGTCATAGTTTTGCTCCGAACGTAAAATATCACAAATATTATAGCAGAAATGCCAAAAAATTCAATGAAAATTTGTCATTCTATCCAAATTGGATTTGTAAATGCCCAAAACATTTCCGGCATTGTTTTGTTTGTCTTTTTGACTCCTCTGTTGCCGAGGAAGGTTCTCTCCGCAAATGCCACAACCCTTGTTGATACCGGACCGAGGTTGTAATCTATTTCGGCACGGATAAAGCCTGCCTCTTTGATTTTAAACTGTGCCGACCAAGTTTTGAAATTCTTTTCCGCCGTGTGGGTAAAAATCACCTTGTCGTTGTTGTAAACTACAAGTTTGTGACCTTTTTTGAATTTTGTAATTGTTATTTCCGCCGTGTCGTTTTCGGACAGTTTTGCCGTGTCGCCCACCTGAGCCGAACCTACGGTTAAGTAAATCATACTCGATTTAGGCGAGTTTGTAACAACGCTCCTGCCCTCACGGATGGCTTTTAGGATTGAGTCGGCAGTCTTTTCTTCTGCCAAAACATAGGTTGTCGGCACGGCAAGAAACGATACGGGGCCGTAATATCTGTGATGGTCCGAGCCGCCCACAGCCATAATTTTGTTGTCCTTGAGCAACTGTTTGTGCCACCACTCCATATTTTTCAGGTTGTCGGAGTGCTGAACGGTGTTCCAAACCTCAACCGTGTCAAATTTAAATTCGTCTTTGTCAAGCAAAAACGGACAGTTTGAGCAAAACGGGTGATTGAGCGAAATTGTTGCTCCGGCTTCTCGGCTTGCGTCAATCAGCTTTTTGTAATCCTCAACGGTGTCAAGTTTGTGCGGCGGGTCGTGCGGAACTTTTGCACCCCAAACATTAACATGTCCCGGTTCGTCTGTAAGCTCTTGACCTTGAATAATCAGCATATCGCCGTCAAATCGGCTTTTCTTAATCGTGTTGTAGTTGTGGTCTGTGATTATCATATAATCAAGGCCGATTTTTTTACATTCCGAAATCAGCTTTTCGGGCGTCATATTACCGTCGGAATTTGTTGTGTGCAAATGGGTGTCGCCCTTGTACCATTTTTTCATAATACCAACCCCTTTAATATATACTTATTATATCATATTTGCGGAATGTGTTGCAATAAGTATAAATATATGTTATTTTAAAACTGAAAGAATATCAGACTGTCGATAAAGTCCCTGAATCACGCCATTAAAAATAAACTAATCGATTTGAGCCTCTCTTGTGTAAAGGGTGCGGGTCTCCTGTGGAGACCTCTGCATTTTAATGCAGAAGC